>JAEUPB010000039.1 GCA_016789955.1 Rubrivivax sp. | reverse complement strand
GAACACGCACGCCTACGGCAACGGCGTGGCCTGCTTCACCAGCGACGGTGGCGTGGCGCGCGAGTTCAGCCGCCGCGTGCAGGCGGGCATGGTGGGCATCAACGTGCCGATCCCGGTGCCGATGGCCTGGCACGGGTTCGGCGGCTGGAAGCGCTCGCTGTTCGGCGACATGCACGCCTACGGCGAGGAAGGGGTGCGGTTCTACACCAAGCAGAAGAGCGTGATGCAGCGCTGGAGCGACTCCATCGGCAAGGGCGCCGAGTTCGCGATGCCGGTGTCGAAGTGAGTGGCGGTCCGCGGCGCCGGCAGCTGCTGGCGGCCGCCTGTGCCTGGGTCGGCGCTCCACAGGGCGTGTATGCGCAGGCGCCAGCCTTTGCCGCGGCCGACCTGGAGGCTGCCGCGCAGCTGCGCGACCAGGCGCTGCGCGACGGCGAGGCCTGGCGACTGGTGGAGTCGCTGACCACCGAGGTCGGGGCGCGTCCCGCCGGATCGGCCGCCGACGCCCGCGCCCGCGACTGGGCGCTGGCTCAGTTCGCCCGGCTGAATCTGGCCGAGGCGCGCGCCGAGCCGCTGCCGCTGCGCGTGTGGCGGCGGGGCCCTTCAGGGGCGCGCCTGGTGGCACCTGCCGAGCAGCCGCTGGTGGTGGCCGCGCTGGGCAACAGCGTCGGCACGCCGGCCGGTGGCGTGCGCGCCGAAGTGGCCTGGTACGCCGACTACGCGGCGCTGAGGGCCGATCCGGTCGAAGGCTCGCGGGCACGCGGCCGCATCGTCTACGTCGACCAGGCGATGGAGCGCACGCGCGACGGCCGCGGCTACGGCGCCGCCGTGGGCATGCGGTTGGGCGGCGCCAGCGAGGCGGCCCGACGCGGGGCCGTGGCCTACGCGATGCGCTCCTTGGGCACCAGCCGCAACCGCATCGCGCACACCGGCGCAATGCAGTACGACCTGGCGCAGCCGCGCATCCCGGCGATCGCGCTGTCGGTGCCCGATGCCGACCTGCTCGCCCGGTTGCACGCGCGCGGAACGGCCCCCGTGATGCATGTCGAAGTGGCGGCGGCGGAGAACGTCGATGCGACCACGCACAACCTCATCGCCGAGGTTCCGGGCACCGACCTGGCGCGCGAGATCGTGCTGATCGGCGCGCACCTGGATTCGTGGGATGTCGGGCAAGGCGCACTCGACGACGGCGCCGGTGTGGCCATCGTCACCGCGGCGGCGGCATCGATCCGGGCCGCGGGTCTGCGGCCGCGGCGCACCGTCCGCGTGGTGCTGTTCGGCAACGAGGAGAACGGCTTCGATGGCGCGCGAGCCTATGCCGACCGCTACCGCGACGCGCCGCACCAGCTGGTCGGCGAGAGTGACTTCGGTGCCGGCCGCGTGTGGCGGCTGCGGGGCCGCTGGGCGGCCGCCGCGCAGCCGCTGCTGGCGCCGATGGCCGCCGTGCTGGCGCCTCTGGGCGTGGCGCTGCCCGAGACCGGAGCCCACGAAGGCAACCCGGGCCCCGATGCCGGCGTGCTGATGCGCCGCCACCGCTGGCCGGGGATCGAGCTGTCGCAGGATGGCTCCGCGTACTTCGACGTGCACCACACCGAGAACGACACGCTGGACAAGGTCGACCCCGCGGCGCTGGCGCAGAACGCTGCCTGCTGGGCGGCCATGGCCTGGCTCGCGGCGCAGTCGCCGGTGCCGTTCGGCCCGCTGCCGCCGGCGTAGCGACCGTGAAGCCGGCCGTCGGCACCCACGGCTATCCTTGAGGCATGGCCCCGCCGCTCGTCCTCCCGGCATCCGGCACCGCCACGCACGCGGCGCTGTCGGAGATGCTGGCGCGGGCCGATCCGGCCGGTGACGAGCGCAGCGAAGGGGCGCTGGACCATGCCGCGCGGGCCATCGTGCTGGCGCGCGCCGTCGGCGACGACCCGGCCCGCGCGCGGGCCCAGGCCTGGCACTGCGTGCACCTGTTCCGGCTCGGTCGGCACGATGCCGTGGTCGACGAGGCGCGCGCGGCCCTCGCCGGCCTGCAGGCGCAGCGCCTGGTGGCCGAGGAGCGCGAGCTGCTGCGGGTGCTGGCCCTGGCGGCCAACGAGACTGCCCGCTTCGATCTGGCGCTGGAGTCCGCGCAACTGCTCGTCAACCTCGCCGGCACCGCCGACGAGCCCGGTTCGGCGCTGGCGGCGTCGTTCGTGCTGGCTGCGAGCCTGGAGCGCATCGGCGACAGTTGGCAGGCGATCCGCGTGCTGTCGCAGGCGCTGGACGAATCCCCCGACGCGCCACTGCGCGAGCGCATGCTGGCGCGCAACGGCCTGCTGGCGATGGGCATCGGCCTGTTCCACCGGCTGCGCGACATCGACCCCGAAGGCTCGCGCGGGCAGCTCGAACAGGCGCGCGTGCAGGGCCAGCTCGCGCTGGAACTGCAGCAGCGCGCCGACGATCCGATCTATGCCGTCACGGTCTCGGGCAACCTGGGCGAGGTGCTGCTGCACCTGGGCGAGCTGGACGAGGCGGGGCGGCTGCTGACCGAGGCGCGCGAGCGCGGCCGGGTCCGGCAGCTGCACGCGCATGTCTGGCGCATCACCGCGAGCCTCGCGGAGTGGCATCTCGCGAGCGGACAGGCCGAGGCGGCGTGGGACGAGGCGGTGCAGCTGATCCAGTCGCTCGGCGCGCTGGCGCCGCAGCAGACGCTGGTGCGCCTGCACGGTGCGGCCTACCGCGCCGCCAAGGCTCTGGGCCGCCATGCGGATGCGCTGCTGCACCTCGAAGCCGGCGAGCGCATCGAGCGGCAACGCACCATCAGCCAGCTGCAGGCGCAGTCGCGGCTGTTCGTCACCAAGGGCGAGCTGGAACGGGTGCGGCGCGACGCCCAGCGGCAGCGCGCGCGGGCGGCCGAACTGGCGCAGGACGCGGCGCGCGATCCGCTCACCGGCATCGGCAACCGCCGCCACCTCGACCAGCGCTTCGAGCAGCTCGTGGCCGACGCCCACCTGCACGACCGGCCGCTGGCCGTGGCGCTGCTCGACCTCGACCACTTCAAGCGCATCAACGACACACTGGGCCACGCGGCCGGCGACCGCGTGCTTGTCGCGCTGGCGCGGCTGCTGGGTGAGAACGTGCGCGAGCGCGACGTGCTGGCGCGCATGGGCGGCGAGGAGTTCGTGATCGTGCTGCCCGAGATGAGCGCCGAGCGCGCCGTCGACGTGTGCTCGCGCCTGGCCGAACGCATCCGCACGCAGGCCTGGCCCGGGGGCGCGCCCGAGCGCGTGACCGCCAGCATCGGCATCGCCGCGTCCACGCCGCAGGCGCCGCTGACGCCGGCCGAACTGCTGCAGCGCGCCGACGAGGCGCTCTACGAAGCCAAGCGCACCGGCCGTGATCGCGTGCTGATGAAGTAGCTCCCTCGGCGCGGGCGCTTCAGCTCCCGATCACGCCCCCGTCCTTGCGCCGGATCGCCAGAGTGGCCGAGCGCGGCCGGCCGGCGGGGTGGAAGTCGGGCCAGTTCGAGACCCGCCGCGGGTCGTCGGGGTTGCTGCGCTCGCTGGGCGTCTCGCCCGGGTGCTGCACGTTCACGAACAGCGTCGTGCCGTCGGGCGTGAAGGCCGCGGAGGTCAGCTCGCTGTTCACCGGGCCGGCGAGGAAGCGGCGCACCTCGCCGGTGGCCACGTCGCAGGCCAGCATCTGGTTGTTGCCGATGCGGCTCATCTCCCCCTTGTTCAGCGCGGCCGGCCCCACGTCGCAGCCGATCCACAGCAGCCCGCGCGGGCCGAAGGCCACCATGTCAGGGCAGGCGAAGAAGTCGCCCTGGATGTTGCCCTTGGCGTCGGGGCGCTCGGCGGCCGGGTCGCCGGCCAGCAGCAGGTGGTTCCAGCTGAAGGCGTCGCCGTCGAAGTCGCCGTCTTCCTTCCAGCGGATGATCTGCCCCATCGTGTTGTCTGCGCGCGGATTGGCCGGGTCGACGCCCGGGTTGGTGCCGACGCCGCGGCTGCTGTTGTTGGTCAGCGTGCAGTAGACCCAGCCCGATGCCGGATCGATCGCCATCCACTCCGGCCGGTCCATCTTCGTCGCCCCGAGCAGGTCGGAGGCCTGGCGCGTCTTGATCAGCACCTCGCCGGGGTCGGCGAAGCCGCGCGCCGGCACCAGCGGGCCCTGCCCGTGCACCATCGGGATCCAGCGGCCGCGGCCGTCGGCGTCGAAGCGCGCGACGTACAGCGTGCCGTGGTCGAGCAGCTGCCGGTTGGCCTGCGCCGCGGTGCGGCCGTTGCCGGCCGGGGCGATGCGGTCTCGGCTGACGAACTTGTAGATGTACTCGAAGCGAGCGTCCTCGCCGGTGTAGACGACGGCGCGGCCGTCGCGCGTCACCGCCACCCAGGCGCCTTCATGCGCGGCGCGGCCGAGGGCGGTGCGCTTCACCGGCGTGCTCGCCGGGTCCATCGGATCGACCTCGATGATCCAGCCGACGCGGTGGAACTCGTTCGGATGCTTGCGTGCGTCGAAGCGCGGGTCGTGCTCGGCCCAGCGGTAGAACGCCGTCGGCCGCAGCCCCCAGCGGCGCTGGTCGGGGGTGATCGTCTCGCCGCCGGCGAAGTAGCCATACCAGTTCTCCTCGCCCGACAGCAGCGTGCCCCACGGCGTGAGGCCGGTGGCGCAGTTGGCGAACGTGCCCAGGATGCGGCGGCCGGCCGGGTCGGCCGCGGTGCGCATCAGCGGGTGGCCGGCGGCAGGCCCGCCGACGTCGAAGGGCGTGTGGGCCGTGATGCGGCGCGCGTAGCGAGACGGCCGCACCACCTGCCAGCGCCCGCCGCGCAGCTCGACCTCGATCACCGAGATGCCGTGCGAGGCCTGCGACTTGCGCACCTTCTCGACGGTCCAGTTGCGCAGCCCGTCGGCGTGCAGCAGCCCGTCGTCGACGTACTCGTGGTTGATGGCCAGCAGCCCGCGCGTGCTGCTGCCCTCGAGCGGGAAGAACTGCATGCCGTCGTGGTGCTGGCCGATCTGCAGCGCCTGTTCGGCGGCGGTGTTGCTCGCGTCCTGCTTCCAGGCTGGCATGGCGCCGGCGATGCCCACCGGCTCGCCCCATGGCGCCAGCACCTGCGCCTCGTAGCCTTCGGCGACCACCACGGCATCGGCCGTCGACGGCGCGATGCCCTTGAACCCCAGCGCCGGCCCGCGGCCGCCGCCGGGCAGGGCGCAGCTCGCCAGCCAGGGCGCGAACCAGACGCTCGCCGCGGCGCCGAAGGACTGGCGCAGCCACACCCGCCGCGTCGGGTCGCACACCTCGTGGATGCTCGGGTTCGCGCTGCGGTTGCTGTCTTCCATCGAGTCGAGATCCTTGGCCATCGCCGCCGTGCCCGTGCTGCTCCGAGGAGTTGCATTCTCGCCAGCCCGCGCCGCTACGATCGCCGCATGAACTCCCCTGTGCTCCTCGTCACCGGCGGCAGCCGGGGCATCGGCGCGGCCGCCGCGCTGCTCGCCGCCCGCGACGGATGGGACGTGGCGGTGAACTACACCCGCGACGAGGCGGCTGCGCAGGCGGTGGCGCAGCGGGTGCGCAGCCTGGGCCGGCGCGCGCTGGTGGTGCGCGGCGACGTGTCGCGCGAGGCCGACGTGCTGGCGATGTACGCCGCCGTCGACGCCGAGCTGGGCACGCTGCGCGGCCTCGTCAACAACGCCGGCGTCGTCGATGTCGCGGCGCGCGTGGACGCCATGAGCGAGGCACGGCTGCTGCGCATGTTCGGCATCAACGTGATCGGCTCGATGCTGTGCGCCCGCGAGGCGGTGCGGCGCATGAGCACGGCGCGTGGCGGCGCCGGCGGTGCGATCGTCAACCTGTCCTCGGCCGCGGCGCGGCTGGGCTCGCCCGGCCAGTACGTCGACTACGCGGCGTCCAAGGGCGCCATCGACGCCTTCACGCTGGGCCTGGCGCGCGAAGTGGCCGCCGAAGGCATCCGCGTGAATGCGGTGCGGCCGGGGATCATCGAGACCGACATCCATGCCAGCGGCGGCGTCCCCGACCGGGCCGCGCAGCTGGCGCCTTCGGTGCCGATGCGCCGCGCCGGCAACGCCGACGAGGTGGCGCAGGCGATCGTGTGGCTGCTGTCGGAGGCCGCCAGCTACACCACGGGTGCCGTCGTCGACGTGACGGGCGGGCGCTGACTGCGGGGCGCCGCCGGCGTCGAGGACCTGCGCTCAGGGCAGCAGTTCGCGCGCCCGCGGATCATCGCCGCCGGCGTCGTCGCGCCGCCAGCGGCCGTTGCGGATGTCGTCGAAGGTCAGCCGCTGCACCTCCACCGGTGCCACGCCCGAGAGCAGGTCGAGCTTCAGCGCGGCGGTATAGCTGAGGTCGATGACGCGGCCGGGCACGAAGGGGCCGCGGTCGTTGACGCGCACGATCACCTCGCGGCCGTTCCTCGGGTTGCGCACGCGCGCATAGCTCGGGATCGGCATGTACGGGTGCGCGGCCGTCATGGCGAACATGTCGTAGGGCTCGCCGCTGGAGGTCTGGCGGCCGTGGAACTTGACGCCGTACCACGAGGCCAGGCCCATCTCGCGCAGCGGCTGGTCGCCTTCGAGCGGCACGTAGCGGCGGCCGAGCGCCTCGTAGGGCTTGTTCGGGCCGCCGGCGCGGATCGGCTCGACGCGCGGTTCGGCGTCGGGCGTGCGTTCGAGGTTGCGGGGCGTCTGCGGGTGGACGCCGTCACGCGATGGGGAAACGGGAGGGGCACTGCCGCAGCCGGCGAGCAACGCGGCCAGCGCGACCACCAGGACAGCGGCGGAAGAGAGGATGCTCCGCAGCATGGACTCCAGGCATCTTGGCGCGACCGGCAAGAATCGAACTTGCGACGCGGCCTTCGGAGGGCCGCATGATATCCACTTCACCACGGTCGCTGGCGAGCCGGCATTCTAGGCGAGGCGGCTACCTATAATCCGCCGCTTTGCCGAACCGGCACGAACCCCCGAGCACCATGAGCGCGACACCCGAAGGCCACCACGCGGAAAACCACGAAGGTCCGATCCGCACGCCCAAGCAGCTGATCGCCACGGTGGTCGCGTCGTTCGTCGTGCCGATCGTGCTGATCATCCTGCTGGTGAACTACGTGGCGTTCGGCAGCAAGCCCGGCGCCGGCAGCGAAGGCTTGACCGGCGAAGCCGTCGCGCGGCGGCTGCAGAAGGTCGGCTCGGTGGAGATCCGCGACGCGAGCGATACGGCGTCGCTGAAGAGCGGCCAGCAGGTGTTCGAGGCGCAGTGCACGGCCTGCCACACCAGCGGGGCCGCCGGGGCGCCGAAGGTGGGCGACGAGGCTGCCTGGGGCCCGCGCATCAAGACCGGGTACGACGCGCTGCTGACCTCGGTGCTGAAGGGCAAGGGCAACATGGGCGCACAAGGCGGCGGCGACTTCTCCGATGTCGAGATCGGTCGCGCCGTGGTCTACCTGGCCAACAAGGCCGGCGGCAAGTTCGACGAGCCCAAGGTTCCCGCCGCCGCGGCCAGCGCGCCCAACTGAACTGCGTTCACGCCGCCGCGCCCATGGGCGCCGGCTGGAGCCGATAGCCGAACCGTTCGGGCATCTGCGAGAAGGGCATCTCCTGTGGCTGCCAGTGTCCGGCCTCGACCGCGTCGCCGGCGGCAGCCATGTCCAGCGTGTGCACGATGCCGTAGCCGGCCTCGCTGTCGGCGTACAGGCGACCCTGCTCGTCCAGCCAAAGGCTGCGCGGCTGCGCCGGCACCCCGTGGTGCGACGTGAGCCGCGGCGGCGCTTCGCCCGCGGCGTCCAGCCGCCACACCAGCGGCGCCGCCTCGAGCTGCACGTACACCCGCTGCGGCCCGTTCTGGAAGAACCAGGCGCCCAGCTCGTCGGCCAGGTAGTTGCGGTGGATGAAGCCGACCAGCTTCTCGTGCTGGATGCGGCTGCCCTTGATGCGAGGGAACGGCCCCGTCGCCTGGATGCGGTCGTCGCGCATGTACCAGTCGCCGCGCGCGTCCAGCGCCAGCCAGCCGTAGCAGTGCGGCACGGTGGGCCACTTGCGCAGCGCAGCCTTGACGATCTCGTCCATGCCGCCGAAGGTACCTCAGCCGGCCTCGGCCAGCCAGCGCACCACGGCCTGCGGCATGGTCTCCAGGTGGCCCGGGAAGCGCCCGCCGGGGAAGCCGACATGTCCGCCATGGCGCGGCTGCGCGAGCGTGACCCAGCCGCCGGGCACCGTGCCCCTGGGGAGTGACGCGCCGGGGACGAACGGGTCGTTGGTGGCGTTGAGCACCAGTGTCGGCACGCGGATCGCGTGCAGGTGCGGCTTGGCCGAAGCGCGCGCCCAATAGTCCTCGACGCCGCGGTAGCCGTGCACCGGTGCGGTGTAGGCGTCGTCGAACTCGTACAGCGTGCGGGCCGAGCGGATGCGTGCCGCATCGGCCAGCTTCGGGTGCTGGCGCAGCTTGGCCAGCGCCTTGGGCTTGAGCGTGGCCAGGAACATGCGCAGGTAGCTGACGCGGTTGAAGCCGCGCTCGATCGCATGGCCGGCAGCGGCCAGGTCGACCGGTGCCGAGATCGCCGCGATGGCGCTGGCCGTCTGTGCCGCCCCAGCGCCGTTCTCCTCGGCCCAGCGCAGCAGCGCGTTGCCGCCCAGCGACACGCCGGCGACCTTCAGCGGCTGTGAGCGCCCGGCGCGCAGCCGCGCCAGGATCCACCCGATCTCCTCGAAGTCGCCCGAGTGGTACGAGCGCGGCGCCAGGTTCAGCTCGCCCGAGCAGCCGCGGAAGTGCGGCACGGCAAACGCCCAGCCGCGTTCGGCGGCCACGCGCGCGAAGGCCACCGAGTAGTGGCTGGCCGACGAGCCCTCCAGCCCGTGGAACAGCACCAGCATCGGTGCATCGGCCGTGCTGCCGTCGAGCAGGTCGACGTCGACGAAGTCGCGGTCGGGTGTGTCCCAGCGTTCGCGCCGGTAGGCCGGTGGTGGCGGTCGCGGCGTGACCAGCGCCGGCCAGATGGTCTGCGCATGTCCGCCGGGGAGCCAGCGCGGCGCCCCGTAGTGCGGCCAGTGCATCAGTGCAGCGTGCTGCCCGGGCGCGCCGCGCCGGCCGCGGGGGCCTCGACCGGCTCGGCCGGCCCGGGGCTGGCGTGGTGGGCGACGATGCGCCAGCCCTGCGCGGTCTTCAGGTAGACGTTGGTGGCCAGCACCCAGGCCGTCTGCTCGCCTTCGTCGGTGCGCACGACGATGCGCTCGACGAGGTGGTGCACGGCGCAGCTCACGCTGTGCAGCCGGTGCACCTGCTCGGGCACCACCGGGATCGGGGCGTTGCCGAAGATCGCCTCGAAGGTGGCGCTGATCGCCGCCGGCCCCACCGCGCGCGGCCCACCGGGATGCACGCAGACGATCTCGTCGTCGTCGGCCCACAGGCTCATCAGCTTGGCCAGGTCGCCCTGCTGCAGCGCCTCGTAGAACTGCGCCTCGACGTCGTCGGGCGACGAGAACAGCGCGGCGGCGTGGGGGCGGCGGGCTCTCACCGTCGGAACCTCACGTCGTCAGCGGAACACCACGCACTTGTGGCCGTTCATCAGCACGCGGTGCTCCACGTGCCAGCGCACCGCGCGAGCGAGCACGCGGCTCTCGATGTCGCGCCCGACGGCGGTGTAGTCCTCGGCCGACATCGTGTGGTCCACACGTTCGACGTCCTGCTCGATGATCGGCCCTTCGTCGAGGTCGGCGGTGACGTAGTGGGCCGTGGCGCCGATCAGCTTCACGCCGCGGGCATGCGCCTGGTAGTACGGGCGCGCGCCCTTGAAGCTGGGCAGGAAGCTGTGGTGGATGTTGATCGCGCGGCCCTGCAGCGCCTCGCAGAACTCGGCGCTGAGGATTTGCATGTAGCGCGCCAGCACGACGAGGTCGATGCGCTCGCGCTCGACGAGCGCCTGCACTGCCTGCTCCTGCTCGCGCTTGCTGTCCTTCGTCACCGGCAGGTGGTGGAACGGCAGCCCGTAGCTGGCGGCCAGTTCCTCGAAGGTGCGGTGGTTGGAGACGATGGCCGGGATGTCCACCGCGAGCTGCCCGCTCTTCCAGCGGAACAGCAGGTCGTTCAGGCAGTGGCCGTGCTGGCTGACCATCAGCAGTACGCGCGGCCGCCGCGCCAGCGCGTGGAACGACAGCTGCATGCCGTGCTGCTCGCACGTGTGCGCGAAAAGCGACTCCAGCCTGGCGGCGTCGGCCAGCTGCGGCGGTGCCTGGAAGTGCACGCGCATGAAGAACAGGCCGGTGGCGTCCTCGCCGTCGAGGTCGCCGAACTGCTGCGAGTCGATGATGTTGCAGCCCGCCTGGAACAGCAGGCCCGAGACGGCGTAGACGATGCCCTTGGCGTCGCGGCAGGAGAGCGTGAGGACGAATTCGCGGGCGTTGGGCATGGGGTCAGTGGCCCGCGTGCACGCGCTCACCGGCCTTCAACCGGTACAGCGTGCCGCAGTAGGGGCAGCGCCCCTCGCCGGTGGTGGCCACGTCGATGTAGACCTTCGGGTGCTGGTTCCACAGGCCCATCTTCGGGTTCGGGCAGAACGTGACGCCAGGGCCCTGCAGGTCGGCGGCGGCCAGTTCGACGACGGACTTCGGGTCGTTGCTCATGGGACTACCCTCTGCGCTGCGCGCTCAGACCGGGGCCAGCCATTCGGCGTACTTGGGATTGCGGCCGTTCACGATGTCGAAGAACGCGGCCTGGATCTTCTCGGTGATCGGCCCGCGCGAGCCGCTGCCGATCTCGATGCGGTCGAGCTCGCGGATCGGCGTGACCTCGGCCGCGGTGCCGGTGAAGAAGGCCTCGTCGGCGATGTAGACCTCGTCGCGGGTGATGCGCTTCTCCACCAGCTTCAAGCCCAGGTCCTGGCAGATGTGGAAGATGGTGTTGCGCGTGATGCCGTTCAGCGCCCCGGCCGAGAGGTCGGGCGTGTAGACGACGCCGTTCTTGATGACGAACAGGTTCTCGCCGGCGCCTTCGCTGACGAAGCCCGAGGCGTCGAGCAGCATCGCCTCGTCGTAGCCCTCCTCGGTGGCCTCCATGTTGGCCAGGATCGAGTTGGTGTAGTTGCTCACCGCCTTGGCCTGCGTCATCGTGATGTTGACGTGGTGGCGCGTGTAGCTGCTGATCTTGACGCGGATGCCGCGCTTCAGCCCTTCCTCGCCCAGGTACGCGCCCCAGGCCCAGGCCGCGACCATCAGGTGGATGGTGTTGCCCTTGGGGCTGACGCCGAGCTTCTCGGAGCCGATCCACGTCAGCGGGCGCAGGTAGCAGCTCTCGAGCTTGTTCGCCCGCACCACCTCGATCTGCGCGTCCATCACCTGCTGCAGCGTGTATGGAATCTTCATGCGCAGGATCTTGGCGCTGTTGAAGAGCCGCTCGGTGTGCTCGCGCAGCCGGAAGATCGCGGTGCCCCGCGCCGTCTTGTAGGCGCGCACGCCCTCGAACGCGCCGCAGCCATAGTGCAGCGTGTGGCTCAGGACATGGATCTTCGCGTCGCGCCAGTCGATCAACTGGCCGTCCATCCAGATCTTGCCGTCGCGGTCGGACATCGACATGGCAGCTCTCGCGGTGTGGGGGAAACCCGGGATTCTAGGAGGCTGTCGAGCTCTCCCCGGGCGCCTCGGGGGCCTGCCGCAGCAGCGTCACCGTCGTCGCGCGCCCGGCCACCAGTTCGACCTGCACCGCGTCGCCCGCGCCGTCGGTCCAGCGGAAGGTCTCGGGCGCGTCGGTCACCTTCACGCCCAGGCTGCGCGTCAGCGGCAGGATCTCCAGCAGCCGCATGCCCGGGCGCAGCTTGACGTGCAGCATCACCGCGTTGTCGATCGCGCCCACCGGGCGGCCGGCGGCCATGCGCATCACGCGAAGCGAGCGCGAGAACTGCAGCAGCAGCCAGAACACCACCAGCGTCAGCGCCAGCACCACGCCGGGCCAGCCCCACGAGGCATAGGCCACTGCCACGGCGATCACCGCCAGCGCCCAGCCGATCCACGGGTTCATGCCGCCTGTCCTCCACAATGATCGCGATGCAGCGACTGCGCACCTGGGTCATCAACCTCGATCGCGCTCCCGAGCGCTGGGCGGCGATCTCCACGCAGCTGCAGCGGCTCGGGCTGCCGTACGAACGCCTGCCGGCCGTCGACGCCCGCGCCTTCACGCCCGAGCAGCGTGCCCAGCTCGACGAGCAGGCGTTCCGCCGCCTGCACGGGATGACGCCGCTGCCCGGCGAGTTGGGATGTTATCTGTCGCATGTCGAGGTGATGCGGCGCCACCTCGACAGCGATGCCGAGTTCGCGCTGGTGCTCGAAGACGACGTGCAGCTCACCGAGCGGCTGCCCGCCGCGCTGCAGGGCCTGATGGCGCATGCCGACCGCTGGGACATGGTGAAGCTCTCGGCGGTGCACTCGGGCACGCCGCAGCCTTACCTGGAGGTGGCGCCCGGACAGCAGCTGGCGGTGATGCTCAGCCGCTGCACGGGCTCGAGCGCCTACCTGACGAACCGGCGCGCGGCGGCGGCCTATGCCGAGGGCCTGCTGCCGATGCAACTGCCCTACGACCACGTCTTCGACCAGGGCTGGCGCTTCGGGCTGAAGGTGCGGATGCTCACGCCGACGCCCTGCGTGCACGACGAAGGCACGCCATCGACGATCGGCACGCCCGGCAGCGGCCCGTCGCGCAAGTTCCACTGGACGAAGCGGCTGTCGACGCACTGGTACCGGCTGCGCAACGAGGCGCGGCGCCTGGCGTACGGGCTGACCGAGACGCGTCGGG
The DNA here is from genome assembly GCA_016789955.1 of Rubrivivax sp. Lineage (GTDB taxonomy): Bacteria > Pseudomonadota > Gammaproteobacteria > Burkholderiales > Burkholderiaceae_C > Rubrivivax. The sequence continues at coordinate 96,833 of JAEUPB010000039.1, read as the reverse complement.
AGCGCCAGGCAGGGCGCTGACGCTCCTTTCGGCGCCCGCGTCCCCGGGGGGCGTCACTCCGCCGGCCCGGCGCGGTCCAGCACCTCGGCCTCGCGCCGCCCGACGCGCCCGCTGCGCAGCGCGTCGGCCCAGTCGCCGCGGCCGTTCGCCTCGGCCTGCCTCGCCGCCCGCTCGTGGTCGTAGGACACGGCGCGCAGTTCCACCGACCACGCGCCGCCGCGCTCGTCCAGCGGCTCGACCAGCGCGTAGCGAGCCTGCGGCGTGCCCGTCTCGATGTCGTGCGGGTGCGGGTGGTCGTCGTCGTAGGCCGGCAGTCCGACGCTGCCAGGGTTCACGATGCGCAGCCCGTCCACCACCCGGTCGCGCGGCAGGTGCGTGTGGCCGCACAGGAGCAGCGAGTCGCTCTTGGGCTGCGCCGTGCCGAGCCGCATGCGCACCTCGTCATCGGTCGCCTCGCGCACGCCCCGCGGCGCGGTGACGGTTTCCAGCAGGTAGACGAGGTCGCTGCCCGGTGTGCCGTGCACGCACCACAGCCCCGGCTGCGGCTGCATCGCCGCCGGGTGCCGCGCCAGCCACTGCAGGTGCCGCTCCTTCAGCGCGGCGCGCGTGTGGCGGTCGGTGGCGCTCAGCCGGTCATCCGGCAACGTCAGCACCTGGCGCTCGTGGTTGCCGGCGATCGTCGGCCAGCGCAGCGTCATCAGCAGCTCGGCGGTCTCCATCGGCCACAGCGGGCCGGAGACGATGTCGCCGAGGTTCAGGAAGGCTCGCGCGTCGCGTGCGCGGGCGTCGGCCAGCACCGCCAGCAGCGCCGGCAGGTTGCCGTGGATGTCGGACAGCACCGCGGTGCGCATCACGCCCTGGCTGCCCTCAGGCCAGCCCCCGCACAACGTCGATGGCGCCTTCGACGCGGTCGACCGCATGCACCGTCAGCCCCTCGATCGGCTTCTTCGGCGCGTTCGCGCGCGGCACCACCGCGACCGAGAAGCCGAGCTTGGCGGCTTCCCGCAGCCGCTCCTGTCCGCGTGGCGCCGGCCGCACCTCACCCGCCAGGCCCACCTCCCCGAACGCGACGAAGCCGCGCGGCAGCGCCTTGCCGCGCAGGCTGCCCTGGATCGCCAGCAGCACCGCCAGGTCGGCCGCAGGCTCGCCGATGCGCACGCCACCCACCGCATTGACGAACACGTCCTGGTCCATGCACGACACGCCGGCATGCCGGTGCAGCACCGCCAGCAGCATCGCCAGGCGGTCGCGGTCCAGGCCCACCGAGAGCCGTCGTGGGCTCGGGCCGCCGCTGTCCACCAGCGCCTGCAGCTCGACCAGCAGCGGCCGGGTGCCTTCGAGCGTGACCATCACGCACGAACCCGGCACCGGTTCGCCGTGCGTCGAGAGGAAGATCGCACTCGGATTGCTGACGCCCTTGAGTCCGCGCTCGGTCATCGCGAACACGCCGATCTCGTTGACGGCGCCGAAGCGGTTCTTGATCGCCCGCACGAGGCGGAAGTTCGAATGCGTGTCGCCCTCGAAGTACAGCACCGCGTCGACCATGTGCTCCAGCACGCGCGGGCCGGCCAGCGCGCCTTCCTTCGTCACGTGGCCCACCAGTACCATCGCGCAGCCGCGCGTCTTGGCCGCACGGGTGAGCTGCGCGGCGCATTCGCGCACCTGCGCCACCGAGCCCGGCGCCGACGTGAGCTGGTCGGAGTACAGCGTCTGGATCGAGTCGATCACGCACACCGCGGGGGCCTCGGCGTCGAGCTGCGCCGCGATGCGCTCCAGCTGGATCTCGGCCAGCACGCGCAGCCGCCGGCCTTCCAGCCCCAGCCGCCGCGCGCGCAGCGCCACCTGCGCGACGCTCTCCTCGCCGGTGACGTAGAGCACCTTCATCGTGCTGCTCAGCGTGTCCAGCGCCTGCAGCAGCAGCGTGCTCTTGCCGACGCCCGGGTCGCCGCCGATCAGCACCACGCCGCCGGCCACCAGCCCGCCGCCGAGCACGCGGTCGAGCTCGTCCTGCCCGGTCGGGGTGCGCTCGACGTCGCTGGCCTCCACCTCCGCGAGCGTGGCCACCGGCTGTGCGCCGGGCGACGGCGGCGCCAGCGACGCGTAGCGGTGCTTGCCGCCGCCGCGCGGCTCGGCCACGCCTTCCTCGAGCGTGTTCCAGGCGCTGCAGTGCGGGCACTGGCCGAGCCACCTGGGGTTCGTGCCGCCGCACTCGCGGCAGGTGTAGACGGTCTTGGCCACGGTCTGCGGGCGCACCGCCGGCGGCGGCGTGTTGGGGTCGGCAGGACACGATACCCCACCGCCCGCCGGCCGCGCCCGGTCAGCCCGGGGCCCAGTTGCCGTGGAAGCCCAGCGGCAGGCGGTACGGCAGCACCGCCTGCGCCACCGGCCCGTCGGCGATGTGCGCGGCGTCGAGCAGGTTCAGCACCGTGGCGTCGCGGCGGGCGTCGTAGGTGGTGCCCAGCAGCCAGCCGTCGCGCTCGCCGCGGCCGCCCGGGCGCGGCACGACGATGTGCTCCTCGACGATCATCTGCTCGCCGTAGTCGTAACGGTCCAGCCGGCCGCTGTCGGTGTCCAGCCACTGCACGCCGTGGCGGAATGCGCCTTGGTGGTCGGCATCGCCGCGCCAGCCCGAGGCCATCAGCAGCCCGCGGGCCGGCAGGCCGTTGAGCCGCGGGTCGATGCGCGGGAACTCCGCGTTGCCCACCTGCTGCGCACGCACCGGCGCCCGGCCGCTGGCGAGATCCAGCGTCGCGATCGCCACGCGCGCAACGCTGCCGCGCGCCGGTCGCGCCGACATCACTGCGACCGCGCCCTGGTCCAGCGACCAGGCGTCGGGCGCGCCGACGTAGCTCAGCACGATGTTCCCGAGGCGGTCCTCGTGCGCATTGCCGACGTGGAACACCATCTCCGCCGGCAGCTCGAAGACGCGGCGGCGCGCAAGGTCGGCCTTCTCGGCGACGAGGATGCGCAGCGGCTGCCCCGCCTCGAGCGCGAAGCGGCGCGGCCCCTCGACCGGCCGCTCGATGCGGAAGCTCACCGGCGGCAGCGGCACGACGACGTGCCGTTCGGTCACCGCCATGTCGTGCACCATGCCGCCGGGGTACGGCGACTCGCCGACCTGCACGTCGACGAGGCGACCTTGCGGGTCGATGTGCCACAGCACGATCGACGGGCCGAAGGTGCCGATGTTCCACAGGTGGCCCTGCGCGTCGACCTTGGGGTGCGCCGAGAACGGCACCTGCTTCAGGTCGGGCCGCCACGTGACCGGCCCGATCGTCGAGAGGTCGCGCGGGTCCAGCGCGTAGGCCGAGCCGCCTTCCCACAGCGCCAGCAGTCGGCCGCCGTGCTCGAGCGCGTTGGTGTTGGCGGCGTTGAAATGGTCCGGCCCGCCGGCCGGCAGCCCGCCGTCGACATGCGTGCCCACCGCCGAGACCAGGAAGCGCCCGGCGCGCTGCTCGGACGCGAGCTTGGCCGTGCGCACCAATCGGCCGCGGTGGCGCACGCGCCCGTCGGCGATGGTGTACTGCTGCACCATGCCGTCGCCGTCGAACCAGTGGTGGTAGCGCTCGCCGCCGCGTTCGTACAGCGCCGGGCCGTTGCGGTGGAAGCGCCCGCGCAGCGCCTCGGGCCAGCGGCCGCGGACCAGTGCCTCGCCGTCGATGTTGCCGCTGGTGTCGTCCACGCCGCGGAAGGGCGCGTAGATCGGGTGCGCGGCCACGGCGGTGGCGAAGTCGGCGCTGCGCGCGGGCCGGGCGCGGGCGGTGGCGCCCAGCGGCAGCAGGGCCGCGGCGGCCGCGGCGCGGAGCAGGTGTCGGCGGTCCATCGCGTGCCCCCTCAAGACGTCAGCTTCACGACGATCGGCGTCGTCGCGGTGGGCACGCGCGCGGTCTCCCAGGTCGGCCCGAAGGCGCCCGGCGTGCCCGAGGCCCCCCACGGCTCGGTGGGGATGCGCAGCACGTTGGTGCCCATGCGGCCGTCGCCGTCGAGGTCCTGGAACATCGTGATCGCCACCTCGGCCGACTGCACGCCGCACAGCTGCAGCGTCGCTTGCGCCGAGGCCGGTGCCGGCACGCGCAGCGACTGCACCGCCTTCTTCGCGGCGTAGCTCTCGGCGTCGGCGTAGGCGGCCAGCATCAGGTAGCCCTGCTGCGGGCGCACGTTCTGCACGACGACGTCCAGGCACGCCGGCTGCGCGGCTGCGTCGCAGGTGTAGGCGGCCGATGCGATGGCGATCGCGGCGGTGGCCAGGGCGAGGGGGTGTCTCATGCGGTGCTCCGGGAGTGCATGCACCGCACTCTGCGCCGGGCCGGCGGACACGTCAGCCGCGCGGCGACCGGACGGCGGCGCGTGTCGCGAAGCGTCGCCGCCGCGCCGCGGGATGCGGCAGCGGCAGCGGCGTCAGCTCGACGACGAGCCGCCCCCGCCGCGCAGCTTCTGCACCACCACCAGCAGCACCACGGCGCCGACGATCGAGGCGATCCACCCGGCGCCCTGCCCCACCGCGTACCAGCCCAGCGCCTGCCCGATGAAGCCGGCCAGCAGCGAACCGCCGATGCCCAGCAGACAGGTCAGGATCCAGCCCAGCTTCTGCTCGCCCGGCAGCACGAAGCGCGCCAGCGCACCGACGATGAGGCCGACGACGATCGTGGAGAGGATGCCCATGTGCTGCTGCTCCTGCGGCGGTTGAGGAAGGGGAGTCGGAGGATTCAGTCGACGGCGGTCACCGGCACGCGCGGCGCCAGCGCGCACATCAGCTCGTAGCCGATGGTGCCTGCCGCTTGCGCCACCTCGTCGATCGGCAGCATGCTGCCACCGGGCCCATGGCCCCACAGCGTGACGATGCTGTCGACGCCCGAGGCCGGCAGCGCCGTGAGGTCGATGGCCAGCATGTCCATCGACACGCGGCCCACGGTGGCCGTGCGCATGCCGTCCACCAGCACCGGCGAGCCGGTGCCGGCATGGCGCGGATACCCGTCGGCGTAGCCGCAGGCAACGATGCCGATGCGCATCGGCCCGGCGGCCGTGTAGCTGCTGCCGTAGCCCACCGTGTCGCCTGCGGCGAGCTGCTGCGTGGCCAGCACGCGCGAGCGCAGCGTCATCGCCGGCTCCAGGCCCCAGTGCGCGATGTCGTGCTCGGGGAAGTCGGGCGCGCTGCCGTAGCTGAGGATGCCGGCGCGCACCCAGTCGCTGCGCACGCCGCCGTGGCGCAGCACGCCGGCGCTGTTTGCGAGGCTCCGCTCGCCCGGCAAGTCGGCAGTGGCAGCTTCGAACGCGGCGACCTGGTGCGCGATGCCGCGGGGGCCGTCGGCATCCGAGAAGTGCGTCATCAGCGTGATCTGCTCGACCTGAGGCAGCGCGTTCAGCCGCGCCCAGGCACTGCGGTAGGCCGCCCCGGCGAACCCGAGCCGATTCATGCCGCTGTTCATCTTCAGGAACACATGGTGGCCATGCTGCGTCTTGTGCCCGGCCAGCCAGTCGATCTGCCGCTCCTGGTGCACGGCGTGCCACAGGTTCAGTCGCGAGCACAGCTCGAGGTCGCGCGGCTCGAAGCAGCCTTCGAGCAGCAGCACCGGGCCTCGCCAGCCCAGCGCGCGGATGCGTTCGGCCTCGGCCAGGTCGAGCAGCGCGAACCCGTCGGCGCCGCGCAGGCCGTCGTACGCGCGCTCGATGCCGTGCCCGTACGCGTTCGCCTTGACCACCGCCCAGACCTGCGCATCGGGGGCGCCCGCGCGCGCCCGGGCCAGGTTGCGGGCCAGCGCGCCGCTGTGTACCAAGGCTTCGATGGGACGGGGCATCGGCGGGCATTCTGCGCCTGACGCCGGAACCCCCATGCTATAAATCGCCGCGCTCGACCTGGAGACACGAGCGGGGCCGCTGCCGAGAGCGACGAGATTCCGTGCCCCGACCGCCGACACGATGAAAAAAGGCTTCTCGACCATCATGTCGGCGCAGTTCTTCAGCTCGCTGGCCGACAACGCCTTGCTCGTCGCCGCGGTGGAGTTGCTGCGGTCCTCGCAGGCCCCGGCCTGGCAGGTGCCCGCGCTCGGGCCGATGTTCGCCCTGTTCTACGTGGTGCTGGCGCCGTTCGTGGGGGCTTTCGCCGACTCGATCCCCAAGGGCAAGGTCATGTTCGTCTCGAACACGATCAAGGTGGCCGGTTGCCTGATGATGCTGTTCGGGTCGCACCCGCTGCTGTCGTATGCGGTGGTGGGCCTGGGCGCGGCGGCGTACTCGCCGGCCAAGTACGGCATCCTCACCGAACTGCTGCCGCCGTCGCAGCTCGTCAAGGGCAACGGCTGGATCGAAGGGCTGACCGTCGGCTCGATCGTGATGGGCATCCTGCTCGGCGGGCAGCTGATCGGCCCGAAGCTGTCGCCGATGCTGCTCGGACTGGACCTGCCGGCCATCGACACCGGGGTCGACACGGCGCCCGAGGGCGCGATCTCGGTGATCCTGTTCCTGTACATCATCGCCGCGGCGTTCAACCTGTACATCCCGCGCACCACCGCGCCGATCATCCCGATGACCTCGGCGTGGGAGCTGGTGCGCGACTTCTCGCAGTGCAATGCGCGCCTGTGGTCCGACAAGCTCGGGCAGATCTCGCTGGCCTCCACCACGCTGCTGTGGGGTGCTTTCGGCAACATCCGGCTGATCGTCTTCCCGTGGGCGGCGGCGGCGCTGGGCTACACCACCGCGCAGGCGTCCAACCTGGCCGGCATCGTCGTGATCGGTTCGGTGGCCGGTGCGGTGATCGCCTCGGCCACCTCCAGGCTGGACCGCGCGACGAATGTGCTGCCGCTGGGCATCGCGGTCGGGTTCTTCCTGATCGGCCTGAACCTGATCCACAACATCTGGACGGCGATGCCCTTCCTGGTGCTGATGGGCGCGCTGTGCGGCTACCTGATCGTGCCGCTGAATGCGTTGCTGCAGCACCGCGGCCACAACCTGATGGGCGCCGGCCGCTCGATCGCGGTGCAGAACTTCAACGAGCAGGCCTGCATCCTGGGCGTTGGTGCGTTCTACGTCGGCATGACCAAGCTGGGCCTGTCGGTGTTCGTGGCCATCGGCGTGCTCGGGTTGATCGTGGCCGGCACGATGGAGCTGATCCGCCGCTGGCACCGCTCGAACCTCGTCCGCCACGGCGAGGAGGTCGAGCGGCTGCTGGTCATCGCGCGCACCGACGGGCACTGAAGCCGTGCAGGGTGCGTACGCGCTGCCGGCGGCCGCGCTGACCTTCAACGCGTTCACCTGGGGCGTCTCGTGGTGGCCGTTCCGGCAGCTGGAGGCGCTCGGGCTGCACCCGCTGTGGGCCACCGCCATCATCTACGCGGTGGCGGTGGCCGTCATCAGTGCCTGGCGGCTCGCGGCCTGGCGCGAGGTGGTCTCGACGCCTGCGCTGTGGGTGCTGGTGCTGGCGTCGGGTACCACCAACGCGTCGTTCAACTGGGCGGTGACTATCGGCGACGTGGTGCGCGTCGTGCTGCTCTTCTACCTGATGCCGCTGTGGGCGGTGCTGCTGGCCCGCGTGTTGCTGCACGAGCGCTTCAGCGGCGCCGCGCTGCTGCGCGTGGTGATGTCGCTGGCGGGTGCCGCCATCGTGCTGTGGCCCGAGACGGGCGGCTGGCCGCTGCCGCGGTCGCTGCCCGACTGGCTGGGCGTCGTCGGTGGCTTTACGTTCGCGCTGAACAACGTGATGCTGCGGCGCGAGGCCGCGCGCAAGGAAAGTGCACGGGCGCTGGCGATGTTCACCGGCGGCGCGGCGGTCTCGGCGTCGATCGCCACCCTGCTCGGAGGCGCCGCCGGCGTGGCACCGCCCCCGCTGCTGGCCGCCGAGTGGGCGGTGCCGGTGCTGGTGATGGGCGGGCTGTTCCTTGCCAGCAACCTGGCGCTGCAGTTCGGCGCGGCGCGGCTGCCGGCGCACGTGACGGCGGTGGTCATGCTCACCGAGGTGGTGTTCGCCAGCGGCTCCGCGCTGCTCCTGGGCGCCGGTGCGCTGACCGCGCCGCTGCTGTTGGGCGGGGGGCTGATCGTGGGCTCGGCCCTGCTGGCCGCACGGAGCTGAGCGCCCGGCTTCCGCGTCAGCCCTTGGCCGGTCGCGGCGGCTTCGGCGGCGGTGGGGCCGCGCCGACCCGCACCAGCACGCGCCGCAGCGCCTCGTCGTCCAGCGGCTTGGCGAGGTAGGCGTCGCACCCGGCGAGCTCGCCGCGGGCGCGGTCGATCTCCGCGTGATGCGCCGACACCATCACCACCGCCGGCGGCTCCACGCCTCGGGCGTGCCGGCGCTTCAGGTGGCGGCACAGCGCCAGCCCGTCGAGGTCGCTGCCGGGGCCGAGCTCGACATCGACGAAGACCAGGTCGTAGGCCCGCGTGGATGCCAGCTCGATGGCCCGGGCGCTGCTCTGCGCCCGCTCGGCCGTGAGCCCGTGCACCGCCAGCCGCGACTGCAGGTAACGCAACGCCACCTCGCTGTCGTCGACGAGCAGCACGCGCAGGTTCGAGACCGGCGGCGGGCGCGGGGCCGGCTCCGGCTCCTCCGGCAGTGTGGGGGGGCGAGGCGTCCGTGCGGCGGGCGTCGGCGGCAACTCGCGCAGTTCTATCGGCGGCTCCAGCGCCGACACGCCCACATGCTGCACCACCAGCAGGTCGAGCTCGCGCAACAGCCGCGTCGCGTCCAGCGGGCGCGCCAGCCAGGCCGGCGTGTCCGGCGGCACTTGCGTGCCCACGTACACGGTGCGGTCGAGCAGGCCCAGCCGCACCACCTCGGCGAGCGACTCGGTGTTGTCGGCATCGGCCACGATGAAGTCCGACCCCGCCGCGTCGCTCACGGGGCGGTAGGCCGGCGAACGCTTCAGCGCGGCGCCGAACAGGTCCAGCAACTGGCCGTGCTCGGCGGTGCGGAAGCCGATCAGCGCGACGCGGAACGGGTCGCTCATCGTGGGGTGTCCTGCGGGCGTCCAACAGCAACCGGGCGGCGCCCGGTCGACCGGCAGGCAGGCTACCACGCGGACTTGCGACAATGCCGACCCCGATCGAACCCCGCAGGTGCCCATGGCCACGATCTACGACTTCGAGGCGCTGTCGATCACCGGCAAGCCCGCCCATCTGTCCACGCAGCGCGGCAAGGTGCTGCTGATCGTCAACACCGCCAGTGCCTGCGGCTTCACACCGCAGTTCGCCGGGCTCGAGCAGCTGTGGCAGACCTACCGCGATCGCGGCCTCGTGATCGTCGGCTTTCCGAGCAACGAGTTCGGCGGCCAGGATCCCGGCGAGAACGGCGAGATCGCCTCGTTCTGCCAGATCAACTACGGCGTCAGCTTCCCGATGATGGGCAAGGTCAAGGTCAACGGCGCCGAGGCACACCCGCTGTGGAAGTGGCTCACGCACGAGGCGCCCGGCCTGCTGGGCACCGAGGCCGTGAAGTGGAACTTCACGAAGTTCCTGATCGGCCGCGACGGCCGCGTGCTCAAGCGTTACGCCCCCAACACCGAACCGGCGGCGATCGCCGCCGACATCGAGAAGGCCCTCGCCGAATGACCGTCTTCGCGCACCTCGAGCCCTACGCGGGCGACCCGATCCTCAGCCTGAACGACGCGTTCCAGAAGGATCCCCGGCCGGGCAAGATCAACCTGTCGATCGGCATCTACTTCGACGATGCCGGGCGCATGCCGGTGCTGCAGTGCGTGCGAGATGCCGAGGCGCAGATGCTCGCCGAGAGCGCCGCCAAGCCCTACCTGCCGATCGCCGGCTCGGAGCCGATGCGCCGCGCGGTGCAGGCGCTGCTGTTCGGCGCCGGGCACGAGGCGGTGACCGGCGGGCGCATCGCCACGCTGCAGACCATCGGCTCCAGCGGGGGGCTGAAGGTCGGTGCCGACTTCATCAAGCGCTGGCTGCCCGGCAGCGCCGTGTGGGTCAGCGACCCCACGTGGGACAACCACCGCGCGATGTTCGAGGGCGCCGGCATCCCGGTGCACACCTATCCGTACTACGACGCCTCCACCGGCGGCCTCGCGTTCGGCCGCATGCTGGAGGTGGTCTCCTCGCTGCCGCCGCGCAGCATCGTGCTGCTGCACGCCTGCTGCCACAACCCCACCGGCGTCGACCTCGACGCGGGGCAGTGGCAGCAGCTCATCCCCGTGCTGCGCCAGCGCGAGCTGATCGGCTACCTCGACCTCGCCTACCAGGGCTACGGCGACGGCATCGCCGAGGACGCGGCCGCGGTGCGGCAGATGGCCTCGTCGGGGCTGCCGTTCTTCATCGCCAACTCGTTCTCGAAGAGCATGAGCGTCTACGGCGAGCGCGCCGGCGCGCTGTCGGTGGTGTGCGCCGACCGCGCCGAGGCCGAGCTCGTGCTCGGGCAGTTGCAGGCCACGGTGCGGCGCAACTACTCGAGCCCGGCGATCCATGCCGCAGGCATCGTCAGCCGCGTGCTCGGCGACCCGGCGCTGCGGGCGATGTGGGAGGCCGACGTGACCGCGATGCGCGAGCGCATCCTGGCGATGCGGCGGCAACTCCACGGGGTGCTCAGTGCCCGGCGCCCTGAGCGCGACTTCGGCTACTTCCTGACGCAGCGCGGCATGTTCAGTTACACAGGGCTCAGCGGCGCGCAGGTCGACCGGCTGCGCGAGGAGTTCGGCGTGTACCTGGTGCGGTCCGGCCGCATGTGCGTGGCCGGCCTCAACAGCGGAAACGTGGAGCGCACGGCACAGGCGATGGCGGCCGTGCTCTAACTGGCGGCTGTGCAGAACCGCGCCGCTGGCCGTCGGCGCGCTTGCCCCGCAGGACGCCCTACAGGCCCGCTTCGCGCAGCCGGCGCAGGAACTCGTCGCCGTCGAGCCAGGCTTCCGCCTCGGCGGCCGCGGTGGCCATGGCGGCCGACCCGACACTGCGACGATCGGCCGCGGCCGGGCGGCTGCGACTCCTGCGATCCCTGAGCTGCCGCGGCTGCCAGGGCGTGCGCCGCAGTGCCTCGGTCGATGTGATGAACTCTTCCATGGCACTCAGTATCCGGCGCTCCGACGCGGCGCGATGTGATGCGCATCACCGGGATACGCATCTTGCACGGCACCGCCACACACCCTCACGAGGGGGTTGCGCGGAACCCGCCTCAAGCGATCCGTTACTTCATCAGCAGTGCGGGCATCCCCCGATCGGCGGGTGATGCAATGCGCAGCAAAGATGTTTCAATAGGATCATCGGGAGGCCGCCTGGTCGGAGAACAAATGCGCGAGCCTGAAGGATTCTCCAGGTTGTCCACGCTGGGGCCGGCGCCGCTGGCCCTGGTGTGCGACGACGAGTTCCGGCTCGAGGCCACCTGCTTCGAAGCCGCCGGGACCCCACGGGCCATCGTGGTGATGGCCTCGGCGCTGGGTGTGCCCCGCCGCCACTACGCCCGGTTCGGCGAATTCCTGTCGGCCCAGGGCGTGGCCTGCCTGACGTTCGACTACCGAGGTGTCGGCGAGTCCGCGCCCGGGGAAGGCCAGGAAGCGCTCATCGACTTCGAGCGCTGGGGCCGGCAGGACATCGACGCGGCCATCCGCAGCGCAGCCACCCTGTACCCGGGCGTGCCGATCTTCTTCATCGGGCACAGCTGCGGCGCGCAGCTGCTCGGGCTGGCGCCGTCGGCCAAGCAGCTGGCCGGCGCCGTGTTCGTGGCCCCCACGCTGCCGCACACGTCGCGCTACCCGCGCCCGGACCGCTACTTCCTGGCCCTCTTGTGGCGGATGGCCATTCCGCTGCTGGCCCGCGGCGGCGGCGCCGAACCGATGAGCGCACCAGGGATGCCGGGGGCCCTGGCACCCAAGGCCGTGTTCCGCCAGTGGGCGCGGTGGTGCCTTTCGCGCGACTTCCTGTTCGACGAGCGCTTCGGCGTGAACACCGTGCACTTCGGGCAGCTCGAGCTTCCGATCCTGTCGATCGCCGTGTCCGACGACGACATGGCGCCGCAGCCGGCGGTGCTGGCGCTGCTCGAGCGCTACCCCCACGCGCACATCGAGCGCCGCGTCGTCGACGTGCAGCACACCGGATACGGCGCGATCGGGCACATGGGCTTCTTCCGCTCCAAGGTGCGCGACGCGCTGTGGTTTCCGGTGCTGAACTGGCTGCTCAGGCACCGCGGCCGCACGTAGGCGAGCGCCCGCCGGCGGCCGGCCGATGCTGCGTCAGATGCAGCGCCCGCCGTCCACCTCCATGCACACGCCGGTGATCATCGAGGCCTCGTCGCTGCACAGGAAGCACGCGGCGTTGCCGAGGTCTTCCGGCGTCGAGAAACGCCCGAGCGGGATGGTCGACAGGAACTTCGCGCGCATCTCAGGCGTGTCCTCGCCCATGAACGTCTTGAGCATCGGCGTCTCGCCGGCCACCGGGTTCAGCGCCACCACGCGGATGCCGAACGGCGCCAGCTCCACGGCACTGGCGCGCGTGGCCGTGATCACCCAGCCCTTGCTGGCGTTGTACCAGGCCAGCCGCGGCCTCGGGCTCACGCCGGCGGTGGAGGCGACGTTCAGCACCACGCCGGCGCGGCGCGCCTTGAAGCGCGGCGTCACCTCGCGCATCGCGAGGTAGATCGAGCGCATGTTCAGCGCCGCGATCGCGTCGAACTCCTCCTCGGGCAGCGATTCCAGCGGCTGCGGCAGGTGGCCGCGGCCGGCATTGTTGACGAGGATGTCCAGCGGCCCGTGGCGCGACTCCGCGGCCTCCACCATCGCGCGCACGTCCTGCGGCCGCGTGACGTCCACGCGCAGTGCCGATGCGGTGCCGCCCGCGGCCGAGGCCTGGCATTCCGCGGCCACCGCGGCGGCGCCGGCCTCCTGGATGTCGGCCACCAGCACCTGCGCGCCTTCGGCCACGAACTTGCGCACGATGCCCGCACCGAACCCCGAGCCGCCCCCGGTGACGATCGCCACCTTGCCCTGTAGCCTGCCGCCCATGCCGCGTCTCCTTCAGTCGTGCTTGATGGCCACCGTCTTCAGCGTCGAGAAGGCGTACAGCGCCTCGAAGCCCTTCTCGCGGCCGTGCCCGGAGTGCTTCACGCCGCCGAACGGCAACTCGATGCCGCCGCCGGCGCCGTAGTTGTTGACGAACACCTGCCCGCACTGGAGCTTGCGCGCCAGACGCAGGGCGCGGCTGCCGTCGCGCGTCCACACGCCGGCCACGAGGCCGTAGTCGGTGCCGTTGGCGATGCGTACCGCGTCGGCCTCGTCGTCGAACGGGATCAACGCCTGCACCGGGCCGAAGATCTCCTCCTGCGCGATGCGGTGGTCGGGCGTCACCGGGCCCACCAGCGTCGGCGGCACGTAGCAGCCGTCGCGCGGCAGTGTGGCCGGCAGCGATGCCTGCGCGACGATGCGCAGGCCGCCGGTGGTCACCACGTCGAGGTAGCCGGCGACCAGGTCGCGCTGGCGCGCCGAGATCATCGGGCCGACATCGGGGTCGTCGAGCGCGCGGCCCACGCGCAGCGCCCGGTAGCGCTCGGCCATGCGGGCGGCCACCGTGTCGTATACGCCTCGCTGCACGAGGATGCGCGAGGCCGCCGAGCAGGTCTGCCCGGCGTTCTGGATGCCGGCGTTGACGAGGAACGGCAGCGCCGCGTCGAGGTCGGCGTCGTCGAACACCAGCTGCGGGCTCTTGCCGCCGAGCTCCAGCGTCACCGGCACCACGTTCCTCGCCGCGGCGGCCTGGATCAGCCGCCCCACCGCCACCGAACCGGTGAACGACACATGCCGCACGCCCGGGTGCGCCGACAGCGCGGCGCCGGCCTCCTCGCCCAGGCCCGGCACCACGTTCAGCGCACCGGCCGGCAGCCCGGCCGCCTCGGCGATGCGCGCGAAGGCCAGCGCCGTGAGGCAGGCCTCCTCGGCCGGCTTCAGCACGCAGGCATTGCCCATCGCCAGCGCCGCGCCGACCGAGCGGCCGATGATCTGCATCGGGTAGTTCCACGGCACGATGTGCGCGGTGACGCCGTGCGGCTCGCGCAGCGTCAGCGCGGTGTAGCCGGCGGTGAACGGGATCGTCTCGCCCATCACCTTGTCGGCCGCGCCGCCGTAGAACTCCAGGTAGCGCGCCAGCGCCAGCGCATCGGCGCGGCCCTGCTTCAGCGGCTTGCCGACGTCCAGCGCCTCCAGCCGCGCCAGCTCGTCGGCCTGCTCGGCCACGCGCGCGCTCAGGCGCAGCAGCAGCCGCCCGCGCTCGGCGGCGGTGAGGCGGCCCCACTCGCCACTGTCGAGCGCCGCCTGGGCCGCGGCCACCGCGGCATCGACGTCGGCCGCGCCACCGCGCGCGATGCGTGCCAGCTCGCTGCCGTCGGAGGGATCGATCAGCGGCAGCGTCTGCCCCGAGGCGCAGGGCGTCCAGCGCCCGCCGACGTGGACGAGGGTGGTGTCGAAACCGATCGTGGCCATCGCGGTGATCCTGGTGCGTGCAGAGCCTTGGGGCATCATAGGACGCGATGGGACTGTTCCTGCTCAAGCGCCTCGCCACGCTGGTGGCCACGCTGGCGGTGGCCTCGGTGCTGGTGTTCGCGGTGCTCGAGCTGCTGCCCGGCAACGCCGCCGAGGTGATCCTCGGCGACACCGCCACGCCCGAGTCGGTGGCGGCGCTGCAGGCCAAGCTGGGGCTCGACCGCCCGCCGCTGCAGCGCTACGGGCACTGGGTGGGCGGGCTGCTGCAGGGGCGCACCGCGAACAGCATCAGCTACGACACGCCCACTTCCGAGCTGATCGCCGAGCGCCTGGTGGTGACGCTGCCGCTGGCGCTGATGGCGATGTCGATCACGATGGCGCTGGCGCTCTCGCTGGGGGTGTACGCGGCGTCGCGCCACAACCGGCTCGGCGACGTGGGCGTGATGGCCGCCAGCCAGCTCGGCATCGCGATCCCCAATTTCTGGTTCGCGATCCTGCTCATCCTGCTGTTCGCCGTGCAGCTGCAGTGGGTGAGCGCCGGCGGCTTTCCCGGCTGGACCGAGGACGACGGCGGCGGGCTCGTCGAAGGGCTCGTGGCGCTGCTGCTGCCGGCGCTGGCGCTGGCGCTGGTGCAGGCGGCGATCCTCGCGCGCGTCACGCGCTCGGCGGTGCTGGAGGTGATGCGCGAGGACTACGTGCGCACCGCGCGCGCCAAGGGGCTGACGCGGGGGCAGGCGCTGCGCCGCCATGTGCTGCGCAACGCGATGATCCCGGTGCTCACGGTGGCCGGGCTGCAGTTCGCCAACCTCATCGCCGGCACCATCGTCGTCGAGAGCGTGTTCGTGCTGCCGGGCATCGGGCGCCTCGTGTTCCAAGCCATCGCCAACCGCGACCTGATCGTCGTGCGCGACGTGGTGATGCTGCTGGCCGGCGTGGTGGTGGTGGTGAACTTCATCGTGGACGTGCTGTACGCCGTGGTGGACCCGCGGTTGCGGCGGGGCGACGCATGACGGTCGCGGCCGCACCCGCGCTGCGCGCCCACGGCCTGCTGGCCCGAGCCGCGCGCCACCCGAGTTTCCTGATCGGCGCGCTGCTGTGTGCGCTGCTGGCCGGCGCGGCGCTGCTGTCGCTGGTGTGGCAGCCCTACCCGCCGGCCGAGATCGACATCCCCAACAAGCTGAAAGGCCCGGGCGCCGCGCACTGGCTGGGCACCGACAGCCTGGGCCGCGACATCGCGTCGCAGCTGCTGGTGGGGTCGCAGAACAGCATCGTGGTGGGCGTCATCGCGGTCGGCATCGGGCTCGTGCTCGGCGTGGCGCTGGGCTGCCTGGCCTCGGCGCGGCGGGGCTGGGTGGAGGAGTTCGTGATGCGCGCGGCCGACTTCACCTTCGCCTTCCCTGCGCTGCTGTCGGCCATCATGCTCACCGCCATCTACGGGCCAGGGCTCGTGATGAGCATCGTGGCCATCGGCATCTTCAACATCCCGGTGTTCGCGCGCATCTCGCGCGGAGCGGCCAATGCGGTGTGGGCGCGCGAGTACGTGCTGGCCGCGCGCGCCGGCGGCAAGGGCGCGTGGCGCATCACCTGGAACCACGTGCTGCCCAACATCGCCAACCAGCTCATCGTGCAGGCCACCATCTCGTTCGCCACCGCCATCCTGGCCGAGGCGGCGCTGTCCTACCTGGGCCTGGGCACGCAGCCGCCGCAGCCGAGCTGGGGCCGCATGCTCAACGAGGCACAGACGCAGATGTTCCAGGCGCCGATGCTGGCCGTGTACCCGGGCGTGGCGATCATGTTGTCGGTGCTGGGGCTCAATCTGATGGGGGACGGGCTGCGGGATCTGCTGGATCCGAAGCTGGCGCGGGCGCGGTGAGGTCCCTTGCCTTGGTGGACGGCCTGTGCCGAATCGCTGGCGCATGCGCATCGGCCCCTGCGGGGTGGGCGAACCGGGGGGTCGTTCTCCGGACCACGCTCCGGGGGTGGCGACTTCTGCCTGCGCGGGCTCCCTCCTGAAGACTGTCCACCCGAGTGACGCCGAGGCGCATCGTGCGCGGGGCGCACTCGCTCCGTGGTGGTTTCGTTTCGGGGCATGCGCCGAGCCTCGTCTTGCGCAAGCCGAGGTCAGCGAGCGTCGCCGCAGGGCGGCGATGGATCCTGCAGGCGCAGGGCCCGCCGGCGACCTGCCGCCCCGTGCATTGCACGCGCGGCCGTGAGCGCCCAGACGACGTGACAAGTGCGAGCTGACGCACTCGCCCGCTACGATCGCGCAGCCATGTCGATCGACACCGACATCCACGCCCTGCGCACCCCGCTGCTGCACTATGCCCAGATGCAGCTGCGCGACAGCCACCTCGCAGAGGATGTCGTCTCCGAGACGCTGCTGGCGCTGCTGGAAAAGCCCGACGCGTTCGCGGGCGCGAGTTCGCTGCGCACCTACGCCACCGGCATCCTGAAGCACAAGATCATCGACCTGCTGCGGCGCAAGGGTCGCGAGGTCCCGATCGCGCCGCTGGAAGACCAGAGCGTCGACGATGCGCTCGATGCGCTGTGGGACGACGAAGGGCATTGGCGCGACCGGCCGCACGAGTGGCCCACACCCGACGGCGCGCTGCAGCAGCGGCAGTTCCTGTCACAACTGCAGGCCTGCGTCGACAAACTGCCCGATCGGCTCGCCCGGGTGTTCCTGATGCGCGAAACCCTCGACCTCGACACCGACGACATCTGCCGCGACCTGGGCATCACCGCCAACCACTGCGGCGTGCTGATGTACCGCGCCCGCATGCAGCTGCGCGAGTGCCTGGAACGCCACTGGGGGCGTGCGCCATGAGGGCCGCGCGCCAGATCGGCTGCGACGAGGCCACGCGCCTGATCAGCGCGGGGCTGGACCGCGAGCTGAGCGGCCCGGCGCGCGCCAACCTGCGGCTGCACTACCTGGCCTGCTCGGCCTGCCGCCGCTTCGAGCAGCAGATGCTGATGCTGCGGAGGGCCCTGCGCGGGATGGATGCGGGGGATGTCGACGCCTCGGCGCCGCCGAACCCGCCCGAGGAACCCCCCCGCTGATCCGTCACCGTCGCCGCGCCAGGCGCCCACTAGACTCCCCCGATGCGCATCGATTTCGTCTCCGACGTCGCCTGCCCCTGGTGTGCCATCGGCCTGGCGGCACTCGAGAATGCCCTGGCCCAGCTGCCGCCCGAGGTGCCCATCGAGCTGCACTTCCAGCCGTTCGAGCTGAACCCGACGCTCGGCCCCGAGGGCGCCGACACGGTGCAGTACCTGTCGTCGAAGTACGGCATCGGGCCCGAGCAGATCGCGCGCAACCAGGGCGTGATCCGCGAGCGCGGCGCCGCCGAGGGCTTCGCGTTCGGCATGCGGTCGCGCGTGTGGAACACGTTCGACGCGCACAGGCTGCTGCACTGGGCCGGGCTGCAGGGCAGCGACCACCAGCGCGCCCTCAAGCGGGCGCTGCTCGAGGCCTACCACGGGCAGGGCCGCAACCCCGGCGACGCCGACGTGCTGGTCGAACTCGCGGGCCGCAGCGGGCTGGATGCCGAGGCGGCGCGCGAGGTGCTCGCCAGCGGCGCGTATGCCGCCGAAGTGCGCGCCGCCGAACACGAGTGGCAGCAGCTCGGCATCTCGTCGGTGCCCTCGGTGGTGATCGACCGGCGCCACCTGATCCAGGGCGGGCAGCCCGCCGCGGTGTTCGAGCAGGCGCTGCGCCAGCTCGCCGCGCCAGGCGCCGAGGCCGGTGTCGCGCAACGTTGAGGTCAAGGCCCGGCTGCCGGGCGGCATCGATGCGCTGCTGCCCACCGCCCGCGCACTGGCCGACGGCCCCGAGCAGCTGATCGAGCAGGACGACACCTTCTACGCCGTGCCCGCCGGCCGCGGCCGGCTGAAGCTGCGCCGGTTCGCCGACGGCACGGCCGAGCTGATCCACTACCGCCGCGCCGACGGCACCGAAGCGCGCGCCAGCGACTACGTGCGCGCGCCGGTGCCCGACGCCGCTGCGCTGCACGAGGCGCTCGCGCGGGCGCTGGGCGTGGGCCACCGGGTGCGCAAGCAGCGCTTCCTGCTGCTGCGCGGCGCCACGCGCATCCATCTCGACCGAGTCGAGGGCCTGGGGGACTTCATCGAACTGGAGGTCGTGTTGCGCGAGGGCCAGAGCGATGCCGAAGGCGCCGCGATCGCCGAGGCGCTGATGGCCGACCTGGGCCTGCAGCACGCACCCCGTGTGGCCGGGGCCTACGCCGACCTGCTCGCGTCGGCAACGTAGTCGCTCGCCCGCCTATGCCCCTGCCGCGAGCAGCGGCGGCAGTGCCTGCGCCAGCGCGTCGTAGACCCGACGCACCACCGGATTGCCGCGGATCTCGCGGTGCACCACCAGCCAGCAGGGCAGCGACGGCACCTTCAGCGCCGGCAGCAGCGGCACCACGTCGGGCCACAGCGCGAGCTGGTAGCGCGCGATGAACCCGATGCCCGCACCTTCGGCCACCAGTCGGCCGTAGGTCACCTGGTCGTCGGTGCGCACGGCGAACTGCTCGCGTGTCATCGCATGGCCCATCGCGGCGAAGCCGCGCACGATGCCGTCGTCGCGGTCGAAGCCGATCAGCCGGTGCGCGAGCAGGTCCTCGGGCCGCTTCGGCGTGCCGGCGCGCCGCAGGTAGCTGCGATGCGCGGCCGCAACCAGCGGCACGTCGCCGAGCTTGCGCGCCACCAGCGTGGCCTGCCGCGGGCGCACCATGCGCACCGCGATGTCGGCCTCGCGCCGCAGCAGGTTCGACAGCCCGTCGGAGGCCACCAGTTCGATCTGGATGTCCGCTTCGTCGCGCTGCAGCGCGGCGATCACGCCGGGCAGCAGCCACGTGGCCACGACGTGGCTGGCGCTCACGCGCACGCTGCCGCCACGTGCGACGCTGCGCAGCGCGAGCCGGTGCGAGAGCTGTTCGGCCGCCGCCTGCACCTCGCGCGCGGCGTCGGCGATGGCCAGCGCGGCGGCGGTGGGCACCGCGCCGCGCCCCGTGCGTTCGAACAGCGGCGTGCCGAGCTGCGCTTCCAGCTCGGCGATGTGGCGCGAGACGGTGGGCTGCAGCGCTCCCAGCCGCCGCGCGCCGCCCATCACGCTGCCGGCGTCGAGCACGGCGACGAAGCTGCGCAGCAGCGACCAGTCGTAGCGGGCCGGGTCAGCCATGCAGGAATGTATAGCTGAGCTGCATGGCTCGCCGATTGCGGAATGCCCTGCGGCCGCGCACAGTGACGGCACGTCACCGGAGCACACCATGCAAGACCGTCCCACCGTCCTCGTCCTCGGCGCCCACGGCCGCTTCGGCGGCGCCGCCGTTCAGGCCTTTGCGGCCGCCGGCTGGCGCGTGCTGGCGCAGGCGCGGCGCGCACCGTCGTCGCGGGCCGCCTCGGTGGAGCCGCTGGCGATCCCGCTCGCCGACACCGACGCCCTCGTGCGCGCCGCCGCGGGGGCCCGCGCCGTGGTCTACGCCGTGAACCCCATCTACACGCGCTGGGACACCGAGATGCTGCCGCTGGCCCGGCTGGGCATGGACGTGGCGCAGCGCCTGGGCGCGACCTTCCTGCTGCCGGGCAATGTCTACGGCCACGGCGAGTCGATGCCGGCGCGGCTGGACGAACAGACGCCCGAGCGGCCGTCCACCACCAAGGGCCGGCTGCGCGTGCAGCTCGAGGCCGAACTCGCCGAGCGGGCCGCATCGGGGCTGCGCAGCGTCGTGATCCGCGCCGGCGACTTCTACGGCCACGGCCAGGGCAGCTGGATCGACCTGCTGATCGCCAAACGCCTGGCTGCGGGGCGGCTGACCTACCCCGGCCCGCTGGACGTGCCGCACGCCTGGGCCTACCTGCCCGATCTCGCGCGGGCGTTCGTGTCGGTCTCGGCGCGCGACGACCTGCCGCCACACGTGCGACTGCACTTCGAGGGCCACACGCTCACCGGCACGCAGCTGCTCGACACGATCGAGGCCGCGGCACGCGACCTCGGCATCGCCGGCCCGCTGAAGCGCGGCCGCATGGCCTGGTGGCCGCTGCGCATCGCCGGCGTGGCGGTGCCGATGCTGCGCGAGCTGGTGCGCATGTCGTACCTGTGGCGGGTGCCGCACGCGCTCGACGGGTCGCGGCTGCGGGCGCTCGTCGGCCCGCTGCCGGCCACGCCGCCGCCCGAGGCGATGCGGCAGGCGCTGCTCGAGCTGCGCCATGGGGGGCGCGCGGTCGGGATGGCGCCGCCGCTGCCCAGCCCGGGGCGCTGACCGACAGGCTGGCGGTCGGTCGGCGACTTCGTCGACAAACGAAACAAGCGGGCGCCAACGCTGCAACACCACGGCGACACCGCGGTGACACCATGCGGGCCGGACCATCGGACCCGCCGCCATGACCCCACGCCTGCGCCGCCTCGCCTGCACCTTGATCGCCGCCCTCGGCTGTGGCGCCGCCGTGGCGCAGCCGATGCCGCCGCTGTTCTTCATCCGCTCCGGCGACCTGCACGGCCTCATCGATGCCGCCGGCCGCGTGGTGCTGCCGCCCGAGTTCGACGACGTGAAGGTCGGCGACCCGCTGGTGCTGGCCCGCAAGGGCCCGCGCAGCGCCTACTTCGACGCCCGCGGCACGATGGTCGTGCCGCCGCAGGAGGCGTGGTCGCAGCCGTTCAGCGACGGTCTCGTGCCCGCCGGTGCTCGGGATGACAAGGGCCGTTGGCGCTGGGGCTACGCCGAGCCCGGCGGCAAGTTCGCAATCCCGCCCACGTTCGACGAGGCCGGCCCGTTCGCCGGTGGCCTGGCGGTGGTGGGCGTGGCCGATGCCTGGGGTGTCGTGAAGTACGGCGCCATCGACCGCAGCGGAAAGCTCGTCGTGCAGGCCGTGCACGACAAGCTGCTCGCTCCGGCCGGCGGGCTGGTGCGCGCCGAGTCGAAGCAGCGCACCCACCGCGTCTACGACGCCCGTGGCCGCGACCTCACGCCCGACGGCGTCGACTTCATCGGCATCCCGTCCGACGGCATGGTGCGCGTGTGGAAAGGCCGCGAGCAGGGCTTCATGACGGTGGACGGGCGCCTGGCCGTGCCGCCGCGCTTTGGCGGCGCCACCGACTTCAAGGACGGCCGCGCCCGCGTGTGGATCGACGGCAAGTTCGGCTACATCGACAAGGCAGGGCAGCTCGTCGTGCCGGCGATCTACGAGTCGGCCGAGGATTACTCCGAGCAGCTGGCGCTGGTGAAGCAGGGCGGCCGCAGCCTCTACATCGACCTGCAGGGGCGCGTGGTGCTGGAGCCGAAAGCCGACCGAGCCTGGCCGTTCTCCGGCGGCTACGCCGTGGTGAAGGTGGGCACGCTGCACGGCTACATCGACCGCCAGGGCCGCACCGTGATCGAGCCGCGCTTCGCCTGGGCGCGGCCGTTCCAGAACGGGCTGGCCTACGCCGGCATCGGCCGCGAGAGCGGCTACATCCGGCCCGACGGGCAGTACGTCTGGCGCAGCTCGGCGCCCTGAAGCCCCGGCCCCGGGGGCCGAGCGAACCCGCGCTATCGTCGGCGCGCCCCGAACCGCTGCCGTACGCTGACGTGACTCCGCCCGCCCCGCTGCTCGCCGTGGCCGACCTGCGCGTCACGCTGGCCACGGCGCGCGGGCCGGCCGACGCGCTGCGCGACGTTTCGTTCACGCTCGAACGCGGGCAGACGCTGGGGCTCATCGGTGAATCGGGCTGTGGCAAGTCGATCACGGCACTGGCGCTGATGGGCCTGCTGCCCGACGGCGCGCGAGTCGCCGGCTCGATGCGCTTCGACGGCGTGGAGCTCACCACGCTGCCCGAGGCCGACTGGTGCCGGCTGCGAGGCAACCGCGTGGCGATGGTGTTCCAGGAGCCGATGACGGCGTTGAACCCGCTGCACACGATCGGCACGCAGATCGCCGAATCCTTGCGGCTGCACAAGGGCCTGGCGGGCGCGGCCGCGCGGGCCGAGGCGCTGCGCCTGCTCGAACGGGTGCAGCTGCCGCAGGCCCGCGAGCGGCTCGACGCCCACCCGCACCAGCTCTCGGGCGGGCAGCGCCAGCGGGTGGTGATCGCCATCGCGCTGGCCTGCGGGCCCGACCTGCTGATCGCCGACGAACCGACCACGGCGCTGGACGTGACGCTGCAGCGCGAGGTGCTGGACCTCATCGACGAGCTGGTGCGCGAGGACGGCATGGCGTTGCTGCTGATCAGCCACGACCTCGGCGTGATGGCCGACCGCGTCCAGCGGCTGCTGGTGATGTACGGCGGCACCGTGGCCGAGAGCGGGCCGACCGCCGAGGTGTTCGCACGCCGCTGGCACCCCTACACGCGCGGCCTGCACGCGGCGCGACCGCGGCTGGGCATCCCGCGCGGCACGCGGCTGGCCACCATCCCCGGGCGCGTGCCCGAGCTGGCCGACCTGCCCGCCGGCTGCCCGTTCGCCGAGCGCTGCCCGCGTGTCGTCGACGCCTGCCGCGTGGCCTTGCCGGCCGCCGACGAAGTGGCGCCCGGCCATCGCGTGCGCTGCCTGCGGCCGGGTGACGAGGCCGAGCCGGTCGCGGCGAAGGAGGCCGCGGCATGACCGCCCCGCTGCTGCAGGTGCGCGACCTCGCCAAGGCCTACCGGCTGCCGCGCCGCCAGCTGTGGGAGCCGGGCGCCGAGGTGCAGGCGCTGAAGGGCGTGAGCTTCACGCTCGAACGGGGCCGCAGCCTGGGCATCGTCGGCGAATCGGGCTCGGGCAAGAGCACGCTGGCGCGCCTGGTGATGGCGCTGGAGCCGCCCACCGCCGGGCAGGTGCTGTTCGACGGCACCGACCTGCACGCGCTGCCGCCCGCGGAGCTGCGCCGCGCCCGTGCCGGCTTCCAGATGGTGTTCCAGGACCCCTACGGTTCGTTGGACCCGCGCCGCAAGGTCGGGCAGACGGTGGCCGAGCCGCTGGCCTCGCTGACCACCGTGCCGCGCGTCGAGCAGCGCGAGCGCGCCGCGGCGATGCTCGACGCCGTCGGCCTGCGCAGCGCAGACCTCGACAAGTACCCGCACGAGTTCTCCGGTGGCCAGCGGCAGCGCATCGCCATCGCGCGGGCCCTGATCACGCAGCCGAAGCTGATCGTGGCCGACGAGCCGGTCAGCGCGCTCGACGTCTCGGTGCAGGCGCAGGTGTTGAACCTGATGCAGGACCTGCAGGACCGCTACGGCGTGGCCTACCTGTTCATCAGCCACGACCTGGCGGTGATCGACCTGGTGTGCGACCACGTCATCGTGCTGCAGCAAGGCCGCGTGGTGGAGGAAGGCGAGGCCGATGCGCTGTTCGCCGCGCCGCAGCACGCCTACACGCGGCGGCTGCTCGAGGCCGTTCCGGGGGGCGGGCGGCGCTGACCGCCCCGCTGCCACCGCGTCGCGTCAGGCCGCGGCCGGCGTTCGGCCTGCGCCCCTGCGCCCGGCGCTCGACGCCGCCCAGGCTGCCAGCAGCACCAGCGTCCATGTCGGCGTGGCCGGCACGCCGGGGGGTGCTGTGCCGGCCACGCGCAGCGTGATCGCGCCGGTGCCCACCAGTACGTCGAAGCGGTAGCCGTCGAAGCCGTGCCAGGTGATCGCGTCGAACGCCGCGCCCGCCGCCATCGCGTCGAAGGTCGCGAGGGTCAGCGTATCGCCGACCTGCAGCGAGAGGTCGTCGCCGGCCCACACCGACAGCGTCCCGTCGGGCGTGAAGAGCCCGGTGACGGCCAGCGCATCGTGCAGCAGTGCCGAGGCGAGATCGAGGTGCAGCTCGGCGCCGTCGCGCAGCGCGAGCGCGCCCTGCACGACGAGCGTGTCGTGGGCGCCGGTCAGGCCCGGATCGATCACACCGGTGACGGTGATCAGGCCGCTGCCGCTCCTGCCGCGCAGCACGCCGCCGCCGGTGACCTTGCCGTCCAGCGTCACGTTGGAATCGGTGTATTCGACGATGGCCCCCGGCGCGATGCGCAGTTCGCCGCCGTTGTCGAAGAAGCGCCGGGTGGTGATGCCCCCTTCGTCGACGCGCAGCAACCCGTTGTTGTTGAAGCCGTCGAACACCGTGCGTCCCGGGCCCTGGCGGACGTAGGTGCCGTCATTGGACGACCGGCTTCCGTCCCGGGCAACGCCCCAGCCGTGCGCGCCGGTCGCACTGCCGGCACCCTGGTCGATGAACACCGCACCCGCAGCGACGCGCACCGACCCGCCGTGATCGCTGGCGATCGAACCGCCGCCCGGCGTCCACGTGGTGACGCCCTGCAGCCGGAGCGTCGCGCCGTAGTCCAGCTGCTGCGTGGTCGTGCCGTCGATCAGCGCATCGCCGAGCACCACCGTCGTGCCGAGGCCACCGCCGGCGAAACCGGCGGGCGCTCCGAACGTGGCACCCTGCAGCGTCAGCGTGCGCGTGACCAGCGTGCCGGGGCCGGCCAGCAGGCCGCCGTGCAGGTGCAGCCGGTCCGGCGTGCCGGTGGCGCCGGCGCTCACGACCAGCGTCCCGGTCGGCAGCTCCAGCGTGCCGCCGTCCAGCGTGCCGGCCAGCGTGCTCACGCCGGCGCCGGTGCGCACCGTGCCGGCATTGGCGACCGTGCCGCCGAGCCACGCGTCGAACGGCACACCCACGCTCGCCAGCTCGAGCGTCGCGCCCGGCGAGATCGAGATCGTGCCGCCGGATTCGCCCTTCATCACGAACGTGCCGCCCTCCAGGCGCAGCGTGCCCGTGTTGCGGAAGGTCCGGTCGGTGTCCACCGCGCCCGCGCGCAGCACGAACGTGCCTCCGTTGGCGAAGTGGATCAGCGCCGTGCTGCCCAGCCCCTCGCGGGTGTAGAGCCCGTCGTTGATGAAGCGCCCGCCGGTATCCGAGCCTGCCAGCGCCCGTACGCCGGTTGCCGAGGCGGCGCCGAGGTCGGCGTAGTGCGCGCCCGGTGCGATGCTCATCGTCCCGCCCTCGTAGGCGCTGACGCTGCCGCTGCCGGCGGTCCATGTGCTCGTGCCCCGCAGCACGAGATCGTGGCTGGCCTGCACCGTCAGCGCTGCGGTGCCGCTGAGCGTGGCCATCCCGGTGACGGTGACGCTGCCGCCACGGGGACCGCTGTCGGAGCCGAGAGCGCCACCGTCGAAGGCGAGCGTGCCGGTGGTCAGCGCTCCGGCGCCGCCCAGCACGGCGGCCAGGCGCAGGCTGTCGATGGTGCGTGAGCTGGACAGCAACGCCGTCCCGACGGGGATCGCCACCGCATCGCCGGCATCCGGCACGCCGCTGGGGCTCCAGTTCGACGGGTCGGACCAGCTGCCGGTGGCGCCGACCCAAACGTACGGTGCGGCGGTGGCCTGAGCGACCACGAGCACCCCCAGCAGTCCGGCCCACCATGGCCGCCCGCTCGGCGGGCGACGGGACGACACCTCGTGGCGCATGCTCGACTCCTTGCAAGGCACGGCTTCATCGTAGGCAGAGCGGGCCCGGCCGCGCACCCGGCCGGTCGGGCGACTTGATCTGGCGCAACGCCGGCGCACCGGCGTTGCTCCTGCACCGCACCGCACCCGTGGGCCGGGTCGCCACGGCGCGCGCAGAATCGCCATTCGACCCGAGCCAACGATTCCACAGGAGCTGGACCCATGAACTGGACGCGCCGCGACATCAACACCCTTCTGGCCGCCGTGCCGGCCGCGCTGTCCGCGGGGCCTGCGCTCGCGCAGCGTCGCAAGGACAGCGTGGTGCTCGCGATGGTGCTCGAGCCCACCAGCCTGGACCCCACCACGGCCGCCGCGGCGGCCATCGGCGAGATCGTCCACTACAACGTGCTGGAAGGGCTCACGAAGATCAACGTCGACGGCCGTGTCACGCCGCTGCTGGCCGAGGGCTGGGAGCTCTCGCCCGATGGCCGCGCGCTCACCTTCAGGCTCAAGCAGGGCATCACGTTCTCCGACGGTGCGCCCTTCGACGCCGAGGTGGTGCGCTACAGCTTCGAGCGCGCCAAGGCCGAGGGCAGCACCAACAAGGCCAAGAAGGCCGTGTTCGACAACCTGTCGCGCGTGGCGGTGATCGACCGCCACACCGTGGTGCTGGTGCTGAACAACCCCGACGCGACGCTGCCGTTCCGCCTCGGCGAGAACACCGCGGTGATGCTGCACCCCAGCACCGCGGCGCAGGCCGCGACGAAGCCGGTGGGCACCGGCCCGTACCTGGTGGAGAACTGGGCCAAGGGCAGCGCGGTGACGCTGGTGGCCAACCCGCGCCACCGCCAGGCGGCGCAGTTGCGCATCCGCCGCGCGACCTTCCGCTTCATCAACGACCCCGCCGCGCAGGTGGCGGCGCTGCTGGCCGGCGACATCGACGGCATGCCCCGCTTCGGCGCGCTGCAGGCGCTCAAGCAGTTCCAGTCGGACGCGCGCTTCACGGTGGAGATCGGCAGCACGGCGGGCAAAGGCATCGTCGCGATCAACAACCGCAAGAAGCCGCTGGACGACGTGCGCGTGCGCCGAGCGATCACGCATGCCATCGACCGCAAGGCCTTCATCGACGGTGCGCAGGAAGGTCTGGGCAAGCCCATCGGCAGCCACTTCGCCCCCACCGACGCGGGCTACGTCGACCTGACCGGCATGTACCCTTACGACCCCGAGAAGGCGAAGGCCCTGCTGCGCGAGGCGGGTGTGACCACGCCGCTGAACCTCACGCTGACGCTGCCGCCGCCGCAGTATGCGCGCAAGGGCGGCGAGATCGTCGCCGCGATGCTGGCCAAGGTCGGCATCGTCGCGAAGATCGAGAACGTCGAGTGGGCGCAGTGGCTGTCGGGCCCGTTCAAGGGCAACTTCGACCTGACCATCATCAACCACGTCGAGCCGCTGGACTACGCCACCGCGTACGCAGACCCCAAGTACTACTACGGCTACGACAGCCCGACATTCCGCAAGCGCGTGGCCGACCTCGCAGCGGCCACCGGCGCGAAGGAGCGCGATCGGCTGTGGCGCGAGATCCAGCAGCAGCTGGCCACCGACTGCGTCAACGCCTACGTGTGGAACCCGGCGCAGGTGGCGGTGTCGCGCAAGGGGCTGAAGGGCCTGTGGGCCAGCTCGCCGATCTTCGCCAACGACCTTGCCGCGGTGAGCTGGAACTGACGATGAGCCGAGCCACGATCGAACGCTTCTACACCGCCTTCGCGCAGCTCGACGACGCGACGATGGCCGGCTGCTACGCCGACGACGCCAGGTTCCAGGACGAGGTCTTCACGCTGAACGGCCAGCGCGAGACGGCCGGCATGTGGAGCATGCTGTGCGAGGCCACGCGCAAGAACGGCCGCGATGCGTGGAAGCTGGACTGGCGCGTCACGGGCGATGCCTCGGCGCACTGGGACGCGCACTACCGCTTCTCGGCCACCGGTCGCAACGTGCTGAACCGCATCGACGCCGCGTTCACGTTCACGCCGCAGGGCCTGATCCAGACCCACCGCGACCGCTTCGACTTCTGGTCCTGGTCGCGGCAGGCGCTGGGCGCGCCGGGGCTGCTGCTGGGCTGGACGCCGTTCCTGCGCGCCAAGGTGCAGGCGCAGGCCGGTGCCAACCTCGCCAAGTTCCTGAAGGGCCGCCCATGAACGACTGGAGTGCCACGCGGCTGTCGCAGGCCTACGCCGCGCGCGAGGTGTCGCCGCTGGAGGTGGCGCGTGCCACTCTCGCGCACATCGAGCGCTGGGAGCCGACCCTGCATGCGATGTACGCGTTCGACCCCGAAGGCGCGCTGGCGATGGCGCAGGCTTCGGAGCAGCGCTGGCAGCGCGGCGAGCCGCTGTCGCCGCTGGATGGCGTGCCGGCCACGATCAAGGAGAACATCGCCACTCGCGGCGTGCCAGTGCCGGTGGGGACCGCGGCCACCGTGCTGGTGCCGGCGGCCGACGATGCCCCGCCCGCGGCGCGGCTGCGCGAGGCCGGCTGCGTGCTGCTGGGCAAGACCACGATGCCCGACTACGGCATGCTGTCCTCGGGCCTGTCGAGCTTCCACGCGCTGGCGCGCAACCCGTGGAACACGGCGCTGAACCCGGGCGGCAGCAGTGCCGGCGCGGGCGCCGCAGCGGCCGCCGGCTACGGGCCGTTGCACGTCGGCACCGACATCGGCGGCTCGATCCGCCTGCCCGCCGGCTGGTGCGGCGTGTTCGGCCTCAAGCCCAGCCTGGGCCGCATCCCCATCAAGCCGCCATACGCGGGCCGCGTGGCCGGGCCGATGACCCGCACCGTCGACGACAGCGCGCTGATGATGACGGCGCTCTCGAAGCCCGACTGGCGCGACACGATGAGCCTGCCGCCGCAGGACATCGCGTGGACCGACCTCGCGCTCGACCTGCGCGGCCGCCGCATCGGCCTGTGGCTGGAGCCCGGCTGGGGACTGCCGCTGGACCCGCAGATCCGCGCCTGCATCGACGATGCCGCGCGCCGCTTCGAGGCCGCCGGCGCCATCGTCGAGCCGGTGCCGACCTTCATGACGCGCGAGGCCATCGACGGCATGGACCGCTTCTGGCGCGTGCGCTCGTGGCTGGACATCCGCGCGCTGCCGCCCGAGCGGCGCGAGCGCGTCCTGCCCTACATCCGTGCGTGGGCCGAAGGCGGCGCGGGCATCAGCACCGAGCAGCTCTTCCATGGCTACAGCCAGATGGGCGCGATGCGCGAGGCGGCCGTGGCCGCGTGCCATCCGTTCGACGCGGTGATCTCGCCGGTGAGCCCGGTGTCCACCTACCCCGCCGAGTGGGCCGGCCCGACCAACGACCCGGCCGCGCCGCTGGAACACATCGCCTACACGCTGCCGTTCAACATGAGCGAGCAGCCGGCGGCCTCGGTGCCAGCGGGCTTCGACGACCAGGGCCGGCCGATCGGGCTGCAGATCATCGGCCACCGCCACGACGACCTCGGCGTGCTGCGCTGGTCGCGCGCGTGGGAGCAGATCCGCGGGCCGCTGCGGCCGTGGCCGTGCGGGGGCGTCCCGGCGCCCGCGTGATCGCTGCGGACCCAGGACCCTGTCGGGCCCGGTACCCCAAGGCCCCAGCGTGCGTCGGCCTACTTCGGCTGGGCTCGCTCCGGCAGGTTCTTGCCCACCGCGCGGATCGACGCCACCTTCTGCAGCAGGTCGAACCAGAACGGCGCGCCGAGCGAAAGCGCAAAGGCGGTGAGCAGGAGCCCGACCACCTTCTGCAGCCACGCGATGCCGCCGAGCGCCTTTGCGTCGACGCCGCCCCATCCCATCGGCAGCCCGGTGCTGGCCATGCCGGACACGAGCGCCTGCGCCGAGCGGTCGAGCGTGCTGCGCTCGGTGGCCACCGCGGCGTCGAGCCGGGCCTGCTCGTCGGCGGGCTTGTTCGCATCGCGGCCTTGCTTGGCGGCAGCCTCGGCACGCTGCAGCGGCCCGACGTCGAGCAGCGCTGATGCGTTGCCCTTGGCCGCGGCATCGAGGGCCTTGTCGACCAGCGTTGCGCGCAGCTTGGCGTCGGTGGACAGCGCCTGCACCATCGCCACGGTGTCGAGGTTCATGCCGCAGGCCACCAACAGCGACAACACCAGCACGACCAGCTGCGTCTTCTGGCGGTACCACGCGGTGACCTGTTCCTCGAAGGTCTTGAACCAGGTCTCCACGCGCGTTTGCAGCTGCGCCAGATCGGTCCCGGCCTGCGCGATCAGGTTGGTGAGCGCCACCTTGATCGGCGAGCCGTCGGGCAGCTTCTTCACCGCGGCATCGACCTCGGCGAACGTGGCGAGCGTACTGCCCTTGGTCTGAGCGACGGCGTCCAGCATTGCCTGCACGAGCGTCCACGGCGGCACGTAGCTGGGCGGAAAGCGATTCGACCATAGGCCGGACGCCTGACCGAGCGCGCTGATGTAGGCGCTCTCGAAGACGGCGTCGGCGGTGGTTGTCGCCGCGGCCGGAACTCCGCCACCCTTTGGCGGCGTCAGCAATGCCGCCACGCCCTTTCGCAGCCAGCGCGCGCGGCTGTTCAGCATCGATGCCAGGCACTCGTTGGCTGCCGTGACGCCGAGTGCGAAGACCAGGTAGACGACGATCATCGCCAGCGCGATGTCGAGCGACTTCAGGATGTCCATCGTGGCGTCCTCCCTCGTTTGGCAGGGTTGTACGTCGGCGCGGCGGTTGCCGCATGCGCTGCTGTGTTGAATCAGTGGCTCCCGGGCCGATCCGGGTCGGCGCAGCCCTCTGCGCGGCGGTTACACATTCTTTCCAGGGTCTTCGGTATCCAGAACCGGGTGAGCCGCTCTGTGCAGGACACACCCGCCAGATCATGGACGCCGCCACCCTCGCCCGAACCGACGCCCGCGCCACGTGCCCGATGCACGGCGCGCACGCCGAGGTCGATGCGCCGGCGGCGCTGCAGCCGACCGACATGCTGCGCTTGCCGCACCACCAGCGCATGGTCGTGCAGATCGTCGTCGGCGAGGACGGTGGCCGCGAGCTGCAGCTCTACTACGGCGACCAGGAGATCAGCTTCGACGAGCCCGAGCTGTTCGCCTTCGGCGAGACGCTGGCGCGGCAGGCGCGTTTCGTCGCCGGCGACGCGCTGCACTGGGGCGAGCCCGGCGACTGGCTGCGCGTGCGCGGCCTGCTCGAAGCGCTGATCGACGCCGGCGTGCTGCAACGCGCCGACGATGAGGATGGCGACGACGAGCGCCGCGTCGGCGAGGACGGCGTGCGTCCGTCGCCGCTGCCGCCGGCGCTCACCGACCGCCCGCGCAGCTGGCACGAGTGCCCGCGGCTGATGGCCGAACTCACGGGCCGGCCGCTGGAGTTGGGCTGGCTGGAACTGGTGGTGCCGATCTTCCGCGTCGCGCACCTGGCGCTGGACGCCGAGGGCCGCCAGGTCGGCGAGGCCAACGTGTTCCCGCCGATGCTGCGCCTGGACGTGCCGACGCGCTGGCGCTCGTGCATCTACCCCGGCTCGCGCTACCAGCACGACAAGCCGATGAACGTCACCGCGCTGAAGGCGATGCGCGCGCACTGGCGGCCGATGATGGCGATGCTGCTGAAGGTGCGCGAGGCCTACCTGCGGCGCTGCCCCGAGGCGCGCGCCGGCTGGACGGTGGGGCACCTCGAGCGCTTTGCGACCGCGGTGCTCACGTTGCCGGCCTGGCAGCTGATGCGCGCCGAGCGGCGCGTGGCCAACGGCGCGCTGCACCCGGTGCTGTCGTCGCTGTTCCGCGTCACCGACGGACTGCGGATGACGATGCACCACATGCTGTTCATCCCGTTCGGCGAGCCCACCCGGCGCCCCGACACGCCGATGACCGCCGCCGAGGTGCACGCCTACGCCGAGCGCGCTTTCTCGTTCGTCTCCGACCACGGCGTGTGCGCCGGGCCGAAGGCGATGGTCGACGAGTTCCTCGCCGTGGCCGTGGACGGCCGCGAGCCGCGCGACGGCCTGCCCGAGACGCTGGACCCCGAATTGCTGGCCGCCATCGACGACATCGAGCCGGCGATCGACTACGCGATGCTCGGCCTGCAGGCCTACGCCGCGGTGTTCTCGCTGTGGCCGACGACGATGCGTGCCTACGAGCGGCTGGCGTCGGTGGCCGAAGCCTGGGTGATCGACGAGCCGGTGCCCGCCGTGCAGGCGCTGGTGCAGTGGCTGCGGCCGATCGTCGCGCAGCTGCGTTCGAGCACGCACCTGGCCACCGAGGCCTGGCGCGCCGACCGCGAGTTCGTCTACGGCGACATGGACGCGCAGTGCCACCGCGCGCTCACCGGGCGGCTGCCGCAGCGCACGCTGGCCGAGCGGCTGCAGCCGCACCCCGCGCCCGAGCACCTGCAGCGCCACCTGGAACAGCTGATCGAGCGCCGCTTCGGGGCCGCGGGCTCGGCCGCAGCGCAGCAGCACCGCGCCGCCGTGGCCGATGCGCTGCTCGACTACGCCTTGCGTGCCCAGGCCGTGGTGCGCACCGCCTGCGAGGTGCAGCGCGAGACCAATCGGCATCTGGGCCGCGAGCAGCCCGCGCGGCCGTTCGCCGCGGCCGACATCGACCTTTACGTGCAGCTCGCCGCCGAGACCGAAGGGCGTGTGCCTTTCCTGCTCGACGAGCTGCCCCGGATGTTCCACCTGAGCGCCGACATCGGCGCCGACGGCGTGGCGTTCCATCCGACCCTATCCGCTGGCACGGTGCCGGCAGAGCCGCGTGCACTCGGCACGCACATTTCCAGGAGCGTTTCATGAAGATCAAGACCAACCTGCGGGCAGGCCGCGGCGGGCGTTGCAGTGGCGGCGGCGGCGGCGGCGGCGGCGGTGGCGGTGGCGGCGGTGGCGGCGGTGGCGGTGGCGGTGGCGGCGGCGGCGGCAGCACGACGCCCGACGACACGGTCGGCAGCTGAGCACCCGCTCGAGGCGCACATCCGCAGCCGCGCATGCCGCGGGTGCGGTCGTGCACCGCTGGCCCAGGGGCGACCCCGCATCGCGCGCGGCCGCCCCTGTGCGCTTGCGGCGGGCGCCGCCTGCCGAACACCCCGACCCGCCCGTCCCTCGCGAATCCCGGCACACCGATGAAGCCGCTCTCACGTCCATGCCGATCGCGACGCGCGCGAGCGTCCGCCGCGTGCGCAGTGGCGCTGCTGCTCGTGTTCTACGGCTGTGCGACGCCGAACCTGCCACCGATCGAGGGGGCTGCTGCGCCGGCACGCTTCACCCACCCGGCCCCATCGGCCGCCGCCGCGCCGGTTGCGGCCGCGACGCCGGCCGATGGCGCGTGGTGGCGCCTCTACGCCGATCCCGCGCTCGACGCCGCGGTGCAGCGCGCGATGGCCGCCAGCCCGCAGCTGCAGCAGGCGCTGACACGGCTCGAACAGTCGCGTGCGCTGGCCCGCGCGGCCGGTGCCGCGCAACGGCCGCAGCTGGGCCTGAACGCCGGCGTGTCGCGCCAGGGCGGGCCGCTGATCAACGCCGCGGGGGCTGACGGCACGCTGCTGAGAGCCGGGCTTGCAGCCGAACTGGAGATGGATGTCGGCGGGCGCCTGTCGATGGCCGCCCGGGCCGCGCAGCTCGACGCCGAACAGCGCGAAGCCCTGTGGCGCGCCGCGCGGCTGCAGCTGCAGGCCGACGTGGCCGCCACCTGGCAGGCCTTGCGCAGCCTCGACGCCCAGCGCGCCACGTTGCGCCGCAGCGCCGCCGCGCAGCACGAGACCGCGCGGCTGATCGAACGCCGTGAGCGCGCCGGCCTCGCATCGCCGGCGGACAGCGGCGCCGCGCGTGCGGAAGCCGTGGCGCTGGATGCACAGGCGCTGGCGCTGGACCGCGAACGCGCCGCGCAGCACATCGCGCTGGCGCACCTGCTGGGCGCGCACCACGTCGACGTCGCCTCGACCCTCGCGCCCGACCCGCTGGCAGCGCCTGCGGCCGATGCCACACGTGCACCGGCCGCGCTGCCCGATCCCCCGGTCGTGCCGCCCGGCATCCCCAGCGCGGTGCTGTCGCGCCGCCCCGATGTCGCAGCCGCCGAGCGTGCGATGCAGGCCGCGCGCCAGCGCGTGGGCGTGGCCGGCGCCGCCGCGTTGCCCGGCATCACGCTCACCGCGTCGGGCGGCGTGGCCTCGGCCGACCTCGGCGAACTGCTGCGCTCGTCGGCGCGCAGCTGGGGCCTGGGCGCATTGCTGTCGCTGCCGCTGTTCGACGGTGGCCGCCGCGACGCCGAGACCGATGCCGCGCGCGCCGCCCACGACGCGGCGGTTGCCGCCTGGCGCGGCCAGATGCTCACCGCGCTGCGCGAGGTGGAGGAACAGCTTTCGGCGCTGCGCCACCTCGCCGCCGAAGCCGCGGCGCGGCGCACCGCGCTCGACGAATCCACCCGCGTGCTGGCGCTGACGCGCTCGCGGCTGGAGCGCGGCCTGGTCGGCACGCTGGAGGTCTTCGATGCCGAGCGGCGCGCGCTGCGCGATGCACTGGCTGCCGCGCAGGTGCAGGGTGCGCGCCACGCCGCCACGGTGGCGCTCGTGCGTGCACTCGGCGGCGGCTGGGGAGACGCCACTGCCACCGCCGGTGCCGCCGCCCTTGCCGATCTCGTCGCGTCCAGCCCGGCCGCTGCCCGCCCCCTCACGATGGAGACCCGCTGATGGCCGCGCCGTTCAGCCGCACCGCCCGCGCGCTCGCGCTCGACGCCGGCCGCCCCGCCCTGTGGCTGTGGGGGCTGGCCGCGCTGGGTCTCGGCGCCTGGCTCGCGTGGTTCGTGCTCGGCCGCGTCACCGTGGTCGAGGTGTCGCGGCACGCGCGGCTGGAGGTGGTGCAGGCACCGCATCCGCTGGCGCCGGCGCAAGCCGGGGCGGTGACGGTGAGCCACCTGGCGATCGGCCGCCCGGTGCGCGCCGGCGACGTGCTGGTGGAACTGGACGCCGGGGCCGCACGGTTGCAGCTCGGCGAGGAGCAGGCGCGCACGCGGGCCCTGGCGCCGCGGCTGGCCGCGGCGCGCGACGAGTGGGCTGCACAGCAGGCCGCCGTGGCCGCCGAGCAGGCCACCGCCACGGCCGGCACGCAGGTGGCCGTGGCGCGCGCCCGCGAGGCCGTGGCCGCCGCCGACTTCGCGGCCGATCACGCGCGCCGCCTGCGCAGCGAGGCCAGCGCCGGCAGCGTGGCCGAGATCGAGGCGCTGCGCGCCGAAGCCGAGGCGCGCCGCCTCGCTGCCGCGCGCGACGCCACCATCGCCGAGGCCCGGCGCCAGGCGCTGGACGTGCATGCACGCGCCGAGCAGGGCCGCGTGCAGGGCGAGGCGCTGCGCCGCCAGATCGTCGCGCTCGAGGGCGACCTCGCCACCGCCGCGGCCACGCATGCGCGGCTGGAACAGGCGCTCGAACGCCACCAGGTGCGTGCGCCGGTCTCGGGCGTGCTCGCCGAGGTGCAGCCGCTGCGCCCGGGCAGCTACGTGGCCGAAGGCCAGACCCTGGCCACCGTGGTGCCCGACGGCGAGCTGCTCGTCGTGGCCGAGTTCGACCCGGCGCGCGCGCTCGGCCGGCTGCAACCCGGGCAGATCGCGCGGTTGCGACTCGAAGGCTGGCCGTGGGCGCAGTACGGCAGCGTGCCGGCGCGCGTGCTGCGCGTGGCCGGCGAGTGGCGCGGGCAGCTCGTGCGCGTGGAGCTGCAGCCGCTGGTGGCCGCCGGGCCGGCGCTGCCGCTGCAGCACGGCCAGCCCGGTGTGGTGGAGGTCGACGTGGAGCAGCTGGCACCTGTGGCGCTGGCGCTGCGCGCCGCCGGCCGCGCGCTGGATGGTCCATCGTCGGCACCGCCACCGTTGCCGGCTGCGGCCACCGGCCCGGTGGCCGGCGCCTCGGTGCGCCGATGACCCGCGCACGCCGCTGGTGGGCGCCCGAGGTCGTGCAGACCTCGTCGATGGACTGCGGCCCCGCGGCGCTGAAGTGCCTGCTCGAAGGCCACCACGTGCCGGTCGGCTACGGCCGGCTGCGCGAGGCCTGCCAGACCGACGTCGACGGCACGTCGATCGACACGCTGGAAGTCGTCGCGCAACAGCTGGGCCTGGCCGCGCAGCAGCAGATGCTGCCCGTCGACCACGTGCTGCCGGCGCATGGCGAGGGGCTGCCGCTGCCGGCACTGCTGGTGGTGCGCCATGCCGACGTGGCGACGCACTTCGTCGTCGCCTGGCGCCGTGTCGGCGCCTGGGTGCAGGTGATGGACCCGGCACTCGGCCGGCGCTGGGTGCCGGTGCAGCGGCTGCGCGCCGACCTGTTCCGCCACGAGACCGAGGTGCCGGCCGCGGACTGGCGGCTGTGGGCCGGCGAGGCCGAGGCGCGGGCGCCGTGGCGCGCGGCCCTGTGCGCGATGGGCGCCGGGCCGCAGGCCGCCGAGGCGATCGTCGCGCAGGCGCTGCAGGACGCAGGCTGGCGCGGCATCGCGACGCTCGACGCCGCGCTGCGGCTCGTGCAGGCCATCGTCGCGGCCGGCGGCATCGCACGCGGCGACGCGGCGCTGCGGCTCGTCGGGGCGCTGTGCGGGCGCTGCGCCGAGCGGCCGGTCGAGCAGATCACCGAGGTGATTCCCGAGAACCAGTGGAGCGTGCTGCCCGTGGCGCACGACGAGGGCGCCGGGGCCGACGACCTCGGGCCGCAGCTGCGCCTGCGCGGCGCGGTGCTGCTGCGCGTGTCGGGCCTGCGGGCCGCGCCGGCTGCCGGCGATGCCGCCACCGCAGCCCCGGCCGCCGATCCGACGCTGCCACCCCTCTCGCCCGACCTCGCGGCCGCGCTGAACGAGCCGCCGGTGCGCGTGCTGGCCAAGGTCTGGCACTCGCTGCGCAAGGACGGCCTGCTGGCCCCGCTGGCCTTGGCCGCTGCGATCGCCGTGGCCTCCGGCGCGGTGCTGGTCGAGACGCTGCTGCTGCGCGGCCTGTTCGAGCTGCCGGCGCTGCTGCACGGCCCCGGGCAGACGCTGACGGCACTCGTGTCGCTGCTCGTGTTCATGCTGCTGCTGGCCGCCATCGACCTGCCGGTGCTGCGCGAGATCCAGCGCCATGGCCGCCACCTCGACGCGCGGCTGCGCATGGCGCTGCTGCGCAAGCTGCCGCGCCTGGCCGACCGCTACTTCCAGAGCCGCCCGGTCTCCGACATGGCCGACCGCAGCCACGCGCTGCACCTCACGCGGCAGGTGCCCGCGCTCGGGTTCCAGGGCGTGCAGACGCTGTTCGAGCTGGCCTGCACGCTGGCCGTCGTGCTGTGGCTGGCGCCGCACAGCGCGGCCTGGGCGCTCGCCCTTACCGCCGCGGCCGTCACGCTGCCGTGGCTGGTGCAGCCGATGCTGCGCGAGCGCGACCTGCGCGCGCGCAACCACCATGCGGCGCTGAACGGCTACACGCTCGACGCGCTGCTCGGATTGGTGCCCGTGCGCGCCCACCGCGCCGAGGCCAACGTGGCGGCGCAGCACGAGAGCCTGCTCGTCGCCTGGACCGAGGCGGTGGGCAGCGGCGAGCGCATCGCGCTGCTGTCGCGCGGGCTGCAGGGCTTCGTCGGCACCGGCCTGGCGATCGGCCTCGTGGCCAGCCATGTGCTGCACGCCGGCGCCTTCGCCGGCACCGACCTGCTGCTGGCGTACTTCGCGCTGAAGCTGCCGGCGCTGGGCGCGCGGCTATCGGGCGTCGCGCAGGCCTATCCGGCGCAGCGCAACGTGCTGATGCGCCTGCTGGAACCGCTGACGGCGCCGGAGGACGCGGCGACCCCGGTGGCGGCCACCGAGGGTGCGGCCCGCGTGCCCCATCCGCTGCCGGCCGCGGTGGCCCGGCAGCGCGGCGTGGCGCTGGAGATCCGCGGCGGCGACGTGGTCGCCGCCGGCCACCCGGTGCTGCACGACGTGACGCTCGCGCTGCGCCCCGGCGAGCACGTGGCCGTGGTGGGCACCTCGGGCGCAGGCAAGTCCTCGCTGCTGGGCGTGCTGCTCGGCTGGCACCGGCTTGCGGCCGGCGAGCTGATGCTCGATGGCCGGCCGGCCGGCGCCGCCGAGGTCGAGGCGCTGCGCGCGATGACCGCGTGGGTCGACCCCGCGGTGCAGCTGTGGAACCGCAGCCTGCTCGACAACCTCACCGAGGCCGCGCGGCCGGAAGACCGCACGCGGCTGGCCGACGTGATCGAGACGGCACGGCTGCGCGGCGTGCTGGCGCGGTTGCCGCAGGGCTTGCAGACCTTGCTGGGCGAAGGCGGTGGGCGGCTGTCCGGCGGCGAGGGCCAGCGCGTGCGCCTGGCTCGCGCGCTGCTGGCCACCGACACCCGACTCGTGCTGCTCGACGAACCGTTCCGCGGCCTCGACCGCGCGCAGCGCCACGCGCTGCTGACCGATGCGCGCCGCTGGTGGCGCGCGCACACGCTGCTGTGCGTGACGCACGACGTGGGCGAGACCCTGGCCTTCGACCGCGTGATCGTCGTGCACGACGGCCGCATCGTCGAGGACGGCGCGCCGCGCACGCTGGCGCTGCAGCCGTCGCGCTACCGCGCGCTGCTGGCCGCCGAGCGCGCGCTGCGCAAGGAGGTGTGGAGCGGGCCGCAGTGGCGGCGGCTGGCGGTACAGGACGGGCGCGTGGTCGATGCAGCTCCCGCTGCAGACGTGGCCGCAGCGCCGGCGCAGGCCGTGGGAGGGTCGCGATGAACCATCCGTCGATTGCCGCCCTGGCGTGGCCGGTGGAGCGCCTCGGCGAGGCGCTGGAGCTGCTGGCGGTGCGCAGCGGGCTGGGCCATGCCGCCGCGCAGCCGCTGGGCGCGCCACCGGCGGGCCGTGGCGAGGCGGCCACCGACGAGGCCGAGCGCCGCCGCTGGATCGAGTGGGCCGGCGCACAGCTGGGCGTGGAGGTCGCTTCGGTCGATGCCTCGGTGCCGGAAGCGCCGGCGCTGCTGCGCGGCGCTGCTCCCGCGGTGCTGCCGATCGAGGGCGGTGCGGCGCCGGTGTTTCTCGTGCTGCTCGGCCGCCGCGGCCGCGGGCTGAAACTGCTCGGCCCCGACCTGCAGCCGCGCGCCTGCCAGCTGGCAGCCGCGGAAGACGCGCTGACCGCGCGCCACGATCGCGCCGTGCAAGGTGAGCTCGACGCTTTGCTCGCGCTGGCCGACGTGCCGGCCGCGAGGCGTCCGGCCGTGCGCACCGCGCTGCGCCGCGAGCGGCTGGCCACCGAACGCACCGGGCCGTGCTGGATGCTGCGCCAGCCCGCCACCACGCCGTTCGTGCGCCAGCTGGTCTCGGCCGGCCTGCCGGCGCGGCTCGGGGCGGTGCTCGGCACGTATGCGCTGCTCTACGCGCTCGAGATCGCCGGTTGGGGCCTGATCGGACAGGCCGCGCTCGGCGGCCGGCTCGACGCCGGCTGGCTCGCCGCGTGGGCGCTGGCGCTGCTGTCGCTGGTGCCGTTGCGACTCGCGGGGCAGGCGCTGCAGGCCGGCTTCGCGCGCGAGGCGGGGCGGCTGCTGAAGTCGCGGTTGATGGCCGGCGCGATGCGGTTGCCGATCGACCGCGTGCGCGAGCAGGGCGTGGGCCAGCTGCTCGGCCGCGTGCTGGAGTCGCAGGCGCTGGAGTCGCTGGCCCTCAGCGGCGGCCTCGCGGCTGTGGTGTCGTTGCTGGAGCTGGCGTTCGCCGCGTGGGTGCTGGCGCAAGGCGCGGTGCCGGTGGGGCATCTCGTGCTGCTGGCCGCGTGCCTGGTGCTCACCGCGTTGCTCGCGGGGCGCTACGGTGCGCGGCTGCGCGGCTGGGTGATGACGCGGCTGGACCTGACGCACGATCTCGTCGAGCGCATGGTCGGCCACCGCACGCGGCTGGCGCAGGAGCGGCCGGCGCTGCGCGACGCGCGCGAGGACCAGGCGCTGCACGGCTACCTCGCCGCTTCGGAAGCGATGGACCGCGCCGCGACGCCGGTGCAGGCCGGCGTGCCCGCGGGCTGGACCATCGCCGCGGTGGCGGCCCTCGCGCCGGCCTTGCTGGGCGAGGGTGCGGCGGGCGTGGCGCCGCTCGCCATCAGCGTCGGCGGCATATTGCTCGCGCAGCGCGCGTTCGGCGGCATGTCCGCGGGCCTGGCGGGCTTGGCGCGCGCGGGGGTCGCGTGGCAGCAGGTGCGCGACCTGTTCGAAGCCGGCGGTGATGCCGGCCGCGCGCCGCCGCGCATCTTCGTGCCCGCCCCGCCGCGCGCCGACGCGGCGGCCGGCGCACCGCTGCTCGACGCCAGCGGCCTGCAGTTCCGCCATGCCGCCGCCGGCGACGCCGTGCTTGCGCAGGCCGACGTGCGCATCCACCACGGCGACCGCATCCTGCTCGAAGGCCCGTCGGGCGCCGGCAAGTCGACGCTGGCCGCCTTGCTGACAGGCCTGCGCACGCCGCAGGCCGGGCTGCTGCTGCTCGCCGGCTGGGACCGTCACACGTTGGGCGACGACTGGCACCGGCTGGCCACCTCGGCGCCGCAGTTCCACGAGAACCACATCCTGTCGGCCACGCTCGCCTTCAACCTGCTGATGGGGCGCGACTGGCCGCCCTCGCTGGCCGACCTCGCGGAAGCCGAGGGGCTGTGCCGCGAACTCGGCCTGGGCGAACTGATCGACCGCATGCCCGCGGGGCTGCAGCAGCGCGTCGGCGAGACCGGCTGGCAGCTCTCGCACGGCGAGCGCAGCCGCATCTTCCTGGCGCGCGCGCTGCTGCAGCGCGCGCCGCTGACGGTGATGGACGAGAGCTTCGCGGCGCTCGATCCGCAGACGCTGGCGCGCTGCCTGCGCTGCGCGATGCAGCGCTCCGACGCCTTGGTCGTCATCGCGCATCCTTGATGAAGGCAAGAGGGGCCGCATGTGCGGCCCCTCGTGCGGGCGGGGCGTCGGGCTCGTCAGATCCAGAACGCGATGCCGAGGTACTCCATGCCGTCGCTGCTGCTCTGGCCGGCGATGCGCACGGCGTCGTCGACCGGTGCATAGACGAAGCGGCCGTAGTCGCCGCCATGGTCGTGGTCCCACACGACGCCGATCGCCTGGTGCGTGCCGCCGCCGTCGTCGCGCCAGGCATGGAAGGCCTCGCCCGAGTACTCCAGCTCCGGGTGGCTGCGCACGAGCGAATCGCGCACGCTGTCGTCGGCGGTCCAGAAGTAGACGTCGGACACCGGGTCGTGGAAGCGCCACACCGGTGAGCTGTCGGCGCTGGCCGAGCCCGGCACCGACACCGACAGGTCCAGCGCCGTCAGCCGGTCGTCACCGCGCCAGTGCTCGAGCTCCGTCGAGTCGGCGCTGAAGACGAGCTGCTGCGTGGCCTGGTTGACGAAGAGGCCGAGCTGGCGTGCGCCGCCGTGGTCGTCGCCGACATCGTGCGTGGCGGGATCGTCCATGCCCTTGTCGTCGCCCACGTCGTGCGTGGCGGGGTCGTCGGCGCCCTTGTCGTCGCCGATGTCGTGGGTCGCCGGATCGTCCACGCCGTGGTCGTCGCCGACGTCGTGCGTGGCGGGATCGTCGACACCGTGGTCGTCACCGGCATCGTGGCCTGCGCCGTCGTCGCGGCCGTTGCCGCGGCCGCCGCTGGAGGATGAGTTCGAAGACATATGCGGTACTCCTGTTGCGGCCGACGCCCCTGGCGCGCCGGCCTGATCGGACAGAGCGGGCGCAGCGGCGAGGGATACCGACGTGCGGTGTCGCAATGGCAACCGGGTGTTTCGGCGCCCTCCGGCGCGGGACGACGGAGCTGCGCGCTGCCGCGCTACAGTCGCGCCACCATGCCCGCCGACCTCCGCGGTTGCCCCACCGGCAGCGACGTGCCCGCCGCGCGCGCGGCGGCCGAGCAGGCGTTGTGGCGGATGATGTCGTTCTACGACGTGCCGCTGGCCGACCTCGATGCCGCCGCCGCGCACGACCCCGGCTGGGCGCTGCCGCACGTGATGAAGGCCGGCTTTCTCGCCAGCCTCACCGAACCCGCCGTGCTCGCCGAAGCCACGGCCGCACTGGCAACCGCGAGGACGCTCACGCGCGATGCGCCGGCGCGCGAGCAGCGCCACCTCGACGCCGTGCAGCAGGTGCTCGACGGCCGCTGGCAGGCCGCCTGCCGCACCTGGGACGAGCTGCTGCTCGAACACCCGACCGACGCTCTCGCGCTGCAGTGGGCGCACCTGTGGGACTTCTACCGCGGCGACTCGCCGCAGCTGCGACAGCGCCCGGCGCGCGCGTTGCCGGCGTGGGCCGAGGGCGACCCGCTGCGGCCGCTGGTGATGGGCCTCTACGCCTTCGGCCTGGAGGAGAACAACCTCTACGCGCAGGCGGAGGATGCCGCGCGCGAGGCGCTGGCCCTGGACCCGCGCGGCCCGTGGGCCGTGCACGCGGTGGCGCACGTGATGGAGATGCAGGGCCGGCACGAGGAAGGCGGCGTGTGGCTGCGCCAGCACCAGGCCGCGTGGGCCGAAGGCAACGGCTTCGCGTGTCACCTGTGGTGGCACAAGGCGCTGTTCCGGCTCGAGGCGCTGGACACCGCCGGCGTGCTGCGGCTGATCGACACCCACCTCAGCGGCGCGGCGCTGCAGATCACGCTGAACCGAGTCGACGCGGCGTCGATGCTGTGGCGGCTGCACCTGCTGGGCGAGGACGTGTCGGCGCTGGCCGCCGCGGTGGCCGACGGCTGGGACACCGCCGAGGCGGCCTGCGGCTACTACGCGTTCAACGACGTGCACCACGTGCTGGCGCTGCTGGCCGCCGGGCGCGTGGCCGCGGCCGAAGCGTGGACGGCCCGCTGCGCCACCCGCGCACTCGACGCCGAGGACGCGCGTCGCAGCAACCACCCGATGTCGCGCGAGGTCGGCCTGCCGCTGATGCGCGCGCTGATCGCGCACGCCCGCGGCGCGCACGACGAGGCGGCCGCAGCGCTCTATGCCGTGCGGGGCACGGCGCAACGCTTCGGCGGCAGCCATGCGCAACGCGACCTGATCGACCTCTCGCTGCTGGCCGCCGCCGCGCGCGGCAGCCGCCGCGACATCGGCCGCGCGCTCATCAACGAGCGCCGCCTGGCCAAGCCGGTGACGCCGCTGACGCGCCACTGGATCGAGCAGATGGGCACCTCGGAGCTGGCGTACTCATGAGTGAATCCTCGGCGCAGGAAAAGAAGGAGCAGCGTCTGCGCCTGCTCGACGACGAGATCGGCCACAAGCTGGCCGAGGCCCAGCACAGCGGCGAGCTGCGGGCGGCGCCGAGCTATGGCAAGCCGCTGAACCTCGGCGACGGGTATGCCGAGACGCCCGACGAGCTGAAGATGCCGATGAAGATCCTGAAGGACGCCGGCGTCGTGCCCGCGGAGGTGGAGGCGATGCGCGAGATCGCCGCGCTTCAGGCCGAGCTGGACGCGATGCCGGCCGGCTCGGCCGCGGCGCGCGCGCTGCAGCAGCGCATCGCCGAGAAGCGGCAGGCGCTGGCGCTGCGGCTCGAGCACCTGCGCTCGAGCGGAACCTGGTGACGGCCCGCGCGGCCTGGGAGCACATGACATGGGCTGGTTCTCGAAGAAGGATCCCGACTTCCTGCTCGCCACCATCGTGCCCGAGCGGCGCGCGGTGCAGCACTACCTCGGCATCGTCAACGGCGAAGCCATCATCGGCGCCAACATCTTCCGCGACCTGTTCTCGTCGGTCCGCGACGTGGTCGGCGGGCGGGCCGGCGGCTACGAGCGCGCGCTCTCCGGTGCCCGCGACGCCGCGCTGGAGGACATGATCGAGGCGGCCAAGGAGCTCGGCGCCAACGGCATCGTCGGCATCGACTTCGACTACGAGGTGCTCGGCGAGGCCAACGGCATGATGATGGTGGCCGTCAGCGGCACCGCGGTGAAGATGGGCTGACGCGCCACGCGCGTGCAGCGCCGCAGCGGTCAGTACAGCGGCGGCTTCAGCTCCTCGACCTCGATCGCCCGCCGCACCGCCGGCCGCTCGACCATGCGCTGCAGGTACGGCGCGAGGTGCGGGAACTCGCGCGCGGGGCGGCTCGCGAAGCCGCGCGTCCAGCGGCACAGCATGAAGGCGTAGGGGTCGGCCGCTGAGTACTGCGCACCCAGCAGCCATGGCTGGCCGTGCGCGGCGAGCTGGTCGTCGAGCTGCTGCAGGTGGCCGTGCACCTTGGCCATCGCGTGCGCGCGCACCTGCGCGGCGCCGGCGGCGTTGCCGTCGTCGACCCAGCGCTCCGGATAGAAGTAGGCGATCAGCGTGGCCTGCAGCGTGTTGGTCATCCACGCGAGCCACTTGTAGCAGTGCGCGCGCTCGGCCGTGCCCAGGGCCGGGGCGAGGGCCGCAGCCGGGTGCGCATCGGCCAGGTGCAGGCAGATTGCGGCGGTCTCGTACAGCACCAGGCTGCCATCCACCAGCACCGGGATCAGCCCGTTGGGGTTGAGCTTCAGGTAGGCCGGCGCCTTGTGCGCGTCGTGGTCTCGGTCGACATGGGCCAGCTCGAACGGCACGCCGATCTCGCGCAGCAGCACGTGCGGCGCGAAGCTCGCATTGCTCGGGTGGTAGTGCAGGGTGATCATGCGGTCTTCTCCTTGCGGCGGCGATCAGAATGCAGGCCCTCGCACGATATGCGCGAACACGACCCCGAGATTCTTCCGATGATCGTCCTCACCGAACGCCTGAAGCTGCGGCCGTTCCGCCAGTCCGACCTCGACGCCTACGCCGCGATGTGCGCCGACGAGGAGGTGATGCGCCACATCGGCAGCGGCGGCGCGGTGGCGCGCGACGTGGCCTGGCGGCACCTGGCGATGTTCTGCGGCCAGTGGGCGCTGCTGGGCCACGGCACCTGGGCGCTGGAGTCGCGCGAGGACGGCCGGCTCGTCGGCCGCGCCGGATTCCTCGAACCCGAGGGCTGGCCCGGGTGCGAGCTGAGCTGGCTGCTGGCGCGCGAGTTCTGGGGCCGCAGCCTCGCCTACGAGGCCTGCCGCGCGGCCA
The DNA here is from genome assembly GCA_016789955.1 of Rubrivivax sp. Taxonomy (GTDB): domain Bacteria; phylum Pseudomonadota; class Gammaproteobacteria; order Burkholderiales; family Burkholderiaceae_C; genus Rubrivivax. The sequence goes on along the minus strand of JAEUPB010000039.1, from coordinate 52,085 downwards.
TCGAAGTGGGCCGCAGCGAACTGGGCCGCGACGAGCTGATCAGCCTGATCCGCCCCGACAACACGCGCTCGGTGGCGCTGGCACTGCGGCTGGGTGCCATGCTCGACCGCGAGATCGACTTCCTCGGCAGCACCGCGGCGGTGTACCGGCACGCACCGCCGGCCTGACGCGAACGCCCGCCGCCCGCGCCGCTACCGCCCGCAGCGTCCGCCCACCGACACCGTGCCGTCCTTGCACTCGGTGAGGATCGCGTCGCCGCTGCTGCCCTTGCCGGCGGTGTAGACGATCTTGCGGCTGCCGCGCCCGCAGCTGCCCACCACGCGGCCCTCCACCTTGGCCGACTGTTCGGCAATGACCAGCGTGAACTGCGAAACGCCGCCGGCGCGGATCTTCGCGCCGATCTGCTCGCGCAGCGTCTCGCAGCTCAGGCCTTCGGCGGCGGCCGGCAGCGCGAGTGCCGATGCGAGCAGCAGGCCGGCCCATCGTGGCGGGGTGTGCATGGAGAGGACCTCGGAGGTTCGTGTGGGAGCGGCCTTCACGGCGACGGCAGGCGCGGCTGCACGCCCAGCGCCCAGGCCAGCAGCGTGAAGCTCGCGAAGGCGAGCACGGTGCTCGTCATGATGATGCGCGCGATGCGGCCGTTGTCGGCGCCGTAGCGCTCGGCCAGCATCGCCACGTTGCTGGCGCTGGGCAGCGCGGCGGTGAGGATCATCATCGTCAGCTGGAAGGTCGTGAGGCCGAGCTGCAGCTGGATCGCCACCGCGCCGAGTGCCGCCACCAGCAGCGGGTGGATCGCCAGCTTCACCAGCGCCACCGGCAGGAAGCGGCGCGCCGGCGTGCGCGTGTGCGCGTGCAGGCCCGAGCGCCACAGCACGGCGCCGATCGTGAACAGGGCCGCCGGCGACGCGGCGTCGCCGAGCATCTTCACCGCTGCGTCCAGCGGGCCCCACAGCCGCCAACCCATCACCGAGAACACGCCGCCCAGCGCGATGGCCCACGGCAGCGGGTTCACGAGCGTGCCGCGCAGCACGCGCCTCACCACCTCGGCACGCGTGCTGTCGCGGCCGCCTAGCTGCGCCAGGCCGATGCACAGCGAACTGGTCACGAAGATGTCGGCGAGGATCGTGGCGATCATCGGCGCCGCGGCGGCCGAACCCACCAGTGCCACCATCAGCGGCACGCCCATGAAGCCGGTGTTCGGAAACGCGGCAACCAGCGCGCCGAAGGCGGCATCCTTCATCGGCACCTTCGGCCCGAGCGTGGTGGCCACGGTGACGAACACGATCAGCAGCGCCGACACCAGCCACACGCCCAGCACCGCGGGGCTCAGCAGCTCGAGCACCGGCGTCTGCGCGCCGAAGCGGAACAGCATGCACGGCAGCGCGAAGTACAGGACGAAGACGTTCAGCCCCGGGATCGCGCTCTCGGGCAGCACGTGCTGGCGCCCGGCCAGGTACCCGCACAGGACCAGCGCGAAGAAGGGGATGGTGACGGCGAGGATCGGCTGCATCGGCGGCGCCGATTCTCGCCGCGGAGCACTGCGGCCACGCGCGTTCCGTCCTAGCATCGCGCGATGAGCCGATCCCTCTCGCTGCTGCTGAACATCGCGCACGCGTTCGACCACTTGTTCCTGCTGATCTTCGCCACCGCGGTGGCTGCGATCGCGCAGGACTTCGGCCTCGCGCGCTGGGAAGACCTGATGCCGTACGGCGCCGGCGCGTTCCTGATGTTCGGCCTGGGCTCGCTGCCCGCGGGCAAGTTCGGCGACCAATGGGGGCGGCGGCAGATGATGCTGGTGTTCTTCGCCGGCATGGGGCTCTCGGCGCTGCTGATCGCCGCCACCACCGGCCCGTGGACGCTGGCCGCGGCGCTCACGCTGATGGGCACCTTCTCGGCCATCTACCACCCGGTGGGCATCCCGATGCTCGTGCAGAAGGCGGCCAACCCGGGTGCGGCGATCGGCGTCAACGGCTTGTCCGGCAACCTGGGCATCGCGGCGGCAGCGGTGGTCACCGGCTTCCTCGTCGAGCACGCCGGCTGGCGCGCGGCGTTCGCGGTGCCGGGCGTGCTGTGCCTGGTGGCCGGCGCGGTGTTCTGGCGCGTGGCGCCGCGCGAGACCGAGCCACCGGCGCAGCGCACGAAGAAGGCCGCGGTGTCGCTGTCGCGCCCGGCGCTGCTGCGCGTGCTGGCGGTGATGACGCTGGCCAACGCCTCGAGCGGGCTGATCTTCAACCTCACGACCAACGGCAACGGGCAGATGCTGGGCGAACGGCTCTCGGCGATCGTCACCGACCCGTCCACGCTCGGGCTGCTGCTGGGCGCCGTCTACGCGGTGGCCTCGGTGGCGCAGGTGGTGGTGGGGCGGCTGATCGACCGCTACCCGCTCAAGCCGCTGTGGCTGGTGGTGGTGCTGGTGCAGGTGCCGATGCTGGCGCTCGCCGCCACGGCGCAGGGCTGGTGGGCTTGGCTCGCGCTGCTGGGTTCGATGATCTTCATCTTCGGCGCGATCCCGTTCACCGACGCCACCATCGTGCGCTACGTCGACGACCGCATGCGCAGCCGCGTGGCCGGGCTGCGGCTGGCGATCTCGCTGGCCATCAGTTCGGCGGCGGTGTGGGCGCTGGGGCCGGCGGTGAAGGCCGCGGGCTTCGGCACGCTGTTCGCCGCGATGGCCGGCGTGGCGCTGTTCACCGCGGCCGTGCTGTCGGCCCTGCCGGGCGAGCGCCCCGCCGGCGGCGTCAGCGCGGCCGGAGGCCAGCCGGCCGCGGGCGACTGATCTGCCGCGCCCACGGCGGCGCGGCCACATCGGGCGGCGGCAGCGGCAACGCGCGCTGCGCCGCGCGCCGCTGGTCGGCGATGCGGCGCAGTTCATGCCGCATTCGCCATGCCTCGAGCCAGCGCGGCTCGGCGCGCAGAGGCTGGCGCAGCAGCGACGGCGCGCCCAGGTTGGCGCGCCACGACTCGCCGGCGCGCAGCGCCAGAGGTGCCGCCAGCCGATCGACCTCGGCCGGATCGAACCACGGCACGAGCTGCCGCGCGATCTCGCGCGCCTTGGGCCGGATCGCCGCCTCGCCGACGCGCCCGCGCTGGCCCCAGCGCACGATGATCGTCGTCGAGGTGTCTTCGTCGCCGATCTTGCCGCTGTAGGCCACGTCGCGCTGCACGCCGAGACGCGACGCCATCAGCAGCTCCTCCAGCGTCATCGCCAGGTCCTCGAACTGCGAGGTGTAGGCGTAGTCGTCGGTGGCGAGGTCGGGCGCGAAGTAGCCGGCCACCTGCTCCGGCGTGTAGGCCCTCTGCGCATCGGTGGCCGTCTCGCCGCGGTAGGCCACCTGCGCCAGCGCCTTCATCTCGGCCGAGGCCAGCGGGTGCTGCGCGGCCAGCGCGTCCGAGGCCAGCTCGTAGCGCACCATGCGGTTGTACAGGTTGGACCATGCCGACAGCCGGTCGGACACCGCCGCGTACGAGGTCGGCGGCAGGTAGTCCAGCGCGTGCCCGAGCTCGTGGTACATCAGCGGCGCCGCCTCGTCGCGCACGCGATCGATGCTGCGCGTCACGCGCTGCCGCGGGTCGTCGAACAGGAACAGGCTCCGGTTGCCGCGCACGTAGCGCCACAGGTTGTCGAACTGCAGCCCGTCGTCGAAGGTGGAGCGGTAGTCGGGCCGCTCGTTGAGCGTGTCGCGTTCCTCGGGCGTGATCCAGAAGCTGTCGGCGTCGAGGTAGATCGCGCCGGTGCCCGCGTAGTGGTACGACGGCCGGATGCGCGACCCGATCACGATCGTCGTCACGCTCTGCAGCATGCGGCGGAAGTCGCCCTCGCGGTCGTGCTCGCGCAGGAAGGCCTCGAAGTTGCGGCCCATCCAGTCGTGCGAGACGAGCACGCGGTCCATCACCTGCTCCACCGTGGGCAGCGCGCCGAAGGTCTCCTGGCCGAGGAAGGGGAGCGTGCCGAGCGTGCACAGGTTGTAGCGCGCGCCCGAGGCATATTGGCTCGTCGAGTACGAGCAGCGCTCGAGGTTGGCGGCGTGGCGGCTGGCGGGGTCGTGCGGGTGGACGCGCTCCAGGTGCTCGCCGCTCCACAGCGCATAGGGGTCGCCCGCCGGTGCCTGCGCGTGGCGCTCGACGAGCACCGCCACCTCGTCGAGCGCGCTGTCGCCGGCGGCCGTGGTGACGGTGGCGCGCAGCCGGATCAGCGTGTCGGCCGCCACCTGCGGCGCGGTGAAGTGGGCGACGTGGTCGTCGGTCGTGTCCAGCGTCACCGCCGGGCCTTCGAGCTGCGCCCAGGCGATCGACGAGACCGCGTCGCCATCGGCTGCCTGCGGCCAGGCGCGCACCGACACCGGCCCGCCCATGCGCACGGTCGGGTTGGTGCGCAGCGCCAGCCGTGCGCGTGACGGGGAGGCGTCGGCCACCGGCAGCGCCAGCGTGGCGCTGCGTGAGTCGCCGGCGGCATCGACATAGTCGACCGCGAACCGGTAGGTGCCGGCGCCATCGGGAACGAACGACAGCGCCTGCCCGCGCGCCGACACCAGCGGCACGGCCGGCCCGGCGAGCTGCCGCCATTGCGCCGAGGCCACGGCGCCGCGGCAGCCCATCACCAGCAGCGTGGCGCTGCGCCCCACCGACGCGCGGCGCGTCAGGTGCGTGTCGGAGGCGGCGTCGGCATCGGCGCATGGCGCGGGCGGCGATGCCGGCGTGATGAACTGCGTGAGCGGACCGAAGCCCACCACCTCGCTGCCGAAGGCGCCGCCGAGCCCATGGACCTGGCCGTCGCGCACGCCGAGGTAGAGGCCGGTGGCCGGGTAGTACCGGTAGCGGTAGCCGGCGAGGTCGGCGCTGGCCTGCGGGCCCGGGAACAGCTCGGGGAAGCTGGCTTCGGCAAAGTCGAGCAGCTGCTCGGCCGCCTCGATCGGATCGACGGCCGTGGCCGCCGCAGACGCCACGGCCAGTCGCGTGCGGCGCGGGCTGCCGCTGATCGCGAGCTGCACGGCGTCGCGGAAGGCCGTGGCGCCGCTGGCCGGCGTCGAGCGTGGCGGGGCGTCGCCGCCGCCGCCGCACGACGCGAGCAGTGCCAGGGCTGCGAGGCCCGGTGCGAGTCGGTGCAGGGCTCGCATCGGAGGCGGTACCCGTCTCAGGCCCGCTGCACGCCCGGCTTGGCCTGCTCGACGGCGTAGCGCCCGCCGCTGCGCACCGGGCTGTCGGCGCGCTTCGGATCCTCGACCACGCGCAGCTCGGCCTGCAGCCGGCCGGGTTCGAGCACGAAGCGCGTCGTGCCACGCTCGTCGACCCGCGCGTGGTGCAGGTGCGGGTTGTGCGGGCGCAGTTCGTCGACGAGCCTCTGCGGGCCGCCGTCGGAGGTGATCGACGTACCGCAGAACTCGCTGGCCACCACGGCGCCGCGTTCGTCGTCGTAGTCCACCTTCAAGTCGGCGACGAAATTGCCGTGCACGTCGCCGCCGAGCACCACCGGCCCCGCGGCACGTGCCTCGATCATCCCGCGCAGCAGCCGTTCGCGCGCGCCGGGGTAGCCGTCCCAGCCGTCGGTCCAGTACTGGCCGGCGCGCTTCCCCTCCACCCACGGCGCGGTGCGCGAGCAGCGTGCCATCAGCGTCTGCTGCGCGAGCAGGTTCCACCGGTGCTCGCGACTCCACTGGCCGGCGAGCCACGCTTCCTGCTCGCGGCCGAGCAGCGTGCGCGCCGGTTCGAGCAGCTGCGGACAGTCGGCCAGCATCGGGAACGCGGAACCGCCGGGGCGGCCGGGGCGCGGGCAGACCTGCGCGTCGCGGTACTGGCGGTCGTCGAGCGTGACGATGCGCGCCAGGCGCCCCCAGTCGAGGCTGCCGTGGATGCGCGCGTCGGGGCCCACGGGCTTCATCGCGCGCGGCACCGGCTGGTGCTCCCACCACGCGCGGTAGGCGGCGGCGCGCTGTGCCTCGAAGTTCGGCTGGCGGCGCTCGCCGAGCAGGCCGGCGTAGTCGTTCTCCGCCTCGTGGTCGTCCCAGATCAGGATCCACGGCGCGGTCGCGTGCGCGGCCTGCAAGTGCGGGTCGGCCTTGTAGTCGGCGTAGCGCTGCCGGTACGCGGGCAGGTCTTCGGTGCGGCCGCCGTGCGTGGTGCGCAGGGCGCGCGGGTTGGCGGCGTACTCGTAGATGTAGTCGCCGAGGAACAGCACGAGGTCCGGCGGCGACCCGGCCACGTCGCGCCAGGCCGCGTAGTGGCCGTGCTCGTAGCGCTGGCAGCTCGCGGTGGCGAACGTGAAGCGGCGCACCTCGTCGCCGGGGCCCGGCGCCGTGCGCGTCCGCCCGGTGGCGCTGCGCTGGCCCAGCGCCTGGAAGCGGTACCAGTAGCCCCGCGCAGGTTCCAGGCCGCGCGGCTCGGCGTGCACCGAGTGCGCTTCGTCGGCGCGGGCGGTCTCGGTGCCGCGCGCGGCGATGCGCGTGAAGGCCTCGTCGTGCGCCAGTTCCCACTGCACCGGCACCTCGGCGGGCAGCTCGTCGCCGGTGAGTCGCGTCCACAGCACCACGCCCTGTGCGGTGGGCGTGCCGGATGCGACGCCGAGCCCGAAGCGCGGCACGTCGGCGGCGCGCACGATGCGTCCGGGGGTGGCAAGGCTGGCGGCGACGGCCAGCAGCAGCGAGCGGCGGGGCAGGTCCCTCATGGGGCCGATTCTGCGCGGGCCGATGCCCGCGGGGCGGCGGGTTGCCGCACGGCCCCGCGGCGCCGCGCCGCGATGCACAGGCCGGCGGCCACCAGCGCCAGCGTGCCGGGCAGCGGCACGCCGGGCGCCGGCCCGGGCGCCCCCGGGATGTAGGCCCACAGGCCGGAGTCGTTCAGCGCCGACGGCCAGGGGGTCCAGCCGCCGACTGCCCAGGTCGCGGTGCCCGCGCCGTAGTCGGGCAGGCCGTAGTGCCGCTGCACCAGTCCGTCGCCGACGTCCGCGTAGCCGTCGAGCGTGGTGGTCTCGCCGAAGCTCAGGCTGGCCATCGATCCGCCCAGGGTCACGAACTCCGGCGTGGTCGCCATCGGCACGGCTGCCGTCAGCGCCGCGACTTCCGTCGTGGTGGCCCAGGCGAAGCCGGCAGCCTGCAGCGCGGCGAGGTAGTCCGCCCGGTCGGCGTAGCGGAACGCGAAACCGGAGCCGGTAAACGTCAGGTGGTTGTCCAGGTCGGCCCAGACGGTGCCGGTGGCGGTGTCGACGAACGTGCGGAACGGGCCGACGTCGGTCCCTTCGACGATGGCGGCCTGGCTGGCGCCGGCCAGGGACAGCAGCAGCGCTGCCGAGGTGCGGCGCAAGGGGGTGGCGAGGGTCATGGAAAGGTTCTCCGGAGGGGGTGACGACAGGGGTGGGATATCGCGGCCGCTCACGCGCCGCGGCGTCGGGACGGCCGTGCCAGGCCGAGTGCCAGCAGGCCCGGCGCGAGCAGCGCCAGCGAACCCGGCGCCGGCACGACGGCGGCTTCGACGACGGCCGTGCCGATGTCGCCGTCGTGCACCAGCCAGGCGGCGTTGAGCGCACCGGGGCTGTTGATCGTCTGGCTGCCGGTGTTCATCTGAAACACCACCTGGCCGGGCTGCGCGATGCCGAAGACCAGGCGGTAGCTCGTGGTGCGGCTCCAGTAGCCGACGGCGTCGAGGTCGTCGAAGTCGCCGGTGTCCACGAGGCCCCAGTCGATGCCGGCCACGCCGGGGCGCACGGCACCGGTGGTGTCGCGCCAGCTCAGGTTTCCCAGCAGCACGTGGAAGAGGTGTGCGAGCTCGCTGCTGGCGACGTCCACGTTGTCGCCGCAGTCGGTGGTGCCGTTGTGCCGAACTGGCAGCCCGCCCCGCCGACGATGTGCACGCCGGCGGCATCGGGCAGCCGCCAGCCATCGTGGCCGTAGTTCAGCGTGGGGTCGGCGTTGAAGCTGGCCAGCGCCGCGGTGGCTGCGGCGTAGCCCATCGTGGCGGCGAGGCCGTAGGCGTCGGCCAAGGCGTTCGCATCGCGCAGCCAGGTGATGCCGCGGCTGGTGTCGTGGTAGGCCTCGACCGTGGTGGCGTCGCCGTCCAGGCTGCGGGCCACGAGGGCGGCGTCCGCGGGCGGGGTGGCCAGCGCGGCGCATGCGGCCAGGGCCAGTGCCGTGGCGACGTGGGTGATCGGGTGTCGGTGGGTCATGGTGAAGGGTGGCGGCCTGGGTGCCGCCGTGCCGTGGTGTTGCGCCGCAGTGTTCCGGCCGGGGTCCGCGCGCGCACTGGCCGCCCGGACAGCCGACGCCCGCGATCACCCCGAACGAGGGGGCCCGCCAGCGCCGGCCGTGGCGCGGCGCGTGGCATGCGTCACGACCGCCGGCCTCGCCCGCAGGGCCGATGGACCCAAGGCCGCTGCGTATCATCCGCGGCCGTCGACGACGGGCTGCTTCGCGCCGCCGGACGACGCGTTCCCTTCCACCTCTCACGTGTGCCGCCGACCGCCGGCGCATGCTGCTGTTCGCGCACGATGTCCGCTCCCGCCTCGCTCAACCCCGCGCAGATGAAGGCGGTGCATCACCTCTCGGGGCCTTGCCTCGTGCTCGCCGGCGCCGGCTCGGGCAAGACGCGCGTGATCGTGCACAAGATCGCCCGGCTGCTGCAGAGCGGCGTGGCGCCGCGCGAGATCGCGGCGATCACGTTCACGAACAAGGCCGCCGCCGAGATGCGCGAGCGGGCGCGCGACATCGTCGGCCCGCGTGCCGCGAAGGACCTGGTGATCTGCACCTTCCACGCGCTGGGCGTGCGCATGCTGCGCGCCGATGGCGAGCGCGTCGGGCTGAAGCCGAACTTCTCGATCCTCGACAGCGACGACGTGCTGGGCGTGCTGCGCGACTGCGGCGGCAGCACCGACAACGCGCTGGCACGCCGCTGGCAATGGACGATCAGCCTGTGGAAGAACCAGGGGCTGGACGCGGCGGCGGCGGAGGGCGTGGCGGCCGACGACGACCAGAAGGTCGCCGCGCGCGTGATGCACCGCTACCAGGAGCGCCTCGCGGCCTACCAGAGCGTGGACTTCGACGACCTGATCGGCCTGCCGCTGGCGCTGATGCAGCGCGACGCCGAGGCGCGCGCGAAGTGGCAGAACGCCTTCGGCCACGTGCTCGTCGACGAGTACCAGGACACCAACGCCGTGCAGTACGAACTGCTGAAGGCGCTGGTGGGCGAGCGCGCTCGCTTCACCGCGGTGGGCGACGACGATCAGAGCATCTACGGCTGGCGCGGCGCGACCATCGACAACCTGAAGCGCCTGCCGCAGGAGTACCCGCAGCTCACGGTGATTCCGCTGGAGCAGAACTACCGCTCCACCGGGCACATCCTGCGCGCGGCCAATGCGGTGATCGCGAAGAACCCGAAGATCTACGAGAAGAAGCTGTGGAGCGACCTCGGCGACGGCGAGCCGGTGAAGGTGCTCGAGTGCGACGGCGAGGAGCACGAGGCCCAACGCGCGGTGGGCCGCGTGAAGGCGCTGCGCGCGGCCGGCGGCACCAAGCTCTCGGACGTGGCGGTGCTCTACCGCGCCAACCACCAGAGCAAGGCCTTCGAGCAGAAGCTGCGCGCGGCGCAGATTCCGTACAAGGTGTCGGGCGGCCAGAGCTTCTTCGACCGCGCCGAGATACGCGACCTGTGCGCGTGGCTGCGCCTGCTCGTGAACCAGGACGACGACCCGGCCTTCCTGCGGGCGGTCACCACCCCCAAGCGCGGCATCGGCCACCAGACGCTGGCCACGCTGGGCGAGTTCTCCGGCAAGTGGAAGACCAGCCTCTTCGAGGCGCTGTTCGCGCCGACGCTGCCCACGGTGATGAAGGGCAAGGCGGTGGAGGCGCTGCAGGAGTTCGGCCGCGAGATCCACGCGATGGAGGAGCAGGCGCGGCATACGCGCGGCACCGAGGACGCGCGCGCGATGCTGCTGGCGTGGCTGAAGGCGATCGGCTACGAGCAGCACCTGCACGACGGCGAGGACAGCGAGAAGCTCGCGCAGGCGCGCTGGACCAACGTGCTCGAGTTCGTCGACTGGATCGGCAAGCGCTGCGGCGGCGAGCCCGGAGAGGAGCCTTCCAGCGTGCTCGACGTGGCGCAGACGATCAGCGTGATCATCAGCCTGGCCGAGCGCAACGACGAGCAGGACGTGGTGACGCTCTCGACGCTGCACGCCGCCAAGGGCCTGGAGTGGCCGCACGTGATCCTCGCCGGCGTCAACGAAGGATTGCTGCCGTTCCGCAGTGGAGACGATGACATGACCGCCGAGCGCCTGGAGGAGGAGCGGCGGCTGATGTACGTCGGCATCACGCGCGCGCGGCGCACGCTGGTCGTCAGCACGCTGCGCCGGCGCAAGCGCGGCCGCGAGACCGTGGCCGGCGTGCCCAGCCGCTTCATCGCCGAGATGAAGCTCGACGAGGCGGTGGCGCAGGAAGATCCGCGCGCCAAGCTCAAGCGCCTGCGTGACGAGATGGCGGCGCGCACGGCCGCGGCCCCCGGCGCCGGGCCGCGCTGACACACATGGACACGCCGGGCTGCGGGATGGCCGCGGCAGACGGTGCACGATAGGCTCCGGTGTCTGTCGTCAGGAGTCCAGACGTGGTGGGAATCCGGTGCATCCGCGGCGTTGCCGCCTTCGTGCTGTTGACGTCGCTCGCGCTGGCCGTGCGCGCGCAGCCGCAGGTGGGACCGGTCGATCCGGCGTTCGCGCCCGTCGACCAGGCGGTGAACGGCTACCTCGCCCGCTACGGCCAGCCCGGCGCCAGCGTGGTGGTCGCCTACGACGACCGCATCGTCTACGCGCAAGGCTATGGAGTCGCCGACCGCGCGCGCAGCCTGCCGATGTCGCCGTGGCTCGAGCACCGGTTGGCTCAGGTCAGCAAGACCTTCACGGCGGCACTGATCCTGCGGCTGGTCGAGAAGGGCCGGCTGAGCCTGGACGCGTTTGCCTGGGACTTCATCCGGTTCCAGGTGGCCTTCCTGCCGGCGGACAACCGGATCCGGCAGGTCACCGTGCGCCACCTGCTCACGAGCACCTGGGGCCTCGACCGCGCTGCCGGCGGCACCGACATCGCCGGCGGCTACTACGTCGACTCCGGCGGGTTCACGCGCACCTCGGCTCGCGAACAGATCGAGAAGTGGTTGCTGGACGGACGGCTCAACTTCGACCCGGGCGCACGCCACGCCGACAACGACATCGGCTACCTCTGGCTGCAGTGGATCGCCGAGCTGGTCGACGGGCGTTCCATCGATGCGCAGCTCGCCGAGCTGCTCGGGCCCGAGGCGCTGTCCAGCGGCCGCGTGCGCGTCGGCAACGTGCTCCCCGCACAGATCACCGAAGGCGAGGCGACGTACCACGACGTGCCCGGCGCAGCGCAGGTCACGCCGATCCCCAAGCTCTATGCCGCCCCCGAGCCCGCGCGGGTGGCGCGTCCCTATGGCAGCTACACGCTCGAAGGCTACGGCGGTGCGGCAGGGCTGGTCGCGTCCGCCCTCACCGTCACTCGCTTCGTGCAGCGTCTGCAGGGCATCCGGCTGCCGGCGCTGCTGCAGCCCGCCACATGGGCGCAGATGCAGGCCGAGCAGACGCCGGCCGACGGCACACGCAACGTCGGGCTGGGCGTGGAGACGCTGCCCGCGCTGGCCGGCTCGGCCGATCGGGCGGTGCGCTACCAGGGCAGCCTGCCGGGCACCCGCGCCGGCTGGGTCAGCACGCCGCGTGTGACGGGCGGCAAACGCCTCACGGTGGTGGCGCTGGTCAACGGCAGCCGCGTGTGGCGGGGCGATCCCGGAGCCGCCACCGACGACCTGCAGGCCGAGCTGCTGACGCCGATCCTCTCCGCGCTCGACGGCATCGGCGCCACCGTCTACGCCGCGAAGCCCGAGATCGCCGGAGACCGCCTGATCGCGTGGGACACCCCCACCGAGGCGTACTTCGCCGACCTGCTGCTCGACTGGGGCCAGATCACCTTCCCCGACCTGCTGAAGGGTGCGCCGCCATCCCTCACGTGGAACGGCTACCGCTACCGCTACTACGAGCCGACGCAGACCTACGTCGGCATCAAGCAGGGCCGCGTGTACCTCTACCAGCCTGCGAGCTCACCCGACATCCAGCCGCTGCCGGCGATCGGCGACTACCTGCCGCAGGCGATGCGCGACCTGCAGGGACGGCGGCCGCTGGCCGCCACCGCGTCGCCGCGCTGAGTCGCACCGGTTCGCGCCGCGGCGGCCGTGATCGCGGCCGGTCGCGGGCCGCGGCCCATCGGCTGCGACCGGTCGTCCGTCGCACGCCGCCGGCAGGGCCACCACGAGTCCCTCCAGCATCGTCGTCTGCGGGTGGCAGCAGGCCGACCCGACCGGCGCGGAGGCCAGGGCATGGACGATGGCGTGATGATCGATCTGGAGGTGAACGGCGAGCCGGTGCGCTGGGGCGGTGATGGCGCCCAGCCGCTGCTGTGGGCGCTGCGCGACGATCTGCGGCTCACCGGCAGCAAGTACGGTTGCGGCGTCGGGCAGTGCGGCGCCTGCACGGTGCACGTGAACGAGCGGGCCGTGCGCGCGTGCACCGTGCGCATGGACGCGCTGCGCGGCGCCCGCGTGCGCACCATCGAAGGCCTGGCGCAGGGCGAGCGGCTGCACCCGGTGCAGCAGGCGTGGATCGACGAGGACGTGGCGCAGTGCGGCTACTGCCAAGCCGGCCAGATCATGGCCGCGGTGGCGCTGCTGGCCCGTCGGCCGGATCCTGTCGACGCCGACCTGGATGCGATCACCAACCTGTGTCGCTGCGGCACGCAGGTGCGCATCCGCCGTGCGATCCGCCTGGCCGCCGAGCGCATGTCCGCGGCCGCGGGGCGGCGGCCATGACGGGCCTGCCGACCCGCCGCGCGGTGCTGCAGGCCGGGCTCGCCGCCGGTGGTGCGCTGTGGCTGCGGCCGACCGAGGCGCAAGGTGGCAGCGGCACCGCGCTGGGTCTCGTGATCCGCATCGAGCCCGACAACCGCGTGGTCATCGGCTGCCGGGCACCGGAGATCGGCCAGGGCGTGCGCACCGCGCTGCCGATGCTGATCGCCGAGGAACTCGACGTGCGCTGGGCCGACGTGCGCGTGGAGCAGTTGCCGCTGATGGTCGACTTCCTCGTGCAGCCGCCGCGGTGGCGCGTCGGCAGCCAGGGCGCCGGTGGCAGCACCAACATCCCCGAAGCCTGGGCCGACCACCGGCAGTTCGGCGCCGACGCCCGCGCGCTGCTGGTGGCAGCCGCGGCGGCTCGCTGGAACACCGATGCCGCGGTGCTGCGCACCGAAGACGGACACGTGCTGCATGCCGACGGCCGCCGCCTTCCGTACGCGGCCCTCGCCGCACAGGCGGCCGCCTTGCCGGCTCCGACGGAGAAGGCCGCGCTGAAGGACCCCGCGCACTTCTGCATCGTCGGCACGCCGCAGCGGGTGGTCGATGCCCACGACATCGTCACCGGGCGCGCCGTCTACGGACTCGACGTGACGCCCGACGACACGCTCGTCGCCGTGATGGCCCGCTGCCCGACCTTCGACGGCGCGCTCGAGTCGTTCGACGACCGCGCGGCGCGCGCGGTCCCGGGAGTCGTCGACGTGGTCGCGATCCCGGGGCCCAAGCCCGGCGAGCCGCTGGCCGAGAACCTCGCCGCCGGTGTGGCCGTGCTCGCGCGCAACACCTGGGCGGCGTTGCGCGGGCGTGCCGCGCTGAAGGTACGGTGGCAGCCGGGGCCGCACGTGCGAGAGTCGAGCGCGGCGTTCGCTGCGCAATGCGAGAGGCTGCTCGAATCGCCCGGCCGCGTGGTGCGCAGCGACGGCGACCTCGAGGCCGCGCTGCAGCAGGCCGCGCGCACGGTGCAGGCCACCTACCGCGTGCCGTTCGCGAGCCACGCGCCGATGGAGCCGCCGAACGTCGTTGTGCAGTTCGAGAACGGCCGCGCGCGGGTCGTCGGCTCGCAGCAGAGCCCCGGCGCGGCGCCGCGGCGCGTGATGAACCACACCGGCATCCCGCGCGACCGCGTGGATGTGCGCATGACGCGGGCCGGCGGCGGCTTCGGCCGGCGGCTCAGCAGCGACTTCGTCGCCGAGGCCGTGCTGATCGCCAAGGCCAGCGGCCGCAACGTCAAGCTGATGTGGACGCGCGACGACGACTTGCGGCACGACTTCTACCGCCCGGCCGGCCACCACCGGCTGACGGCCGCGCTCGATGGCCGCGGGCGCGTCACCGCCTGGAATCACAAGCTCGCCGGCGCGTCGAAGTACTACCGGCGCGCCGACATCAAGCCCGAGGACGACTGGACCAGCGAGCTCTACGTCGACGACTTCCCGGCACGCCTGGTGCCGCACCTGCGGCTGGAGTGGTGCGCGGCACAGAGCGGCATCCCGCGCGGTTCGTGGCGCGCGCCCGCGCACTGGGCCAACGCCTTCGTCGTGCAGAGCTTCCTCGACGAAGTGGCGCATGCCGCTGGCCGCGACCCGCTGGCACTGCGGCTCGAGCTGCTCGACCGCGAGGGGCGGCTGCCGTACGGCCAGCACGGGGGGCCGACCTTCGAACCCGCGCGGCTGGCCGCCGTGCTGCGGCAGGTGGCCTCGGCGATCGACTGGCCGCGTGCACGGCCGGCCGGCCGCGGCGTGGGCCTCGCGTGCCACTTCACGTTCGGTGGCTACGCGGCTCACGCCATCGAGGTGGCGATGGGCGGGCCCCAGGGCGTGCGCATCGAGCACGTCGCCTGCGCGGTGGACGTGGGCAGGCCGATCAACCCGCTGGGCATCGAGGCACAGATGCAGGGCGGCACGCTCGACGGCCTCGCCGCGGCACTGCTGCAGCAGATCACCGTCGACGGCGGCCGCGTGGTGCAAGGCAGCTTCGCCGAGTACCCGCTGCTGCCGCAGGCGCTGGTGCCGCGGCGCATGCAGGTGCATGTCGTGCCCTCGACGGTGGACCCGGTGGGCTGCGGCGAGATGGGCATCCCCACGGTCGCGCCGGCGTTGGCCAACGCGATCTTCCGCGCCAGCGGCCGGCGGCTGCGACGCTTGCCGATGCGGGCCGACCTTGTGAAAGGGGCTGCCGGCTCCACGTAGTCGGCCTGCCCGTTCGGGCAGGCCGTTCCCGGCCGATCGGGCGATGTGCACGGGGCGCGATCGGCCGACGATGTGCGGCATCTGCTCACGGCCGGATCTGCCCGGCGCCTCCCATGTCCGCTGCATCTCCTTCTTCCTCGCCCACCCCCGCCGCCGATGCGCGCGAGTCAACCGGCTCGCTGGCCGCGCCCGTCGCGGCGCTCGGCGCCAGCGTCGTCGGCCTGGCCACGCGCCGGCGCGGCGCGGCCGCCGGGGTCGTGCTCAGGCCCGGCGTGGTGGTGACCACCGCTTCGGCCATCGGCCACGCCGACAAGGTGCGCGTCGCCGCGCCCGGCGGCGACACGCAGACGGCCGCCGTGCGCGGCGTCGACCCGAGCACCGATCTCGCGGTCATCGAGGTCGCAGCCGAGACCGGTCCGGCCGCCGAACGCCGCCTGGGCGACAGCCTGCAGGCGGGCGACGCGGTGTTCGCAGTGGGCCGCGAGCCCTCGGGTCTGCTGCACGCGAGCTTCGGGCGGCTGGGCGCCGTGGGCACCGCGTGGCGCACCTGGCGCGGCGGCTCGGTGGATGCGCTGCTGCGGCTGGACGGCGGGCTCTACCCGGGCTTGAACGGCGCGCCGGTGGCCGATGCATCCGGCCGCTGGATCGGTGTGGCCAGCGCCGCGCTGGCACGCCACCACGGCATCGTGCTGCCGCTGGCCACGGTGGACCGTGTCGTCGATCAGCTGCTGCAGCACGGTCGCATCGTGCGCGGCTACCTGGGCATCGCCGCGCAGGCGGTGGCGCTGGGGCGCGACGGCCGGGGGTTGCTGGTCGCCGGTCTCGCCGACGACAGCCCGGCCGCACGCGCAGGCCTGCTGGTGGGTGACGTGATCCTGTCGGTGGGCGGGCAGCCGGTGGGCGACGTGGAGACGCTGCTGGCGCTGCTCGGTGGCGAGCCCGTGGGGGCGCGCGTCGGCCTGCATCTGCTGCGCGGCGGGCAGCCGCTGGACGTGGTGGTGGACATCGGCGAGCGGCCGGCGTCGCGCTGCCACTGAGCTTCCGACACGAGCTGCGCCGACCCGTGCGTTTGGTCGTCTGGAGCCCCTCGAGCTGGACCGCTGCCGGTGCAGCCGCCGCGCTGCGCGCGATGCCGCCGCCCGAGGGCATCGACATCCAGGTCGAGGCGATCGTCGCGTGGCACGAGCTGCCGGCCGGCGTGCCGCTGCTGTGGCTGCACGGCATCGCGCCGGACGCCGATCAGGCCCGGCAGCTCGCCGGCCGTCCGCTGGCCGTGCTGAGGCCCGATGCCGGCCCGGAGCGCATGCGCGTGGCGGTGGCCGCGCTGGCGCAAGGGCTGGACGTGCACGACCCGGGCGTGCTGCCGGCGGCCGCGCGCGGCGAGGCCACCGACGACCTGCGCGACCCGCTCACGCCGCGCGAGCTCGAAGTCTTCGAGTTGCTCGCGCAGGGACTGCCGAACCACGACATCGCGCAGCGCCTGGGCATCTCGCCGCACACGGCCAAGTTCCACGTCGCGCAGATCCTCGAGAAGACCGGCACATCGCGCCGTACCGAAGCCGTGCGGCTCGGGCTGCGGCTGGGCCTCGTGGGGCTGTGAGAAGAGACCATGCTGCCATCCGACGACCATGACGGTTCCCGCGCACCGGCCGACGACCTCGCGCTGCTCGACGCCTACTCGCAGGCCGTGATCCGCACACTGGAGCGCTCGTTTGCGGCCGTCGTGTCGCTGCGGGTGGAAGAACCCCCGAAGCCTGCGCGCGGACGGCGCCGCGGCGGCGGCAGCGGCTCGGGCTTCTACATCACGCCCGACGGCTACCTGCTCACCAATTGCCACGTCGTGCAGGCCGGCGGCGACGCTGCGCGCGTGCACGCCGTGCTCGACGACGACACGATGCTGCCGGCACGCGTGGTGGGCACCGATGCCGACACCGACCTGGCGCTGCTGCACGCGCCGGGGTCGCAGCGGCTGCCGCACCTGGACCTGGGCGACTCGGCCGCCGTGCGCGTGGGCCAGGTGGCCATCGCGATCGGTAGCCCGCTGGGGCTCACGCACACCGTCACCACCGGCGTCGTCTCGGCGCTCGGCCGCAGCCTGCGGGCACCCAACGGCCGGCTGATCGACGGGATGATCCAGACCGACGCCAGCCTCAACCCGGGCAACTCCGGCGGCCCGCTGCTGGACACCCGTTCTCGCGTGATCGGCGTGAACACCGCCATCGTCGCCGGCGCGCAGTCGCTGTGCCTGGCGGTGCCGGCCAACACCGCGCAGGCCGTGACGGTGGAGCTGCTGCAGCACGGGCGCGTGCGGCGCGCGTGGCTGGGGGTGTCGGCGCGCACGGTGCCGCTGGCCCGCCGCATGCGCCGTGCGCTCGAGCTGGACGACGACTCGGCGGTGCAGATCGACGAGGTGCTGCCCGACGGGCCGGCCGCGCAGGCCGGGCTGCGCGCCGGCGACCGCATCGTGCGGGTCGATGGCGACGGCGTGGGCGACGTGGACCGCCTGCACCGGCTGCTGGGCCGTGAGCGCATCGGCCGCCGCACCACGCTGCACGTGCTGCGCGGCGCGCGGCCGGCGCAGATGGAAATCGTGCCGCAGGCGCGGGTGTGAGCCGGGGAACGCCCACAGCGGCGCGCCGGCCGCCCGCTCACATGCCCTTGAACAGCCCCGCGTAGCTGCGGCTCACCTCGAGCTTCTCGGGGTGGCCCTTCACGGCGACGATCTGGCGGCCGCGGAAGTCGCGCGTGACGCCGGCGATCGCCTTCACGTTCACCAGCGTGCTGCGGTGGATCTGCCAGAACAGCCGCGGGTCCAGCTCGTCGACGAGTTCCTTGATGGGCTTGCGGATCAGCGCCTCGACCTGCGCCGTCTGCACGCGCGTGTACTTCTCGTCGCTGATGAAGAACAGCACGTCTTCCACCGGGATCATCTGGATCGCCTGGCCGACGCTGGCCTGGATCCACTGCAGGTAGTTCGGCGTGCCCTGCGGGTTCAGCCGCGCGGAGAGCTGGTGCAGGAGCTGCTGCATCGGCACCGCCGGGCGCGCGTCGACGCCCGCTGCGGCGGGAGCGTCGCCGTCGCGCCGCTGCGCGAGCCGCGCCTGCAGGCGCTGCACGGTCACCGCCAGTCGGTCGCGCTCGGCGGGCTTGAGCACGTAGTCGACGACACCCTGCTCGAAGGCCTCGACGGCGTACTGGTCGTAGGCGGTGATGAAGACGATCTCGGGCAGCAGCACGTCGTCGTCGGCATCGGGGTCGTCCGCCTCTTCCGCATCGCCGCCGGCCGCACGCTTCGGTCCCATCTGCGCGATCTGCCGCGCCGCGTCGACGCCGGTGAGCCCGGGCATGCGGATGTCGAGGAACACGATGTCGGGGCGGTGTTCGTCGACCAGCGCCACGGCCTCGACGCCGTTGCGCGCCTCGGCCACGATGTCGAGCTCGGGCCACGCCTCGGTCAGGCGCGCGCGCAGCTGCTCGCGCATCAGCCGCTCGTCGTCGGCGAGCACCGCGGTGGGTCTGCGGGTGTCGTTCATGCCGGGATTGTCGTGCGCCGCGCGCGCCGCACCAGCCACACGACCACGAGGCCCACCAGCAGCAGCGGCGAGAACAGCAGCAGCGCCACGCCACCCACCGCCACCGCGGCCACCGCCAGGCCGCACAGGACGGCGCCGAGCGCGCCCAGCAGCGCCAGCGGCACCACGGTGAACACGACGAGCATCGCGAACAGCACCGCCGCGAAGGCGACCAGCGCGTGGCCGGCACCCAGCCCGGCGATGTCGAGCACCTCGTCGTCGATGACGATGGTGGCGCCCGGGTCGATCTGCAGCGCGCCGTAGTACAGCGCCGCGGCAGTGGCGGCGCTCACCAGGATCAGCGCGACGACGAGCGCGCCCAGCACCTTCACGAACGTCTTCATGCGGATGCCCCTTCGATGGACTTGTAGGGAACGGTGACGGTGACCAGCGTGCCGCCGCCGGGGTTCTCGGCCACCGTCAGCGACGCGCGGTGGCCGTAGAGCAGCTGCAGCCGCTCGCGGATGTTGGCCAGGCCGACGCCGGTGCCGGCGGTGGCCGCCTTGCCGAAGCCCAGCCCGGTGTCGGCCACCGTCACGGCCAGCTTGCCATGCACGATCTCCGCCCGTACTGCGAGCGAGCCGCCCTCGGCCTTCGGCTCCAGGCCGTGCTTGATGGCGTTCTCCACCAGCGTCTGGATCATCATCGACGGGAACTCGGCAGACAGCAGCCCGTCGGGCACGTCGATGCTGGTACTGAGCCGCTCCTCCATGCGCACCTTCAGGATCTCGAGGTAGGGGCGGATCACGGCCAGCTCGCGGCCCAGGTCGCGAGGCGCGCCGTCGCCGGTCTCGCGCATCGTCGGCATGCTGGCGCGCAGCAGCGCGATCAGGTTCTTCTGCATCTGGCTGGCGCGCGGGGGGTCCGTCTCGATCAGGTGGTCGATCGACGCCAGCGTGTTGAACAGGAAGTGCGGCTCCACCTGCGCCTGCATCGCCGCCATGCGCGCCTCCACCACCTGGCGCTTCAGCGATTCGGCCTCGGCCGTCTCGGTGGCCTGCGCGGCCTTCACCTCGGCCTGCATGCGGCCCTTGTAGGTGATCTTGATGATGGCCGAGCCGAGCACCCAGATCACCGCCAGGTCGTTGAGGAAGTCGCCGATGTGGATGCGGCGCGTGCGCTGCACCGGGCCGTGCAGGCCGACGGCGTCCTGCGCCGCGCGGGCGGCCTCGCGGGCCGCTTCCTCGGCCTCCTGGCGGGCGGCGCGGGCGTCGGCGATGGCTTCGCGCTGGGCCTGCACGGCGTCCTGGATGGCGTCGCGCGCTTCCTCGCTGCTGGCGTTCTCGGGCAGGTTGATGGCGATGCGCGGCACGGCCGGCTTGCCGGTGGCCACGCCCGAGGCCGCCGAGGCGGCGGACGCAGCAGCGGACGCGTTCTTGGGCGTGATGCGGATGCCGCGCTCGTCGATCGTGATGTCGATGCCGGTGGGGCTGCTGGCGCCGGGCAGGCTCTTCTCGATGCGGATCACCGGTTCCTTGGGTGCCTTCGCGGCCTTCGGCGCTTCCGGCGCGCGGGGCGGCTTGGGCGGCTGCACCTCGCTGCCCTCGATGGTCTCGGTGACGCGCCACGAGAACGGCGGGACTTCCTGCAGCAGGTTGGCGAGGATCACCAGCAGCAGCGACAGCACCGCGAAGCGCCGCCAGCTGATGCCCACCAGCCAGTTGGCGTAGCGGTGGAACGCGCGCAGCACCGTCGAGTAGAGACCCTGCCAGTGTTCCAGCCAGGGGCGTTGCTTGGGTGCGGCGGGGGACATCGGCGCTCGGTCTGTATCGTGTGGTGCCCACTGTACGCAGCGGAGGACCGGCCGGCCACGCGCGTTCGACGCACCGGCGGGCGCGGCCGACAGGCTGCAGTCATCCGGGATGAACCGGATCCGGCGCACGGGAACTTTCCGCCGCAGCCGGCGCTATAGCCCTCGATGCCGCCGCCCGAGCCCACCCGATGATGCTGTCGTTCGTCCCCCGCGGCCCCGGTGCCGACGAGCCGGACACCGCGACGCTGGTGGCCCGTCTGGTGCGCGGCGACCGGGCCACGCTGGCGGCGCTGTACCGGCGCGAGGCACCGGCGGTCTACCGCTACGCGTTGGCGATGTGCGGCAACACCGCCTGGGCCGCCGACGCAACGCAGGACGCCTTCATGGCCTTCGCCGCGCAGCCGCACGGCTACGACGCCCAGCGCGGCAGCCTCGGCGCCTACCTCGCCGGCGCAGCCCGGCACGCGCTGCTGGCGCAGTGGCGGCAGCAGCGGCAGCACGTGTCGATCGACGACGACGACCACGGCGGGGAAGCCCCGTTCCCTGCCGGAGACGAGGCGACACCGGAGACGCTGCTCGTGCGCGAACAGGACACGCAGGCGCTGTGGGGCGCGCTGCGCCGGCTGCCGGTGACGTTTCGCGAGGCGGTGGTGCTGGTGGATCTGCAGGAGCGGCCGTACGCCGAGGCCGCGCGCATCGCCGGCATCGAACTCAACACATTGCGCACGCGGCTGCACCGCGCCCGCATTCGGCTCGCCGAGTTGCTCGGCGGTGCCCTTGGAGCCCTGTCATGAACGACCCGCGCAACGCTGGCCCCGTGCCGCTGGCACGGCTGCTGAAGCAGGCCGCGGCCGAGCTGGCCGCGCAACCGGTACCACCGCTGCCGCCCGCGCTGCTGCAGGCGCTCGTGGGAGTGCCGCGCGGGCCGGCTGGCGCCGCCGTCGTGCCGTCGCGCGGCTGGACCGCGTGGCTCGGTGGGCATGGCATGCGTGCGCCGCTGTGGGCCGGTGCGCTGGCCGGCCTCGCGCTGGTGGCGGGGGTGGGCTGGTTCGTGCTGGTGGCCGCGCTGCCGCCGCGCGCGGATGTCTCGCGCAGCCTGGCTGCGGCCGACGACCGCTTCGTGCCGGTGGTCTCCGGCGACCGTTGGGTGCGGCTGGCCGGCGAAGGCCCGGCGCCGGCCTGGCTCGTGCAGGCCGACGTACCGCGCGAGCACCTCGCGGCCTGGGGGCTGCCCTATGACCCCGCGCGCGCCGCCGAGCCGGTGCGCGCCGAACTGCTGCTCAATCCCGCCGGCGAGGTGCTGGCATTGCGGGTCGTGCACCGGCCCGCGTCGACGAGGCCTGGACCATGATGACCCGACCCCCCTCCCCGCGGCTTGCCGCCGCGCCGATCGCCCGCGCCGCGCTGTCCGCGCTGGCGTTCACTGCGCCGATGGCCGGCGCGCAGACGATGCTGCATCCGACGGCCGACGCCGGCGGCAGCCGGCTCGTGAAGGGCGCGCCCTACTGCGCCGAAGCCGTGCACGAGGCCGTGCAGTGGCTGGCCGACCCCGGTGGCGGTGCGCCCAACCGCGTGTCGAACAAGCGCACCACGCGGCTGTGCCGCGACGGCGAAGGGCGCACGCGTCAGGAGGTCGAGCGCGGCGGGCGCAAGGTGGTGTACCTGCACGACCCCGCCACGCGAGAGAGCTGGGTGCTCGACCCCGAGCGCAAGACCTACCGCAGCGCCGGCCCGGTGGCGCTGCTCGACGACGCGGCGATGCGCGAGCAGGGCGAGCGCATGCGCGAGTACGCCCAGCGCATGCGCGACTGGGCGCGCGAGGTCTCCGAGCGCATGCGCAGCCATGGCTTCAGCAGCGCCGCCGGCCCCGGCGCCACGGCAGGCGTGCCGCCCACGCCTCCGACGCCGCCCACACCGCCCACACCGCCCACACCGCCAAGCCCGCCGTGGCCGGTCGCCGCGGGCGCCGCGCCGGCGGTGATCAGCTTCGGCCCGCCGGGCGAGCGCGAGATCGACGTGCGCGTGATGCGCTTCGACGGCCCGCCCGGCGACTTCCCGGCGCCGCCGATGCCAGCCGCGCTGCGCGCCTTCACGCCGCGCGGGCCGGGCGCGGTGACGCCGCTGCCGGCCCGGGAGATCGAAGGCCTGCGCGTGAACGGCGAGCGCACCACGTGGACCATCGAGGCCGGCAAGATCGGCAACGACAAGCCGATCCAGATCGTCCGCGAGGTGTGGACCTCGCCCGAGCTGATGCTCACCGTCTCGTCACGCGACTTCGACCCGCGCAGCGGCGAGACGCTGTACCGACTGCAGAACGTGCGCCGCGGCGAGCCGGACTCGGCGCTGATGCGGCTGCCCGCCGACTACACGCCGGTGCGGCGGGCCGATCGCGGCGACCGGACGGGAGACAAGGGCGAGAAGCGCTGACCGCGCGGCCGCGTCACGGCGGCAGGCTCGCCGCCAGAGCCAGCAGCAGCGTGGCCGTGGCGGCGCAGAGGATGAGGCGCATCAGCACCCAATCGGCGCGGTCGGCCTGGGCCATCGCCTCGATCGGGTCGGTGACCGGCGGCGGTGCGGAAACGGAGTCGCTCGCCAGGGCCTGGCGGCGGCCGGGCCAGTTCAGCGTGGCGTCGAGGGTCGGGTTCATCTGCGGGCTCCCTGGTGTGGGTGGCGGGGCCGGCCTTCCGGTTCCCCCCGCGACGCAGCCAGTGTGCGCAGCCCGGCGTTACGCCCGCGTTACGCCAGCCCGAGCAAGGTCGCGTTGACCGGGTTGCGCCGCCGGAACCCGTCGCGCAGGGCCGGGGCCACATGGGCCTCGGCGGCCTCCACCCAGCGCCGCCCGTCGGCGGACGCCTGTCCGGCGCGGATGCGGTCCCCGGCCGCATCCAGGAGCCGTGCGGCCTGGTGCCAGGCGGCAGCCCTGTAGTCGAGCGGCGCGGCGTAGCGGCCGGCCCGCGCCAGCATCGCGGCAGCGTCGTGGGCGGCGTCGACATCGCGCCGGCGCAGCCAGGCGGCCAGCGCCGCGCCCGGCAGCCCGTCGGCCAGCGCGCGGGCCTGCAGCTCGGCGAGCGCGCGATCGTCCTCGTCCCCGGCGGCCTGTTCGATCTGCACCAGCAGCGACACCTCCGGCCAGCCCTGGGCCGGCGCCGCGTGTCTCGCAGCGGCCCCGTGCGCCGCGGTGTCGAGGCCGAGCAGCCGCGCCACCCGCGCCAGCAACAGCTGCCGACGGGCTTCCAGGTGCGGCGGCAGCGCGTCCTCACAGCCCAGCCAGGCCTGCCGCGCGCGCGCCGGCTGCCCGAGGTCCAGCCACACCAGGCCCTCGTACAGCGCCACCACCGGCAACCGTGTCGGGTTGCTCGCCTGCAGTTCGCGCCGTGCGTCCTCGGCGGCTGCGAAGGCCTCGTCGTAGCGGCCCTCGGCGCGCGCCACCTGCACCCGCAGCACGGCCACGAAGCCCACCGTGCTGCCCCGCAGCTCGTAGGCCGCGATCAGCCGCCCGGCCTGCTGCACGGCGTCCGACGCGTCGGCCACGTCGCCCACGCGCAGCCGGCTGGCGGCGTGGTTGGCCCACAGGCCGACCTGGTGCGCGTGGTCGCCGAGTTCGCGCGTCGCGTCGATGGCCTGCTGGCGGTGGCGCGCGGCGTCGTCGAACAGGCCGACGTTGTCGAACAGCACCGCCACGTTGCCGTGGAACTCGGCGCGCTCGTCGGCGTGCGGGCTCGAGGCCAGCATCGGCAGCGCCGCCTGCATCTGCGTCAGGCCCTCGTCGAGCCGGCCGGCAGCTCCCAGCGCGGCGCCCAGGCGTTGGCGGACCATCGCGGCGAGGCGTTGATCCGGCAGCGTCGAGGCGAGAGCGAGCGCTCGCTGCCCGAAGCGGATCGCCGTGTCGACATCGGCCAGCTGCGCGCTGTACCAGGCGCGGCTGCCCCAGGCCAGCGCCTGCTGAGCCGGGCTGCGCGCGAGGCGGTCGAGGCGGTCCAGCAGCGGGTAGCCGCTCGCCTGGCGGATCGTGTTCATGTGCGAGTTCACCGCGGCGGCCACGCAGTCGAAGGCGTCGTCGAGCCGCCCGCTGTCCTCGGCGATGTCGGCGGCCCGCAGCAGGAAGTCGATGTGCTCGGTCTCGCGCAGTGCCGCGTGAGCCCGCTGCGCCGCGGCGCGCAGGCCCGGCAGCGCGCGTTCGCGCTCGCCGGCCGCGATCCAGTGCGCCGCGATGCGGGCCGGCTCCCCTTGCGCCGCTTCCAGCCGCTGCGCCACCTGGCCGTGCAGGTGACGGGCGATCAGGGCGGGCACGCCGGCCAGCACCGCCTCGTGGATCAGGTCGTGCGCGAACCCGAGCCCCACCAGCACCCGGCCGGCCTCCAGCTCGTGCCACGGGTCGGCCAGGGCCAGCGCGCTCTGTGCGAGCACCTGCTCGGCCAGCGGAAGAGAGAAGTCCGGCCCGGCCACGGCGGCGAGGCGCGCGAGCATCATCGCGCCCGGAGACAGGCGTGCGAGTTGCTGCCCGATCAGCTGCGACAGCGTGCGCGGCGCCGGCAGCGTGGTCGCGGGGGCGGCGCCGGGCTGCAGCGCGCCCTGGCTCCAGGCCATCTTCAGCGACTCCAGCACGAACAGCGGGTTGCCGCCGCTGTGCCGACGCAGCGCCGGCGCGAGCGTCGCCCCGTCGACCCCAGGCAGCCGCAGCGTGTCGACGAGCCGGGCCACCGCGGCCACCGACAGCGGCTGCAGCTGCACCGTGGCGCAGGGCCCCGTGGAAGCCAGCGCCACCAGCAGTTTCTGCTGCGCCGAGCCGGCTTCGGGCGGCCGCAGGCCCATGCACCATGGCGGCCCGCGCCGTGCCTCGCGCGGGGCCGCCAGCACGCCGTGCAGCAGCTCGACGCTGGCGGTGTCGGCGAAGTGCAGGTCGTCGAGCACGATGCCGTCGAGCTCCCCTGTGAGCCGCTGCAGCAGCGCGGCCAGCGGCCGGTCGAGTGCGCTGCGATCGGGGGTGGCGGGCGCTTGCGGGGCGAGCGCGGGCAGCACCGGCGCCAGCCGCCGCCGCAGCTCGGCATCGAACGCCGCCGGGCTGCGCGCGAGCAGCGTGGCCAGCAGCCGGGCCAGCGAGGCATACGGCACCAGCGCATCGCCGGGGCGCGCCGAGGCGAGCGCCGTTCGGCTGGCGGCCACCGTCTGCAGCAGGCGCGACTTGCCGATCCCCGCCTCGCCGATCACGAGCGCGATGTCGCCGACGTCGCGCGCGCGCCGCAGCAGCGCCAGCTCGTCGTCGCGGCCGACCAGCTGCGGCGGGCGCAGCAGCGATACCGGCACCTGTGCGGCGGCGGTCGGCGCCGCCGGCGGCGCCGAAGCCTCGATGATCTGCAGCAGCGCCAGCGTGGCCTCGCCGGGCCGCGCGCCGACCTCGTCCTTCAGCACCGCCTCGCAGCGGTCGAAGGCCAGCAGCGCCGCCGCGCGGTCGCCGCGCAGGTAGTGCAGCCGCATCAGGCGGCGGTGTGCATCCTCGCTGTGCGGCTCGTCCAGCACGAGCTGTCGGGCAAGCGGCAATGCGGCGGCCAGATCGCCGTCGGACTCCAGCCGCTCGATGCGCGCTTCGAGCTGCCGGCGGCGCTCGCCCTGGCCGCGCGCACGCTGCTGCTCCAGCCACGCCTCGAACTCGGCCAGGCCGGGCAGTTGCAGGGTGCCCAGCACCGATTCGGCCCCGCCGGCGAGATCGTGGGCCACACCCGGTGCGAGCGCGAGCTGGGCCGAGCCGGTGACGAGGTCGCGCCCGGCGAGCCTGCGCAGGCGGAACAGGCGCTGGCGCAGCGCATTGCGCGCGGCGTCCGCGGCGGATTCGGGCCACAGCAAGGCGGCGAGGCGCTCGCGCGGCGTGGCCCCTTCCACCGCCAGCCACGCGAGCAGGGCGCCATCGAGGTCGGGCAGCGTCAGCGGAGGCCGGCCCGGCAGGCACAGCCGGGGCGCCGCGGCCAACCGCAGCAGCACCGTGTCCGCGGACCCGTTCAAGGAGCCTCCAACGGCCTGCGGCCCGCCCCCCCGGGAGGGAGCGAGCGCCTGCGGGACGGCCGGTCGGCGTTCATCGGCCGATCATGCCGTCAGCAGCTCGCCCCGGGCCGCCTGCGTGATGGCGGCCACGCACGGGTGGGTGATGCGGCGCTCCACCGAGATCGCGAAGAACTCCTCCACCAGCTCGTCGCTGAGGCCCACGACTTCGACGCCGTACTGCGCGCAGACGTCGTCCTTCAGCACCGCCGGGGCCAGGAAGACGCCGCGGCCTTCGCGCCCGAAGGCCTTCATCAGCGCACCGTCGTCGAATTCGGCCAGCACCACCGGTTGCACCTTCCAGCGCGCCAGCCAGGCTTCCAGTTGCATGCGCAGCGCGGTGCTGGCGCCGGGCAACAGCATCGGGGCGCCCTGCAGGCACTGCGGGAAGGCGCCGCGGAGCGTGCGCCGCACCTCGGGCGTGCAGAAGAATCCCACCGTCGACGTGCCCAGCGCGTGGTTGAACGCCTTCACGCTCAGGCGCGCCGGCATCGGGGCGTCGGCGATCACGAGGTCAAGCCGGTGCAGCGCGAGCTGGCCCAGCAGGTCGTCGAGGTGCCCTTCGCCGCAATGCAGGTGCACCGGCTCGCCGAGCTGCAGCGCAGGTTCCAGCAGGCGATAGGCCATCGCCTTGGCCACCGAATCGGACACGCCGACACGGAACTCGATGACCCGCGTGCTCGAGCGCTGGCGCCGGAGCGCGCCTTCCAGCTCCTGGCCCAGGCCGAAGATCTGGTCGGCGTAGGTCAGTGCGACGCGGCCGTCCTCGGTCAGCTCCAGCCCGCGGCCGCTCTTGCGGAACAGCTTGCGGCCCAGCCGTCCCTCGAGCAGCTTGATCTGGCTGGACAGCGTCTGCGGCGTGGTGTGCAGTTGCTCGCCGGCACGGATGACGCCGCCGGCCCGGGCCACGACCCAGAAGTAGTGCAGGTGCTTGAAGTTCATCTCAGTCGATCAAATCGCAAACGATCAGTTTTTCTCGAATGAAAGTCTTCGAAATATCGCATTTACGCGAACAACGTATATCCCTAGATTGCGTGTCTGATTCAACTTCCTCTGGAGTCTGGACATGCGCATGAGCACCAAGGGCCGCTTTGCCGTCAACGCGATGATCGACCTGGCCCTGCGGTCTCCGGGCGGTCCGGTGGCCCTGGCCGGCATCGCCGCACGACAGCAGGTGTCGCTGTCGTACCTCGAGCAGCTGTTCAGCCGGCTGCGCAAGAGCGGGCTCGTGCACAGCACGCGCGGTCCCGGCGGAGGCTACACGCTGGGCCGCGCGCCGATCGAGATCAGCGTGGCCGACATCGTGCTGGCCGTCGAGGACCTGGAAGGCGGCCCCGTGGCCCCGGAAGAGCAGCGTGCGCCGCACCTCACCGGCACGCTGTGGTCCGACGTGCAGGAGGTGATGCTGCGCCACCTGGCAACCGTGACGCTGCTGTCGCTGGTCGACGAGCAGCGCGCCCGCGGCTACGTCGACGAGCGCCGCCCGGGACGGCCGGTGACCCCGGCGCCGCTGCCGCAGCGCACGGTGCGCACCAACGCGCCGAACTCGGTGTTCGCGTTCGGGCAGTCGTTCGGCGGCTGAGCGCCGGCGCTTCAGGCGGCCGGCCGCAGGTCGAACGACGCTGCGGCCGCCGTCTCCCCGTTGACGAGCAGTTCGACGCGGTGCAGGCCCGGGTGGTAGCGCCGCGTCGTCACTTCCCGCATCGAGTGCGACCGGTCGAGCTGCACCGAGGCACCCGCGGCGAGATCGAGGGTCCAGCCCTTGAAGACCTTGGCGGTGGCGTGGCCGGCGGCCTTCACGTGGTGCACGGCGTAGTCGACGACCAGGCGCTGTGATCGCCGCGAGGTCGACCGCAGCGTGGCCCGCAGTGCCACGCTCTGCCCGATGCGCAGGCGCGCGGGCGTCAGCGCCAGCGTCGCGTCGCCGCGGAACCCGCGCGCGTAGCCCCACGCCTTCAGCACCGCCGCGTCGCCCCGCTTGACGAGCGTGCGGCTGGCATGCGCCAGCAGCTGCCGCCGCTCGGCCGGCGCGCCCGGCAGGTGTTCGGCGAGCCAGTCCGCCACCAGCGCCGGGTGGTCCTTCGCGATGTCGTTCAGGTGGTTGGCCACGCTGCGGCGCACGTAGCCGCTGGCATCGTCCTGCAGCGTGCGCAGCAGCGGCAGCGTCGGCGACGGGTCGGCCACCAGCGCGTGCAGCCGCAAGCCCCACGGCAGGCGCGGCCGCGAGCCTTCGCTGACCCAGCGCCGCACGTGCAGGTTGGGGTCCGCGGCCCACCGGCCGAAGTGATCGAACACGATCGACGGGTGCGCCACGATGAAGGGCCGCACCGCGAACTCGGCGCTGAAGCGCTGCGTCAGTTCGCGCAGCGCCTGCAGTCCCCGCTCCGGTGTCGACATGCCGCGCCGCACCACCCACTCGCCCAGCGGCCAGACGATCCAGCCGGCCAGGCCCTGCGGGCCGGTGCGCATCGCGCCGAGGTCCTCGTCGACGTGCGGCGGCGCCAGCGCCCGCTCGACGATGCCGGCCGCCCGGTCGAAGTCGTCGGGCAGCGCGCGCTCCAGCGCGGTGGCGATGTGCAGCACGCGCGCCTTCATCTCCAGCGCGTCGAGGCCGGTACCGGCATCGGCCACGAAGTCCGCGGCCGGGAAGCGCCGCCACGTGCGACGCAGGTGCTCGGCCGCGTCGGCGACCAGCGCCCGGCCGATGAGGTTCTTGAAGGGTTCGCCCATCGAGCGCGGCTCGCTCAGCCCAGCGTGAACGGCACCGAGCGGAAGCCGCGGAAGCGCACGCGCCGGTCGCGCAGCGGCTCGCCGCGCAAGGCCACGCGGGGATGCCGCGCCACCAGCCGCCCGATGGCGATGCGCGCTTCGAGCCGTGCCACGTTCAGCCCCGCGCACGCATGCGCGCCCTGCCCGAAGGCCAGGTGCGGATTGGGCCTGCGCGCGATGTCCAGCCGGTCGGGCTCGGCGTAGACCTCGGGGTCGCGGTTGGCCGCGCCGATGCCCAGCGTGACGAAGGTGCCTGCCGGGATCACCTGCCCGCGCAACTCGATCGGCGCGGTGGCGAGCCGGTTGTTGAGCTGCAGCGGGCTCTCGTAGCGCAGCAGCTCCTCCACCGCGGTGGGCAGCAGCGCCGGATCGGCCGCCAGGCGTTCGAGCTCGCCGCGGTGCGTCATCAGCGCATGCAGTCCGTTGCCGATCAGGTTGGTGGTCGTCTCGTGCCCGGCGTTGAGCAGGAAGATGCAGTTGTGCAGCAGCTCGTTCTCGGTGAGGCGCTCGCCGCCCACCTCGCCCTGCAGCAGCCGCGTCAGCACGTCGGCCTCGGGGTCGCCGGGATCGCGGCGCCGCTCGGCGATCAACCTCCGCAACTGCGCAAGGAAGTCGCGGACCGCCGCATTGCCGGTGTCGAGCACCGCCTGCGACGGCGCCGGTTCGAGCGCCGACAGGATCGCCAGCGACCAGCCGCGCAGCGGCTCGCGCTCGTCGTGCGGCACGTCGAGCAGGTTGCCGATCACCTCCACGGGGATGCGCGCGGCGTAGTCCTCGATGAGGTCGGGCTCGCGCACATCGGCCAGCCGGTCGAGCAGGCCGTCGACGAGCGCGACGAGCCCGGGTTCCATGCGGGCGATGGCGCGCTGGTTCAGCGCGCCCATCAGCAGCCGGCGCACGCGCGTGTGCAGCGGCGGGTCGCTGAACACGAGGCTGGTCGTGTGGTGCTCGAACAGCGGCGAGTCGCCGAGCTTGGGCGCGAACTCGCGCTTCTTGTCCGAGCTGGCGTGCGGGCTGCGGTAGACCTCGAGCACGTCGTCGTGGCGCGTCAGCAGCACGCTGCCCGCCGCGAGCGGGTGCACCGGCGAGCGGCGGCGCAGCTCGGCGTAGACGGGGTAGGGGTCTTCGATGAAGCCCGCCGGCGGCTGCGCGAGCGTGAACGACGCGAGGTCGAAATCCATGGTCTATCGTATCGGCCATGCACCCCACCGAGCTGCCGCCGCGCCTCACGGGCCCGACCGCGTGGCTGGGCGCCGGGATGGCCCGCCGCGAAGACTGGATCGAGCCGCTGAGCGCCGCGGAGATCGACGAGATCGCCGCCGCCGCCGAGCCGCTGGTGCGGCGCGGGGCCGACATCGCGCAGATCACGCGCGAACGGTTCCCGCTGCCCATGCTGGCCCCGCGCCTCGCAGGCTGGCGCGACACGCTGCTGCGCGGCCGCGGCTTCGTGCTGGCGCGCGGGCTGCCGGTGCAGCGCTGGTCGATGCGCGAGAGCGCGACGGCCTTCTTCGGCCTCGGCGCGCACCTCGGCCACGCGCGCTCGCAGAACGGTCGCGGGCACCTGCTCGGCCACGTGCAGGACCTGGGCCTGGCCAGCGACGACCCGAACGTGCGCATCTACCAGACCGCCGAGCGGCAGACCTTCCACACCGACAGCTGCGACGTGGTGGGCCTGCTGTGCCTGCAGACCGCGGTGCGCGGCGGCGATTCGGCGCTGGTGTCGTCGAACACGATGTGGAACGAGCTGCTCGCCCGCAGCCCGGAGCTGGCCGCCGAGCTGCTGAAGCCCGTGGCCACCGACCGCCGCGGCGAGGTGCCCGAAGGCGGCAAGCCCTACTTCACGATCCCGGTGTACTGCTGGCACGAGGGACTGATGTCGACCATCTACCAGCGCCAGTACATCGACTCGGCGCAGCGCTACGCCGACGCGCCCCGGCTCACCGACGCGATGGTGCGTGCCCTCGATGCCTTCGATGCGCTGGCCGAGGACCCGCAGCTGCACTTCCTGATGCGGCTCGAACGCGGCGACCTGCAGTTCGTCCACAACCACACGCTGCTGCACGACCGCACCGCGTTCACCGACACGCCGCAGCAGCGCCGCCACCTGCTGCGCCTCTGGCTGGCGCCCGACGACGCTCGGCCGCTGCCGCCGGTCTACGCCGAGCGCTACGGCAGCGTGGTGCCCGGGCGGCGCGGCGGCGTCGAGGTGCCGCGCATGCGGCTCGTGGCGCCGCTGGCGGCGCAATAGGAGGCGGCGGGATGTTCACCGGCATCGTGCAGGGCGTGGCCACCGTCGAGCGGCTGGTCGAGCGGCCCGGCTTGCGCAGCTGCACGCTGGCGTTCCCGCCGGGCTTCGATGAGGGCCTGTCGATCGGAGCCAGCGTGTCGGTGGACGGCGTGTGCCTCACCGTCACCGAGCGGCCGACGCCGGACCGCGCCTGCTTCGACGTGATGCAGCAAAGCCTCGCGTTGACGACGCTGTCGGACGCCGGCGTGGGCAGCCGCGTCAACGTCGAGCGCGCGGCGAAGGACGGCGCCGAGATCGGCGGGCATCCGCTGTCGGGCCACGTCGATGCCACCGGCACGCTGGTGCAGGTCCGCCGCCCGGAGAACAACCACGTGCTGCGCATCTCGCTGCCGAAGGCCGCGATGCGCTACGTGTTCGCCAAGGGCTACATCGCGGTGAACGGCGCCAGCCTCACGGTGGCCGAGGTGGATCGCCGGGACGGCTGGTTCGAGGTCTGGCTGATCCCCGAGACGTTGCGCATGACGACCTTCGGCGACAAGCGCGAGGGCGATCGCCTCAACATCGAGATCGAGCGGCAGACGCAGGTCTTCGTCGACACCGTGCGTAACGCGCTCGACGAGCGGCTCGGGCCGCTGGTGCCTTTGCTGGAACGGCTGCTGGCCCGCGAAGGGCAGGCGCTGGAGGATCTGGCGCGGCCGCCGCCGGCCATCCGGTGATTCCTCCGCGGGCCCCGCAGAAACCCGCGACTGGGGCCGATTCCCCGCGCTTTTGCACCCCTGGGGCCGCGAGCCCGACTTGCAGAATGACCTGACCCGCGCGTGGCCCGTCGCCTCCGCGAGGCCCCCCCATGAGCTATCTCCTTGCCGCTCTCGCCTTGCTCACGGCCGCGGCCGTGGCAGCCATGCTCTTCAAGCGCTCGGGCAGCCGTGGCGGCACGCCCGCGGCCGCACCGGCGCGGCGCGCGGCGCCGGCTCCGGGTGCCGCGGCGGCGCCGGCGAGGCAGCCGACGCTGGCCGGTGCCGGCACGAAGGCCGATCCGGTCGTGGCCGTGGCGGCAGCGCCGGCCGAGCCGGTGGCGGCGCTGGCGTCCTACCGCCCGCAACGCGCCGCCGAGCTGCCGCCCGAGCGCCGCAAATCCTACGTCGACACCTTCCGCGAGGTGCCGCGCCCGCCCAAGCTGCTGCGCCACCTGATGTCGCCCGAGTTCCTCGAAGCCGCCAACTCGGCGCAGCTCGTCGAGCTGATCAGCGCCGAGCCGCTGATCGCGGCCAAGGTGCTCACCGCGGTGAACTCGCCGCTGTACGGCCTCAAGTCGCCGGTCACCAGCGTCGGCCAGGCCGTCACCTACCTGGGCCTGAACACCGTGCGCACGCTGTGCCTGCAGTACATCCTGATCTCCGCGTTCAAGGCCGACAGTCCCGAACGCCAGCAGGTCCTGGACGCCACGTGGCGCGCCAGCGCGTTGGCCAGCGAGCTGACGCACCAGCTCTGCTACCGCCTCGGCATGGCCGAGCCGGGCTTCACCGTCAGCGCCGTGGTGCTGTCGTTCCTCGGCCGCCTGGCCACGGCGGCGACGATGCCGCGCGCCCTGCTGCCACAGATCCCGGCGCGCGACCTGCTCGCCCGCGCCGAGGCCGAGCAGCAACGCATGGGATTGCCGGCGTCGGAGATCGGCCGGCTGCTGATGACCGAGTGGGGCCTGCCCGAGCGGCTGGTGGCCGAGGCCGCCGACATCGACACCGTGTTGAGCACGCCCGCGCAGGGGCTGGATCCGGCGCGTGCACCGCGGCTCGCGCTGGCCTATCTCTGTGCCCGCCTGGGCGAACGCCTGGCGGTCGGTGAAGTGCCCGATCTGCTGACGTTCGATCTGGCCGCCACCGCCGATGCCGAGCTGCACCACTTCCGTGGCCATCTGTCGGATGCGCGGCTGGCCAAGCTGACCGAGCACGTGCGCGCCCCGGCGCTCAGCGCCGAGCTGCAGCGGATGATCGCGTTCTGGAAGCGCTGACGGGCAGCGCACGATCCAGTGCCGCCGCGGCGGCGACGAACCTCGGCCGCAGGGCCGCCCCGACACCGCGCTCCACCGCCGCATGGGCCGTGCGCCACAGCGGCATCGCCTGCTGCAGGCGCCGCACGCCTTCTTCGGTGAGCCACACGGCGCGTCGCCGGCGGTCGCGCTCCACCGCCACCAGCTCCGCCCACCCTGCCGCGACGAGCTGATCGACGTTGCGCGACATCGTCGACGGGTCGACGCCCGCTGCCGCGGCCAGCGCGCCCAGCGTGTCGTCGGGCGCGGACGCCACCAGGCACATCAGCGCGAACTGCGGGCTCGTCAGCCCGGACGGCGCCAGGGCTGCGTCCAGCGCGGCGGTGATGCGCCGCGCGACGCCGCGGGCGTGCCAGCCGAGGTCGGCGGCGATCACGCCGCCAGCCTGCGTGCGCACCGCGCGCGGCGGTGCGGGTGGGGAGATCGACATCCGCCTATCATATGCATCTGCAACTGTTGTAGGTACATGGAATGACGACGAGCACGCCCCTGCCGCCGCCGGTCGGCGACATCCTCGGCCGCATCGGCGGCACGGCGATGGTGCCGCTGCGGCGCATTGCGCCGGCCGGCGGAGCGCGCGTGCTGCTGAAGCTGGAGAGCGAGAACCCCACCGGCAGCATGAAGGACCGCATGGCGCTGGCGATGGTCGAGGCCGCCGAGGCCGACGGACGGCTCGCACCCGGGGCGCCGGTGGTCGAGTACACGGGCGGCAGCACCGGCGTCTCGCTGGCGCTGGTGTGCGCCGTGAAGGGGCATCCGCTGCACGTCGTCAGCTCCGATGCGTTCGCGGCCGCCAAGCTCGAGCACATGCGCGTGCTCGGCGCGCGCTTGCGCATCGTGGCCAGTGACGGCGGCCGCATGACCGGCCAGCTGACGCGCGACATGATCGCGCTGGCCGGCGAGATCAGTGCGGCGCTGCCGGGCAGCTTCTGGACCGACCAGATGAACAACCTCGACCAGCTCGCCGCCTACCATCGCATGGCCGACGAGATCCGGCAGCAGACCGGCGGCCGCATCGATGCGCTGGTGCAGAGCGTGGGCACCGCGGCGTCGATCCGAGGGCTGGGCGAGGGCGTGCGCCGCTGGGCGCCGCACGCGACGGTGGTCGCCGTGGAGCCGGCCGAGTCGGCGGTGCTGTCGGGCGGCGCCAGCGGCGCGCACCGCATCGACGGCATCGGTGCGGGCTACGTGGTGCCGATGTGGCGCGCGGAGCTGGCCTCGCGCATCGAGCGCGTGTCCACCGACGACGCTCGGGCGATGGCCGCGCGGCTCGCGGCCGAGGAAGGGCTGCACGCCGGCACCTCCACCGGCGCCAACGTCGTGGCGGCGCTGCGCGTGGCGGCCGACCTGGGCCCGGCGGCGACGGTGGTCACGGTGATGTGCGATACCGGGCTCAAGTACCTGACCTGAAGCCCCCGAGCTCCCTCCCGGTCGCTGGCGGCGACTTCGCGTCAGGCCGCCGTGCCGTGGCGACCGGCGCCGCCCGAGAACCGTGCGGCGCCGGCGAGGCCTTCGGCGAGTGCTGCCGCGTGGCCGCCGGCCCCTTCGCGCTGCAGCGCCTCGGCCATCGGCAGGTCCCACTGGGCGTGGGCCGACGCGCGGTCGGCACGCAGGCACTGCTGAGGGAAGGCCGCGACCTGCGCCGCCAGCTCGAGCGCCGCGTCCAGCGCCTGGCCGTCGTCGACGACGCGATTGGCCAGGCCCATCGCCAGCGCTTCGTCCGCAGCCACCGCACGGCCGGTGAGGATGAGGTCCAGCGCGCGGCCCATGCCGACGATGCGCGGCAGCCGCACCGTGCCGCCGTCGATCAGCGGCACGCCCCAGCGGCGGCAGAACACGCCGAAAACCGCGCTGCGCGCGGCCACGCGCAGGTCGCACATCAGCGCGAGCTCGAGGCCGCCCGCGACCGCATAGCCTTCGATCGCGGCGATCACGGGCTTCGTGAAGTCCATGCGCGTCGGACCCATCGGCCCCGCGCCGCGGCCATCGGCGGCGAGCACGTTGCGCCGCACCGGGTCGCCCAGCGCGTGCAGGTCGGCGCCGGCGCAGAAGTGGCCGCCGCGGCCGTGCAGCACGGCCGCATGCAGCGTGGCGTCGGATTCGAAGCTCTCGAACGCCTCGCGCAGCGCGGTGGCGGTGGGGCCGTCGACCGCGTTGCGTTGCGCCGGACGGTGCAGGCTGATCACCGCCACCCGCCCGGTGCTCGTGAACTCGACGTCGCCCGACATGCACACCTCCTGCGGCCATGGAGGGCGCAGTATGCTGCGCCGTTGGACGAGACCCTCACCGCATGGCCACAGACCCTTCCGCCGGACACATCCGCCTCACGTCGCATCCCGGCCAGGGGGCGGTCGGCGCGCCGCCGATCCGCTGGGGCGCGGCCGACCCCGAGCTGCGCGGCCCCGTGGTGGGCACCACCACCAACCGCAGCCAGCGCAACGTGGTCGGCACGCACAGCGGCAGCTACGGCGTGTACCGGGCGCTGGCGGTGGCGGCGGGCAACCTGCCGCGCGGTCATCGCGCCGATCTCACGAACACGGCTCCGACCGACCTGATCGGACCCTATCCGCAATGGGGCGAGCCCGAGCGCATCGTGTCGATCGACCCGTGGGGTGCCAGCGTGCAGCACGTGTATGCCGACTGGATCGCGCGCGGCTACGACATCCGCCCGACCATCGCGGTGACCAAGGCGCACGTGCACTTGCCGGAGATCAAGCAGGCGATCGCGTTCCAGCGCCTGGCCATCGACGGCAGGGTGCTGCACGACGACGCCTCGGCCGCGGTGACCAAGATCGCCGTCGAGCCGGTGTGGTGGCTGCCCGGCGTGGCGCGCCGCTTCGGCGTCAGCGAGGGCGAGCTGCGCCGCGCACTGTTCGAGGAGACCGGCGGCATGTACCCGGAGCTCGTCACGCGCAGCGACATCGAGGTCTTCCTGCCGCCGATCGGCGGGCAGACGCTGTACGTGTTCGGCGACGTGCGCGCGCTGGCCGACCCGACCGTCACGCTCACCGCCCGCGTGCACGACGAGTGCAACGGCTCCGACGTGTTCGGCTCCGACATCTGCACCTGCCGCCCGTACCTCACGCACGCCATCGAGGAGTGCATCCAGGGCGCGCAGCGCGGTGGCGTGGGCCTCATCGCCTACAGCCGCAAGGAGGGGCGCGCGCTCGGCGAGGTCACGAAGTTCCTCGTCTACAACGCCCGCAAGCGCCAGGAAGGCGGCGACCGCGCCGACAAGTACTTCCTGCGCACCGAATGCGTGGCCGGCGTGCAGGACATGCGCTTCCAGGAGCTGATGCCCGACGTGCTGCACTGGCTCGGCATCCAGAAGATCCACCGCCTGGTGAGCATGAGCAACGACAAGTTCGACGCCATCACCGGCAGCGGCATCGAGGTGGGCGAGCGCGTCAAGATCCCCGAGGCGCTGGTGCCCGCCGACGCCAGGGTGGAGATGGAAGCGAAGATCGCCGCCGGCTACTTCACCCCCGACGGGCGCGTGCCCACCGCCGACGAACTGGCGCAGGTGAAGGGGCGCGGCCTGAGTTGACGGCCGCCCACGTCCGCGGGTCCGCCATGGGCGCGTGGGGCGCCGGTGGGCGGGATGCAAGAATGACCGCGTGACGACTCACCACGACCGCTCGCACGATCGCTTGCACGACGGCACCGCCGCTGGCGACAACCCCGGCCACCCCGGCAGCCTGGATCTGCTGCGCCACCCGGCCACCATTCGCGCGCGCTGCCGCGCGGTGCATGACGCGGTGGCCGACGAACGCAGCGCCTGGTTCCGGCTGGACCCCGATCGGCTCGACGATGCCGCGGCTCGCGTGGCGGCGCTGACGCGCCAGCGCTTCCCCGACCTGAAGGTGCCGCCGCACAGCCGCTGGCGGCACTTCGAATCCGGTGGCGTGAACCGCGCGGCCGAGCTCGACGCGCTGCTCGCCGCGCGCAGCACGACCGAGGCGGCGCGCGCACGCATCGACCTCGCCGTGGTGAGCGTGCTGCTCGATGCCGGCGCCGGCCCGGCCTGGCGCTACACCGACAGCGACGGGCGCACCTACAGCCGCAGCGAGGGCCTGGGCGTGGCGAGTTTCCGTGCCTTCATGGCCGGGCGGTTTTCGGCCATCGAGGGCGAGCCGCTGCGTGCCGACGCCGGCGTGCTGGCGCGGCTGGATGCCGCCGCGCTTTCGGCCATCTTCCAGGTGGGCGCGGACAACCCGATGGTCGGCCTGGAGGGCCGTGCCGCGTTGCTCGCCCGGCTGGGCGAGCGGCTGGCCGCGGCCCCGGCCACGGCATCTTGGCCCCAGCGGCCGGGGCAGCTGTTCGACCGGCTGGCCGGGCGCATCGAGCACCGGCAGCGCAAGGATGCAAAGACGCCAACGCAGGTCACCGGCGCCGAGCTGCTGGCCGAGGTGCTGGCCCTGACCGACGGCGTGTTCACGCAGGGCACGCCGGTGATGGGCCGCGGCGTCGGCGATGTCTGGGCGCATCGCTGGGCCGGCAGCGCCGTGGCCGGCGGTGGCCACGACCCGGTGACCATCGGCGTGGTGCCGTTCCACAAGCTGAGCCAATGGCTGAGCTACTCGCTGCTGGAACCGCTGGCGGCGGCAAGCATCGCCGTCGACATGGGTACGCGCGGCATCGGGGGCGCAGACGCCCGCCACGACCAGGGCGCAGGCGACCACGGTCTCACCGGCTTGCCCGAGTACCGCAACGGCGGCCTGCTGCTGGACACCGGCGTCATCGTGCCGCGCGACCCGCGGCTGGTGCAGCGGCGCTTCAAGCCCGGCGACGAACCAATCGTCGAATGGCGTGCGCTCACCGTGGTGCTGCTCGACGAACTGGCCGGGCGTGTGCGCACGCGGCTCGGCGTGAGCGAGGCCGAACTGCCGCTGGCCGGCGTGCTCGAAGGCGGCACCTGGGCCGCCGGGCGCCAGATCGCGCTGGAGCGGCGCGAGGGCGGCGTGCCGCCGCTGGTGATCGACAGCGACGGCACGGTGTTCTGATCACGCCGGCTCGGGCGCACAGCCCGCCGGCATCTCGCGCCGCACCGGCGCCGCACCGGCGCCGCACGCTACGGGCACGGCGTATCGCACCGGCGCCCCTCGTCGCGTGGGCACGTCGCCTTGCGGTGGCGCACCCCGCCAACCTGACACCCGGCGCGCCGGCAAGCGGCGACCATGCGGGACCAGGCTCGACCATTACATAACCAGTGTGGAATATAATAGCGGCATGGATCTCGCCTTCCATGCGCTGGCCGACCCGAGCCGCCGCGCGATCGTCGGCCTGCTGGCCGAGCGCGAGCGCACGGTCGGCGAGTTGCTGGAACACTTCAGCTTTTCGCAGCCGGCCCTGTCGAAGCACCTGCGGCTGCTTCGACAGTCGGGGCTCGTCGCCGTGACGCAGGAAGGCCGCCACCGGCGCTACCGGCTGTCGGGCCAGGTGCTCGGCGAGATGACCCATTGGCTGCTGCACTATCGGCGCTTCTGGCAGCGCCGGCTCGACCGGCTGGGCAACCTGCTCGACGAAGAGGCGCGCCGCAGCCGGCCGACACGCCGCGAAAGGCCCAAACCGTGAGCACCACCTTGCGCATCGAGCGCGTCTACCCGCACCCTCGCGCGCTGGTGTGGCGCGCCCTGGTCGAGCCGGAGTTGCTTGCCCGGTGGCTGATGCCCAACGATTTCAAGCCCGAGGTCGGGCATCGATTCACCTTTCGCACCGAACCCGGCCCCGGCTTCGACGGCATCGTGCGCTGCGAGGTGCTCGAACTCGTCGCGCAGCAGCGGCTGGTGCTGTCGTGGGCCGGCGGGCCGATCGACACCCGCATCACCTTCTCGCTCGGCGATGCACCCGGCGGCACGCGCCTCGTCGTGGAGCAGACCGGCTTCGCCGGCCTTCGCGCGTGGCTGGTCTCGCGCCTGCTTGCGCTCGGCTCACGCAAGATCTATGGCCACAAGCTGCCGCAATTGCTGGACGAACTGGCGCAGGAGGCGCATCGATGAGTGGCGATCGATCCGACGTGAGGTCCGTGGCCCAGCCCGGCCCGGGGCCCGCCGCCCGGGGTGTCGATTGGGCCGGCCGGGCCGCCCTGGCCGCCCTGGGGCTCGCCGCCCTCACCGTTGCCGGCGGGCTGGCTGCCCTCGGACCCTACGCCGACGTGGCCGCGCTGCTCGCGCCGCGGCCGCCATTCGAAGAGCGGCCTGCGGCCGGCGTCACGGAGATGGCCGCCGTGCTGCAGCGCATCGGCAGCGCCGGCATCGACATGTACCTGCGTCAACTGCGATGGGACTTGCTGGTCGTGCTGGCCAATGTCGGCTGGCTGGGGATCTGGCTGCACGGCGCTGCGGCGCACTTGCTCTCGGCACGATGGCGGCGGGTCGTGGCGACCGCCGGCGCGCTGGTTCCTGCCGCGGCCGACCTGGTGGAAGACGCGGCGCTGGCCCTCGCATTGACTTCCTACCCGGCGCTGGAGCCCACCACCGTGGCCATCGCCGGGCTGGCCACACAGGTGAAGCTGGTCACCTTCGGCGGGGCGGTGGTGGCGGCGATCGGCCTGTCGATCAGCTGGGGCGTGCGGCGCGTG
This sequence comes from Rubrivivax sp., assembly GCA_016789955.1. Lineage (GTDB taxonomy): Bacteria > Pseudomonadota > Gammaproteobacteria > Burkholderiales > Burkholderiaceae_C > Rubrivivax. The sequence continues at coordinate 12,012 of JAEUPB010000039.1, read as the reverse complement.
CGGTGCCTGTGGCGCCTATGGCGCAGCGGCGAGTTGCGGCGAGGCGCCGCGGCTGCGCGATGAGAATCGACGCCACGTTGTTCTGACACACCCACGCTGGCGGCCCGCACCGAACCCGCATGGACCAGGCGGCACGCGCCGACGACTTCGGCATGCTGCTGCGCCGGTGGCGCGGCCACCGCGGCAAGAGCCAGCTGGCGCTGTCGCTGGATGCCGATGTCTCGGCCCGCCACCTGAGCTGGCTGGAATCGGGCAAGGCATCGCCCAGCCGGGCGATGGTGCTGCGGCTGGCGCAGCAGCTGGACTTGCCGCTGCGCGCGCGCAACGCGATGCTGGCTGCAGCGGGCTTCGCGCCGCTGTACACCGAGCGGCCCTTGACCGACCCGGCGGCGGCACCGGTGCGCGCGGCGTTGCAGCGCCTGCTGGATGCCCACGAGCCGAGCCCGGCGCTGGCGGTCGACCGCCACTGGCAGCTGGTGGCGCACAACCGCCTCGTGCCGGCCCTGCTCGCCCTCGTCGCGCCGGCGCTGGCGAAGCCGCCGGTGAATGTGCTGCGCCTGGCGCTCCACCCGCAGGGGCTGGCGCCGATGATCCGCAATCTCGCCCCCTGGCGCAGCTACGTGCTGCAGCGGCTGGCGCGCCAGGCCGCGGCGACCGGCGACCCCGCACTGGCGGCGCTGCACGCCGAACTGCAAGCCTTGCCTGCACCGGCAGGCCGGCCGCCATGGCCGGCTGACGATGCCGGGGCCGAGAGCGATGAAGGCACCATCCCTGCCGGCGAGCCGCTTCACGACATGGCGGTGCCGCTGGCGCTGGACACGCCGCATGGGCCGCTCAACTTCATCTCCGCGCTCACCGTGTTCGGTGCACCCCGCGACGTGACGCTGGCCGAGCTGGCAGTGGAGACGCTGCTGCCGGCTGACGAGGCCACGGCCAGCGCGCTGCGCGCCATCCACGCCGCGCTGCCGCCGCGCTGAACCTGCGCACGCCGGAGGCGCCCCCCCTGGCGCGGTGGTGGCGCGGTGGTGGCGCGGTGTTGGCGCCGCCGCCGCGCCGGTGCGCCTCAGCCCTTGAACGGGTTGGCCGTGGCGAACCACAGCCCGATGCCGGTGGCGATGATGAACGCACCGTCGAGCACGCCCACCAGCAGGAAGACCTTGGTCTGCAGCGGCTCCATCATCTCGGGCTGCCGGGCACTGGCTTCGAGATAACGGCTGGCCATCAGGCCCACGCCGATGCACGAGCCGATGGCGCCCAGGCCGATCATGTGGCCCACGGCCAGCGGGAGGAAGTCGATGCCGTTCACGGCGGCTCCTTGGAGGGTGGTTGCGAGTCCGGGCTTGGCCACCATCCTGCCCGGCCGCGGCGCGCGCCGCGATGACCTCGCAGGTCAAGCGCCGGCGTTGCCGTGGCTGCGGCCGTGGCGGTACGCGCGGCCCCCGGCGGGCGCCGGCGGCACGCGCTGCGGCTCGGCCACGCCGAACCATTCACCCAGCCTCGGCACGCGGCGCACCCCCTCGTAAGCCACGATGCCGGCAGTGAAGGTGAGCCCGAGCAGCAGCGCCGCCTCGGCCGCGAACCCCAGGCGCAGCGGCGCGAGCAGCGCAACCGCGGCCACCGTGACCGTCTGGTGCACGAGGTAGACGGGGAACACGGCGCCCGACAGATAGCGCCGCCACGCGTGGTCGCGCCCGAGGTGCAGGCGGGCGAAGCCGATCGCCGCCACCACGCCGCACCACTGCATCACGCTCCACGGCAGTGCGCGCCAGGCTGGGCCGGCCTGGGTGGCCACCAGCAGCGCCCAGCACAGCAGGCCCAGCGCGAGCGCCAGCCAGCGCAATTGTGAAAAGCGCGGCAGCAGCAGCGCCGCCGCGGCCGGCCGCACCAGCAGCACGCCCAGCGCAAGAGCCGCGGCGTACTGTGCGTGCGCAAACCAGTCGTCGACCAGGGCGTGCGTCTGGCCGAACAGCGGCGCCAGCACCAGGCGCGTGAGCACGAGCCAGGCGATCGGCCCGGCCACGAGCCGCCAGCCCGCCATGGCCCGCACGAGCGCCGCCGCGGCAGGGTCGAGCGCCTGCGGCCAGCGCCACAGCACACCGGCCAGCACCGCGGTGTAGACGAGAAGGTAGGGCAGGAACCACAGGTGGTTCCAGGTCGGCAGGATGAGGCAGCCGCGCGCGGCGTTGCAGAAGCCGCCGTGCCCGGTGAAGTACAGCTGCAGGAACTCGGCAAAGCTGCCGGCATAACCGTGGAACTGGCGCACCTCGAAGTACGACTGCACCGGCACGACCAGCACCACGCCGGTGAGCAGCGGCAGCAGCAGCCGCCGCGCCCGCTGGCGCAGCCAGCCGCCCCCGCTGCCGGCCGCCGCCTCGGCGGCGCGCCGCTGCAGCATCAGCGACAGCGCCATGCCCGACACCACGAACAACAGCGTCATGCGCCAGGGCGCTGCCAGCCGCATCCACGGCTCGACGGCCGTGGCCATCGTGGCGCTCCAGGCGCTCTTGACGTGCCAGGTCCAGCCCACGTAGGCCATGCCGACGTGGTAGACCATCAGCAGGCCGAGGGCCAGGATGCGCAGCCAGTCGATGAAGTACTCGCGCGGCCGGATCGGCACCTCGGCGGGCGCTGCAAGAGCACGGGTGGGGATGCGGGATGTCGTCATGCGGCGACGGTAGGCCGCGCGGTCCCGGCTGCAAACGCCGGTGGGGCGAAGGCCGCGCCCGGCGGGGCGAACCGCGGCACGGGCCTGCTTGTGCGCGTGCGCGCACATCGGCCTCGATGCGGCGGCGCCGCCCGACCGCTGCCGCCCGACCGCCGCCGCGCTACGGCCGCGGCGGCAGCGCCGAGGCCTGCAGGGCCGCCTGCACCACCGGGCGCTGCGCGCGGCTGCACGGCACGCGTGCGCCGTTGCGCAGCACGAGGTCGGCCTCGCCATGCTCGCCGGCCAGCACGGCGCTGATCTGCGCCAGCGCCACGGCGGCGCTGCGATGTGTGCGCACGAAGCCCGCGCCCAGGTCGGCCAGCAATGCCGCCAGCGTGCGCCGCATCAGCGGCGCGCGGCCATCGGCGGTGTGCACGACCACGTAGTTGTCGGCCGCTTCCAGCCACAGGATGTCGCCGCAGGCGATGACATGCACACGGCCGCGGTCAGGCACCAGCAGTTGTGCCGGGGGAGGCAACGGCGCAGCGGAGCGCGCGCCGCCGCGCCCCGCGGCCAGCCGCGCGCGCAGGCGTTCGAGCGCCCGCGCCAGCCGCTCGGGCTCCACCGGCTTGAGCAGGTAGTCCACGGCCGCGGTGTCGAACGCCGGCAGCGCGTAGTGGCCGTGGGCGCTGACGAAGACGACGGCCGGCGCCGGCTCCGGCAGCGACGCGGCGAGGTCCAGGCCGCTGGCGCCCGGCATCTGGATGTCCAGCAGCAGCGCGTCGGGCGCCAGGGCCGGCAACGCGGCCAGGGCGGCGTCGGCATCGACGGCCTCGCCGACCACCTCGATGCCGGCAAAGGCCCCCAGCAGCCGCCGCAACCGCGCACGCGCCGGCGCTTCGTCGTCGACGAGCAGCAGGCGCATCGTGGTCGGACCGCCTGCCTTCATGGCAGTCATCACGGCGGTCATCGCGGCCGGCACCTCACGATGCGCACCCTCACGACTCGCAGGGCCACGCCACCGTGGCCGTGACGCCGCCGCCCGCACGCGGCCCCACCTCCAGCGAGGCGGCCTCGCCGTGCGCGAGGGCCAGCCGCTGCCGGACGTTGGCCAGCCCCACGCCGGGCGCTGCCGTCGCTTCGATGTGGCCGGCACTGCAGGCCACGCTGGCACGCACCTGCGGCACCCGCCCGGCGTTCACGCACCCGACGCGGATGTCGATCGCCACCGGCCCGCGATGGCGCTCGACGCCGTGGCGGAACGCGTTCTCCAGCAACGGCAGCAGGATCAGCGCCGGCGCCCGGCACGCGCGCACGGCGGGGTCGATCGACCAGGTGATCGACACGCGGTCGGCGAAGCGCTGGCCCATGATCTCCGCGTAGCCCTCGAGCAGGTTCAACTCGTCGTCGACGCTGACGAACGGCCGCCGGGTCAGGTCGGTGGCCGCGCGCAGCAGCGCGGCCAGCCGAAGCAGCAGCCGCTCGGCCAGCGCCGGCTGGGTGGGGATGACCGCGGCCACCGTGTCCAGCGCGTTGAACAGGAAGTGCGGCTCGATCTGCTGCGCCAGTTGCGCCAGCTGCGCCTCGCGCGCCAGCGCCAGGCCACGCTCGGCGCGGTGGCGCTCGGCATGGAACGCCGCGAACGAACGCAGGCCGAAGATCACCGCCACGAACAGCAGGTAGAAGATGGAGAACTTGATGGTCTCGTAGACGAACAGCTGCGCCCACGGCGCATGCCGGTACGTCTGGCCGACCAACGCGTACACGCCGTGCCGCAGGCCGTAGACGAGCACCACGAACAGCGGCGCGGCCACCAGCAGCAGTGCCAGCGGCGGCAGCACCCACGCGCCGGGCGTGGCCAGCCGGTCGTCCAGGCGCGGCACCTGCGGCCACGCCAGCGCGAGCAGCAGCGTGGCCACCAGGCAACTGGAGAGTTCCCACAGCAACGGCCGCCAGACATCGGGCTGGCCCTGGCGCAGGTGCTCCTGCACGGCCACGGTGACCAGCAGCAGCCAGAACACGACCCAGGCGACGACAAACGCGCGCCGTGTGCCCGCCGGCCACCCCGGCGCTGCGGCGACGGCAGCGGCGGCGGGCCCGGGCGGCATGGGGGTGCCGGCAGCGGCGCTGGCGAAGCTCATGGCCGCCGAACATACACCGCGGCCAGCGGCGGCCGGGCCGGGCGCAGGAGAGGTTGGGGCGAACGGGCGGCCGCGTGGGGTGAAGCACATGCACCGGCCAGGTCTTCGTGAAGCGCCGACGCGGCGCACAGCAAGGCGAAGCGGGGTAAAGCGCAGCCAAGCGGGCAAGCTATGGCAGCATCGCCGCCATGAACGCCGCCGCCCAAGCCGCCACCGACCCCGACGTGCAGGTCATCACCCACCCGCTGGTGCAGCACAAGCTGACGCTGCTGCGCCAGAAAGACCTCAGCACCAGCAGCTTTCGCCGCCTGCTGCACGAGATCAGCGTGCTGATGGCCTACGAAGTGACGCGCGAGATGCCCACGCACCTGGTGGAGATCGAGACGCCGCTGACGAAGATGATGTCGCCGGTCATCGACGGCAAGAAGACCTGCTTCGTGGTGGTGATGCGCGCCGGCAGCGGTTTCCTCGACGGCATGCTCGAAGTGGTGCCGGGCGCGCGGGTGGGCCACATCGGCCTGTATCGCGACCCGAAGACGCTGGGCGCCGTGGAGTACTACTTCAAGATGCCGCACGGCATGGACGAGCGCGACGCCATCGTGCTCGACCCGATGCTGGCCACCGGCAACTCGGCCGTCGCGGCGGTGGACCGGCTGAAGGAGGCACGGCCGAAGTCGATCCGCTTCGTGTGCCTGCTGGCCGCACCCGAGGGCATTGCCAACATGCGCCGGCACCACGCCGACGTGCCCATCATCACCGCCGCCATCGACGAGCGGCTGAACGACCACGGCTACATCGTGCCGGGGCTGGGCGACGCGGGCGACCGGCTGTTCGGCACCAAGTAGGCGGGCGCCAGGGGCGCGCGCGGCAGGCTGACGGGCCGCACCGCCTCCCCACCGCCTCACCGCCTCACCGCCGCACCGCCGACGTGGCGGGCTGGCGCCTCAGCGCCGGTACGGGTCGGCGAAGCCCAGCGCCTGCAGCAGTGCGCTCTCGCGCGCTTCCATCACCTTGGCATCGCGCACGCGTTCGTGGTCGTAGCCCAGCGCGTGCAGCGTGCCATGCACCAGCAGGTGCGCGTAATGGGCCTGCAGCGGCACGCCGGCGGCCTGCGCCTCGGCCTGCAGCACCGGCGCGCACAGCACGAGGTCGGCCACCACCAGCGGCTCGCGCTGGTAGTCGAAGGTGAGCACGTTGGTCGCGTGGTCGCGGCGCCGGTAGCCGCGGTTGAGGGCGCGGGCCTCGTCCTCGCCGACGATACGCACGGTGATCTGCGCATCGGCGCCCTCGAGCGCGCGGCGCACCCAGCGCGCGACGCGGTGGCGCGGCAGCAGGGCGCGGTGGCGCGGGTCGGCGAACTGCAGGCTCAGCCGCAGGGCGGGCCGGTTCATGGGCCCGCACGTGGATCGGCACGTGCCTCGGGCGGCACCTCACTCGGCACCTCACTCGGCACCTCTCTCGGCACCTCTCTCGGCACCTCACCTGGCGCCTCACCTGGCGCCTCACCTGCCGCCTTACTCTGCACCTCCGGCGGCGCCACGCGCGGCGCGGCGCGGGCCCCCTTGGCGGGCGCCGGCCGCGCCGCGCCGGCGGGCTGCTCGTACGCCTGCACGATGCGCGCCACCAGCGGGTGGCGCACCACGTCGGCGGCCGTGAAGTCGGTGAAGGCGATGCCCTGCACCTGGGCGAGCAGGTGGCGCGCCTCGATCAGGCCGCTGCCCTGCCCCTTGGGCAGGTCGATCTGGCTCACGTCGCCATTGACCACGCACTTGCTGCGAAAGCCCATGCGCGTGAGGAACATCTTCATCTGCTCGCGCGTGGTGTTCTGCGCCTCGTCGAGGATGACGAAGGCGTGGTTCAGCGTGCGCCCGCGCATGAAGGCCAGCGGCGCGACCTCGATCTGCCCCTTCTCGAAGGCCTTGCCCACGCGCTCGAAGCCCATCAGGTCGTACAACGCGTCGTACAGCGGGCGCAGGTAGGGGTCGACCTTCTGCGCCAGGTCGCCGGGCAGGAAGCCCAGGCGCTCACCGGCTTCCACCGCCGGGCGCGTGAGCACGATGCGCTGCACGCCCTGGCGCTCCAGCGCATCGACCGCGCAGGCCACCGCCAGGAAGGTCTTGCCGGTGCCAGCCGGGCCGATGCCGAAGGTGATGTCGTGGTCGAGAATCTGCCGCAGGTACTGCACCTGGTTCGCGGTGCGGCCGGCCAGGTCGGCATGCCGGGTGTGCAGCACCAGCGATGCCTGAGCGTGGGATGGCGGCGCCGGGTCCCGCGCCGATGCGCGGCCGGGTGCACGGTCGGGTGCACGGTCGGGTGCACGGTCGGGTGCACGGTCGAGTGCACGGTCGGGTGCACGGTCGAGTGCCGGCGCGGCAGCCGCGCCGCGCAGCGCCCGCAGTGCCGCGACTTCGGGCACCGGGGCGGCCGCCTCCACCAGCAGCAGGCGCAGTCGCTCTTCGTCGAGGCCGCGGGCGGCGCTGTCGTGCAGTCGGTCGAGCAGCGCCGAGGTGCGCTGCACCGCCTCGCGCGCGCCCTCGATGCGGAACTCTGCGTCTCGACGGCTGATGCGCACTTCCAGCGCCTGCTCGATCTGCCGCAGGTGCACATCCAGCGGGCCGCACAGGCCGGCGAGCCGCCGCGGGTCGGCATGGACGATGCGGTGGCGGCGAATCAAGGCGGTGGGCAGGTGGCAGTGGATCGGGCGCAGGTGTCGCCGACGCCGCAGATGCGGCCGCGCGGCCGGTCACGCCAGCAGGCGGGGGCGGCGAATTGTCGCAGCGCCGGCGGCAACACCCCCTCGGGCGCCGCCGCCGGGCTGCAACAATGAAATGGTGAGGAGTCTGCTGGTCCTGCTGCTGGCGGCGTGGTGCACGCTGGCCGGTGCCAACCCTGAGGCACTGCCGGGCACGCAGGTGCTTCGCGGCGCCGTGGTCGCCGAGGGCGACGGGGTGGAGTTCCCGGCCGTGCCGGCGCCCGTGCAGGCCGTGACGCTGCCCGATGCATGGGCCGAGAGTCGCCCCGGCTTCCAGGGCACGCTGTGGTATCGCGCCGAGATGGACCACCGGCCGGCGTTCCGCGGCGAGACCCCCGGGCTGCTGGCGCTGTACATCGCGCGCGTGTGCTCGAACTACGAGGTGCACGTCAATGGCCAGTTGGTGGCCAGCGGCGGGCGCATGCGCGAGCCCGTCACGCAGCTGTGCAACCACCCGCAGCTGGTGAGCCTGCCGGCGGCGCTGCTGGTAGCCGGCCGCAACGAGCTGGACATCAAGGTGGCCGGCCACCGCCTCGAAGAGGTGGGCTCGGCACAACGGGCCGGCGGCCTCTCCGCGCTTGTCGTGGGGCCGCACGCCGTGCTGGCCCCCTATCACGCCCGGCAGGTGGCGTGGGCGGCCGGCTTCGCGCAAGGGGCCAGCGCCATCCTGCTGCTGATGGGCGGCTTCATGTTCGTGCTCGGCTATGCCAACCGCAGCGAGAGCCGGCTGGCGTACTTCGGGGCGGTGTGCGTCGGGCTGGCCGCCTTCGACGCCCGCCACTGGCTGCGCGACGTGCCGGTATCGCACCGCGTCTCGGAGTTCGTGCTGCTGGCGCTGCTGGCGCTGATCGCCTGGGCGGCGGCGCAGTTCCTGCTGCGCTCGCGCGGATTGCGCCTGAAGGCGGCCGACGCGGGGTTGCCGGCGCAGTTCGCGCTCGTGGTGCTGTCGTTGCTGGTGGCCGGCGCCGAGCGGCTGCACGCGATGGCCCTGCTGTGGTACTTCGTGTTCGCCGTCGAGATCGTGGTGGCGGCGGCGCTGCTGCTGCGCCACCCCGGCAGCGCCGAGACGCGCTGGACCACCGCGGCGTTGCTGGGCGGCACGGCGCTGGCGGTGCTGCTGGACAGCCTGGCCGAAGCCCGCGACCCCGCGCACCTGCCCGCCCGCGTGGCCGCCGCGGCGCTGCCGCTGATGCTCACCTTCGCGGGCCTGCGGCTGGTCATGCAGCACGGCCGCGCGCGCCGCGAGGCCGAAGCATCGCGGGCGCAGCTCGAACTGCACAAGCGCGAACTTGAGCAGCGCGTCCGCGAGGCCACCACGGAGATCGAGCGCAACCTGCGGCACCTGGCCGAGCAGCGCGCCGAGCAGGTGGCGGAGAAGGTGGCCGAGAAGGAACGCAAGCGCATCGCCGCCGACCTGCACGACGACCTCGGCGCCAAGCTGCTGACCATCGTGCACACCAGCGAGTCCGACCGCATCAGCACGCTGGCGCGCGAGGCGCTGGAGGAGATGCGCCTGTCGGTGCGCGGCCTCACCGGCCGGCCGGTGCGCCTGGCCGACGCGATGGGCGACTGGCGCGCCGAGACCGTGTCGCGCCTGGGCCAGGCCGGCATCGAGGGCGAGTGGCACGGCCCCGACGAGGCGCCGCACATGCTGAGTTCGCGCGCCTATGTGCAGTGCACGCGCATCCTGCGCGAAGCCACCAGCAACATCATCAAGCACAGCGGCGCGTCGCACTGCTCGGTGACCTGCGGCACCGCCGACGGCGACTTCCAGCTCGTCATCCAGGACAACGGCGACGGCATCGCGCAGCAAGACGTGGATTCGCGCCTGGACAAGGGCCACGGCCTGGCCAGCATGAAGAACCGCGCCAAGCAGCTGCAGGGCCAATGTCTGGTCGAGTCGGGACCGGGATATGGGACCGTGATACGCCTCACGCTTCCACTGGATCGGGCCACCGGGGTGTCATGAGGTAGAAAAGACGGCCGATAACATCGTCGTCAACCCCCTGCCCAGGGGCCGCGTGCCATGCCCGGCGCGGCCGCACCCGATGAAACACATCCTCCTGCTCGAAGACCTGCCCGAGATTCGCGCCTGGATGCGAAAACTGGTGCTGCAGGTCTTCCCCGACGCCGTGATCAGCGAGAGCGCGCGCATCCAGGACGCGATGGCCATGGTGGCCACGCAGCGCTTCGATCTCGCGCTGATCGACCTGGGCCTGCCCGACGGCAGCGGCGTCGACGTGGTGACCAAGCTGCGCGACCTGCAGCCCGAGGTGCAAAGCGTCATCGTCACCATCCACGACGACGACGAGCATCTGTTCCCGGCGCTGCAGGCCGGCGCCTTCGGCTACATCCTGAAGGAACAGGCGCGCGAGCTGATCATCGAGCAGCTGCAGCGCATCAGCCAGGGCGAGCCGCCGCTGTCGCCTTCGATCGCGCGCCGCGTGATGGCCTACTTCGCCGCCAAGTCCAAGCCGCAGCCGGCCTCGCCTTCGGCCATGCCGCACGTGTCGCTGACCGAACGCGAGACCGAGGTGCTGCTGCGCGTGGCCAAGGGCTACACGCTGCCCGAGATCGGCCAGCAGCTGTCGCTGTCGCGGCACACCATTGCCGACTACGTGAAGCAGATCTACCGCAAGCTGAACGTCAGCTCGCGCGCCGAAGCGGCGCTGGAAGCGCAGCGCATGGGCCTGTTCGGCCGCTGAGCCCCGATACGGCGGCCCATAATGGCCGCACCATGATCGGACGGCTCACAGGTCTCATCGCCGAGAAATCACCTCCGCAGGTGCTGCTGGACGTGCAGGGCGTCGGCTACGAGGTCGACGTGCCGATGAGTACCTTCTACAACCTGCCCGCGTTGGGCGAGCGGGTGTCGCTGCTGACGCACTTCGTGGTGCGCGAGGACGCTCAAGCGCTGTTCGGCTTCCTCACCGCCGACGAGCGCCACACCTTCCGCCAGCTGGTGCGCATCAGCGGCGTCGGTCCGCGCACCGCGCTGTCGATCCTGTCCGGGCTGAGCGTGGCCGACCTGGCCGATGCGGTGTCGCGGCAGGAAAGCGGCCGCCTGGTCAAGGTGCCGGGCATCGGCAAGAAGACCGCCGAGCGGCTGCTGCTGGAGCTGAAGGGCAAGCTCGGCCCCGACCTGGGCCTGCCGGCGGCCGCAGCGCGCAGCGACACCCAGACCGACATCGTCCAGGCGCTGCTGGCTTTGGGCTACAACGAGCGCGAAGCGGCAGCCGCGCTGAAGGCGCTGCCGCCGGAGGTGGCCGTCAGCGACGGCATCAAGCTGGCGCTGAAGACACTGAACCGCTGAAGCGGCTCAGTGCTTCTTGTGGCCGCCGGCATCAGCCAGCGCCTTGACGGGCGCCTTCAGCTCCACGCTTTCGCGCTTGCCGCCGGCGCCTTCGATGACCAGCGTCACCGGCACTGACTCGCCGGCCTTCAGCTCCTGCTTCAGGTCCATCAGCATGACGTGGTAGCCGCCGGGCTTGAGCTCCACCGCCTTGCCGGCGGGAAGCTCCAGCCCGGTGACGGCGCGCATCTTCATCACATTGCCGTCCATCACCATCTCGTGGATCTCGACCACGCCGGCCACCGGCGAGCTGGCCGAAACCAGCTTGCCGCCGCTGGTGGACGTGACCTGGCCGAACATGCCGGTGGCCTTCTGCCCGGCCACCGTGCCGCGGACCCACGGGTCCTTGACGGTGGTCTGGGCGTGGGCCGCGAACGCGGCGCTCATCAGCAGGGCGGCGAGAACCTTCTTCATGGGGATGCTCCTGTGCAGGCAAGGGTGCAGATCTTAGGCATTGGCGCGGCGGCGGCGCACCACCCCGGCCAACAACCCCAGGCCGCCGAGCAGCATCGCGTAGGTCTGCGGCTCGGGCACGGCGGTGATGGTCTGCAGCACCGGGTAGCCGCCCATCGTGCCGACGGCGCCATAGCCGGCCACGGTCGTGCCGGTCATGCAGGCGGCGCCCATCATGCCGCCGGGTGCGCAGTCGGCGTAAGCCAGCTTGTCGATCTGCGCCTGGGTCAGCGGCATCAGCGGATCGTCCGGCACGAAGATCATCGCGTAGGCGTTGCCTGCGTTGGTCTTCGGATAGTCGTAGTAGACGCCCCCTTTGGCCACACCGTCGGCTGGCGCCCAGGTGCCTCCGAAGAATGTCTTGGTGTCGTTGTTCAAGAACGTGGTCACGAACCAGCCCCCCAGCGCGTCGTCGCGTGTCGACTTGAGCTGGTAGTTCAGGTCCAGCCAGGTCATGTCGTCGCCGGGGTAACCGGTGGTGCCGGTCATCGACTCGCTGAGCTTGCCCTTCAGGTTCGTCACCTCGCCGGTGTGCTCGTTGAAGTCGAAGGTGCCGATGAACAGCGTGTCCTTCGGCTGAGTGTCAGGCTCGTAGAACTGCTGGAAGACCTTGTAGGTCATCTCGTGCGCCTGGGCCAGCGGCCATGCGCTCGTCAGGGCCAGGGCGGCC
>JAEUPB010000111.1 GCA_016789955.1 Rubrivivax sp. | reverse complement strand
AAATACGCTGCATTGAGACGGGTCGCAATGGGGCTGGAACCAGGCGCGCGGACGGGTCGATACCCGGTGGTATCGACCCGTTTGCGCAACGCCGTGCCGGCCCCATTTCGACCCGCCCCTGTCGGGGCCGAAGGCCCCTCTCTCTGGGATCGGGTTCGACTAGATGGCGCCCTCGATCGACCGCCCAGCGGGGTTGATACCACCCGGTATCAACCCCGCTGCTCGTCCGCCCGATCATCGCCATCTGGTCGAATCTCAATGCAGCGTATATCCAACTCACGACACTAGAGCGCCAACACCAGAAGCGCCGGCGTCGCAAGCCTGAAAACGCGGCCCGCGCAACACCGCGCGGGCCCGCATGATGCCCCCGGACTCCCTGCGGACTTCGAGGAACACCGGATGACCCCATCGATCATGCGCCGCCGGCTGGTGCCGGCGCTCGTGGCCGCGCTGCTGATGGCCAGCTGCGGCGGCAACGATCCCGACCCCATCTTCGAGAACGCCTGCCTGCAGGTCTCGCCCAGCGGCCAGCTCTACGACCCGGGCACGCCGGGCGTCAACGGCGCGCCGGAGATCCCCACCGGCTTCGCGTCGAAGACGGTGGTCACCACGCGCAGCTTCATGGTGGTGGCGAACAACCCGCTGGCCACCAAGGCCGGCTGCGACATCCTGAAGAAGGGCGGCAGCGCGGTGGACGCCGCGGTGGCCGTGCAGATGGTGCTGAACCTCGTCGAGCCGCAGTCGTCGGGCCTGGGCGGCGGCGCCTTCATGCTGACCTACGACAAGGCCAGCAACACCGTGAACAGCTACGACGGCCGCGAGACCGCGCCGGCCGCGGCCACCGAGAACTACCTGCGCCACATCAGCGCCACGCAGCAGACCACGCCGCTGCCCAACGCGCGTTCCAGCGGCCGCTCGATCGGCACGCCGGGCGTGCTGCACATGCTCGACACCGCCTACAAGGACTACGGCAAGCTGCCGTGGAAGGAGCTGTTCGATCCGGCGATCAAGATCGCCACCGACGGCTTCAACATCAGCCCGCGCATGGCGGCCTCGATCGCCGGCTCGTCCGCCAGCCTGCAGCGCGATCCCGACGCCAAGGCCTACTTCCTGAATGCCGACGGCACCGGCAAGGCCGCGGGCACCAAGCTGCTGAGCCCGGCGCTGGCCACCACCTTCCGCACCATCGCCGACAACGGCATCGGCGCGTTCTACGGCGGCGCGATCGCGCAGGACATCGTCGACAAGATCGCCGACACCACGGGCGGCATCACCCCGGGCCTGACGACGCTGGCCGACCTGGCCGCGTACCGCTCGAAGAAGCGCGAGCCGGTGTGCACGATCTACCGCACGTACCAGGTGTGCGGCATGGGGCCGCCGTCCTCCGGCGGGTTGGCGGTGGCGCAGACGCTGGGCATCCTGAACAACGTCAATCTGTCCAACCTGAGGCCCACCGCGATCGACGCCAACGGCGGCATGCCCACGGTGCTGGGCGTGCACCTGGTGAGCGAGGCCAACCGTCTGGCCTACGCCGACCGCGACAAGTACGTGGCCGACACCGACTTCGTGCCGCTGCCCGGCGGCAGCACCGCGGCGATGCTGAACACGGCCTACCTGGCGCAGCGCTACAGCCTGATCAGCCAGTCGCGCAGCATGGGCACCGCGCAGCCGGGCAACTTCGGCCCGACGAGCCTGGGCATCCACCCGCCCAGCCCCGAGAACGGCACCACGCACGTGTCGATCGTCGACGGCAACGGCAACGTGGCGACGCTGACGACCACGGTGGAGTCCGGGTTCGGCTCGTTCCACATGACCAAGGCCGGCTTCCTGCTGAACAACCAGCTCACCGACTTCTCGGCCGCGCCGACGGACGCCACCGGCGCCGCCATCGCCAACCGCGTGGCGGCCGGCAAGCGGCCGCGCAGCAGCATGGCGCCGACGCTGGTGTTCTCCACCAGCAACGGCGCGCGCGACCGCTTCGTGATGTCCACCGGCAGCCCGGGCGGCGCGACCATCATCCAGTACGTGACGAAGACGCTGGTGGGCGTGCTCGACTGGGGCCTGGATGCGCAGCAGGCCACCTCGATGATCGACTTCGGCGCAGCCAACAGCGCCACCACCAGCGTGGGCGGCGAGCATCCGAACGTGAGCCTGGCCAACAACAGCGCGGCCGACCCGCTGGTGGTGGGCCTGCGCGCGCTCGGCCACACGGTGAACACCGGCGCGCAGAGCAGCGGCATCTCCACCATCGTGGCGCGGCGCGACGTCGGCGGCGGCACCTACTACGAGGGCGGTGCGGACCCGCGGCGCGAGGGCGTGGCGCTGGGCGACACGTTCACGGCCGGGCCCTGAGCGCCCTCGGGCGCCGGCCGGTCAGCGCCGCGCGCCCAGGGCTACCGCGAGGTGCCGCAGCAGCGCTGCACCGTCACCGCGCCAGGCGCTGCCGTGCATGCAGGCCAGCGTGCGCGGACGTGTCTGCGCCAGCCGCTCCAGCGTGGCGGCGGTGTGCGGCGCGTGGGCGTAGTAGTCCATCGACGCGCGGAATGCCTCGCTGGGGCCGACGATGTCGCTCTCGACGATCGGCTCGGTACCCGGCCCGCCCTGGGTGTACAGGTCGCCGCAGAAGAACGTGCCGGTGGTCAGCTCGCTCATGAGCCCGCAGTCCCAGCCGTGCGGCACGTGCGGCGTGTCGTGCCAGACGAGCGTGCGTCGGCCGATGACCAGTTGCTCGCCGTCGGCCAGCGCGCGCGGCGGCCGCGGCGAGAGGTCGCCGATCGAGACCATCGCGGCGACGCGGCTGCACAGCGGCACCGCCTGCGGCGCGTCGGCCATCAGCAGGTCGAGCGCGCCGCACTCGTCGGCCTCGACGTGCGAGAGGCCCAGGTAGCGCAGCCGTTCCAGGGGCATCACCGCCGCGATGGCCTGACGCACCAGCGGGTGCATCGCGCGCGGCCCGGTGTGGAACAGCACCGGCTCGTCATCGACGATCAGGTACTGATTGAAGTTGAAGGCCTGTCCGTCGGGGAGGTGGACCGGCGTGTTGATGCGGTAGATGCCGTCGGCGATCTCGTGGACGTTGGTGCCGGACTGGGGGTTCGTAATCATGGGGACCTCGTGGAGAAGAGTGGCCGGGACGAGGATGTGGTGCGACTCGCGACGGCGTTACAGGAATCTTCCGAAGCCCTCGTGGCCACGCGGCGGCCGCACCGCCCCGACGCGAGCCGCCCTATGCTCGCGTCGTGGACACTCCTGCGGCAATCGTCGAGCCCGGCCCGGAAGCGGCGCTGGCCGAGCGCATCGCCGCGGCCGCGCCCGAACGGGTTCCCGACGCCGAGGCCGAGCTGTACCGGTTGCTCGCGCCCCGCGTGCGCCGCTACGGGTTGCGCCACCTGCGCGACCCGCATGCCGCCGCCGACCTGATGCAGCATGTGATGGCCCTGATGCTCGAGCGGCTGCGCGGCGGCGAGCTGCGCGAGCCCGCGCGCGTGCTCTCGTGGGTGCTCGGCGCCTGCCGGCTGACGGTGATGGACCAGCGCCGCGGCGAGCGGCGGCGCGAGGATCTGCTGCAGCGCCATGCCGATGCGCTGCCGTCGCCGGTGGCGCAGCTGTCGCCGCGGCTGGACCACGAGCGCGTCGCGCGCTGCCTGGAGCGGCTGCCCGAGCGCGAGCGCTCGGTGATCGTGCTGAGTTTCTACGACGACCAGGGCGCCGACGCGGTCGGCCGCCAGCTCGGCCTGACCGCCGGACATGTGCGCGTGGTCCGCCACCGCGGGCTGCACCAGCTGCGCCGCTGCGTGGACGGCGGCCGGAGGCCAGCTGCATGAGCGGATCCGGGCCGCACCTGGTCGCTGACGCGCTGCTGGACTACTGGTTCGGCGATGCCGATGACACCGCCACGCAGGCGGCCGAGGAGCACCTGATGGCCTGCGACCGCTGCGGCGAGGCCCTCGATGCGCTGGCGGCCCTCGGCGCGGCCGTGCGCGATGCGCTGCGGGCCGGCGACGTTCCGGTCGTGACTGGCGGCCCGTTCGTGCAGCGCCTGGGCGAATCGGGGGCGCGGCTGCGCGAGTACCGGGTCGCGCCCGGCGGCAGCGTGAACTGCACCGTGGCGCCCGACGACGACGTGCTCGTCACGCGGCTCTCTGCCGCGCTGCAGGGCGTGCAGCGGCTGGACCTGCACCACGCCAGCGACGACGGCGCGGCCGGCGTGCTGCAGGACATCCCGTTCGACGCCGCCACCGGCGAGGTGGTGTTCGTGAACAAGGTGGCGGCGGTAAGGCTGCAGGGCCCGCACACGTTGCGCATCACGCTGCGGGCGGTGGATGCCGCCGGGCCGCGCGACCTCGGCGACTACACCTTTCACCACCGGCCCTGGCCTAGCAGCTGAACGCACCCCAGCTGCCGATGCCGCTGCTGGACTTGGCGCCGATGCTGATGCATCCGTCGCCCGACGCGATGGTCGTGCCGCCGCGGGTGGTGGAGGAGCCGGGTGCGTGGCGCTGCGCCGCCACCGCCGCCAGGTTCACGAAGGGCATCGGCTGCCCTTCGTAGCCGACCCAGCCCCGGGCGTCCAGCCAGTAGCGTCCGGGCACGACCGGCCCGAGCGTGCGCAGCCAGGCCACCTCCAGGTCGTGCAGCTCGCGGCCGTTGAAGAACACGCCGGTGCGGCCCGCCGAGGCGTCGGCGCGCAGCGGCGCGGCGCGCTCGCCCGCAGGCGCGAAGCCCACCGTCGGCCCGCCTTCGCGGCCCCACAGGCCGGCGCGGGCGTCGTACCAGAAGCGCCCCGTCAGCAGCCGGATGCCGGTGCGGCGCGCCACGTCCTGCCACTCGTCCTGTGTCAGCACGTGGCCGTTGATCACCGTGCCCGAGGCGATGCCGCGGGCGTTCGTCGGGCCGGGCTCGGCGACCGACGTCGCCCCTGAGGCGGACGCCACGGCCCCCAGGAAGGCCACCCAGATCTTTTGAGACAGACGCATCGCAGGCTCCCGGTTGTCGATGTGCGTCATCATCCGCAGGCCAGCGTTCCCTGGCCGTCCCCTGCCCCTCCGCATGGACCCTCGCGCTCCGCTCGTGCACGTCACGCTGCTCGGCCCGGTCGCGGCAGCCGGCGGCGGCCGGCACGAGCGGCTGCCCGACGAGCGGCCGACGCACCTGCTGGCCTTGCTGGCGCTGAACCCGGGCTGGATGCCCCGCGCGCAGGTGGCCACGCTGCTGTGGCCCCGGCTCGCCCACGAGACCGCGCTGCGCAACCTGCGCAAGACGCTGCACCGGCTGCGCCGGCAGTGGTGGGCCGACGCGGTGACGATCGAGCCCGACCGGCTGGCACTGCACGCAGACACCGACCTGGACGCTTGCCTCCAGCACCTGCAGGCGGGCGACGCTGCGGCAGCGCTGGCGCTGATGCGGGGCCCGCTGGCGCCAGAGCTGAGCGCGGATGGCGAAGGCGGCGCGCTCGGCTGGCTGGCCCAGGCCCGCGACCACTGGCTCGGCCGCTGGCGCAGCGCGCTGCTGGCGGCCGTGCCGGGCCTGCCGCCGGCGCGCGCCGAAGCCGAACTGCAGCGACTGCGTGCGATCGACCCGCACGACGAGGACCTGGCGCGCGCGCACCTGGCGCTGCTCGCGCGCGACGGCCGCCGTGGCGAGGCCGAGCGGGTGCGGGCCGAACACGCCCGCCGGCTCCTGGAAGACCTCGGCGTCGCACCCGAGGCGACGACGAGCAGCGCTTGCGTGGCCGATGCAGGAGCGGCGACGACCCAGCCGTCGGCCCCGCCGCCGCCGCCGGAGCCCGACCCGGCGCCGATCGGCCGTGACGACGAGCTGCAGTGGCTGGAGTCGCAACTCGCCGAGACGGGGACGGCGATCGTGATCACCGGCCCGGGTGGCATCGGCAAGACGCGACTCGCCACCGAGGCTGCGCTGCGACGGGCGGCCGCCGGCGCCGCAGTGACGTGGCTGCGCCTGTCGGACCTCGCCGAGCCGGCCGATGCGTGGCCGCGGCTGGCCGCGCTGCTGGGGGTCGAGCTGCCGCAGTCGGGTCAGGGCACAGACGCCGCGGCGACCACCGCACTGGCGGCTGCACTGGGCCGCCGCCCGTCGCTGCTGGTGGCCGACAACTGCGAGCACCTGCTGCAGCCGCCCGGGACGCTGGTGGCCCGGCTGCAGGCGCTGCACGCCGCCGCGCCGTCGCTCGCGCTGCTGCTCACGAGCCGCGAACCGCCGGGCCTGCCCGGCGAGCGCCTGCTGCTGCTGCGGGGCCTCGACACCGCCGAGGCGGCCGACCCGCCGGGCGCCATTCTGCGCAGCCCGTCGGCACGGCTCTTCGTGGCCCGCGCGCTGCGGCTCGAACCGCGGCTGGATGCCCGTGCAGAGGCTGCGGCCGTCGGCCGCATCGCCAGGGCGGCCGACGGGCACCCACTGGCTCTGGAGCTGGCCGCCAGCTGGATCCGCAGCCAGAGCTGCAGCGAGATCGCCGACGAGCTCGAACGCGGCAGGCTGCCGCCGGCCCTGGGCGAGCAGGACCTGGCAGCCGTCTTCGCGCGCTCGTGGACCACGCTGCCCGCGCGGCTGCAGCAGGCGCTGCAGGTCCTGGCCACGCTGCCGGCCAGCGTCGAGCGTGCGACGGCGCTGGACGTCGCCGGGCTGCGCGCCGCCGAGTTCGCGGCGCTGGTGGACCGCTGCCTGATCGACCGCCACGGCGCGCGCTGGCGGTTGCACCCGCTGCTGCGGGCCTGGGTGCAGCAGGCGCACGGCGGGAGCGCCTGGCTGCGGCATGAGACTGCCCGGCGCTCGGCCCGGCACATGACCGCTCGGCTGCAGGCGCAATGCCAGGAGCACGGCCACGACGGACCGTCCACGCTGGCGTGGATCGACACCGAACTGCCGCACTTGCTGGCCGCCTGGGCTCGTGCCGTCGACGAGGCGAACCCGGAGGCCCTGCGCACGCTGGTGCCGGCGCTGGAGGCCTACTTCGAGCTGCGCGGCCGGCGCGACGAGGGGTTGCGCCTGTGCACCGACGCCATCGCCGTGCTGCCATCGACGCGCCCGGCCCGTGCGGCGCGCGTGGCCATCGATGCGGCGCGGGCGTCGCTGCTGTTCCGCATGGGGCGCTACGACGACGCGCAACGGCTGGCCACCCAGCTGCGCACGGCCGCGCCCGCGGTCGGCGACTGGCGCAGCCTGGCCGGCGCGCACCGCGTCGCCGGGCTCGTGCACTGGCAGCGCGGCCAGCCGGAGCAGGCGCTGCGCGAGCACCAGCGATCGCAGGCGCTCGCGCTGCAGCACGGGCTCGACGACATGCTGGCCTACGCCACGCTGAACATCGCCGTCATCGATCACTACGCCGGCCGCAGCGAGGCCGCCGAGCGCGGCTACCGGCAGGTGGCCGAGCAGGCGCTGCGGGCGGGCTCGCCGCGGCTGCGCGCGAATGCGCTCGTCAACATCGGCTCGCTGCTGCACCCGGCCGGGCGCGCGGCCGAGGCACGGCCGTTGCTCGAGGAGGCCCTGGCCCTGGTCGACGCCGAGGGCCTGCGCGGCTTCCGGCTCACGGTGCTGACGAATCTGGGCGCGGCGCTGCTCGAGCTGGGCGACCTCGCCGCCCTGGCGCCGGTGCTCGCGCAGGCGCGGCAGGCCATCGACCATGGCGGCGAGGCTTCGATGGTCTACGGCGTGGAGCTGCTGTCGCTGCTGGCCTGCCTGCGCGGCGGGCGGGCGCAGGCAGGCTGGCCGCACGCGGTGGCCGCGCTGGCGGCCACCACGCGGCTGGGGCAGAAGCCCGCCCAGGCAGCGGTGGCGATGTACTGCGCCCAGCTGTGGGCCGCCACGGGCCGGCGCGATCGCGCCGCGGCGTGGCTGGCCTTCCAGAGGGCCCAGGCCGAGCAGTGGGACGTCGATCGCCAGGAGGCGAATCGGTTGTGGGCCGGGCTCGCGCTGGACGAGCACGAGTGCCGAGCCGCACTCGCCCTCGCGGCCACGCTGACGCTGGACGACCTGCGCCGCGAAGCCGCGGCCGAAGCGGCGCACTGATCACCCGGCCGTCGGCGCGCCGGCGCGCCGGGCGACCGCCAGGGAACAGCCAAGGGAACGGCCCCGGCGCGACGCCGGGCGCCGAGGCAGCGACCGGCCGCGATCAGAGCTGCGCCAGCGGCACGCGCGCCGCGCGCTCGTCAGCCTGCAGTTGCTCCAGCAGCGCCGAGAGGTCGGCTTCCAGCCGCTTCAGCCTGCGTGCATCGAGCCGCTGCAGGGCTTCCGGCAACACGCCGGCATAGGGCCCGGGCGCGCGTTTGAGCACGCGGGTGCCGGGCGCCAGCACGCGCAGGTGCACGGCGCGGCGGTCGTGCGGGTTCCGCTCGTTGGCCACCAGGCCAGCCTCGATCAGCGTGCGCACGAGATTGCTGGCCGTGGTCTGGTGGATGTCGAGCGCGCGGGCGAGTTCGCTGACGCCGATGCCGGGCCGGTCGCGGATGACCGACAAGGCCCACAGCTGCGCGCCTCCGACGCCGGCCCGCTTCTCGACGGCACGGAAATGCGTCTGCACGCTGTTGAAGACCTGGCGGAACTGGCGCAGCACGCGCGCGTGCGGATCCGCGGCCCTGTCGCCGGCCCCGCCGCCACTCCCCCGCACATGCTTCGACGCCATCTCCAAGACGATCATAAATCTCCGAGGCGGATCATCTCGTCGAGCAGCGCCGCCATGTCTTCAGGGCCCGGGAGCGCGAAGCGCGCCGCGGTGCCATGACCATCGGGGCCGACGCGCAGCGTGACCCATTGCGGCGGTGCGCCCGAGAACACCGGCTCGTCGTTCGCGTCGTCGCCGGCGAAGAACACCGCGCCCACGCCGCAGCGCTCCACCAGCCGCCGCATCGCGTGGGCCTTGTCAGGCGCGTCGGCCGGCGCGACGTTCACCACCATCTTGCCGCCGAAGATGCGCACCGCGCTGCCCGCGTCCTGGTGCGGCTGCAGCAAGGCGTCGATGGCGCGCCGGGCCGCCTCGGGGTCGGCCGCCTCGCGGTAGTGCAGCGCCAGCGACAGCCCCTTGTCCTCCAGGCCCACGCCGGCCGCCGTCAGCATCGGGGCCGCGCCGGCCAGCAGCGAGCGCACCGCATCCAGCGCGGGCGCAGGACGCAGCGGCACGCCGGCCTGCTCGGCGCCATGGTTGCCGACCACCGTCCAGGGCCTGAAGCCCAGGCGGCCGACCACGTCGGCGACCGAGCGGCCGGTGATGATGGCCAGCGGCTGCGCGGCCGCCAGCACCGCGAGCCGGCGCGCCAGCGCATCGGGCACGCGGGCATCGTCGGCATGCGCCACGATCGGCGCCAGCGTGCCGTCGAAGTCGAACGCCAGCAATGCGCGCTGGCACATCAGCGCCTCCAGCGCCGCGTGGCCCGCTCTGCTGTGGATCGGTACGGCCGGCATGCCCTCGATTCCCTCCTCGCGTCCTCGCCGTCCTCGCCCGCCCCGGCCTGCTCAGCCGCTCTGGTAGCGGCGCACGCGCGCCTCGATGCGCGCGCGCAGCCGCCAGCGGCCCGCGTCGGCCAGCATGCGGCCGGCCCAGCGGTAGACGTTGAACTCGCGCACCGTGCTGCGCAGGCTGGCCATGCGCTCGCGCTGCTCGGCCTCGGGCATCGTCAGCGCGCGGTGCAGGGCGTCGGCGGTCTCCTCCACGTGGTACGGGTTGACGATCAGCGCCTCGGGCAGTTCGCGCGCGGCACCGGCGAAGCGGCTCAGCACCAGCACGCCCTGCAGGTCCTCGCGCGCCGCCACGAACTCCTTGCAGACGAGGTTCATGCCGTCGTGCAGGCTGGTCACCACGCACACCTCGGCGGCACGGAACAGTTCCATCACCGCATCGTGCTCGTGGTGCTGCGCGAGCAGGTGCACGGGCTGATAGGTGTCGGTGCCGAAGCGGCGGTTGATGCGCTCGGTGAGCGCCTGCACGCGCTGCTGGAAGTGGCGGTACTCGTCGAGCGCGCTGCGCGTGGGTGCCGCCACCTGCACGAACACGAAGCGACCGATCCACTCCAGGTGCTTCTCCAGCAGCCGCTCCACCGCGTTGAGGCGCTCGAGGATGCCCTTGGTGTAGTCGAAACGGTCCACGCCCACCGCCAGCAGCGTGTCGGGCGCGAGGTTCAGCCGCTGGCGCACGGCGGCGCGCGCCTGCGCCACGGTCTGCCCGCCGACGGTGCGGCCCTCGGGCGGCCATTCGATGGAGATTGGGTAGCTCTCCACCAGCGTCTCGGCCTGCCGGTAGACGATGGTCGAGTGCTCGTGCTCGATGCGCGCCTCGAGGTAGCGGTCGATGGTCTCGATGAAGTTCTTGCAGTGGTAGCGCGTGTGGAAGCCCAGGATCGTCGAGCCCAGCATGCCCTGCAGGATCTCGCGCCGCCACGGGCAGATGCCGAACGACTCCGGGTTGGGCCAGGGGATGTGCCAGAAGGTGAGGATGGTGGCCTGCGGCAGCTTCTCGCGCACCATCGCCGGCAGCAGCGCGTAGTGGTAGTCCTGTACCAGCACCACCGGGTCCTCGCTGCGCGCCTCGGCCACCACGGCGTCGGCGAAGCGCTGGTTGACTTCGCGGTAGGCCTGCCAGTCGGACTCGCGGAACACCGGCCGCACGTGGGCCACGTGGCACAGCGGCCACATGCCTTCGTTGGCGAAGCCGTAGTAGTAGCCCTGCTCCTCCTCGGGCGTGAGCCACAGCCGGCGCAGCCAGTAGTCGGCGTGGCCGGGCGGCACGGCGACGCGATCCTGCGCGTCGACGGTGTCGCGGTCGGCGCTGCCGCTGCCGTGGGCGATCCACGTGCCCGAGCAGGCGCGCATCACCGGCTCCACCGCGGTGACGAGCCCGCTGGCCGGGCGACGCACGACGATGGCGCCGTCGGGCTGCCGCTCGTGGATGTAGGGCTCGCGGTTGGAGACGATGATGACCTGGTCGCCCGAGAGCTGCGTGCGCAGCAGCGCGCGCAGCCGCTCGGCCGTCCACTCGGCCTCGGGGCCCTGCGAGCGGCGGTATTCGTCCTCGAGGTCGCGCAGCCGCGCGCGCAGGTCGTGGGCCAGCGGTGCGAGTTCGGCCGCCGGCATCATCGGCGTCAGCAGCCCCTCGCCGCGCATCAACGCGCGCGCGCCGTTGATCCAGCCGCGCCAGCTGATCTGCGCCACGACCACGGTGATCAGTGCCACCACCAGGCCCAGCGCCGCGATCATGCCGGTGATGTAGCGCCGCGTGTCCTGGCTGCGCCGCTCGATGAACGAGAGGTCGTGCAGCAGCACGAGCCGCCCGAGCAGCACGGGCGCGGCGGGCACCGCCTCCCACGGCGCCGGGCGCGCGCCGTCGCCGGGGCCTGGTTCGGTGGGCGCGCGCACGTCGGGGCTGCCGATCGCCTCGACGTCGGGAATGAGCGCCACCGGCGGCAGCAGCGGCGTCCTCACGCCGGTGACGTCGTACACGCCGACGTGCACGCTGCCGCCTTCGAGCGGCAGGCGCGGCTCGGCGCGGTGCGCCACCTCCTGCGCCTGCGTGCAGCCCAGCGGCACGGGGTAGCGGCCGGTGCTCTGCAGCAGCCGCCCTCCTGGGCTGCACAGGCCGATGGCATAGAGGCGCTCGTCCTGCGCGGCGCGGTCGAACAGCGAGCGCAGCCGCAGCACGTCGCCCTGCAGGAACGCATCGGAGACGGAGTCCGACAGCGCGGTGGCGATGGTGGTGCCGCGCGCGTTCAGGTCCCGGCTGAACCAGCGCAGCATCACCTGGTCCATCAGCGGCGCGGCCAGCCACGCGGTGATCACCATGGTGGCCGTCAACGGCAGCAGGAAGCGCAGCTGAAGGCGGATCGACTTGAAGGCCATCGACCACCTCGTCGGTTCCGCGGGCCACTGCAACCGCGCGCGACCGGACGTGCTTGAATGCATTTGGGCAAATATACTGAGTCGCCCCCGGATCCCCCTACGCGCACAAGGCCATGCAACCGAATGTCGCCGACCTCAATCTCGGGCTGATCGGCAACGGCCAGGTCTGCGCGCTCGTCGATGCGCAGGCCCGCATCGTGTGGTGCTGCCTGCCGCGCCCCGACAGCACGCCGGTGTTCGACGCGCTGCTGCACAGCAAGGACGGGCTGCCCGAGGCCGGCTCGATGGCCGTGCAGCTCGACGGACTCGTGCGCACCGAGCAGGCCTACGACGACGGCACGGCGATCCTGCGCACGCGGCTGTGGAACGCCGATGGCGCGGGCGTGGAGGTCACGGACTTCGCGCCGCGCTTCATCACGCGCGACCGCGTGTTCAGGCCGGCGCAGCTGGTGCGGCGCATCCGGCCCCTCGGCGGCGGCAACGGCGGCGGCGCCGCCTCGCACCCGCGCGTGCGGCTGGTGGTGCGGCCTCACGGCGACTGGGGCGCCACGCCGCCGGTGATCACGCGCGGCGGCCATCACCTGCGCTACGTGCTGCCCGGGCTCACGCTGCGGCTGAGCACGTCGGCGCCGATCACCTACGTCGAGAACGGCACCGCGTTCTCGCTGCACGGGCCGGTGTCGCTGCTGCTGGGGCCCGACGAGACGCTGCAGGGCGGCATCGACGACACCGCGCGCGACTTCGAGGAGCAGACCGCTCTCTACTGGCGCCACTGGACGCGGCGCCTGGCGGTGCCGCTGGAGTGGCAGGACGCCGTGATCCGCAGCGCCATCACGCTCAAGCTGTGCCAGTACGAGGACACCGGCGCGATCGTCGCGGCCGTCACCACGAGCCTGCCCGAGGCCCCGAACAGCGGCCGCACGTGGGACTACCGCTACTGCTGGCTGCGCGACGCGTTCTTCGTCGTGCGCGCGCTCAACGGCCTGTCGGAAGTGGGCACGATGGAGGGCTACCTGCGCTGGCTCTACGACGTGGTGCGCTCCGAGGCCGCCGACCGCCGCCCCGGCGTGCCCGTCGGCCACGTGCAGCCGCTGTACGGCGTGGGGCTGGAGCGTGACCTGACCGAGCGGCTGGTGCCGCAGGCCACGGGCTATCGCGGCATGGGCCCGGTGCGCGTGGGCAACCAGGCCTACGAGCATTTCCAGCACGATGTCTACGGCAACATCGTGCTCGGCGCCGCGCAGGCCTTCCACGACCGGCGCCTGTTCCGCCGTGGCGACCGCGGCGACTTCGAAGCGCTGGAGGCGATGGGCGAGCAGGCGTGGCGGCTGCACGACCAGCCCGATGCCGGGATGTGGGAGCTGCGCACGCGGGCGCGCGTGCACACGTCGTCATCGCTGATGTGCTGGGCCGCCTGCGACCGCCTGGCGCACATCGCCCGCGCGCTCGGCCTGCCGCAGCGCGCCGCGCACTGGCACGAGCGCGCGCACATCATCCGCGGCGCCATCGAGCACGGCGCGTGGAGCGAGAAGCGCCGCGCGTACGCCGAGAGCTTCGGCGGCCACGCGCTGGACGCCAGCGTGCTGCTGATGGCCGAGGTGGGGTTCCTGCCGCCGCGCGACCCGCGCTTCGTGGCCACCGTCGACGCGCTGGAAGCGGCGCTGGTCGAGGGCCCGTACATGCGCCGCTACGAATCGGCCGACGACTTCGGCGTGCCCGAGACCACCTTCAACGTGTGCTCGTTCTGGCGCATCGACGCCCTGGCGCGCATCGGCCGGCGCGAGCAGGCGCGCGAGGCCTTCGAGGCGCTGCTGGCGCGGCGCAACCCGCTCGGGCTGCTCAGCGAAGACCTGGCGCCGGCGACCGGCGAGCTGTGGGGGAACTTCCCGCAGACCTACTCGATGGTCGGGATCATCAACGGCGCGGTGCGGCTGTCGGCGCCGTGGGACTCCGTGGTGTAGCGCCGAACCGGTCAGGCCGCAGCGCCGCCGGCCCCGGGCGGCTCGGCCAGCAGTTCCAGCACCTCCCGCAAGTCGACCTGCAGCTGCGCCACGGCAGCCAGCGCCGAGGCCGTGGGCGCGCCGCCGGACAGCAGCGCCTCCAGCACCTCGGCCTCGCGCGCCAGCGCCTGGGCGCCCACCGCCACCGCGGCACCGCGCAGGCCGTGCACGAGGCGCCGAGCGTCGTCGCGCCGGTCCTCGGCGAGCGCCGCGTCGAGGCCGGCGATGCCGCCGGCATAGTGCCGCACGAAGTGCGCCCGGACGTCGCGAAGCAACGCCTCGTCCCCGCCGACGTGCAGCAGCGCCGCATCGGTGTCGATGGTGCCGTTGTCGAACGCGGGCACGGCGGCAGCGCCTCGCGCAGGCTCGGGCGGCGGCTCGCTGGCCCCCGACAGCCAGTGCATCAGCAGCGCGTACAGCCGCTCGGGCTCCACCGGCTTGGCGACGTGGTCGTCCATGCCCGCCGCCAGGCAGGCCTCGCGGTCGTCCTCGAACGCGTTGGCGGTGAGCGCGATCACCGGCACCGTCGCGTTGCGCGTGCCGTTGCGGATGGCCGTGGTGGCGGCCAGGCCGTCGAGCACCGGCATCTGCATGTCCATCAGCACGAGGTCGTAGTCGTGGTTGGCCGCCATCGAGACGGCCTGCGCGCCGTCGGCGGCCACCTCCACGTGCAGGCCGGCGCAACGCAGCAGCTCCACGGCCACCTCGCGGTTCACCGGGTTGTCCTCGGCCAGCAGGATGCGTCGGCCGCCATGCGCCACGGCCAGGGCGTGCGCGCTGGTGAGCAGCGAGCGCGGCGCCTGCGGCGGCGCCACCTCGAGGCCGAGCGCGCGCTCCAGCGCATCGCCGAGCGCATCGGCGCTGACCGGCCGGCGCAGCGTGCGGCCCAGCGGATCGGCCAGGTCCGCCGGGATCTCGGCCCCGTCGATCCACACCGTGGGCGTGTGCAAGGCCCCGGGCGGCGGGCCGCCGCGGCCGATCACCAGCAACGCCGGGGCGGCGGCCGACTCGCCGGCCTCGATCGGCACCCATCCGTCGGCATGCCCGCCGGGCGGCCACGCCTCGCCGGGCACGCCGAGCTGCTGCAGCATGCGCAGCAGCGCCTCGGTGCAAGGGCCCTCGCGCTCGACGACGCCCGCGCGCAACCCCTGCAGCCGCGGGCGAGGTGCCGGCACGTCCTGCTCGGAACGACTCTCCAGCCACGCGGTGAACCAGAAGCGGCTGCCGTGCCCGTACTCGCTCGAGAGGCCCACGTCGCCGCCCATCAGCCCCGCCAGGCGCCGCGTGATGACGAGGCCCAGGCCCGTGCCGCCGAAGCGCCGCGTGGTGGAGCTGTCGGCCTGCGCGAAGGCGCGGAACAGCAGCGCCTGCTTGTCGTGCTCGATGCCGATGCCGGTGTCGGCCACCTCGAACTGCAGCTGCACCTGCCCGTCGGCCTGCGCGACCCTGCGCGCGTGCAGCGTGACGCTGCCGTGCTCGGTGAACTTCACGGCGTTGGACAGCAGGTTGACGATGGCCTGCGAGAGGCGCGTCGGGTCGCCGGCCACGCGCGCCGGCAGCACGTCGGCGTCGAGCACCAGCAGCACGCCCTGCGCGCGCGCGCGCTCGGCCACCATGTCCAGGCTGCCCAGCAGCACCGGCACCAGCGCGAACTCGGTGTGCTCGAGCACCAGGTGGCCGGCCTCGATCTTGGAGAGGTCGAGGATGTCGTCGATCAGCCGCAGCAGGTGCTCGGCGGCGCCGCCGATGCGCGCCAGCCGCGAGGCCTGGCCCGGCGCCGGGCGATCGAGCTGCAGCAGCCGCGTGAGCCCGACGATGGCGTTCAACGGCGTGCGGATCTCGTGGCTCATGTTGGCCAGGAACGCCGTCTTGGCGACGTTGGCGGCCTGCGCGTCGTCGCGTGCCTGCGCCAGCGCCTCGTTGAGCTCCTGCTGGCGCCGATCGACCAGCTTGAGCGCGGTGATGTCGGTGGCCAGCACCACGAAACCCTGCACCTGGCCGTGGTCGTCGCGGTGCGGCAGGTACTGCATCAGCGTGACGCCGGTGCTGCCGTCGGGTCTTCGCTCGGTGCGCTCGAACTCCTGCGCCTCGCCGGCCAGCGCGCGCTGCACGCGCCGCGTGGCCTGCGCGGCCTGCGCCGGTCCGTGCACCTCGGCCGCGGTGCGGCCGACGATGCGGTCCAGCGGCAGGTTCAGCCAACGCCCGTAGGCCTGGTTGGCGAACAGGCAGCGGCGCTCGCGGTTCCAGTACGCGATGCGCGCCGGCAGGTGGTCGGCCACCAGCCGCGTGAAACCTTCCGACGCGCGCAACGCGGCCACGGCCTCGTCCATCGAGCGCGTGCGCTGCGCCACCTCGGCTTCGAGATCGGCGCGGCGTCGCTGCAGCGCGGCCTCGGTGGCGCCCAGTTCGCGCGCCAGCCCGGCGTGGTGGTCGCGTTCGGCGGTGGCATGGCGCAGCGATTGCCGCTCGGCCACCAGCCGCACCAGCGCGGCGCCGGCCACGCCGGCCAGCAGCGCCGCCGCCAGGATCCACGGCAGCTCGCCACGCAGCGGCGCGTACACCTCGTCGCGCCCCAGCCGCACCACCAGCCACCACGGCGTGCCCGGCACCGAGCGCACCACGCCCAGCACCGGCTGGCCCACGTAGTCCTCGGCCCACAGCGCCTGCCCGGGCGGGGCATCGCCGCGGATCACGGCCCCGGCGAGCAGCCGCCGGCGCGAAATCGGCACGGGCTGCCGGGCCTGCGGGCCGACCAGGGCATCCCCTACGCGCCAGACGATCTGGGTCTGCGCCTCCACCCCGGGCACGGCCAGCGGTGCAAGCATCGGGAACAGCGCCTGCTCCGGATCCAGGCGCAGGACCACGAACCACTTCGCACGCCCCGCCACGGCGCCGCCCTGCAGCGGCACCACGACGTCCAGCCGCAGCGGCGGCGTGGCGGCCTGGTCGCGGTAGATGGCGCTCAGCTCGGGGCCGCCGCTGCGCTCGGCGCGGCTCCAGGCTTCCCGCAGCGGGGCCGGCAGTTCGCGCGGCACGTCGTCGTCGACCGGCAGCGGCTGCCCGTTGGCGTCGAGCGCCAGTGGGGGCAGGAGCCGGTTGGCCGCCGCGTACTCCCGCATCCGGTCGCGCAGCCGGTCGCGGGCCGACTCGTCGCCGTGATCTTGCCAGCGTCGCAGCATCTCGGGCCAGAACGGAGCGCGGCCGAGCAGCCGGAACTGCAGGCGACGCTCTTCCAGCCAGCCTGCCACCTGCTGCGCACGCAACTCGGCCACGGCCTCGAGGCGAGCCGACTGCAACGCCACCTGCCGCTCCAGTGCCCACCAGCAGCCCAGGCCCGCCACCAGCGCCGACCCGGCGGCCAGTGCCACGAGCGGCCACCGGCCGGCGGCGTTGCGCGGACGCGCCCCGCCGTTCGCCGCCGGTGCATGTGTCGCCCCTGGGTCGGACCTCCCCATGCGGCCATCATGCAACGGGTGGCGACGGTGCGGCAAGCGTCCATCCCGCAGGTTGCGGACAAATGGGCAATCCTGCCTCAGATGATCCGTTAGATCGACGCAGCCCGGGCGCCGCGTGCGGCCGGCCCGGCGGTGGTCAATCGATGGGCGTCAGCTTGGCGATGCCCAGCGCCAGCCACTTCGCCCCGTGGCGGCCGAAGTTGACCTGCGCGCGTGCATCGGCCCCATTGCCCTCGAGCGTCAGCACCACGCCTTCGCCGAACTTGGTGTGGAACACCGACTGCCCGACGCGCAGCCCGTGTGCGCTCTTCGGTGCGGCCGGCGGCGCAGCGGCCGCGAACGATCGGGGCGCCACGTTGCCCGCGCCGACGATGCCCTTCAGGCCCGAGCCCCGGTCCCAGGCGTCGTGGTAGCTGCGCGCATAGCCCGAGCCGAAGCCCTGCGTGCGCGACGTCAGCCATTTGAGCGACCCCTCGGGCAGCTCGTCGATGAAGCGGCTCTTCACGTTGTAGCGGGTCTGCCCGTGCAGCATGCGCGTCTGGCTGAAGCTCAAGTACAGGCGCTTGCGCGCCCGCGTGATGGCCACGTACATCAGCCGCCGCTCCTCCTCGAGGCCATCGGCATCCGACAGCGAGTTCTCGTGCGGGAACAACCCTTCCTCGATCCCGGTGATGAACACCGCGTCGAACTCCAGGCCCTTGGCCGAGTGCACCGTCATCAGCTGCATCGCATCCTGGCCGGCCTGCGCCTGGTTGTCGCCCGCCTCCAGCGACGCGTGCGTGAGGAAGGCCGCCAGCGGCGACAGGATCTCGCCGGTGTCGGCGTCGGGTGCGGCCGGCGTGGCGGCACCTTCGGCGTGCTCGTCCACCGGCAGCGCCACCGCGTCCTTGCCGAAGCCTTCCTGCGTGACGAACGACTCCGCCGCGTTGACGAGTTCCTCGAGGTTCTCGATGCGCTCCTGGCCTTCCTTCTCGGTGCGGTAGTGGTCCAGCAACGACGACGCGTGCAGCATGTGCTCGATGATCTCGCGCAGCGTCAGGCCGCGCGTGGCGTCGCGCATCGCGTCGACCAGCGCCACGAAGGCCGCGAGGCTCGCGCCGCCGCGCCCGGGCACGGCGCCGACGCTCTGCGCCAGGCTGCGGCCGCTGGCGCGCGCGGCGTCCTGCAGCAGCTCGAGCGTGCGCGCGCCGATGCCGCGCGCCGGGAAGTTCACCACGCGCAGGAAGCTGGTGTCGTCGTTCGGGTTCTCGAGCAGCCGCAGGTAGGCCAGCGCATGCTTGACCTCGGCGCGCTCGAAGAAGCGCAGGCCGCCGTAGACCCGATACGGGATGCCGGCGTTGAACAGCGCGCTCTCCAGCACGCGGCTCTGCGCGTTGCTGCGGTAGAGCACCGCGATCTCGCTGCGCGCGGTGCCGGCGCGGTGCAGCGACTGCGCCTCGTCGATCAGCCATTGCGCCTCGGCAAAGTCGCTGGGCGACTCGTAGAGGCGCACCGGCTCGCCGGCGCCGGCATCGGTGCGCAGGTTCTTGCCCAGCCGCTGCTGGTTGTGCGAGATGAGCTGGTTGGCGGCGTCGAGGATGTGGCCGTACGAGCGGTAGTTCTGCTCGAGCTTGATCAGGTGCTCGACCCGGTACTCGCGCTCGAAGTCGGCCATGTTGCCCACTCGCGCGCCGCGGAAGGCGTAGATGCTCTGGTCGTCGTCGCCCACCGCGAAGAAGCCCTGCACTGCCGGCGGTGCCCCGGGGGCCGGCGGCGGCGCGAACATCTTCAGCCACGCGTACTG
The DNA here is from genome assembly GCA_016789955.1 of Rubrivivax sp. Taxonomy (GTDB): domain Bacteria; phylum Pseudomonadota; class Gammaproteobacteria; order Burkholderiales; family Burkholderiaceae_C; genus Rubrivivax. The sequence continues at coordinate 72,133 of JAEUPB010000111.1, read as the reverse complement.
CAGCCGGTTGGTGTCCTGGAACTCGTCGACCAGCACATGCCCGAAGCGGCGGCGGTAGTGCTCGCGCAGCGGGTCGTTGTCGCGCAGCAGCTCGTAGCTGCGCAGCATCAGCTCGCCGAAATCGACCACGCCCTCGCGCCGGCACTGCGCCTCGTAGGCCTCGTAGATCTCGACCAGCTTGCCGGTGTGCGCGTCGTGCACCTCGATGTCGCGCGGGCGCAGCGCGTCCTCCTTCGAGCCGGCGATGAACCACGCCACCTGCTTGGGCACGTAGCGTTCCTCGTCGAGGTTCATCGCCTTGATCACGCGCTTGACGGCCGAGAGCTGGTCGCCGCTGTCGAGGATCTGGAAACCCTGCGGCAGCTCGGCGAGCTTCCAGTGCGCGCGCAGGAAGCGGTTGCACAGCCCGTGGAAGGTGCCGATCCACATGCCGCGCACCGACACCGGCAGCATCGCCGACAGCCGCGTCAGCATCTCCTTGGCGGCCTTGTTGGTGAACGTCACCGCGAGCACGCCGCCGGGGGACACCTGCTGCGTCGACAGCAGCCAGGCGATGCGGGTGGTGAGCACGCGCGTCTTGCCGGAGCCGGCGCCGGCCAGGATCAGCGCCGGCACCGGCGGCAGCGTCACCGCGGCGAGCTGCTCGGGATTGAGGTTGTCGAGCAGGCGCATCAGCGGCCGCCCGGCATCGAGCGGCACGGCGCCATCACCGTCATCCTCACGCCAGCCCCAGCAGCCGCAGCGCGAGGTCGTGCAGTCGGCCACGGGGGTCGACCAGGCTCTCGAGGATGGTGAAGTGGTTGCAACCGGGCACCGTCTCGCACACCGGCACGCTGGTGGGGCCCCAGGCGTCGCGGATCAGCCGGTTCTGGCGCAGGAACTCCTCGCTTTCGTCCAGCCCCACAGCCGCGTAGAACTTGCCCTTGGCGCGCGGGAAGAACGCCGGGCTGGCGCGCTTGACGATCTGCGGCGTGAGCTGCAGGTCGCCCTGCAGGTACGGCGACAGGCGCAGCGGCTCCAGGTCGTACAGGCCCGAGATGCCCATCGCGCCGGCCAGCAGCCGCTCGGGCAGGTCGTCTCCCAGCACCTTCCAGCGGCACGAGGCCAGCATCGCCGCGAGGTGCCCGCCGGCCGAGTGGCCGGTGACGACGATGCGCGACGCGTCGCCGCCGTGTTCGCCGATGTGGCGCGCCGTCCAGGCCACCGCGTCGGCGGCCTGGCGGCAGATCGTCTCGATCGACACCGCCGGGCACAGCGAGTAGTTCGGCACCAACACCGTGACGCCGCGCTCGACGAACGACGGCGCGACGAACGAAAAGTCGGCCTTGTCCAGCGAGCGCCAGTAGCCCCCGTGGAAGAACACCAGCACCGGCGCGCCGGGCTGCGCGGCGGGAAAGATGTCGAGCGTCTCGTTCGGGCCGTCGCCGTAGCGCACGTCGAGCACGGCGTGCGGGTTCTGCGTGCGCGCGAACGCGGAGGCCTGGGTCCAGCGCTGCACGATGGCCGGGAAGTCCGGTACGCGCAGGCGGTTGTTGTACTGGCCGTCGAGCCAGTCGGGGTCGGTACGGAGTTGCATGGCGGTGATGCTACCGACCGCGGCGAACCCACCGGGCTTCGGGTGTGACAGGGTCGACGGGACGGCCCGTCAGGCACATCGACCGGGCCCCTCGACGGCGGCGTGGATTCGTAGACTTCCCGGCCCGCCACTCCACCGACGCATCGCCCATGCCCCCTCCGCAGACGCAGGACGTCGACGACAAGATCCGCGCCCTTGCCGACCTGACCACCGCCCTGGCCCAGGACATCGCCCGCAAGCACACCGCGATCAAGCGCGCGGCCGACGAGGTGATGGAGGCGATCAACTCCGCCGGGCTGTCCGGCAGCGAAGGCCGCGCCTACACGACGCGGCTGAACCACGCCTGGGTGCCGTACCGCGATCTCAAGGCGCAACAGGAGAAGCTGTTGTCGGGCTCGATGCGCGCGCTGCGCGGCTGACCGCGAAGAGGCCGGCCGGCATCGGCCGGCCCCACAGGCGATGGTAGACTGCCGCCCTCACGTGGGGACGTAGCTCAGCTGGGAGAGCGTCGCGTTCGCAATGCGAAGGTCGGGAGTTCGATCCTCCTCGTCTCCACCAGAAACACCAGGCAAGACCAGCACTACTCGGGCCACTGCGATGCAGTGGCCTTTTGCTTCCAGTCCCGCACCCCGGCCCGAACCGCACGTGCCGCCGAGCCCCCGCGGCGAGTTGCTGAACTCGCGCGCCACGGCAGCGGCGCGCGATGCACCCCGCCTGCGGCTGACGGTGCGCCACAACCTGCTGATGCACATGCTGCACGACGCATCGTCGATCGACGAAGGCGCTGCCGAGACCGCGGTGATCGCCCGGTGCGGGCAGCGAGCCGCCGGTCAGCGCGCCGGAGCGCCCGCCCGGCCCCTGCGGCTCAGGATGCCCGCCGACACCAGCGCGAACACCAGTCCCACCGGCAGCGGCTCCAGCAGCGTGTAGGCGATGTTGATCAGCGGATTGCGGTACGCCTGCTGGAACTCGGCCAGCTCACGCGCCTTGGCCGCCAGCTGCGCCTCGCTGGCGCCGCCGCGGCGCGCTTCCTCGATCACGTGGGCGGTGTAGGCCTCGGCGAAGTCCGCGGCCCATCCGCCGAAATAGAGGATCTGCCACATCGCCACATAGCAGACGGTGGCGATGCCGACGATGGCCATGCCGACGCCGAAGGCCTTCCAGTAGCCGATGCGGCCGCCGGCGACGTCGTCGCGGTAGGCGCGCACGCCGAAGTACACGGCCAGGAACGCGACGACCATCGTCGTGTAGCCAATGACGGCGCCGAGGTCGAAGCCGATGCGGCGCATCAGCGGCATCGTCGCGGCCATCATGGCGGCCATCACGGCGCCGGCGATCAGGCCGTGGCGGATCACGGGGTTCTGCATGTCATTTCCTGTCGGGTGGGTGCGGACCGGCGGCCCGCGTCGGCCCGGGTTGTGCCGCGGCCAGGGGCGCCGCCGCGTCGCACGAACGGGTGATTTCGCGCCGGCGGCCCCGATTCACCGGTTCAGGGGATCAGCTTCAGCTCGCGACCGCGCAGCACGGCCTGCGTGCGCCGGCGCACGCCCAGCTTGTCGTAGAGGCGGCTGGCGTGCGTCTTGACGGTGTTTTCGCTGACGAAGGCGCGCGTTGCGATCTCCTTCGTGCTGAGGCCTTCGGCGATCAGCGCCAGCACCTCCAGTTCGCGCGGCGTCAGGCCGAGCGAGGCGACGTTGCGCTCGTCGCGCTCGAACGCCGCCGGCATCGGCACGATGACCTCGCGCACCACGGCCGGCGGCGCGGGCCGGGTGACGCGCAGCCCCAGCCAGAGCCCGAACCCGGCACACAGCGCCGCGACGAGCCCACCGTAGATCGCCCACGAGTGCTCCAGCACCAACCATCGGTACTCGATGAACTTGAGCGCGGCGATCAGCAACCCGCCGAGCGCGCCGTAGAGCAGCACGTGTCTGCGCATGCAGCGCGATTCTAGGAAGGCACGCCACGGCCGGCAGTAGCACGGCGCCGCCCGGCCTGCAAGGCGAGCCGCAGCGCGGCACTCCGGCATGGCCTTGCGGCGGTGCCGGTTCCCGGCGCATGCTGCCGAGGCGATCGCACCTGCGCCCGGGAGCCCCAAGGCCCTCGGGAGCGGTGCGATCGCTTCCTTTCAGCGACCGACAGGAGCAGGACCTTGACGCTCACAGACCTTCTCGACGAAGCCGACCGGCTGCTGCACCCGGACGCCGGGCCAGGAACCCGCGCCGGCCTCGACCGCACCATCGAGTCACCCTGTGGCCCGCACCGCATGCGCGTCACGATGCGCGTGGACGCCCGCGGCCGCCGCCGCGAGCAGATCGTGTGCGACGGCCGGCGCATGGAGCGCCATGTCGCATTGCGGCTGACCTGCCCTGACTCGGCCTGTCCACAGGCCCGACACGTGCAGGAACGCTGGCGCGCATGGCATGCGCCGGTGGCCGCTGACACCCGGCGCGCCGGTCCACCCGCACTGCCCCCGGCAGCCGTGCTGATGCAGGAACGCACGCTCGTGGTGGCCGGCCACTGGTGCGTTGCTCGACCCGCCCGCTATGCATGCCGCACCCGCTGCCCGAACCGGACTCACGAGCCGCTGACGGTGTTCAGGACCGGCTACGACCTGTTTGCCGACGGCCTGTGCATCGGCGGCGGCGTGGTCTCCGAGTCGGGGTCTTGCCGGCCCCGCCTGCCCACGCTGGCAGCCGCGGAGGCGCATGTATTCGCCCGCAGCCTCGAGGCCTCCGCGTGGCTGGCGGCCGCGCTCGATCCGACCCCGGGAGGCGCATGACATGAACAACGAACGATGGACGGTGCGAACGTGGGCCGTAGGAGGCACGCAAGAGGTCTCTCAGTTGTCGGTCGAGCCCCTGCGGCCCGGCATGGGAACGACGCTGGCGGAGCTGCTGGGACGCATGCCGGGATCGCCGGTGCGGGGCAGCCGTGTCGATCGGGCGCGCCGCGGCGCGCGGACCGACAACGATCGACTGCGCCTGGTCCTGCACGGCGACGCTGGCGTATCCCCCGTGCGAGCGCTGGCGACCTGCGTCCTGGCCCTCGGCGAGCGGCTGGCCGGGTGGGCGGGCTGCCCCTGGCCACCTCCCACCGCCGACGCGAGGCAGCCGAGACCATCGGTTCCGGCGGAGGTGCTGTGCTCGCGGAGCATCGGCACCCTCGGGCTGCGCGTGCGCACGGTGCTGGCCCTGCAGTCCCAGGGCATCCGGACGGTGGCCGACCTCGCGCAGACCTCCACGCTGGCGCTGCTGCGGACCCCGCACCTGGGCCGCCGTCAGGTCCAGGAGATCGGCGATGCGCTCGCTGCGATCGGCGTGCCGATGGTTGCCGGCGCCGGTCCGCATCGGGCCCCGCCGGATTGAGAGCTCGAGAGGCGTTCAGTCGTCCGCGCCGGCCGCCCTCGGCTGGTACTTCGCCAACCAGCCGGGCGTGAAGTCGAATCGGTCGGCGGCGAACACGGCGGTCACGCAGACGCCTTGCGGGCCGCCGGCGGCCAACGTCATGTACTGCCACTGGCCGCCGCGGCGCAGCAGCAGCACCTGGGCCGGCTGCAGCCCGCCACGCTGGTACAGCGGGTAGCGGGCCTGCGCGGCATCCTGGAAGCGCCGCAGGTCGGCGGTGTCGAGCACGGCGCGCTCGCTGGTGGTGGCCACGCGCAGCGGCGGGCTGCCGCGCACGCAGCTGGCGAGCTGCATCTCCGTGGCCGGCGGTGCGGCCACCGCTGACGACGCGCAGGCCAGGCTCGTGAGCCAGGCCGCGCAGCGTGGGCGTCTGTCCATCGCGCGTCTCCCGTGTCGGGTCGGCAGGCCATCGTAGGCGTGTGCACCCACGGTGAGGTGCAGGAAAGCCCGCGGTCCGCCGTGCTGTTCGCACGATCACCCGACGGCCTGGGGTCCTCCGGGCAACAGGCCCGCCCGCGCGCCGTTGTTCCGCCGATCGCGGCCAGGCCTCCCGGCCTAGAAACGGTGCAAGCATGCGCGCGCCGATCGCCAACCTCGCCCTGCCCCGCCGGACTCTGCTGCCGACGCTGCTCGCGCTCGCCGTGGTGGCCGCGCTCTCGACGCACGCCGGCCCGCGCGCGGAGGCTGGCGCTGGCGGCCGCCCGACCGCCGGCGCGCACGCCGGAGCCCTGCGCGGTGATGCCATCGCGCGCGGCGCCGCGGCTGAGCCGGCACAGCTCGCCGGCGCTGGTGAAGCGTCGACCGCCGCCATGCCGCCGGAACCCTACCGCCCCGACCCCCGCGATCCAGCCCACCCCGGCATTGCGCCGCCACACGCCCCGGGCTACGACGACGTGAAGACCTGGGACGACCCGCCGCCGCGCCGTACGCCTTCTGATGCAACGCCGGTCGTCGCCACCGAAGCTGCGGCAGCACCCACCGGTGCCGTGGCGTGGCCGGTGCTGCCCACGTCGTGGCAGAACCGGCAGCTCGCGGCATCGCTACCGCGCCCGGCGGAGTTGGCCGACCTGCCGGCCGCCGCGGCCGACTACCTGCGCACCGGCCGCCTGTCGTGGTGGGCCGTGCAGCCCGCCCGCGACGCCGGGGCCGCGCGGCTGCTGATGTTCGTACGCGAGGCCGACGGACGCTGGATCGACCTGGCACCCCGCATGCTGGCCGGCGCCGACGACGCCCGCGTGTGCGCGCGGCCCCGGCAATTGCTGGTGGCCGACTTCAACCGCGACGAGCGGCCCGACCTCTACGTGGTGTGCGACGGCGAGCCGCACCTCGCTTGGCTGAGCCGCACCGACGGCCGCTATGGGCGCATCGACACCGGCTACGCCGGCTGGGCCGGTGCCGCCGAAGCGGCCGATGTCGATGGCGACGGGTTCGTCGACATCATCGCTACCGACGACCCGCGTGCGGCCGTGCTGCTCGGCCGCGGCGACGGCCGCTTCGAGGCGCGGCCGCGCTGACGCCAGCGCGAACTGCGCCCCGGCGCTTCAGCGGCCGTAGTACTCCTGCACCGTGTCCCACGCCACCTGCTGCAGGTGGCGCGCGGTGGCCTCGTCGAGACCCGCGGTGTAGGGGTTCCCCACCGGCGACAGCTTGAACAACGCGGCGTAGACCGTCACTGCCGACAGGTAGGTGCCGGCCATGCTCGGGTGGCGCTTGTCGGGTGCGTAGAGGTTCAGCTGCGGCCGCTGCGCCACCGACTTCGCGAAGGCGAGCCCCGCCGGGATCACCATCGCGTTGTTGGCATTGCCGGCCTGCGTGTAGGCCTCGGCGAGCTGCGCCGTCATCGCCGGCACGTCCTGGTAGGCCCACGACATGAACAGCACCGGCTTGGCGCCGTGCTTGCGCACGGTGTCGACGTGCCTCTTCGCGTACTCGACGAACTTGGGCGCGAAATCCGGATTCACCGGGCACTGGCTGCAGTCCATCATGATCGCCACGTCGAACAGGCGTTCGAACCTGTTCGTCACGATCTTGTTGTCGGGCGTGAACGAGTACGAGCTGACCGCGTTCGGGCGGAAGTAGCTGTCGACGTCGTGCCAGTCGAAGCCCGAGCCGCTGATGGTGATCGACACGCCGCGCATCGAGCGCCGCGGCGTGGACGCGCTGAGCAGCGAGCCGACGTGGCCGTGCAGGCTGTTGTTGTAATAGAAGAAGCTGTTGCCGATGTAGATGGCCGAGGTGGGCACCTCGACGCCGAGGTCGCGCACGGCCGGCTTCGTCTGCGCGTGCGAGGGGGCTGCGGCGAGCGTCAGCGAGAAGGCGCAGGCCAGCGCCGGGCCGATCCGGGCAAGGGAACGTGGGATCACGGGGCAACTCCTCCAATCGAGTGTGTCGGCGTCGTCGCGCCGTGCCGGGATTGTCCCGCAGCGATGCGGCCTTCGTGATCCGCACGATCCGGGGGTTACCCCCGACTCGGGCGCCTCAGGAGGCGAGCGCGAGCCGATGCAGCCCGCGTGCGGCGAGCGTCTCCGGATGCACGCGGCTGGCCACGCCCAGCGCCTGCAGGCCCCGCGCATAGCGCGCGGTCAGCGCTGTTCCGCCGACGAGGTGGACAGCCTCGCCCTGCGGCGGCATCGCCGAGATCCACCCGTGCAGTTCGTCGCCGACCAGCAGCCCCGACAGGTACGACGCCGCCTGCGCCGCCGGCAGTTCGCCGAACAGGCCGCGCGTGCGCACGCCGAAGAGCCTGCTTGCCAGCGGCACGGGGTCGCGTGTGGCTGCGGCCACGCCGGCGTCGAAGGCGGCGCCGTCGTCGGCATCGCTGTCGGGCATCGCCGGCATCAGCGCGGCCAGCAGGCTGTGCGTGCGCAGCAGCGCGTACAGCTCGCCGGTGATCGCGGTACGGAACGACGTGATGCGCCCGTGCTCCACCCGCACCCACTTGCTGTGCGTGCCGGGCAGGCAGACGGAGTGCGCGTCGCGATCGGGCAGTGCATCGAGCAGGCCGACGATCTGCACCTCCTCGCCGCGCATCACCTCGGGCGTGGCGCCACGCTGGCACACGCCGGGCGCGATGCGCACGCGTCGGCCGGGCAGCCGCGGCACGTCGACGCTGGCCAGGCCCGCGGCCAGCGCCCCCACGCCCGCAGGCGCTTCCACGTAAGGCACCTCGACCCAGCCGTTGCGGCTGCCGACCATGCCGCCGAGCAGCACCTCGGCATCACTCCAACCTTCGAGATGACGCACGAGCACGTCCTCGAAGCGGCCGCGGGACGACAGCAGCCCGTCGGGCGCGGTGCGCTCGTCGAGCACGCTGCCGTCGGCATCGAGCCGCCAAGCGCGGAAGCTCGACGTGCCCCAGTCGACGGCGATCATGCCGGGTCGGGCGAAAGCGCCCGCCACGCGTCGACGAAGGCACGTGCCTGCGCGGCCGAGCGCGCCACGTCCTGGCCCGGCCGGTAGAGGTCGCTGCCCAGGCCGGCGCCGCTGCAGCCGGCGCGCACGTAGTCGCCGAGGTTCCCCGGCGTGATGCCGCCCACCGCCAGCATCGGCACCGGCGGCAGCACCGCGCGCAGCGCCTTCACGTGGCCCGGGCCGTAGGTGGTGGCCGGGAAGAGCTTGAGCGCCTGCGCGCCTGCGTCGAGCGCGGCGTAGGCTTCGCTGGCCGTGGCGAAGCCGGCGACGACGTACAGGCCCTGCGCCACCGCATGGCGGATCAGACCGGGATTCGTGTTCGGCGTGACGACCAGGCGCGCGCCGGTGGCCACCACCGCATCGACATCGGCTGCGCTCAGCACGGTGCCGGCGCCGACGAGCAGGTGCGGCTCCGGCGCCTGCCACTGCAGCGCCACCAGCGCCCGCAGGCTCTGCGCCCAGTCGGGCGAGTTCAGCGGCACCTCGATCGCATCGAAGCCCGCGTCGGCGATCGCCTGCACGTGCGCCAGCACCTCCGGCGGCGTGATGCCGCGCAGGATCGCCACCAGCGGCAGCGCGGTCGGCCAGCCGTGCGTGTTCAGGCCCACGGCGTCACTCGAAGTCCAGCAGCACCTTCATCGCCTGCGTGCGGTCGGCCGCCAGCGCGAAGGCGCGCGCCGCGTCGCGGTACGGCAGCGTGGCCGAGACCAGCGGCTTCAGGTCGACGAGGCCCTTGTTGATGAGCTGCACCGCGGTGGCGAACTCCTCGTGGAAGCGGAAGGTGCCGCGCAGCTCCAGCTCCTTGGCGACGATGGTGTTCACCGGCAGGCTCATCTCGCTGCCCGCCAGGCCCAGCTGCACGATGATGCCGCGTGGGCGCAGCACGTCGAGCGCGCCCTTGAGCGCGCGCTCGTTGCCGCTGGCTTCGAGCAGCACGTCGAAACGGCCTTTCTCGCCAGCGTACTTCGCCAGTGCGGCCGGATCCTCGGCGACGTTGATGGTCTCGTCGGCCCCCACCTGCGCGGCCTTGCGCAGCGGATGCGCGGTCAGGTCGGTGGCCACGATGAGCGCCGCGCCGGCGCGGCGCGCGGCGATGACGGCCATCGCGCCGATCGGCCCGCAGCCCGTGACCAGCACCGCCTTGCCCAGCATCGGCCCGGCGCGGTTCACCGCGTGCAGCGCCACCGCCAGCGGTTCGGCCATCGCGCCTTCGGCATCGCTCACGTCGTCGTCGAGCCGGTGCGCCTGGTGGGCCTCGACGACGATCTGCTGGCGGAAGGCGCCCTGCACGTGCGGCATGCGCATCGCGCTGCCGAAGTAGCGCATGTCCAGGCAGTGGTTCTGCAGCCCCATCTGGCAGTAGCGGCACGCGCCGCAAGGCCGGCTCGGGCTGATCGCGATGCGCTCGCCGACGCTGCAGCCCAGGACGTCGCGGCCCACGGCCTCGACGACGCCGGCCACCTCGTGCCCCAGCACCATCGGTTGCTGGATGCGCACGGTGCCGAAGCCGCCGTGCTGGTAATAGTGCAGGTCCGAGCCGCAGATGCCGCCGCAGCGCACGCGCACCTGCAGCTGCATCGGCCCGAGCTCGGGCGTGGGCACGTCCTCGACGCGCAGGTCGCCGGGGGCGTGGATGACGAGGGCTTCCATCGGTGTTCCCTTCCTTGCTACAGCACGGCCAGGAAGCCGCCGTCGACGTAGATGATCTGGCCGTTGACGAAGTTCGACGCGCTCGACGCCAGGTAGATCGCGGTACCCACCAGCTCGTCGGGTCGGCCCCAGCGCTGCGCGGGCGTACGATCCTTCACCCAGGCGTCGAAGGTGGGGTTGCTCATCAGCGCCTGGTTCATCTCGGTGGCCATGTAGCCGGGGCCGATCGCGTTGGCCTGGATGCCCTGCGCGGCCCACTCGGCCGTCATCGCGCGCGTCAGCATCTTCAGCCCGCCCTTGGCCGCGGTGTACGGCGCGATCGTCGCGCGGCCGCACTCGCTGAGCAGCGAGCCGATGTTGACGATCTTGCCGCCCTTGCCGCGCGCCAGCATGCGCCGCGCGGCCTCGCGCGAGACGAGGAAGGCGCTGGTGAGGTTGGTGTCCAGCACCTTGCGCCATTCGTCGAGCTGCAGCTCCACGATGGGCTTGCGCAGCTGGATGCCGGCGTTGTTGACGAGCACGTCGACCTCGACGCCCTGCGCGTCGAGCGCCTCGAACGCGGTGCGCACCTGCGCCTCGTCGACCACGTCGAACGGCGCCTCGAACACGGTGCGGCCCTGCGCGCGCAGCGCCTGCGCGGCCTGCGCGACGCGGCCGGCATCGGTGCCGTTGATCACCACGCGCGCGCCGGCGGCGGCGTACCCCGACGCGATGGCGTGGCCGAGGCCACGCGAGGAGCCGGTGATCAGCGCGGTGCGCCCGGTGAGGTCGAAGAGAGGATTCATGCGATGAGATTGTCCCTTGCGCCGATCGAGGTCCGGCGCGGAGCCGGCTTTGCCGGTCCGCTGCCGGCGCCCCCAGGGCCCTGCAGGGGCCCATGACTGGGCCGGGGGGCAGCGACCGGGAGGGAGCGTGGGGGCCTCATATCCCGAGCTGCCGCGCGGCGAGGTCCTTCATGATCTCCTCGCTGCCGCCGCCGATCATCATCACCTTCACCTCGCGGTACAGGCGCTCGCTCTTCGTACCGCGCATGTAGCCCATGCCGCCGAGGATCTGCACGGCCTGGTCGGCGCAGAACTGCATCGCCTGCGTGGCCTCCACCTTCGCCAGGCTGGTGCGCGCCACGAGCGCGCCGGCGTCGCCGTGGCGGTGCTGCACGCGCCATGCGAGTTCGTACACCAGCGCGCGCGCCGCCTCCACGCGGCGCAGCATGTCGACGAGCTTGTGGCGGATCACCTGCCGCTCCGCGAGCGGCGCGCCGAAGGTGCTGCGCTGGCGCGCCCAGTCCAGCGCCTCCTCGGTGCAGACCTGCGCGTACATGCAGGCCATCGTGGCCATCAGCAGCCGCTCGTGGTTGAAGTTGGCCATGATGGCCCGGAAGCCCTCGCCTTCGCGGCCCACGAGGTTCGCGGCCGGCACGCGGCAGCCGTCGAAGCGCAGGTGCGCGGTGTCGCTGGCCCACCAGCCGGTCTTCTTCAGCTCGGTGCGGGTGAGGCCCGGCGTGTCGCCCGGGATCACGAGCAGCGACACGCCACCCGGGCCGCGGTTCTGCGGGTCGGTGCGCACCGCCACCGTCAGCCAGTCGGCGCGCATCCCGCTGGTGATGAAGGTCTTCTCGCCGTGCACCACGTAGCAGCCCTCTGCGGGCTCGAGCACGGCGGTGGTGCGCAGCGCGGCCACGTCGGAGCCGCCGCCGGGCTCGGTGATCGCCAGCGCCGCGATCTCGCGCCCGGCCAGCACCGGCGGCACCACGCGGCGCTGCAGCTCGCTGCTGCCGTGCGCGAGGATCGGCGGCAGCGCGATGCCGTGCGTGCCCAGCGAGGCTTGCAGCCCGCCCGAGCCAGCGCGCGCCACCTCCTCGGCCCCGGCCATCGCCATGAACACGTCGGCCGGCGTGCCGCCGAGTTCCTCGGGGTAGCCGACGCCGGTGAGGCCGATCGCCGCGGCGCGCGCGTACAGCTCGCGCGGGAAGGTGCCGGCCTCGTCCCACGCGGCCACGTGCGGCGCGATCTCGCGCTCGACGAAGGCGCGCACGGTGGCACGGAACGTTTCGTGCTCCTCGCCTGCGTAGGCCGGCAGCGGCGGCAACTGGAACATGATCGGCACCTCGTCTGCAGCAGGACACGAAGCACGCCTCCGGCCGCGGCCGGGGTTGCTGGCGTACGGCCTAGTATGTATGATCGATACATACCGAATCGTTCAGACAAACCCGATCTGATTCCAGTCGTCGCGCTCAAGGAGGTACCCATGGAAGCCACCGTGGCCGAACGAGGCCAGATCACGCTGCCCAAGGCCGTGCGGGACGCGCTGGGTCTGACCAAGGGCACGAAGCTGAAGGTCGAGCTCGAGGGCGGGCGCATCGTGCTGCGCAAGGACGTGAGCGACGCCATCTCCAAGCTGCGCGGCCGCTTCAAGCTGCCGCCGGGAATGACCACCGACGACGTGATGCGCGAACTGCGCGGCCGCGCGCCTGGCGACCCCTACCTGCCCCCCGACGACAAGCCGGAATGATCGGTGTCGACACCTCGGTCCTCATCGACCTGCTGGGCGGCGACGCGCGCGCCGAGGCGGCCGAGTTGAGCCTGCGCAACGCGCTGACCCAGGGCCCCGTGGTGGCCTGCGAGATCGTGGTCTCGGAGGTCGTCGCAGGCCTCGGCAGCGGCTCCCAGCTGATCGACGTGCTCGAGGAAGCCGGCATCGCCTATTCGCCGATGGAGTTCCGCTCGGCCGTGCGCGCCGGCGAGATGCACCGGCGCTACAAGGAGCGCGTGAAGTCCAGCGGCAAGTCGATCGCCGTGCCGCGCTCGATACCGGATTTCCTGATCGGCGCCCATGCGCTGATGCAATGCCAGGCGCTGATCACCCGCGACGCCGGGTTCTTCCGCGACTACTTCAAGGGCCTGAAGCTCATCGTGCCGAAAGCCTGATTCGCACCGAACTCACCCCGAACATCCCCAGGAGCCCCAGCCATGCTGCAAGCCTACCGCCAACATGCCGCCGAACGCGCCGCGCTCGGCATCCCGCCGCTGCCGCTCGATGCCAGGCAGGTGGCCGAGCTGATCGAACTGATCAAGAACCCGCCGGCCGGTGAAGGCGAGTTCCTGCTGGAACTGCTCACGTACCGCGTGCCGCCCGGAGTCGACGACGCGGCCAAGGTCAAGGCCAGCTTCCTGGCCGCCGTGGCGCACGGCGACCTCACGGTCGGCCTCGTCTCCAAGGCCAAGGCCACCGAACTGCTGGGCACGATGGTCGGCGGTTACAACGTGCACCCGCTGATCGAACTGCTCGACGATCCGAGCGTGGCCGGCATCGCCGCCGAGGGCCTGAAGAAGACCCTGCTGATGTTCGACTACTTCAACGACGTGGCGGCCAAGGCCAAGGCCGGCAACGCCAAGGCGCAGGAGGTGATGCAGTCCTGGGCCGACGCCGAGTGGTTCACCAGCCGCCCCGAGGTGCCGAAGTCGATCACCGTCACCGTGTTCAAGGTGCCGGGCGAGACCAACACCGACGACCTGAGCCCCGCACCCGACGCCTGGAGCCGCCCCGACATCCCGCTGCACTACCTGGCGATGCTGAAGAACAGCCGCCAGGACTACGGCCTTCCTGGCGGGGCTGCCTTCAAGCCCGAGGAGGAGAGCAAGCGCGGCCCGATCCAGTTCATCGAGGACCTGAAGAAGAAGGGCCACCTGGTGGCCTACGTGGGCGACGTGGTCGGCACCGGCTCCAGCCGCAAGAGCGCCACCAACAGCGTCATCTGGGCCACGGGGCAGGACATCCCCTACGTGCCGAACAAGCGCTACGGCGGCGTGACGCTGGGCGGCAAGATCGCGCCGATTTTCTTCAACACGCAGGAGGATTCGGGCAGCCTGCCGATCGAGGTGGACGTGAGCAGCTTCGAGATGGGCGACGTGCTCGACGTGCAGCCCTACGACGGCAAGATCGTCAAGGGCGGCCACACGGTGGCCGAGTTCAAGCTCAAGAGCGACGTGCTGCTCGATGAAGTGCGCGCCGGCGGCCGCATCAACCTGATCATCGGCCGCAGCCTCACCGCCAAGGCGCGCGAGGCGCTCGGGCTGCCGGCGAGCACGGTGTTCCGCCTGCCGGTGGCGCCGAAGGACACCGGGAAGGGATACACGCTGGCGCAGAAGATGGTGGGCCGCGCCTGCGGCCTGCCCGAGGGCCAGGGCATCCGCCCGGGCACCTACTGCGAGCCGCACATGACCACCGTCGGCAGCCAGGACACCACCGGCCCGATGACGCGTGACGAGCTGAAGGACCTGGCCTGCCTGGGCTTCAGCGCCGACCTGGTGATGCAGAGCTTCTGCCACACCGCGGCCTACCCGAAGCCGGTGGACGTGAAGACCCACCGCGAGCTGCCGGCCTTCATCAGCACCCGCGGCGGCGTGAGCCTGCGGCCCGGTGACGGCGTGATCCACAGCTGGCTCAACCGCCTGCTGCTGCCCGACACCGTGGGCACCGGCGGCGACAGCCACACCCGCTTCCCGATCGGCATCAGCTTCCCCGCGGGCTCGGGCCTCGTGGCCTTCGGCGCGGCCACCGGCGTGATGCCGCTGGACATGCCCGAGAGCGTGCTCGTGCGCTTCAAGGGCCAGATGCAGCCCGGCGTGACGCTGCGCGACCTGGTGCACGCGATTCCGTACTACGCCATCAAGGCCGGTTTGCTGACGGTGGCCAAGGCCGGCAAGAAGAACATCTTCAGCGGCCGCATCCTCGAGATCGAGGGCCTGCCCGACCTGAAGGTGGAACAGGCCTTCGAGCTGAGCGATGCTTCGGCCGAGCGCAGTGCGGCCGGCTGCACGATCAAGCTGAACCCGGCGCCGATCCGGGAGTACCTCACCAGCAACGTGGTGCTGATGAAGAACATGATCGCCGACGGCTACGCCGACGCGAAGACGCTCAAGCGCCGCATCGAGAAGGTCGAGGCGTGGCTCGCCAATCCGCAGCTGCTGGAAGCCGACAAGGATGCCGAGTACGCCGCGGTGATCGAGATCGATCTGGCCGAGCTGAAGGAGCCGGTGCTGTGCTGCCCGAACGACCCCGACGACGCCAAGCTGCTCAGCGACGTGGCCGGCACGAAGATCGACGAGGCCTTCATCGGCAGCTGCATGACCAACATCGGCCACTTCCGCGCCGCGGCCAAGCTGCTCGGCGGCCAGCGTGACATCCCGGTCAAGCTGTGGGTCGCTCCGCCCACGAAGATGGACCAGAGCGAGCTGATCAAGGAAGGCCACTACGCCGCGTTCGGCACCGCCGGTGCACGCACCGAGATTCCCGGCTGCAGCCTGTGCATGGGCAACCAGGCGCAGGTGAGGGAAGGCGCGACGGTGGTGTCCACCAGCACGCGCAACTTCCCCAACCGCCTGGGCAAGAACACCAATGTGTTCCTGGCCTCCGCGGAACTCGCCGCCATCGCCAGCAAGCTCGGCAAGCTGCCGACGGTGGCCGAGTACCACGAGGCGATGGGCATCATCAACAAGGACGCGGCCAGCGTCTACCGCTACATGAACTTCGACCAGATCGAGGAGTACGCGGACGCGGCGAAGGGTGTCGCGGCCTGATCGGGCAAAGGCTCTACTCGCCGCAAGGGCCGCCCTCGGGCGGCCCTTCTGTTGTCACGCCTGCTTCGCATAATGCGGTCCACCCTGCACCAGGAGCCGCCATGCCCCACGCCTACGCGAACACGCTGAAGACCTTCAGGACCGCCTCCGGCAAGCAGGGGCAGTTCTACTCGCTGCCGGCGCTGGCCAGGCGCCACCCCGGCGTGTCGCGCATGCCGGTGTCGATGCGCATCGTGCTCGAGAGCGTGCTGCGCAACTGCGACGGCCAGAAGGTCACCGCCGAGCACGTCGAGCAGCTCGCCAACTGGAAGCCGAACGCCGAGCGCACCGACGAGATCCCGTTCGTCGTCGCCCGCGTCGTGCTGCAGGACTTCACCGGCGTGCCGCTGCTGGCCGACCTGGCCGCGATGCGCAACGTGGCCGCCGGCATGGGCAGGAACCCCAAGGCCATCGAGCCACTGGTGCCGGTGGACCTGGTGGTCGACCACAGCGTGATGATCGACCACTACGGCAACAAGAAGGCGCTGGACCTGAACATGAAGCTGGAGTTCGAGCGCAACGTCGAGCGCTACCAGTTCATGAAGTGGGGCATGGACGCCTTCGACACCTTCGGCGTGGTGCCGCCGGGCTTCGGCATCGTGCACCAGGTGAACCTCGAGTACCTGGCGCGCGGCGTGCACAAGACCAAGGCCGGGGTCTACTACCCCGACAGCCTGGTGGGCACCGACAGCCACACGACGATGATCAACGGCATCGGCGTGGTCGGCTGGGGCGTCGGCGGCATCGAGGCCGAGGCCGGCATGCTCGGCCAGCCCGTGTACTTCCTCGAGCCCGACGTGGTGGGCTTCGAGCTCACCGGCAAGCTGCGCGAAGGCGTCACCGCCACCGACCTCGTGCTCACCGTCACCGAGATCCTGCGCAAGGAGAAGGTGGTCGGCAAGTTCGTCGAGTTCTGCGGCGAAGGCACCCGCACGCTGAGCCTGCCCGACCGCGCCACCATCGGCAACATGGCCCCCGAGTACGGCGCGACGATGGGCTTCTTCCCGGTGGACGAGAAGACCATCGAGTACTTCCGGGGCACCGGCCGCACCAAGGGCGAGATCGAGGCCTTCGAGGCCTACTTCAAGGCGCAGGGCATGTTCGGCGTGCCGATGGCCAGGGACATCGAGTACACCAAGCTCGTCAAGCTCGACCTCTCCACCGTGTCGCCCAGCCTCTCGGGCCCGAAGCGCCCGCAGGACCGCATCGAGCTCGGCAACGTCAAGAGCAAGTTCTCGCAGCTCTACAGCGCCGCACCGGCCGACAACGGCTTCAACCAGCCGGCCGACAAGCTCGGCCGCGCGTTCAAGACCGACTCGGGCCTCGAACTGCACAACGGCGACGTGCTGATCGCCGCCATCACCAGCTGCACCAACACCAGCAACCCCGGCGTGCTGCTCGCCGCCGGGCTGCTGGCCAAGAAGGCGGTGGAGGCGGGCCTGAAGGTGCCCAGGCACATCAAGACCTCGCTGGCCCCCGGCTCGCGCATCGTCACCGGCTACCTCGAGAAGGCCGGCCTGCTGCCCTACCTCGAGAAGCTCGGCTTCGCGGTGGCGGCCTACGGCTGCACCACCTGCATCGGCAACGCCGGCGACCTGACGCCCGAGATCAACAAGGCGATCACCGACAACGACCTCGTGTGCGCCGCGGTGCTCTCGGGCAACCGCAACTTCGAGGCCCGCATCCACCCGAACCTGAAGGCCAACTTCCTCGCCAGCCCGCCGCTGGTGGTGGCCTACGCGATCGCCGGCAACGTCACGCGCGACCTGATGACCGAGCCGGTGGGCAAGGGCAAGGGCGGCCGCGACGTCTACCTCGGCGACATCTGGCCGACCAGCGACGAGATCTACAAGCTGATGAAGCACGCGATGGACGGCAAGGCCTTCCGAAAGAACTACGACAAGGTCAGGAACGACCCCGGCAAGCTGTGGGAGAAGATCAAGGGCGTGAAGGGCAACGTCTACACGTGGCCCAAGAGCACCTACATCGCCGAGCCGCCGTTCTTCAAGGGCTTCGCGATGCAGCCCGCGGCGCTGGTGTCCGGCGTCAAGGGCGCTCGTGTCATGGGCCTGTTCGGCGACTCGATCACCACCGACCACATCAGCCCCGCCGGCTCGTTCAAGGAGACCACGCCGGCCGGCAAGTACCTGCTGGACAACGGCGTCATCAAGGCCGACTTCAACAGCTACGGCGCGCGCCGCGGCAACCACGAGGTGATGATGCGCGGCACCTTTGCCAACGTGCGGCTGAAGAATCTGATGCTGCCCGCCAAGGCCGACGGCTCGCGCGAGGAAGGCGGCTACACGCTGTACCAGCCCGGCGGCGAAAAGATGGCCATCTACGACGCCGCGATGAAGTACATCGCCGCCGGCGTGCCCACCGTCATCTTCGCCGGCGAGGAGTACGGCACCGGCTCCAGCCGCGACTGGGCGGCCAAGGGCACGCAGCTGCTGGGCATCAAGGCCGTGGTGGCCAAGAGCTTCGAGCGCATCCACCGCAGCAACCTGATCGGCATGGGCGTGCTGCCGCTGCAGTTCAAGAGCGGCGACTCGTGGGAGACGCTCGGCCTGAAGGGCGACGAGGTGGTCGACGTGACGCTGGGCGCGGAGGTCAAGCCGCTGTCCGACGCGACGATGACCATCGCCTCGGCCGACGGCAGCGTGCGCACCGTGCCGGTGACGCTGCGCATCGACACGGCCATCGAGGTCGAGTACTACAAGCACGGCGGCATCCTGCCGTACGTGCTGCGGCAGCTGCTGGCGGCCTGAGCCGGCGCGCCGCAAGGGCACTCGCATCATGCGGCGGCAGCTCGCCGTCCTGCTCTGGCGGGCGCTGGCGCTGCTGGCGCTGGTGCTCGGCCTGATCGGCGTGGTGGTGCCGGGGTTGCCCACGGTGCCGTTCCTGCTGGTGGCTGCGTGGGCCGGCGGGCACGGCTGGCCGGCCCTCGAGGCGTGGCTCGTGAACCATCCGCGCCACGGCCCGGCCATCCGCCGCTGGCGCGACCACCGCGCCGTGCCGCGCCGCGCGAAGTGGGCGGCCAGCGCGACGATGCTGCTGAGCGCGGTGCTGATCGGGCTGTCGGCCGCGCCGCGCTGGGGTCAGGCGGCGATGATCGCCTTCATGGCCTGCGTGGCCCTGTGGCTGTGGCGCAGGCCCGAAGCGTGACCCGGTCGATCGTGGCGTTGTCGCTACTCGTAGTGCGCGGCAGCTCGCTCCTCTTCGGTCATTTCCTTGATGGTCTTCCAGGTCCCGTCGGGCAGCCGATACTTCTTGCCGGCATTGATCTGGGTTGTCGGGTTTCCCTGTGAGTAGGAGCCATCAGGCGCCTTCGGGTTGGCCGAATGGCGACGAACCTCGACCGTCTTGCCGGGAGGCGCGTCCTGGATTCCCTTGAAGTCCATGTTCTCGTGATGAGCGATGGACTTCGTCTCGTCTGCCTTGATCGTGATGTCCTGCAGACCTTGGCCGGTCTTCGGGTTCTGGCCCGGCAGTTCGAGCTTCGTACCTGACTTGGCGTCAGCGAGCGCTGCGTCCATCTCAGCGTCCGTCAGATTGGGCAGGAGCGGCTCCTTGCTGCCACCGCCAGGTCCGCCACCAGCTCCTCCGCCGCCGGGACCTTTGCCACCGCCCGCGCCCCCGGCCTCGGACGTTACCCGAGCGGCATCGCTGGCCTCGGCGGAAGTGGATGCGCCTTTCGCCGCCTCCGCCGCCTTGGTGGCCTCGGCTACCTTTGCCGCCTCCGCGGCCTTCGCTGCTTCGGCAGCTCTCGCCGCCTCAGCGACCTTTGCCGCCTCAGCTGCCTCTGCGATCTTTGCCGCCTCCGCGATCTTTGCCGCCTCCGCGATCTTGGCTGCCTCAGCGACCTTCGCCGCCTCCGCGATCTTGGCCGCCTCGGCAGCCTTCGCTGCCGCACCGGCTTCTCCGACGCCGAGGAACAAGCTGCCGATGTCGACGACCGCCCGACCCACCCCCTTGGCGTAGTCGCCATCCTCGCCGACGGTCTGCTTGTACTGGTCGACGATGCCGCCACCGACGGTCTTCCAGTATTCGCCGTCCTCCTTCTGCTGCTCGATCGGATTGAAAAGCTTTGCCGTCGTATCGGCCAACGTGGCGTCCGTGGTCGCCACGTCGTACAGACCATGTACCGCCTTCAAGGGATTCGGCATGCCCGGCACAGGCATGGGCACGTGCTCGGCCATGCTCGCAAGGCCCTTTGCGGCATCGACCGGATTGGCAGCGACCTGCAACAACGCGCCGCCCATGCCGACCACGCCTTCGAGCGCGCCAGCCGAGACCTGCGTGTACTGATCGAAAGCCTCGGCGCCCGCGCCGGCGACGGTGCCGAGGATCGGCACATCCTTCACCTCGGCGGCCAGGCCCTTGACGCCATCGGCGGCGGCGTCCTGAAGAGCATCGATCTTGCCCGTGACCCAGTGCTCGCCTTCGGCGATCATCTTGGCGTCGCTCTTCATCTGCTGGTACTTCGCAGCGGCGTAGTCCTCGACCCCCTGCACCGCACCCGACGCCAACGTCGAGGCGCCTTCAGCGATGGTCGACGCGGCCGACGACGCGCCGGATGCCACCGCCGACGCGCCCTGGGAAAGCCTCGAGGCCGTCGACTGCAGACCGGCAGCAAGGTCCGAGGCCGTCGACGAGGCACCATCGGCGATGCTCCCGGCCACCGACGACGCTCCGGCGACGACACTCGAAACCGCCGATGAAGCGCCCTCGGCAGCGCTCGAGACGGCATCCGACGCCGAGCTCGCCGCCGAACTCGCCGCCTCGGCGATGCTGTTCGCCGCGCTACCGATGTCGAAATCGAAGGCGCCCTTGAACCACGAGTCGTGCTCGTCGCTCACCGGCCGCCTTCCTTGGCCATGGACTTCTCCATGTGCTTCAGGCTGTCGCCGATGACCTTGCGCACCTTGGTGTCCACACCGAACGGGTTGTTGTCGACGTGGTCGATCAGCGGCTCTTCCTGCACGAAGCTCGTGTACTCGCGCAGGATGGCCTTCGCGGCGTCGAGTTCGGCGCGCCGCACCGCCTCGTCGGCCGCCGCGTTGGCCCGCTCCAGCGCGTCGGCGAGGCGATCGTCGAGCTTCTCCAGGATCACGTCCACGCGCTGCACGTGCTGGTCGATCTGCTTCAGCAGGTCGGGGTGCTCGCTGCTGTACTCCTGGCGCACCGCGCGCTTGAGCTCCTTGATGTTGTGGTCCAGGATGCCGCGCGTGCCTTTCCATACCAGCGGCGCGTGCTTGACGCTGGGCTCGCCGAGGTCTTCGGGCGGGGCCTTGGGGTTGGGGGGCGGGGGCGGCGGCGGGAGCTTGCCGCTCTTGGCCATTTCATTGGCGGTGCCGCGGCCGGGGTCCACGCGCCCGTCGGGCTTGGACTGGCCCAGCGCCTTCTGGAAGGCCATGATGGCATCGATGGTGCCTTTGCCGCACTGGCCATCGACGTTCAGGCCGGCGTTCATGCGCCGGTTCAGCGCCGCCTGGACCTGCTGCACGTCCTCGGGCTGGTTCTTGCCGCCGCGGCCCACCGAGGCGCTGAGTTCGAAGGGGCGGGTCATGCCGACGTTGCCGTCTTGCGGTGGGGCTTCGCCGCCGGGGCCGACGGGCACGTCGCCGCGGTTCTCCGGGGGGGCTTCACCGCCCGGGCCCACGGGGACGTCCTCGTCGTCTTCGGGCGCTTCGCCGCCGGGGCCGACCGGCACTTCTTCGTCGTCGCCGTCGTCGTCGTCGCCGTCTTCGCCGCGGCACTTGATCTTGTTGAGCTTCAGGCCCGTCTGCTCGAGCAGCGCAGGCTTGAGGAGCTTGGCCAGGCCCGCGACTTCGGCCTTCAAGGTGAAGGTGGTGGCGCCGGCTTCGAGCGCGCAGTGCCCGGGGTAGAACTTGGTGCTGCCACCGCCGAGCGCGTCGGTGAGCATCTTGCGCCGCGCCGGGGAGATGGGCTTTCTGGACAGCATCACCTTGACGTTCTTGCCTGACTTGGCCACGAGGGCGTGCATGCGTTCGCCCTTGGCCACCAGCTTGAGCAGCGGCTTGAGCTTGGTGGTGAGGAGTTCGGGGGTCGCCTCTTCTTCGTCTTCGTCGTCGTCGCCTTTGCGGGCGGCTTCGGCGGCGGCCTTCTTCTCGGCCTCGGCCTTGGCCTTCTGGGCCTTGTCGTGCTCGGCCTTGGCCTTGGCCACCTCGCGTTGCAGCGCGGCGGCCGCATCCACGATCTCGCCGATCGGCTTGGCCGCCGCGGCGGCGGCCTTGTCCTTCTTCAGCGCCGTGGCGAGCTTGACGATCTCGTCGAGGATGCGGTCGGCCTCGTCGTGCGCGTCCTCGTCGACGCGCTTGAGCTTCTCCAGCGCCTTCTGCAGCCCGTTGTCCTTGAGCTTGTTCTTCGCGACGATGTCCTTCCAGCCGGCATCGCTCAAGGACTTGGATTTCACTTGCATGGCCATCTCCGTCCGCGCACACGTTGCGCTTCGCGACTGTAGAAAAGTCGCCCGCTTCCGTCACCCCCACGATTGACCCGATGCCCGGCAGCCGCCCCAGCCGCACCGGGGGCCGGCCGACCGCCCAGAATCGGGCGCCACACCCCGCCGCTCCTGCCACCAGCATGACCTTGCCTGCCGACACCGCCGTAGGCCCGCCGACGCTGACCCTCGACGGCCCCGTCGCCACCGTGCGGCTGCGGCGCCCGTCGCAGCGCAACAGCCTGCACGACGAGGACCTGCACGTGCTGCGGGCTCACTTCCAGCGCATCGACGCCGACGCCTCGGTGCGCGTGATGGTGCTCGCCGCCGACACCGCCGGGCAGCCGCGCCCGGTGTTCAGCGCCGGCTACCACGTGGGTGGCTTCGAGCGCGGCGAGCACGGGCCGCACCTCTTCGAGAGCGTGCCCGAGGCGATCGAGGCGATGCGGCCGGTGACGATCTGCGCTCTGTCGGGCAGCGTCTACGGCGGCGCCACCGACCTCGTGCTGGCCTGCGACCTGCGCGTGGCGCGGGCCGGCAGCGAATGGCGCATGCCGGCGGCCGCGCTGGGGCTGCACTACTACCCGAGCGGGCTGCGCCGCTACGTGACGCGACTCGGGCTGGCGCGGGCGCAGCGCACGTTCCTCACCGCGCGGGCGCTGCCGGTGGAAGCCTACGCAGACTGCTTCGTCGAGATCGCCGATGCCGCGCGCTTCGACGCCGCCGTGCAGGAACTCGCGCGCGATGCCGCGGCACTCGCGCCGCTGGCCGCACAGGCGACCAAGCGCTCGCTGGTGGAGATCGCCGCCGGCGACTGGGACGAGGCCCGCCTGCGCGAGCGCGTCGACCTCACGCAGCGCAGCGCCGACTTCGCCGAAGGCCGCGCCGCGATGACGCAGCGGCGCGCGCCCGACTTCCGCGGCCGCTGACGCGACGCGGCACGCCGCTCACAGCTCGCGCAGCACCGGCACGGGTTGCCCGCCGCGAGCACGCCGACGGTGTAGACGTGGTGCATCGGGTCGCACTGTAGCCACCCCACCGGTCATCGGATACTTGCCGATCTGCCGGCACTACGGACCCGCTCCCCGTGAACTTCCAGCAACTGCGCGCCATCCGCGAGGCGGTGCGCCAGGGCTACAACCTGACCACCGCCGCCGACGCGCTGCACACGTCGCAGCCGGGCGTCAGCCGGCAGATCCGCGAGCTCGAGGAGGAACTCGGCATCGAGATCTTCGTGCGCGCAGGCAAGCGACTCACGGGCCTGACGGCACCGGGCGCCGCGGTGCTGCCGATCGTCGAGAAGCTCCTGCTGGAGGCCGACAACCTGAAGCGCGTGGGCGAGAACTACGCGAGCGCCGAAGCCGGCACGCTCACCATCGCCGCCACGCACTCGCAGGCCCGCTACGCGCTGCCGTCGGCGGTGCGCGACTTCCGCGCCGCGTATCCGCAGGTGGTGCTGCACATGCACCAGGGCTCGCCGGTGCAGGTGGCGCGCATGCTGCTGGACGGCAGCGCCGACATCGGCGTGGCCACCGAGGCCCTCGCCCAGTACGGCGAACTCGTCGCGCTGCCCTGCTACCGCTGGACGCACACGATCGTGGTGCCGCCGGCGCATGCGCTGGCCCGCGTGGCGCCGGGCGCGGTGACGCTCGCGCAGCTCGCCGAGCACCCCATCATCACCTACGAGACCGGCTACACGGGCCGGGGCCACATCGACGAGGCCTTCGCCCGTGCCGGCCTGGTGCCGCAGGTGGTGCTGAGCGCGATGGATGCCGACGTGATCAAGACCTACGTCGAGCTGGGGCTGGGCGTGGGCATCGTCGCGGCCATCGCCTACGACGACGAGCGCGACCGCCACCTGCACGCCATCGATGCGCGGCACCTGTTCGCCGCGAACATGACGCGTCTGGCGGTGCGCCGCGGCAGCCTGCTGCGCGACTACACCTACCGCTTCATCGAGACCTTCGCGTCGCCGCTCACGCGCGCGGTGGTCGAGCAGGCCCTGCGCTCGGAGCCGGGCACGAGCTTCGAGATCTGACCGTGATCACTCCCGATGAAGTCCATAGGCCCGCCCCGGATCGCCTCGCCCGCCGCCGCGTCATCGCCGCCGGAGGCGCGCTCGTGCTGACGGGCGGCTGCAGCACGCCGCCGCCGGCCCCGGTGGCCGTGCCGCCCATGCCCTCGATCACCGTCGGCCGCCTCGAGCGGACCGTCGACATGCCCTCGAAGCGCGTGCCCACGCGCCCGGTGGACGTGTGGCTGCCGCCAGGCTACCGGCCCGACGGCAGCCATGCGGTGCTCTACCTGCACGACGGCCAGATGCTGTGGGACCCCCGCCGCAGCTGGAACGGGCAAGCGTGGAACGCGCATGTCACCGCGGCGCGGCTCATCGCCGCCGGGCGCGTGCGGCCGTTCATCCTCGTGGGGGTGTGGAACCGGGGCGATGCCCGCCATGCCGAGTACTTTCCCGCCGGCATCCTGTCGCGGGTGAACGACCGGCCGACGCTGGACGCGCTGGCCACGCAGGGCGTGCCCAAGCGCGCATCGTCGGCCGCGTACCTGCGCTTCCTCGCCGAGGAACTCGTGCCGATGATCGAGGCCCGCTACGGCACGGCGCAAGACCGCGAGCACCGGTTCATCGCCGGCTCCAGCATGGGTGGGCTGATCTCGATCAACGCCTTGTGCGAGCAGCCGCAGGTGTGGGGCGGCGCGGCCTGCCTGTCCACGCACTGGATCGGCAGCTTCCAGCCCAACCGCGCGGTGCCCGATGCGGCGCTGGCCTACCTGCGCGAGAAGCTGCCCAAAGCGGGCCGCCACCGCCTGTACCTCGACCGCGGGACGGCCGGGCTCGACGCGCTGTACGAGGACGCGCAGCTGCGGGTGGATGCGCTGCTGGAGGCACGCGACTGGAAGGCCCCCCTGTTCGACACCCGCGTGTTCCCCGGTGCCGATCACACCGAGAACGACTGGGCCGCGCGGTTCGAGGTGCCGCTGGAGCACCTGCTGCGCGCCTGAGCGGCGCGGCTCCGCCAGCGACTAGTGTCGTGAGTTGGAGATTCGTGGCATTGCGACGGGCCGCAACGGGGATGAGCGCAAGGCGCGGAGCCGGCCAGATACCGAGCGGTATCTGGCCGGCTCTGCAACGCCGCGATCGCCCCGTTTCGACCCGCCCCGCAGGGGTTCGACCAGGCCGCGCCCTCGCCACGATCATCACCGCCTGGTCGAATCTCAATGCCACGAATCTCCAACTCACGACACTAACATCCGCCACCTCGCGCCCGCCGTCCGGGCGCTGCAGCGAAAGCCCGCCGCGATGACCCACGTCGTCTTCATCGTCGCCGACGACCTCGGCTACGCCGACCTCGGCTGCTACGGCGGCCGGCCCGCCGCATTCGGCGCCGTATCGCCGGTGATCGACCGGCTCGCCGCCGAGGGCCTGCGCTTCACCCAGGGCTACGCGAACTCGCCGGTGTGCTCGCCCACCCGCTTCGCGCTGATGACCGGCCGCTACCAGTACCGGCTGCGCGGCGCCGCCGAGGAGCCGATCAGCGGCCGCACGCGCGGCAACCCGCTGCTGGGCCTGCCGCCCGAGCACCCGACGCTGCCCTCGCTGCTGCGCGATGCCGGCTGGCGCACCGCGCTGATCGGCAAGTGGCACCTGGGCTACCCGCCGCACTTCAGCCCGCTGAAGTCGGGCTACGAGACCTTCTACGGGCCGATGTCCGGCGGCGTGGACTACTTCAGCCACTGCGCCACCAACGGCGCGCACGACCTCTTCGAGGGCGACGAGGAGCGGCACGACAGCGGCTACCTCACCGACCTCATCACGCGCCGCGCGGTCGAGTGGATCGAGCGAACGGCAGCGGGCCCGGACCCGTTCTTCCTCAGCCTGCACTACACCGCGCCGCACTGGCCCTGGGAGACGCGCGACGACGCGCACGTGGCCGACGAGGTGCGATCCAACCTGTTCCACCTGCACGGCGGCAACATCGAGACCTACCGCCGCATGATCCACCACATGGACGAAGGCATCGGGCAGGTGATGGCAGCGCTCGAACGCGCCGGCGTGGCCGACGATACGCTGGTGATCTTCACCAGCGACAACGGCGGCGAGCGCTACAGCGACAACTGGCCGCTGGTGGGCGGCAAGATGGACCTCACCGAAGGCGGCATCCGCGTGCCTTGGGTGGCGCGCTGGCCGCGCCGCATGCCCGGCGCCCGCGTCACGGCGCAGCACTGCCTGACGATGGACTGGAGCGCCACCGTGCTCGACCTCGCCGGCGTGGCTGCGGCGCCCACGCACCCGCTGGACGGCGTGTCGCTGCTGGGCGTGCTCGAAGGCGGGCCTGCGTTCGCGCGCACGATGCACTGGCGCATGAACCACCGCGGGCAGCGCGCGCGCCGCGACGGCCGCTGGAAGTACCTGCAGGTCGACGGCCACGAGTACCTGTTCGACATCGACGCCGACGAGCGCGAGCGCGCCAACCGCGCGCCGCTGGAGCCGGCGCGGCTGGCGGCGATGCGCGACGCCTGGCTGGCGTGGAACGAGACCATGCCGCCGATCCCCGCCGATGCCACCGTGAGCCTGGGCTACGGGGCGAAGGACATGCCGCAGCGTTGAATCGACGAAGACTGGAGAGAAACCCATGCACCGAATCCCCCTCGCCGTCGCCCGCCTCTGCGCGGCAGCGGCCTGCGCCCTTGCCACGCTGCCCGCCGCGGCGCAAGGCGCGTGGCCCGACAAGCCGATCCGCGTCATCGTGCCGCTGCCGCCCGGCGGGCCCAGCGACATCGTGCTGCGCAGTGCCGCCGAGAAGATGCAGGTGGCGCTGAAGCAGACCATCGTGATCGACAACAAGCCCGGCGCCGCGGGCAACCTCGGTGCGGCCGAGGCCGCGCGCGCGGCGCCCGACGGCGCCACCTGGCTGTGGTCCACCGACACGCTGCTGACGGTGAACCCGCATGTCTACACGAAGCTCGCCTTCAAGCCCGACGACCTGGTGCCGGTGATGCGCGCCAGCGCCTTCAGCCAGACGCTGGTGTGCAACCCGGGCACCGGCGTGAAGACCGTGGCCGACCTGGTGCGGCGCGCCAAGGAGCGCAAGACGAGCTATGCCTCGGGCGGCGCCGGCTCGCCCGGGCACCTGACCACCGAGCTGTTCATCGCCACCGCCGGCATCGAGATGGACCACGTGCCTTACAAGGGCCCGGCTCCCGCGATGCAGGACGTGATGGGTGGCCAGGTGGACTGCGGATTCCTCGCCGGCCCCACCGTGCTGCCGCAGGTGCGCGCCGGCAAGCTGGTGGCGCTGGCGGTGTCTGGCGCGAAGCGCTCGGCGCTGTTGCCCGAAGTGCCCACCGTGGCCGAAGCGGGCTACCCGGGCTTCGACGCAACCTTCTCGCTGGTGCTGTTCGCGCCCAAGGGCGTGCCGCGGCCGGTGGTCGACGCGATGCACGCGGCGATGGCCGCCGCGCTGCGCCAGCCCGACGTGGTGGAGCGGCTCAAGCAGAGCGACCAGGAGGTGGTGGCGGCGGCGCCGGCCGACAGCGCCGCGCGCATCGCGGCCGATTCGAAGACCTGGGGCACGGTGGCGCGTCGCATCAACCTGAAGGCGGACTGACGATGGCCCCCCGCATGCCCTCGCTCGCCACCGCAGCCAGGCGTGCCGGCACCCTTCTGGCGCTCATCGCCTGCGCCGCGCCGGCCCACGCACAAGCGTGGCCGACGAAGCCCATCACGCTGATCGTGCCCTCCACGGCCGGCGGTGCGATCGACGCCTACGCGCGCACGATCGCCGAGCAGCTGGGCAGCACGCTCAAGCAGCCGGTGGTGGTGGAGAACCGCGCCGGCGGCGGTGGCGGCCTCGTCGCCGCCGACGCCGCCGTGCGCGCGGCACCCGATGGCCACACGCTGTTCGTCGGCACCGCGGCGATCCTGACGATCAACCCCAGCGCCTACCGCAAGCTGCCCTACGGCATCGGCGACTTCGCGTACATCTGCAAGGGCGTCGAGTTCCCGCTGGTGCTGGTGGCGCATCCGTCGACGGGCGTGCGCGACGTGGCGGGCCTGGCAGCCTGGCTCAAGCGCAACCCGCAGCAGGCGAGCTACGCGTCGTACCAGCCCGGCACGCCGTCGCACTTCCTCGGCCACCAGCTCGGCGAGAAGCTCGGCACGCCGCTCACGCACATCCCGTACAAGGGCAGCGCGCCGCAGGTCACCGACCTGCTCGGCGGCACGGTGATGTTCGGCTTCACGCAGCTCGCCACCGCGCTGCCGCACGTGCAGGCCGGCCGCCTGGTGGCGCTGGCCACCACCGGCGCGGCGCGCGTGGACACGCTGCCGCAGGTGCCGACGCTGGCCGAGCAGGGGCTGGCCGACCTCACCACCACCGCGTGGTTCGGCCTCGTCGCGCCGAAGGCCACGCCGCCCGAGGTGGTGGAGCGGCTGGTGCGCGCGCACCAGGCCGCCGTGCAGGTGCCCGACGTGAAGGCCAAGCTCGCCACGCAGGGGCTGTATCCCGCGAGCGCCTGCGGCGCCCCCTTCCAGCAGCAGGTGCAGGCCGAAGGCGTGCGCTGGGCGCAGGTGGTGAAGGCGACCGGCTTCTCGGCGAGCGAGTGAGGCCCGGGCGCGGCTACCGCGGCAGCTCCACGCGCCGTGGCCCGCGGCCGGCTTCCCATTGCCACAGCGCGCCGGCGGCATCGAGCGCCAGCGTCGCGGTGTCGCCGCCGGCTGCGGCCACCACGCGGTCCATCAGCTTTGCAGGCTGGATCGCGTAGCCCTCGCCCCAGCCCCACAGGCTGCCGTCGTCGCGGATCGCCACCGTGTGCTTCGAGCCGGTGGCGATGGCCACGGCGCCACTGAAGATCGGCCCCCAGCGGTCGGCCTTGTCGCCCAGGCCGTGCGACGACAGCGGCCCGTAGCGGTTGCCGCCGGTGCCCATCACCGTGCCGTCGCGCCGCAGGTGCACGCCGTGGCCGGTGTGCGCGCGCACGGCCACCGCGTCGGTGGCGGTGGCGGTGTAGTCGGGCGTGGCGCGCAGCAGCCCGTCGCCGTACTGGCCGCGGTGCGCAAGGCCGCGCACGTGCACGCGGCCGTCGCGCGTCACCAGATAGTCGGCGCTGTCGCCGACGCAGGCGTCGACCACGTCGGCCATCACGCGCACGGTGCGGTCGTCGGGGCCGGCCTGCCACGCGCTGCCATCGCGGTCGATCGCGATCCAGCCCGAGGCGCCGGCGGCCACGCGGGCCACGTCGCGGCGCAGCGTCACCGCGCGCTGCGGATCGTCGGCCCAGCGCAGCAGCGTGCCGTCGGCGGTGAGGCCATACCACGCGTCCTTCGCCACCGTCACCTGCACGAGCCCGTCGCGCATCCGCCGCGGCGGGCCCTCGCCGCTCCACCCCCAGGCCACGCCGCCGAGCAGTGCGGCATGGCGTGCGTAGTACGAGGCGAGCTGCGGGTGCG
Source organism: Rubrivivax sp. (assembly GCA_016789955.1). Lineage (GTDB taxonomy): Bacteria > Pseudomonadota > Gammaproteobacteria > Burkholderiales > Burkholderiaceae_C > Rubrivivax. The sequence goes on along the minus strand of JAEUPB010000111.1, from coordinate 42,549 downwards.
TGGCGTCGGCGATGGCGTCGGGGGCGGTCATGGGGGCGAGGGGCAGGAACAGCAGCGCCGCGGCGCGGCGGCGCGTGAGGGGCATCGGAGGCCCGGAGTCTGTCATCGCGGGGAGGCCGGTCGCACCTGCCGCGCCGCAGCCCCGAACTGCTGGCGGTGCCAGCGCGAGAACGCGCTGGGTGCCGAGAAGCCGAGCCGCAACGCGATCTCGGTGTACGCGTGCCCGCCGTCGTCGCGGTAGCGCGCGAGCAGCTCGCGGCGCAACTCGTTGACGAGGTCGCTGAAGGTCGTGCCTTCGGCAGCCAGCCGGCGCGCGATGGTGCGGCGGTCCAGCCCCAGGTGCTGCGCCACCACCTCCACGCGGCAGTGTCCGCGCGGCAGCAGCAGCACCACGAGTTCGCGCACGCGGTCGGCCATCGTCGTGCGCGAGCGCTGCGCCTGCTCCACCAGCCGCCGGGTGTAGCGGGCCATCACCGCATCGGCGGCCGGGTTGGGCTGGTCGAGATCGGCCGCGTTGCAGACGATGCCGTTGAACTCGTGGCCGAACTCCACCGCGCGGCCGAACAGCCGCCGGTGCATCGCCAGCTTCGGCGGCGCGGCATGCACGAAGCACACGAGGCGCGGCTGCCACCCCGCGCCGAGGAACACCCGCAGCACCCGGAACAGCACCGCCACGGTGATCTCCACCGCCTGCCGCAGCGGCTGCCCGCCACCATCGAGCGCGACGCGGATCACCACCAGGCCGCCGCGCTCCTCCACCGTCACCGACATCGCCTCGTTGTGCACGTGGATGTGGTGCACCAGCGCCTCGAGCGCGCTGCGCAGCGTGGCTTCGTCGCGCACCAGCAGCCCGAGCGGCCCGAGGTTGGAGAGCCGCCGCTGCTCGGCCATGCGCAGCCCGAACAGCGGCTCGCGTGCCCGCGCGGCGGCCCGCTCGAGCAGCGCGCCCACGCGCGCGGTGGGCACGCGCAGGTCGGGCTCGTCGAGGCACCGCGCGGGCAGCCCCACCTCGGCCAGCAGCGCGCGTGCATCGAGCCCGCACGCCGAGGCGACATCGGCGAAGTGGGTCAGCGCGGCGCTGCGGACGAGGGTGGTCACGAGGCTCTGCGGAGTTTTCCGGGGTGTCCCGAAATGGTAAATCCATGTCCCGATCGGTCAAGTCGGAAGGACCCGGACGCCCGAACAATGCCATCCATCGACGACGCCCCGGACGCTGACCGTGACCGACCCCCGCCCCGACGCCATCCCATCGCCCACCCCGGTTTGCGACCGCCTGCGCGCCCTCGGGCAGTGGAACGAGGCCTGGCAGCCGTTCTACGACCTCGACCCCGCGTGGACCGAGCGCTTCATGGCGATGGGCACCGGGCCGATGCTCTCCGGCGTGCTCGACCCGAAGGTGATCGAGTTCATCGCGATCGCGGTGGACGCCTCGTGCACGCACCTCTACGCGCCCGGCGTGCGGCGGCACGTGCGCCGCGCGCTCGAGCTCGGCGCCACCGCCGAGGAGATCACCGCCGTGCTGCAGCTCACCAGCGTGCTGGGGATCCACACGATGAGCGTGGGCGCGCCGATCCTGCACGACGAACTGGCCAGACGCGCGGCGGTGCCGCAAGCCTGACCCCCACGCCCTTCCGCCCCTCACAGGAGACCCGCGATGCAATTCCTCGACGACGCGCTGCTGCCCGAGAACCAGCCCCCGCTCGTGATCCAGGTGGCCCCCTACGGCCCCGAATTCCTGCCGTCGGATTCCACCGACATCCCGGTGACGATGGCCGAGCAGGTGCAGAAGGCGGTGGACTGCTGGAACGCCGGCGCCACGGTGCTGCACGTGCACGTGCGCGAGGCCGACGGCCGCGGCAGCAAGCGGCTGTCGATGTTCAACGAGATGCTGGCGCGGCTGCGCGACGCGGTGCCCGGCATGCTGCTGCAGGTGGGTGGCTCGATCTCTTTCGCGCCCGAAGGCGAAGGCGGCGATGCGAAGTGGCTGAACGACGACACGCGCCACATGCTGGCCGAGCTGACGCCGCGGCCCGACCAGGTGACGATCGCGATCAACACCAACCAGATGAACGTCTGCGAGCTGCTGAGCGCCGACGACGTGGCCGGCACATCGCTGGCGCTGCCGGCGTACCAGCAGGCATACACGGAGATGACGATCCCGTCGGGCCCGGCGTTCGTGGCGGAGCACCTGCGCCGGCTGCAGGCCGCGGGCATCCAGCCGCATTTCATGCTCGGCGACGTGGGGCAGCTCGAGACCGTCGAGCGCCTGGTGCGCCGCGGCGTCTACACCGGCCCGCTGGTGCTGAACTGGGTAGGCATCGGCGGCGGCGCCGACGGCCCCAACCCGCGCAACCTGATGGAGTTCGTCAACCGCTGCCCCGAGCACGCGGTGCTGACGGTGGAGAGCATCATGCGCAACGTGCTGCCGCTGGGCACGATGGCCATCGCGATGGGCCTGCACGTGCGCGTGGGCATCGAGGACAACCTGTGGGGCCGCAAGGGCGAGCGCATGACCAGCGTGCAGCAGGTCGAGCAGATGGCGCGGATCTCGCGCGAGCTGCACCGCGACGTGGCCACCGGCGCGCAGGCGCGGCGCCTCTACCGCATCGGCGAGCGCTACGCGTCGGCCGACGAGACGCTGGCCCGCGTGGGCTGGGCGCCGAACCGCGCCGCCGCGGCGCACGACGTGCCGCTGCGCAAGGCGGCCTGACGGCACGCCCTTCAGACGCACCGACAACGAGAACCTGGAGACCCCGATGGACCCTCTCTCGCCGATCACCCGCCGCCGCTGGCTGGCCGCGGCCGCCGCGCTGACGACCACGCCGCTGGCCACCTCCCTCGCCCACGCGCAGGCCTGGCCGACACGCCCGCTGCGCATCCTGATCGGCGCACCGCCCGGCGGCACGGCCGACCTCGTGGCGCGGCTGCTGGCCGAAGGGCTGCAGAAGGACGTCGGCCAGCCGGTCATCGTCGATGCGAAGCCGGGCGCCGCAGGGCTCATCGCGATGCAGGAATTCCTCGGCCAGCCGGCCGACGGGCACACGCTGCTGGTGTCGGTCAACGCGCTGGTCACCGAGATCCCGCACGTGCTGAAGCTGCGTTTCGACCCGTTCCGCGACGTGGTGCCGCTGGCCGACCTGTCGCGCAGCGGCCTGGTCCTCGTGGCGAACCCGGCCGTGCCGGCGAAGACCGTGGCCGAGCTGGTGGCGCACGCGAAGACGCAGCCGGGCAAGCTTGCGTACGCGTCGTACAGCGCCGGCACGATCTCGCACACCATGGGGCTGGCGCTGAACAAGGCCGCGGGCATCGAGCTGAACCACGTGCCGTACAAGGGCTCGCCGCCGGCGCTGCAGGACGTGATGGGCGGCCACGTGGCGCTGATGTTCGACGGCCCTGCCACGTCGATCCCGATGATCCGCGCCGGCAAGCTGCGCGCGCTGGCGGTCAGCGGCACGCGGCGCAACCCGGCGCTGCCCGACGTGCCCACCTTCGCCGAGCAGGGCTACCCGATGCTCGACGAGACGGCGTGGATGGGCCTGTGGGTGCGCCCCGCGGTGCCCGCCGACGTGCAGCTCAAGGTGCGCCAGGCCACGCTGAAGGTGATGGCGCAGACCGCGGTGCAGGCGCGACTCACCGAACTCGGCAACGGGCTGGGCAGCGGCGCCACGCCCGAGGAGCTGGTGGCGCAACTGCGTGCCGCGCACGACAAGCAAGGCGCCACGCTGCGCGCGCTGGGCGTGACGCCGCAGGACCTCGGCGGCTGACGCAGCCGCGGAGGGCGACGCGCGCGTCAGGCCGTGCCGTCGCGCAGGCGCAGGAACACGTCGGGCGGGCCCATCTGGCCGCCCTTGAGCATCAGCTCCAGGCCCTCGATGCGCGCCTCGCCAGCGTGCAGGCGCAGCAGCGGCACGCCGGCGGCCAGCGTGCCGGCCCAGCGCAGCGCCCACGGCTGCAGCGCCTGCACGGCCCAGCCCGAGGTGTCGCCGCCGGCCACGCCCGCGCGGCGCACGGCCGGCACGCGGGCCAGCACGGCCGCCAGCAGCCGGCCGCAGAGCTCCGCCACCTGCAGCGGCGGCAGGCCACCAGTCGCGGCCGGTGCCGTGCGCGCGAGCACGCTGCGGCCTGCGCGCAGCGCCGTGGCGCAGGTCCCGACCCGGGCTTCGAACGCGTCCTGCGAGGCGGCCAGCGCGACCGGATCGATCGGCTGAAGCTCGTACGCGGCGGAGGCCACGTCGCACTGCGCGGCCGATACCGGCGAGAGGCTGCCGACGAGCAGGAACACCGGCCCTGAGGCAGCCGGCACCGCTGCCTGCGTCGGCAGGCAGCCGCGCCCATGCGCCGCCACCAGCGCCTGCGCCACGCTGCTCGCGCCGAGTACCAGCTGCGGCTGCTGCGCCGCCTGCGCCACGAGCCAGTGGCCGATGCGCGCCAGGTGCGCGCTGCGCGCCACGTCGACCAGCAAGGCCTCGGGGCCGGAGGCGATGCGCGCGGCGAATGCCGCGTCCAGCGCCGCATCGTCGTCATCGTCCAGCCGGCGCACGTCGAGCAGTTCGACCCGATCGATGCCGAGCGCCTGCAGGTGCCGGCGCAGGTCGGCCTCGAGCATCGGCGTCACCGGGTGCACGCTCATCGTCGGGTGGCGGTCGATGCGGTGCAGCGGCCCGCCGGCACCGGCGCTCGCGAACAACGTGCCGGCCAGGCACAGGCGCCCGAGGCTGGGCTGCCCGCCGAGCACCAGCGCCACCGGCGCGTGCAGCGGCCGGCGGAGCGCGCGCAGCCCCACCGCGAGGTTGCCGGTACCCGGCGCGCTGTCGTAGGTCGAGCAGCACTTGTAGTGCGTCACCGCGGGCCGCAGCGCCGCGAAGGCGTCGGCCACCGGCGCGATCTGCTCGCGCATCGCGTCGGGTGCCAGCGCGCGCGCGGTGCCGGCCACGCCCAGCGCGTCGAGCGGGCCGACGCGCTCGCGCTGTGCCGCGGTGGGCGGCGCGAGGAACAGCACGGCGCGCCAGCCGGCTTCGGCCAGCGTGGCCAGCGTATCGGAGCTGCCGGTGAAGTCGTCGCCGAACCAGGCCAGGCGCGGCGGGTCCGGCATCGGCGCCTCGGTCGCCATGCCACCCTCAGCGCTTCGCGTAGAAGTCCAGCGCCGCGCGCAGCTCCGGCGGCGGGTCGTCGTCGAGCGCGCGGCCGGCGGCCCAGGCATCGGCCGCCTGGCGCAGGCTCTGCACGCCCGCGGCGGCCCCCATCGGGTGCGCGAGGATGCCGCCGCCGGCCATGAACAGCAGGTCGCCTTCGGGCACGGCGTCCAGCGTCATCGGCAGCGTGCCGGCCCACTGTCCGGAGCTGAACGCGGGCAGCACCGTGTCGGCGCGGTCGGCCGGGTCGGCCAGCGGCGTGAGGCAGTCGCGCGCGGAGGTGCGCACCTCGTCGTCGTCCTGCGCGAACTTGCCGGCCAGGCCGTGCACGTGCAGGTGGTCCACGCCGGAGAGCCGCCACAGCGCCGCGTAGGCCTGGAACGACACGCCCAGCGCCGGGTGCCGCGCCCACATGCCGTAGCCGTTGCGGTGGCCGTGCAGGATCAGGTCGGTGTGGCGGCGCAAGGCCTGCACGGAGGCCGGCCCGGTCCAGTTCAGGCTCACCATCGCGCAGCAGCCGCCTTCGCGCTGCAGCAGCTCGGCGTGGCGCAGCATCGCGTCGTGCTCGTCGCTGACGTGCACGGCCATCACCACCGTCTTGCCGGTGCGGTCGCGGTGCGCGCGCACCGCCGCCATCACCGCGCGGATGCGCTCGGCCACTGGCGCGTGCTCGGGGTCGCCGCAGCACTCGTCGTCCTTGATGAAGTCCACGCCGGCCCGGCACAGCTCGGCCACCAGCGTACTGGTCTCGGCGGCCGAGAGGCCGACGTTGGGCTTGAGGATCGTGCCCACCATCGGCGCGCGCGGCACGCCGGCCGCGGCGCGCGTGCCGGCGATGCCGTGCCGCGGCCGCTCGAAGCGTGCGCGGAAGCCCGGCGACATGTCGATGCGCTCGAGCCGCACGCCGGTGGTCTCGCCCAGGTCGTACAGGTTGCCGGCCACGGTGGCCCACAGCACGGGCAGGTTGCGGCCGACGTTGGCGGCCGGGAAGTCGACCCCGACGCGGGCGCGACGCCACGGCCCCTGCGGGTGGTGCCGGGCCAGCCACGCACTCGGCAGGCTGGGCGTCGCGGCCGGCTCGATTTCCTCGAGCGATACCACCACCGCCCGCGAGCGGGCCCGCAGCGCGTCGGTCTCGCCGGCCACGCGCACGAAGGTGCCGCTGCTCTGCTCGCCGGCCAGCACGTCGGCCACCTTCGCCGGATCCAGCGGCGTCTCGATCAGGTAGGTGGCGCGGAAGCCTTCGGTGGCGGCCAGCGGGGTCATGGAGGCCTCAGATCTTCGTGAGGTCGGGGAACGGCCGCACCGGGTCGCGCCCGTCCCAGCCCACCGCCGCCTCGCGGATCAGCCTGAACATGCGACCCTTGGGCCCGGCCACCTCAGACAGCTCGATGGTGGCGCCCGGCATCGGCCCGCGGTCGGCGAAGTAGACGAAGCGGCCACGCTCGCCCACCTCGCCGCCCATGCACACCTCGAAGCCGGCGGCCTGCGCGCGCGCCAGGTCGGCGTCGAAGTCCTCGGTCCAGTAGGCCACGTGCTGCACGCCCTGGTGGCCGGCGAGGCGGAAGTCGCGGTACATCGACGGCGTGTCGTCGCGCGGCTGCACCAGTTCGATCTGCAATGCGCCGGCGTTGGCCAGCGCCACCGAGTTGTGCGGCTCGTAGCGCTGCCCGCGGTAGACGTAGTTGCGGATCGGCACGCGCGGGTTGTAGTACCACGGCCCCACGCCGAGCCGCGTGGCCCAGTGCTCCATCGCGGCCTCGATGTCGGGCACGACATAGGCGACCTGGCGGATCTCTCCGAAGTAGCGGCTCATCGCATCGGTTCCTAGTTGAGGATCAGGCTGGGCAGCCAGGTGGAGGCGGCCGGCCAGAAGGTCACGGCGGCCAGCGACAGCAGCAGGCAGACGATCCACGGCACCGCGGCCGAGATCACCTTCTCCACCGGCATGCCGGCCACGCTGCTGACCATGTAGAGGCTCATGCCCACCGGCGGCGTGAGCAGGCCGATCATCAGGTTGAGCACCACGACGATCGACAGGTGCACCGGGTCCACGCCCGCCGAGGCGAGCGCCGGCACGATGATCGGCGTGAGGATCAGGATCGCCGCGATGGTCTCCAGGATCATGCCGACCACCAGCAGCAGCAGGTTGACGATCACGAGCAGCACCCATGGGTCGTTCGAGAGCCCGAGCAGGAGCCCGGCGGCCCGCGTGGGCACCTGGTCGATCGTCAGCACCCAGGCGAACAGCGCCGCGGCGCCGACGATGAACATCACGCCGGCGGTGGAGCGCACGGTCTCGCGCAGCGCGTCGACGAAGCCGCGCCAGGTGAGCGCCCGGTAGAAGAAGACGCCGGCCGCGATCGCGTAGACCACCGTCACCGCGGCGGCCTCGGTCTCGCCGAACCAGCCGATCAGGATGCCGCCGATCAGCACCACCGGCGCCAGCAGCGCCGGCATCGCGAACCAGGCCTTGCGCACGAACTCGGCGCGCGAGACGCGCAGGGTGTCGCGCGGCAGCCCGGCGCGCCGCGCCACCCACGCCACCATGCCCATCAGGAAGGCCGCGATGATCAGCGACGGGATGATCCCCGCGATCAGCACCTTCACCGGCGAGATCTCGGCGGCCATCGCGAAGATCACCAGCGGGATCGACGGCGGGAAGATCGGCCCCAGCGTCGCCGCGGCCATGCAGATGCCGGCCGAGAAGCGGTCGTTGTAGCCCTGCCCGCGCATCATGTCGATCTGGATCCTGCCCAGCGCGCCGATGTCGGCCAGCGCCGCGCCCGAGACGCCCGAGAACACGAGGTGCGTGAGCACCGTGACGTGGCCCAGCCCGCCGCGGATGCGGCCGATGATCATGCGGATGAAGTCGAACAGCTGCGCCGTGAGGCCCGTGGCGCTGAACAGCGCCGCGGCCAGGATGAACATCGGCACCGCCAGCAGCGACGTGGAGTCCAGCGCGTTGACGATGCGCTGCGCGACCACCGCCAGCGGCATGTCGAACCACCACAGCGCCAGCGCCGAGCCCAGCCCCAGCGCGGTGGCCACCGGCGTGCCCATCAGCAGCAACGCGAAGAACAGCGTGATCGCGGTGAGGCTCAGCACGGATGGTCCTCGCCCCGCGCGGCGCTGTGGCCACGCAGCAGCCCGAGCACGCGATCGACGGCGACCAGCGCCGCCAGCACCATGCCCGCGATCGCCGGCAGGTAGTAGACGAGGTTGGGGATGCCCAGCGCAGGCGTCGAGAAGCGCGCGGCGCGCTGCATGAAGCCCCAGCAGGCCCAGAGGAACAGCAGGCAGAACAGCGCGCTGGCCAGCTCGTTGCCGAACCCGAGCACGCGGCGCAGCGGCCCGCGCGTGCGCTCGAACAGCATGTCGACCTTCACGTGCTCGTCGCGCGCCAGCAGCAGCGGCAGGCCGAGGAAGATCAGGCCGAGGCCGGCCCACTTGGCCACCTCGCCCACCCCCGGAAGGCCGACGCTGAACACGCCGCGCGCCACCACCTCGACCATGATCGCGCCGGTGGCGATGACCACGAGCAGCATCGCCGCCCGTTCGAAGCCGCGCGCCAGCGGCATCAAGAGCGGGCGCAGCGGCCCGGCCGGCACCCGGGGAACCGGCGGAGCTGCGACAGGCGTGCTCATCAACGAACGGCGTCGATGGCCTTGTACAGGTCGGCGTACTTCGCACCGAACTTCGGATCGACCACCTTCCTCACCGAAGCGCGGAACGCGGCGAGATCCAGCCCTTCGGCCGGACCGATGACGTTCATCTTCAGCTTCTTCAGCTCGGCGGTCTCGGCGGCCTCCTGGCCGCGCACGGTCTCGGTGGCGCGCTTGCGCACCTCGTCGGCGGCCGCGGAGAGCTGCTCCCTCTGCGCGGCCGACAGGCCCTGCCAGGTCTTCTCGTTGATGACGATGAGCTGCGCGTTCATGATGTGGCCGGTCAGCATCAGGTGCGACTGCGACTCGTAGAGCTTGGACGACAGCACCACGTTGACCGGGTTCTCCTGCCCGTTGACCTTGCCCGTGGCCAGCGCGGTGGGCACCTCGGAGAAGTCCACCGGCACCGGTACCGCACCCAGGCCTTCCACGGTGCTCATGTAGATCGGGAACGGGATCGCACGGATCTTCTGGCCCGACAGGTCGGCAGGCGCCTTCACGAGCTTGTTCGCGCTGAGCTGCCGCGTGCCGAAGTAGTAGGCGTAGAGCACGCGCACGCCGGCGGCCTTCACGAGGCCGTCGTTGAGCGACTTCATCACCGGCGAGGCCACGTCGACGACCTTCATCAGGTGGTCGACGTCGCGGTAGAGGTACGGCGTGTCGAGCGCGGCGAAGGGCTCGTGCAGCGAGCCGATGCCCGCCGCCGTGTTGTGCGACAGCGCGATGGTGCCGGTGGACACCGCTTCCGCCAGTTCCTGCAGCTTGCCCAGCTGCGACGACGGATAGACCGTGACCTTGATCTGCCCCCCGGTGTGCCTGGCCACCGCCTCGGCGAACCACTGGGCCTGCTGGCCGGCCGCGCTGGTGGGCGGGTTCATGTGGCCGTAGCGGAACTCGAGCGCCTTCTGCGCCTGTGCCGGCAGCGTGGCCGTGAGGGCGGCGGCGGCCGCGCAGGCGAGCAGCATGCGCCGGAGCGGCGTGGGGCGGGATGCGGGCATGGGAAGTCTCCGTGGCCGGCGTTGGTGGATCTGATGGACCTTGATGGAATCTGATGCGCCGGCTTGCATCGGAGGCCGACCATACGTTGCAATGCGGGCCTCGACAACGAAACGTCCTGATGGTTTTTGATGGAGCCTGCCGCCCGCAGCCGCATCGCCGACATCGCCCGCGCCGCCGGCGTCTCCACCGCCACGGTGGACCGCGTGCTGCACGGCCGCCTCGCGGTTCGGCCGGCCACCGCGCAACGGGTGCTGAAGGCCGCCGGCGAGCTGCGCTACCTGCCCGACCAGGACCTGTGGCGCGCGCTGCGGCCGGCGCCGACGGAACTCGCGTTCCTGCTGCCGGCCGGCACCAACCGCTACCTGCGCATGCTGGGCGACGGCATCGCCGGCGCCGGCGATGCGATCGCGCCATTCCACGTGCACTGCCGCGTGCACACCATCGACAGCTTCGACCCGGTGCGCGTGGCCGCCGCGCTTCGCCGCCATGGCCGCAGCGCGCAGGGCCTCGCGTTCATGGCGCTGGAGCACCCGCGGGTGCGCGAGGCGGTGGACGAACTCGTCGAGCGCGGCGTGCACGTGCTGACGCTGATCTCCGACCTCGCCGAGTCGCGCCGCGCCGCCTACGTGGGCATGGACAACCGCGCGGCGGGCCGCACCGCCGCCACGCTGATCGGCCGCTTCCTCGGGCCGCGCACCGGCTCGGTGGCGATGATCGCAGGCTCGCTGGCCTACCGCGGGCACGAGGAGCGCGAGATGGGCTTCCTCGGTCGCATGCAGGAGCAGTTCCCCGGGCTGCGCGTGGTCGGCGTGCGCGAGGGCCGCGACGACGCCGACACCAACGAGCGGCACGCGCGCGCGCTGCTGCGCCAGCACCCCGATCTCGTGGGCCTGTACAACATCGGCGGCGGTGCCGAAGGCGTGGGGCGCGCACTGAAGTCGCTGCGGCGCGCCGTGCGGCCGGTGTTCGTGGCGCACGGCCTGACGCCCGACACCCGCGCCCTCCTCATCGACGGCACGCTGGACGCGGTGATCAACCAGCACCCGCAGACGATGCTGCTGAACTGCGTGCGCATCTTCGGCAACCTGCGCGACGGGCGCGGCGCCACCGCCGGCGTGGAGCCGGTGCGCATCGGCATCGTGCTGCGCGAGAACCTGCCCTGAGGATCAGGCGCCGGGCTGCAGCGCCTGCTTCAGCGCGCGGAACGCCCCGGCGCCTTCGCGGGCCACGCGACGGGCCACGTCGTCGAGGCCCAGCCCGCTGCGCGCCCAGGCCTGCGGGTCGGCCTCGGGCAGGGCGGCGCGCCGCTGGGCGATCTCCTTGTGCAGCGGGCCGTCGGCACATGGGTGCGCGGCCACGGCATCCAGCAGCAGCGCGGCGGCGGCGGCCGCACCGTCGGCGGCCAGCACGTCGGCGCAGGCCACGAGGCCGTGCAGCTGCGTCGTCGGGTTCCCCAGGTCGAGCGCCTCGCGCAGGCACGCGGACAGTTCGTCGCAGGCCCCGGCCAGATCGCGCCGACGCAGCTGCATCAGCGCCAGCTGGTGGTGCGCGATGGCGGCGTTGGAGCGGTCCCCGGTCTGCTCGAGGAACACCAGGGCCCGCCGCGCGAGCCGCGTCGCTTCGTCGAGGTCGCCGCGCTTCTCGGCCACGTAGCTCAGGTTGTTCAGCAGCAGCCCGTGGATGCCGGCGATGCCGTGGCGCTCGCACAGCGCCAGGCCTTCGCGCAGGTGGGCCTCGGCACCGTCGACGTCGCCGGTCACGAGCTGCAGGTTGCCGATGTTGTTCAGGCTGCGGGCCTGCAGCGCCGGGCTCGATCGGCTGCGGTGCTGCTGCAGCGCCGCCAGCGCATGGCGCAGCGCGTCGTCGTAGCGACCCTGCAGCATGTCGACCATCGCCAGGTTGTCGAGCAGGAAGTACGGTTGCGCGCCCGTCTGCGGGTTCTCCTCGACCAGCGCCATCGCCTGTTCGCAGCGGGTCCGCGCCTCGTCGAGCCGACCCTGGCGGATCGCCCGGCCGACCTGCGCGATCAACGCCTTGACGCGGGCATCGACATGGTCGGCGGCCTCGGCGAGCGCCAGCGCCTGCGCCGCGTCGGCCTCCGACGCGGCCAGATCGCCGAGCACCACCTGCAGGTCTGCGCAGGCCGCCAGCAGCACCGCCCGCAGGCCCGGATGCCGCAACGCCGCCGCGCTCGACGCGCCCCAGCGGGCGCCGGCCAGGCCTTCCTGCCGCCGCCCGCGGTAGCCCGCGTGCTTGACCAGCGTGTCGGCGGCCTGCTCGAGCAGCTGCGCCTGCGCCGCGCCACCGGCCCCGTCACCCGTCGCGGCCGCGCCGGTGGTGGCGGCATGGGCCCAGGCGGCGCGTGCGTTGTCGAGCTCGGCGTCCAGCAGCAGCAGTGTCTCGCGCTCGCCGTCGTGCGCGGCGCGGCGGGCCGCTGAGAGCATCTGCAGGTAGTGCATCGCGTGGGCATCGTCGTTGCCGCGGCGGGCCTCCTCGGGCAACCGGGCCGCGGCCAGCTGCTGCACCAGCGGATGCAGGCGCAGCCGCGCATCGTCCTTGTGCAGCAGCGACTTGTCGGCCAGCGCCGCCAGCACCGCCAGCGGCGCGCCGGTCACCGCCCTCGCTGCCGACGCGGTGCAGCCGCCTCGGAACACCGACAGCCGCGCCAGCGCGGCACGCTCGACCTCGGACAACTGCTGCCAGGACTGCTCGAACACCTGCTCGATGCTCGCGTGGCGCGGTGCGTGCCGGCCGTCCGCGGCGCGCAGCACTTCGCCGCCGCGGCGCAGTTCGGCGGCGATGTCGGCGCATGGCAGCAGCCGCACCCAGGCGGCCGCCAGCTCCAGTGCCAGCGGCAGCCCTTCGACGAGCCGGCAGATCTCCACGACATGCGCCGCCTCGGCCTGCGGCGTCCAGTCCGGCCGCACCTGCCGCGCGCCGCGCGTGAACAGCCGCACCGCATCGAACGCGTCGAGGCGGTCCAGGTCCTCCAGGTCGGGGCACGGCAGGCCCTCGAGCTGCAGCACCCACTCGCCGTTCACGACGAGCCGGGCCCGCGAGGTGACCAGCAGCTTCACCCCCGGGCAGGACTGCAGCAGCCTCGACAGCAACGCTGCGTGCCCGACCAGCGTCTCGAAGTTGTCCAGCACCAGCAGCTGCTGCCGTGCCGCGAGCGCGGCGATCACCGGTGCCAGGGCGTCGTCGCCGCCGGCCCCGGCCTCCAGCGCCAGTTCGCGCGCGAGCCGCTGCCCGATGCCCTCGGCCCCGGCGACGTCCTCCATCGACACGAAGGCTCCGCCGTGCTGGAAGCCCGGCGCCAGCTCGAACAGCGCACGGCGCGCCAGGCGCGTCTTGCCGATGCCCCCGGGGCCGACCACCGTGAGCAGCCGGCAATCGGCCTGCTCGAGCAGCGAGGCGACCCGGCGCAGCTCGCCGGTGCGGCCGATGAAGCCTTCGTCGAGCGCGCCGCCGCCCGCGAGGATCGGGTTCGGCGCGGCCGGGGGCGGCGATGCGGCGGAGGGACCGTCCAGCTCCGCGAGCAGGGCCGTCAGCGCCGCACCCGGCGGCAGCCCCAGCTCGTCCGCCAGGCGCTGCACGAACACGCCGTGCAGCTGCCGCGCCGCGGCCTGCTGCCCGCTGCGGGCCAGCAGACGCACCTGCACGCGCAGCGCGGCCTCGTCCAGCGGGTCCGCTTCGAGCAGCTGCGCGGCCAGCGCGTGCGCCTGCGCGTCGGTGGCCGCACCCGCCTCGAGCCAGGCCAGCGCCGCGGCGCGCCACGCCGCGCGGTGGCGCTCGCGTTCGTAGCCCAGCCAGCTCGTCCAGGCCTCGTTGCCGGGATCGTCGAAGCCCGCCAGCAGCTCGCCGCGGCGCAACGCCAGCGCGTCGGCCAGGCGCTGCTCGCGCAGCGCGGCCTCGAAGGCATCGACGTCGGTGCCGCCGTCGAAACGCAGCGCAGCGCCCTGCGTCTGCACGAACCGCCCCCACGGCAGCGTAGGCAGCCGGAACAGCGCCTTGCGCAGGTTGGCATAGGCGAGCCGCGACTCCTGCTCGGGCCACAGCAGGGCCGCGATCTCGGCGCGCCCCACCCAGCCGCGGCGCAGCGCGAGCAGCACCAGCAGCTGGCTGCGCCGCTCGGCCGCCAGCGGCACCGGCGCACCGCCGACCTGCAGCTCGGGCGGGCCGAGGAGTCGCAGCAGCACGGGTTCTGCCATCGCGCGACGCTACCAGCATTGCACCGTCGGACGAAGCTCGACCCGTGCGCGCCGCCGGTCGTGCGGAGCGCAGCGGAACGCCCGTGGAACGCGCGGCTGCCGACGATGCCGGCCGAGGCCCGCGCCGCGGGCAGCCGCCCCCGGAGAGCCCATGTCCCATGCCCCCGATCGACCTCGAGGAAGCGTGGCTCAGCCACTTTCGCCGCCCCCCGCGGCGGGCGGGCTGGGCGCTGCCCGGCCCTGGGGGCACGCAGCCGACCCCGCCGGCCCCGGCCCGCTCGCCGAGATTCGGCAGCGCCAGCAGGCGACGTGGGCCAGCGGCGACTACGCGGTCATCGGCACGACGCTGCAGATCGTCGGCGAGCGGCTGGCCGAGGCGGCCGACATCCGCGCCGGCGAGCACGTGCTCGACGTGGCCGCCGGCAACGGCAACGCCACGTTGGCGGCGGCCCGGCGCGGCGCTGACGTCCTCTCCACCGACTACGTGCCGGCGCTGCTCGACCGGGGCCGCGCCCGCGCCGCCGCCGAAGGACTGGCGGTGCGCTTCGTGGTGGCCGACGCCGAGTCCCTGCCCTGCGCCGACGGCGCCTGCGATGCCGTGCTGTCGACCTTCGGCGCGATGTTCGCGCCCGATGCCGCGCGCGCCGCGGCGGAGCTGCTGCGCGTGACGCGCCGCGGCGGCCGCATCGGGTTGGCGAGCTGGACGCCCGGCGGCTTCGTCGGCCGGCTGTTCGAGGTCCTCGCCGCGCATGTGCCGCCGCCGCCGGCACTGGCGCCACCGGTGCGGTGGGGCAGCGAGGAGCACCTGCAGGCGCTCCTCGCTGCCGGCGCCGGGCGCCTGCGCGCCCGCCGGCGCATGTTCCACTTCCGCTACCGCTCGGCGGCGCACTGGCTGCAGGTCTTCGCCACCTGCTACGGCCCGATGACCAAGGCTTTCGAGGCGCTGGACGAGCCGGGACGGGCGGCCCTGGCTGCCGACATCACCGCGCTGCTGGACGCAGCGAACACCGGCGGGGCCGGTACGCTGGTGGTGCCGGCGGAATACCTCGAGGTGGTGATCGAGCGGGCATGAGTGCGCCGGGCCGCTCCCAAGCGCTCATCCCGGAGCACGCAGTGCGCAGGGTAGTCCAGTGAGTGCGCCGGGCCGCTCCCAAGCGCTCATCCCGGAGCACGCAGTGCGCAGGGTAGTCCAGTGAGCGGCGAGCACGCAGGCGCGGCGCCGGGCGGGCCTGTTCAACCGCCGTCCTGCGCGCCCTTGAGCTTGCCGAACTCGCCCATGATCGCCTCGACCTGGTCGGCCAGCTGCGACTGCATGATGCGCGCGCGCTCGAGGATCTTCTCGGCGGCGCTTTTGGCGGTGTTGGCCGACTTGTTGATCTCGTCGAAGGTCTCCAGCGCCTTGCGGATGCGCTCGATGGCCTTGTCGATCTTCGCGAAGCTGGCGGCGTCGCTCTGCTCGTGCGAGGCGGCGCGGGCCGACAAGGCCGTGGCCACCATCAGCGCGGCTTCGAGCCACACGTCGTGGGCGTCGTCGTCGGCGTCCCAGCGCACCACGATGTCATGGCCGTAGCGTCGGAAGTCCGGGATGCTCGCCGGCGCGGTCTTCGTCGAGTGCACGACGATGCACACGCCGGACTGCCGGTTGCGCCGCGCGAGGTCCGCCTCCTCCAGCGTGCGCACGAGGTCGTGGCTGGCGCTCTCCTTGGCCTCGACGACGATGCGCGCTCCCGCCGCGGTCTTCTCCGGGCCGATGGTGATCACGTGGTCGCCGACCTTGCAGTTCGGGATCACGCCGGTGGTGGTGCCGGTGTCCTGCAGGATGTCGCCCGCCTCGCCGACGACCCTGCGCAGGTGGTCACCCAGCGTCGCCTCGAACTCGAAGCCGTGGCGCGTGCCCTTGGCGGCTTCCGCGCGGCGCGCGGCCATCGACTCGATCACGGTGTCCAGCCGCGCCGCCAGGTCGCGCTGCTGCGCCAGCACGGTCTTCTGGTGCTCGTGCAGCATGCGCTGCAGCCGCTGCAGCGCCGAGCCCTCGTTGTCCAGCGACAGCTCGGCCGTCAGGCTCGACTGCGCGGCCTCCACGCGCTGAACCAGTCGCGACAGCGCCGAATCCTCGCGGTCGAGGCTGAACTCCGACACCACCGCCTGCAGGTTGCGCGAGAGCGCCTGGTTCAGGTCGCCGTGGCGGGCGTTCAGCTCGCCGAGGAAGCGCACCAGCGCGCCGTCGCGGTTGTCGAGGCTGAACTGGCGCAGGATGGCCTCGTTCTGCGCGCGCACCGCGCCGTCGAGCGTGCGCTGCAGCGTGCCGACCAGCTGGTTCTCGCCGGAAGGGTCGAGCAGCCGCACCAGCTCGCTGTTCTCGCCGACGAACTGCTCGAACACCTTCGCCAGCGACTGCTGCGCGTCACGCACCTGCTGGCCGACCACCGTGGCGAGGTCGCCGTCGGCGCGCGTCAACCGCTCGACGCGCTCCATGAAGGTGCCGCTCTTGGGGTCGAAGTAGTGCGAGAGCGACCCCGTCACGCGCTCCTCGAGCTTGCCGCGCCAGGCGTTCAGGCGGCTGCCCAGCTCGTCGAGCAGCCGGTCGCCCTCGCGGCGCACGGCGTCGCTGTCCAGCGTGCCGCGCGCGGCCTTCAGCGCCAGCACGCCCACCTTCAGCGCGGTGGCCAGGAACTGCGCGCGCGCCGGGCCTTCGGGGTACTCGGCCAGCGCCTGCAGCACCTCCTGGTCGGTGACGCCGAAGGTGATGATGGTCGGGACCAGCACAGGGGTGTCGGCGGTGCGGGCGAGGTCGGTGGTGTCCATCGTGTGCGTCTTCCGTTGCGGGGGCCTGGGGACCCTGGACGGAATTCTAGGAAGAGCCCCGAGGACTACGATCGCCCCTCTTGCCCGCATGCCGATGTCGCAGCCGCTGCACCCCACGCCTGCACCCTCCGATGGGCCCAGCCGCCGCACGGTGCTGGCGGCCTCCGTGGCTGGCAGCATCGTGCTCGGCGGGTGCATGGCACCGCGCCGCGACGCGCCTTCCGGCAGCGGCTGGTCACCCTTGCCCGACCTGCCGGTGGGCGTGGCCAAGTTCGCGCTCGCCGCGCGCGGCGGGCGCCTGTTCGTGATGGGGGGCTACGACACGCTGCAGCGCGTGTGGGTCCTCGACCCCGCTGCCGGCCGCTGGCAGGCCGGCCCACCGCTGCCGCGCGGCACCGACAACGCCGCCGGCGCGACCGTGGGCGATGAGGTGCTGGCCATCGGCGGGGAGGCCGGGCGGGCCCTGCAGCGCCTGGACGCCAGCGGCACGCGCTGGTCGAGCGGCCCCGACGCCCCGGCCGTGCATTTCGGCGCCGCGGCGGCGGTGCGCGCAAGCCTCGTGCACGTGGCCGGCGGCTGGAACGCCGACAACCGGGCCAGCGCCTCGCTGGTGCGGCACGACGTCTACGACGCCGCCGCAGCCAGCTGGCGAACCGCGGCGCCGCTGGCCGTGGCGCGCAACGCGGCGGGCGCCGCCACGCTCGCGGGCCGCGTGTGGGTGGTGGGCGGGCGGGCCCCGGGCATCCGACGTGGCGACCAGTCGCCCCTGGCCAGTGTGGAGGCCTACGACCCCGCGGCCGATCGCTGGACCGCGGCCGCGCCGCTGCCCATTGCACGCGGCAGCCTCGCGGTGGCGGCGCTCGGGGCGCACGTGTATGCGTTCGGCGGCGAGGAAGCCGACGGCCGCGTCAGTGCCCGCGTCGATCGCTACGACCCGGGCCGCGACCGCTGGGAATCGCTGCCGCCGATGCCTCACGCGGCGCACGGGCTCGGCGCGGTGACCGTGGGCGACGCCATCATCGTCGTCGGTGGCTACGCCGGTGGCTCGGACGCGGTCGGCACCGAACGCGCGACGGCATGGCGCTACGTGCCGCCGGCGTGACGCCGCCGAACGCGCCAAGACCCTGACCGCGCCTGCGGATGACGCGGCGCAGCCCGGCGCCCTACAGTTCGCGCTGACCGAGCCACATCGCCGAGGACCCGACCCATGCCCACCCCGAGACTCGACGACGCCGCCATCGCCGCACTGCCGCAGGCGCTGCCCGACTGGCGCTACGACGCGCAACGCGGCGGCACGATCTCGCGCCGCTACACCTTCGCGACCTTCGCCGACGCGTTCGCCTTCATGACGCGGCTGGCCTTCGAGGCCGAGCGGCGCGACCACCATCCCGAGTGGAGCAACGTCTACAACCGCGTCGACATCACGATGACCACGCACGATGCGGGCGGGCTCTCGGCGAAGGATGTCGATTTCGCGCGCGCGGCCGACGCGACCTACGCCGCGGCAGCGGCCCCGTCGCCGCGCTGAGCGGCCGCCGCCCGCACGGAGACCTTTGATGCAACGACAGCTGCAGGACCAGGGCGGCGAGGCGCGTGGCGCCGCCGCCACCAGGCACGGCCTGGCCGCAGGCGATGCCGGCCGCCCCGAGCGCGCCGACTGGACCATCGACCAGGGCTGGGAGCGCTACACCGCCGAGGACCACGGCGTCTGGAAGACGCTGTTCGAGCGCCAGACCGCGCTGCTGCCCGGCCGCGCCTGCGATGCCTACGTCGACGGAATGCGGCGGCTGCCGATCGGCGCCGACGCGATCCCCGACTTCCGGCGACTCTCCGACGTGCTGATGCAGCGCACCGGCTGGCAGGTGGTGGCGGTGCCTGGCCTCGTGCCCGACGAGGTGTTCTTCGACCACCTCGCGCACCGGCGCTTTCCGGCCGGGCACTTCATCCGCAAGCCGCACGAGCTCGACTACCTCGAGGAGCCCGACGTCTTCCACGACGTGTTCGGCCATGTGCCGATGCTGATGAACCCGGTCATCGCCGACTACATCCAGGCCTACGGCGAGGGCGGGCTGCGCGCGCAACGCCTGGGCTACCTGCCCAACCTGGCGCGCGTCTACTGGTACACGGTGGAGTTCGGGCTGCTGCGCCAGCGCGACGGGCTGCGCCTCTACGGCGCCGGCATCGCGTCGTCGTACACCGAGAGCGTGTTCGCGCTGGACAGCGCGTCGCCGAACCGCCTCCGCTTCGACCTCGAGCGCGTGATGCGCACGCACTACCGCATCGACGACTTCCAGGAGACCTACTTCGTGCTCGATGACTTCGACGAACTGCTGGAGCTGGCGCGCATCGACTTCGCGCCGCTGTACGCGCGGCTGCAGGCCGGCCCCGAGCATGGGCCCGGCGAAGTGCTGGCCACCGACACGGTGGTGACGCGCGGCGACGGCAGCTACCACCGCGCGCGGCGCGCCGACGCGACGCCGCGCGGGGCATCGACATGAGCGGCGACGGAGACGACCGCCGCGTCGTGCTGGTCACCGGCGCCGGCGGCAACCTCGGCCGTGCCGTGGCGGCCACCTTCGCGCGCGGCGGCGACCGCCTGGTGCTGGTCGAGCGCAAGCTCGACGCGCTGCACGCCCGCTTCGGCGACGACGGCGATGCACAGCTGCTCGTCGCGGCCGACCTGCTGGTGGCCGCCGACGCACAGCGCGTCGCCGACACGGCGATGCAGCGGTACGGCCGCGTCGACGTGCTGTGCAACCTGGCCGGAGGCTTCCGCATGGGCGAGGCGGTGCACGAGACCACCGCCGCCACCTGGGACTTCCTGCTCGACCTGAACGCGCGCACCGTGCTGCACATGGCGCACGCGGTGGTGCCGGCGATGCTGCGGCGCGGGCGCGGCTGGATCGTCAACGTCGGCGCGGCGAGCGCCGCGCGCGGGCTCGCGCAGATGGGCGCCTACACCGCGTCGAAGGCGGTGGTGCAGCGGCTCACCGAGGCGATGGCGGCCGAACTGCGCGAGCGCGGCGTGAACGTGAACTGCGTGCTGCCGACGGTGCTGGACACGCCCGAGAACCGCGGCTCGATGCCTGACGTCGACCCGGCGCGCTGGGTGGCGCCCGACGATCTCGCCGCGGTGATCGCCTTCCTGGCGTCCGACGCGGCGCGCGCGGTGCACGGCGCGTCGTTGCCGGTGAGCGGGCTGAGCTGAGGTTCGTCAGCGCTGCGCCGGTCGCATCACCAGCTCCTCGCAGCCGGTGGCGGCATCGGGCTCGCGCGTGAACACCCAGCCGGGCAACGGCACCAGCAGCAGCTCGGCCGTGGTGCGCACGATGCAGCCCGGCGCCACGTGGCCGCCGATCACGCGGCCGTCGGCATCGGCCAGCGCCGCATGCAGGTGGGCGCCGTTCATCGCCACCGTGCCGGCCAGCGTGAGGACCTCGAACTCGCCGTCGAGCGTCGTGGCCTCGGGCCGGCCGGCCAGACGCAGTCGCGCCGGGCCCAGGCTGCCGATGCCGGCTACCACGAACGCCGCCCGCAGGCCGCGCGCGGCGAGCGCTGCCACGACGGCGGCCCGCAGGTCGTCGCCCGGGCGCAGGCGCAGCGGCAGCCCCTCGCGGCCGGGGCCGGTGTCGAGTGGCGCGGTGGGGCTTGTCATCGGGGCGGGGACCGGAGGGCGGGTTTTCGGCGAGCATAGCGCCCGACGCGGCGTGGCCACCCCGGCGCCGCACCCACCCCAACGTTCCACATGACCTCTACCTCCTCGCCGCTCTTCGAACCCTTCCAGGCCGGCGGCCTGCACCTGGCCAACCGCATCGTGATGGCGCCGCTCACCCGCAACCGCTCGCCGAACGCGGTGCCGGGGCCGCTGGGCGTCGAGTACTACCGGCAGCGTGCCAGCGCCGGGCTCATCGTCACCGAGGCCACGGCGATCAGCCACCAGGGCCAGGGCTACGTGGACGTGCCGGGCCTCTACGCGCCGGAACAGCTCGAAGGCTGGCGCCGCGTCACCGACGCGGTTCACGCCGCGGGCGGCCGCATCGTCGTGCAGCTCTGGCACGTGGGCCGCGTGTCGCACCGCGAGCTGCAGCCCGGCGGCGGCGCGCCGGTGGCGCCTTCGGCGATCACCGCGAAGACCAAGACCGCGCTGAAGCGCGACGGCCGCGTGGTCTTCGAGCCCACCGCCGAGCCTCGCGCACTGGCGCTGGAGGAGATCCCCGCCATCGTCGAGGACTACCGCCGCGCCGCGCGCGCCGCCGTCAGCGAGGCCGGCTTCGACGGCGTGGAGATCCACGCCGCCAACGGCTACCTCGTCGACCAGTTCCTGAAGACCGGCGCCAACCACCGCACCGACGCCTACGGCGGCCCGATCGAGCACCGCGCGCGCTTCCTGCTCGAGGTGACGCAGGCGGTGGCCGATGCCGCCGGCGCGCCGCGCACCGGCATCCGCCTGTCGCCCGTGACGCCGGCCAACGACATCGTCGACGCCGACCCGCAGCCGCTCTACGACCACGTGATGCGCCGCCTCGGCCCGATGGGGCTGGCCTACGTGCACGTGATCGAAGGCGCCACCGGTGGCGCGCGCGCGCTGCCCGAGCGACCGTTCGACTACGACGCGATGCGCCGCGCCTGGCGCGAGACCGAGCGCCCCGGCAGCCGCGGCGCGTGGATGGTCAACAACGGACTCGACCGCGCCCTGGCCGAGGCGGCGCTGGCACGCGGCGCCGACCTCGTCGCGTTCGGCCGCCCGTACATCGCCAACCCCGACCTGGTGCAGCGCCTGCGCACCGGCGCGCCGCTGAACACCCCGGTGCGCGAGACCTTCTACGGCGGCGGCGCCGAGGGCTACACCGACTACCCGACGCTGGAAGCGGCGACGGCCTGACCGGCGCGCGACCCGCCGTGCTGGCAGACTCCCGGCCATGAGCCTGCGCATCGAACCGCTGGGCCCCGCGATCGGGGCCATCGTCCACGGGGTCTCGCTCGACCGGCCGCCCGGCGACGCGCTGCGCGACGAGTTGCTCGCGGCGCTGCTGAAGCACCACGTGCTGTTCTTCGAGGACCAGCCGCTCACGCCGGCGCAGCAGCGCGACGCCGCGGCGCGCTTCGGCACGCTGCACGTGCACCCGATCTATCCGCACGTGGCCGACGTGCCCGAGATCATCGTGCTCGACACCAGCACGCAGAACCTGCCCGACAACGACAACTGGCACACCGACGTCACCTTCATCCAGACGCCGCCGATGGGCGCGCTGCTGTCGGCACGCCTGCTGCCGCCGCACGGCGGCGACACGCTGTGGGCCGGCGGCATCGCAGCCTACGAGGCGCTGTCGCCGCGCGTGCGCGCGCTGGTCGACGGCCTCACCGCCGAGCACGACATGCTGCGCTCGTTCCCCGCGCACCGCTTCGCCCGCACGCCCGAGGAACGCGAGCGCTGGCTGGCCGCGCGCGACGCCAATCCGCCGGTGACGCACCCGGTGGTGCGCACGCATCCCGTCAGCGGCCGCCGCGGCCTGTTCGTCAACGAAGGCTTCACCGCCCGCATCCTCGAACTCGGCCCGCGCGAGGGCGATGCCATCCTGCGCATGCTGTTCGACCACCTCGCGCGGCCCGAATTCACCGTGCGCTGGCGCTGGAAGACGCACGACCTCGCGTTCTGGGACAACCGGCTGACGCTGCACTACGCCACCGCCGACTACCTGCCCCACCGGCGCGTGATGCACCGCGCGACCATCCTCGGTGACCGCCCCTACGCCTGACCGTCACGCCACGCCGGGCGCGGCGCGCACGCGGCACAGCGTCAGCAGGACTACCGAGGGCTCGATCGCCTCCACCGCATGCGGCTCACCGGCCGCCAGGTGCACGAGGTCGCCCGGCCCGACGACCACGCGACGCCGGCCGAGCACGAGGTCCACGCGCCCGGCCAGGCCCTGCAGCGTGATCTCGCCGGGCGCGGCGTGCTCGGGCATCCGATGCCCGGCGGGCAGCACGAGGCGCGCCACCTCCAGCTGCGGCGCGCGGATCAGCGCGTGCGTGCGCTGCGCACCGGCGCCGGAGTCGGGTCGCCCGAGCGGGATGACCTCGCCGCTCACCGCATGGGGCAGCGCCACGATCAGCCTCCTGGAGGCAATAGAAGATTCATTAGTAAAGAATCTTATCGGGAGCGCCGAAGGGCTGTCAATACAATGACTCTCCTGGGAGGTCACGGATGAGGCTGACGCAACACACCGATTACGCGTTCCGCGTGCTCATGTTCGCCGCGAGCCGGCACGTGCGCGACGGCGCCGAGGCGCTCAGCTCGATCCACGAGATCGCCGAGGCCTACGGCATCTCGGAAAACCAACTGATGAAGGTCGTGCACCGGCTCGCGCAGCTCGGGCTGCTGCACACGCAGCGCGGGCGTGGCGGCGGCCTGCGGCTGGCGGCCGATCCGGCCACGCTGCGGCTGGGCGACGTGGTGCGCGCGGTGGAGACCGACATGGCGCTCGTCGAGTGCTTCAGCGAGGGCGCGCAGTGCCCGCTCAGCGCCGGTTGCGGCCTGGCCGATGCGCTCGACGAGGCGCGCTCGGCCTTCCTCGCGTCGCTGGACGGGCGAACGCTGGCCGACGTGGTGCCGCGCGCCCGGGCGCGGCAGATCGTGGCGCTCAGCGGGCGGCTGGCGCAGGTCGCCTCGCGGACGGAGGGTCAGCGCCCCTGATGCCGCGCCGCGCGCGCCGACAGCGCGTTCGGGAAGTACAGCGCGGTGAGGCTCTTGCTGTGCACCGGCGAGAAGCCGGCACGCGGCGCGGCGTCGTCGTGGCGGCGCCAGTCGCGCAGCCAGTGGATGTCGTCGGCCACCTCCAGCAGGCCCAGCGTCTCGCGGTCGCCGATCAGCACGCCCTGCACGGCCAGGCCCAGGTCGCGCCGCGCGTCGTCCAGCCGCTGCAGCGTGGCCGGCACGCAGCCGAACTCGCCATCGCTGACGATCAGCAGGTCGGCACCGTTCCAGCCGGCCTCGTGCACGCGCGCGATGGCGCGCTCGATCGGCGCCTGCACGTCGGTGCCGCCGTCGAACGACTGCCCCATCAGCGCCAGCATCGCCTCCAGCCCCGCGGGCGTCAGCGCCAGCTCGTGCTCGACCACCTCGCCCGCCGCGCCGAATGCGAGCAGCACGCAGGCGCGGCGTTCGCGGTGCGCCGTGCGCAGCACCTCCAGCACCACCGCCTTGGCCAGCGTTTCGGGGGCGCCGCGCATGGAGCCCGAGGTGTCGAGCGCCACGATCATCGGGCCGCGCTCCCGCCGCTCGGGCGGTGCCTCGGCCGCGGCGTGGCGCGGCGACGCGGCCGGATCGGGCCGCCAGTCGACCAGCACCGCCTCGGTGTCGTGGCCGAGCAGCCGCCCCTCGGCGCGGCGCGCGCGCCACAGCTTGGCCAGCACCGGGTGCATCAGCATCGCGGCCTCGCCGGCAAGCTGCTGCTCGAAGCGCGCGGTGTGCACGATGCCGTGCAGCTCGCCGGGCAGGCCGTGCAGCCTTGTCTGCACGGCCCGCAGCGGGGCACGGTGCGGCGCGGAGCCTGACATGGCCGCCGGAGGCGGCTTGCGCGGGCCGGCCACCGCATGCTGCGAACGCCCGAGCCGGCGGATCAGCGCGACCAGTTCCGGCAGCGCCTGCAGGTGCGCCGCCACGCGACGCGCTTCCTGCCACTCGCGGCTCGTCAACAGGCCGCGCAGCTCGTCGCGGCTGCAGCGCGCGAGGTCGCCCAGGCCCTGCAGCAGCGCGAGCACCTCGTCCCAGCCGCCCTTCTCCTCGCGCCACGCGTCGGCGAACTCGGCGGTGACCTGCGCGATGGCCTCGGCGCGCGACAGCCGAGGCTGCAGGTCGGCGAGATGGTCCAGGTGCCACAGCAGCGTGCGCAGCACCTGCTCCGCCATCGGCTCGCGGCCCTGAGCGAGCGCCGGCAGGCCGAGCGCGCCGCAGGCCTCGCGCAGCGGTGCAGCTGCATCGGGCGCACCGAAGTCCACGTCGGCCGGTGCCAGCTCACCGGCGAGCAACGAGGCTCGCCAGCGCGCGGTGTCGCGCAGCCGCTCGGCAGCGGTGCCGCAGGCCGACACCAGCGCCGGCCGCCACAGGGCGCGCGGCAGGTCGTGCAGCGCGTTCCAGGGAGCTTCGTCGACGGGCATCGGACGCCGGCAACCCGAGGGGCCGGTCAGCCCCAGGCCACCGCAGGGGCCGCGGGCACTTCAGACAACTCGTCCAGCGGCAGCGCGGCAAAGCCGTCGCGCGCCGCCGAGAGCCGTGCGGCCATCGCGTCGAGCAGCGCCAGCGTGTCGCGGTGCGCACCGGTCCAGCGCTGCACGAGCTCCGGCGGCAGCCACAGCCGGCCGGCGATGCGCGCCTGCAGCAGCGCCAGCTCGTCGGCCAGCGGCTCGCGGGCCGCATCCACCGCAGCCAGCACCTCGTCGAGCTGCGCCAGCCGCGCGGCGATGTGCACGCTGGAGTAGTGCCGGCGCGTGCGCTGCTCGAGCGCCGCGGCGCGGATGCGCAGCAGCCCGGTGCCGCCGGCCGCATCGCCGCCGCCGACCAGATCGGTGCGGCCGATGGCCCGTGCCAGCGCGAGCTTGCCGCTGGCCCCGCCAGCCGCGTCGTCATCGGCCGGCATCGAGGCCTCGATCTCGAGCTGCTGTTCGAAGGCCGCCACCGCTGCGCCCAGCCACGGCAGCGGCTGCGGCACGGCCTGCACGATGCGCGCGTCGAACCAGGCCTGCACGGCCGGCACCGCCTGCGGATGCGCGCACACCACGTAGGGCGCCAGCCACAGGTCGATCTCGTCGACCTGCGCGCGGCCGTCGCTGCCGGCCTGCAGGCACAGCAGCGCGACGACGCGGCGCCAGCGGCGGTCGGACACCGCGAGCTGCAGCCGCATGCACTCGGCGCGCAAGGCGGCCAGTGCCGCGAGCGCATCGTCGCCGAGCGCCACGCGGCTCGCGGCATCGAGCAGCGCCTGCATCGCGCCGGGCGTGATCGGTGCGGGCGATGCGGCCGGCTCGGCGCCGTCGCGCAACTGCAGCAGCGCCATGAAGGCGTCGTCGCTCACCGGCGCGATCGGCACGCGCACGAGGAAGCGGTCGTGGAAGGCCTGCAGCGCGTCGTCGTCGGGCACCTCGTTGCTGGCGCCCACCAGCGTCACCAGCGGCGTGTGGCGGCGCCCGGCGCCGTTGTCGAACTCGCGCTCGTTGAGCAGCGTCAGCAGCGTGTTGAGGATCGCCGAGTTGGCCTTGAACACCTCGTCGAGGAAGGCCACGCCGGCGGTGGGCAGGTAGCCGTCGATCAGCCGCTCGTAGCGGTCATCTTCCAGCGCCTTCAGCGACAGCGGACCGAACAGCTCCTCGGGAGTGGAGAAGCGCGTCAGCAGCCGCTCGAAGTAGCGCACGCCGTCGAAGGCCCGGTGCAGCCGCCGCGCCAGCTCGCTCTTGGCGGTGCCCGGCGGGCCGATCAGCAGCACATGCTCGCGCGCCAGCGCCGCCAGCAGCAGCAGCCGCACCGCGGTGCCGCGTTCGAGCAGGCCGGATTCGAGCGCGGCGAGGTGCTGCGTCAGCCAGGGGCGGAAGGATCCGGGCATGCCGCGATTCTCACGCGCGGGCCAGCAGCGCCCGCAACGTCTCCAGCGTGTCCGCCTCGTTCAGCGGCTTGTCGTCGCGGATGCGCAGCATGCGCGGGAACCGCACCGCGATGCCGCTCTTGTGACGCGGGCTCGTCTGGATGCCTTCGAAGCCGAGTTCGAACACGAGCGTGGGGCGCACGCTGCGCACCGGGCCGAACTTCTCCAGCGTGGTGTCGCGCACCACGCGGCTGATGCGCGCGAACTCCTCGTCGGTGAGGCCCGAGTAGGCCTTCGCGAACGGCACCAGCTGCAAGGCGCCGGGCTGCGCCGGCTCGCGGCGCGCGATGGCCTCCACGACGGCCTGCGCCTCGGCCGCACCGGCCGGCGGGCGGTTCCACACGGCGAAGGTGTAGTCGGTGTAGACGCTCGCGCGGCGGCCGTGACCGGCCTGCGCGTAGATCAGCACGCAGTCCACCGACAGCGGGTCGATCTTCCACTTCCACCACAGCCCCTCGGCCTTGGTGCGCCCGCTGCCGTAGCGCGACGACGCGTGCTTCAGCATGAAGCCTTCGACGCCACGCTCGCGCGACGAGGCGCGCAGTGCGGCGTAGCCGGGCCAGTCGGCCGCGTGCACGAGCGGCGAAAGGCCGAGCGCACCGTCGCTGCTGCCGATGCCAGTGCCGCCCGCCGACACGAGCTCTTCCAGCCGCGCCCGCCGCTGCCCCTGCGTTTCGCCGCGCCGATCGACGCCCTCGCTCTCCAGCAGGTCGTAGGCGACGAATCGCGCGGGCACGTCGGCCAGCACCTTCTTCGTGATCGTCTTGCGCGTGATGCGCTGCTGCAGCTTCTGGAACGGCAGCGGCTGCGCCTCGCCCGGGCGGCACGCGAGCACCTCGCCATCGAGCACGGTGCCGTCGGGCAGGGCCCGCGCCGCGGCGATCACCTCCGGGAAGCGCTCGCCGATCAGTTCCTCACCGCGCGACCACAGCCACGCCTGCCCGGCCCGCCGCACCAGTTGCGCGCGGATGCCGTCGTACTTCCACTCGACGTGCCAGTCCGCCACCGGCCCCAGCGTGGCCACGTCGGCCTCCAGCGCATGGGCGAGGAAGAACGGGTACGGCTGGCCGGGGTCGGCCAGTCCGTCCGCATCGGCGCCCACGAGCGCACGGAAGCGCTCGGCGCTCGGCGTGGCGCGCGCATCGGTCCAGCCCATCAGCCGCTGCGCGACCACCTTGGGGTCCAGCCCCGACCAGAGGGCCAACGCGCGCTGCACCAGCAGCCGCGAGACGCCGACGCGGAATCCGCCGCCGATCAGCTTCGCGAGCAGGAAGCGGCCCGGCGCATCGAGGCGATCGAAGGCATCGGCCAGACGCGCCGCCTGCTCGGCGGGGCCCTGGCCGCGCCACGTCAGCAGCCGCTGCTCGACCCACTCCGCGAGACCCGCGTCGTCGTCGGCGCGGCCCGGCGGCAGCACGTGGGCGATGGTCTCTGCGAGGTCGCCCACCGCCTGGTAGCACTCCTCGAACAGCCACTCGGGCAACCCCGACGAGCGCAGTGCCACCTCGCGCAGCAGCGCCGTGGGCACCACCTGACGCGGCCGCCCGCCGGCGAGGAAGTACACGCCCCACGCGGCGTCCTGCGGCGGCGCGGCGTCGAACCAGCGCAGCAGCGCGGCGAGCTTGTCGTTCGTCGCGGTGCTGGCGTCGAGTTCGGCGTAGAGGGTGGCAAATCGTCGCATGTCGATCCGCGTCAAGGTCCGTCACGGAGCGGCTGGCATGATGGTCCATCATGAGCATCCGCCATCTGGAACACCTGTTCGAGCCCGCCTCGGTGGCGGTGATCGGCGCGTCGGAGCGTCCTCACAGCGTCGGCGCCACGGCTTGGGCGCGGTTGCGCGACGGCGGCTTCGAAGGGCCGCGCTACGCAGTGAACCCCAAGCACCGCTGCATCGGCGCCGACACGGTCTACGCGGACATCGCGAGCCTGCCGCAGACGCCCGAGCTGGCGCTGATCTGCACGCCCGCACCCACCGTGCCGGGGCTGATCGCGCAGCTCGCCGCGCGCGGCACCAAGGCCGCGGTGGTGCTCTCGGGCGGGTTCACGCCCGAGCTGAAGCAGGCGATGCTCGATGCGGCCCGGCCCACGCTGCTGCGCATTCTGGGCCCCAACGGCCTGGGGCTGCTGGTGCCGCGGCGCAAGCTCAACGCGAGCTTCGCGCCCGGGGCGCCGCAGCCGCCGGCCGGCACGCTGGCCTTCGTGTCGCAGTCGGGCGCGCTGCTGGCCGCGATGCTCGACTGGGCACAGGGCCGCGGCATCGGCTTCTCGCAGATCGTCTCGCTGGGCGAATGCGCCGACATCGACTTCGGCGACATGCTCGACTACCTCGCCAGCGACCCGGGCACGCGGGCGATCCTGCTCTACATCGAGTCGGTGCGGCACGCGCGCAAGTTCATGTCGGCGGCGCGCGCCGCGGCGCGCAACAAGCCGGTGGTGGTGGTGAAGTCGGGGCGCTCGGCGGTGGGCCGGCAGGCGGCCTCCACGCACAGCGGCGCGCTCGCCGGCGAGGACATCGTGTTCGACGCCGCGATCCGCCGTGCCGGCATGCTGCGCGTGGACAGCCTGCCCGAGCTGTTCGTCGCCGCGCAGACGCTGGCGCGCTGGCGCGACCACGCACCGCTGAAGACCGGCACCGAGGCCGAACTCGAGGCCGCCGAGCGGTTGACGCTCGTCACCAACGGCGGCGGGGCCGGCGTGATGGCGGCCGACGCCGCGGTGGCGCAGGGGTTGCCGCTGTCCGCGCTGGCCGACTCCACCCGCACCGCGCTCGACGCCGTGCTGCCGGCGAGCTGGTCACATGCGAACCCGGTGGACATCATCGGCGACGCGCCGTCGGAGCGCTACGTGCAGGCGCTGGAGGCGCTGCTGGCCGACCCCGCGTCGGGCACGGTGCTGATGATGCACGCGCCCACCGCGATCGTGCCCAGCATCGAGATCGCCCGGGCGCTGATGCCGATGGTCGGCCCGGCGCGCGACCGCCTGGCCTTCGCGTGGCTGGGCGGCCCGTCGGTGGAGGAAGCCCGGGCGCTGACCCGCGCGCAGGGCGTGCCCTGCCACGACACGCCCGAGGAAGCGGTGCAGGCGCACGCGATGGTCAGCCGCTGGCGGCGCAACCAGGCGCAGCTGATCGAGACGCCGCCCGAGGTGCCGCCCGAGGGCATCGACGCGACGGCCGTTCGCGGCATCGTGGCCGAGGCGCTGAAGCAGGGCCGCACGCTGCTGGGCGAGCCGCAGGCCAAGGCGGTGCTGGCGGCCTGTGGCATCCCGGTGGTGGCCACGCGCGTGGTGAAGGCCTCGCCCAAGGCGGCGTCGATCGCCGCCGCGGAGATCGGCTTCCCGGTGGTGCTGAAGATCCTGTCGGCGCAGATCTCGCACAAGAGCGACGTCGGCGGCGTGGTGCTGGCGCTGGCCGACGAGGCCGCGGTGGCCAGTGCCGCACGCGCGATGCTGCGCCGGGTGCGCAAGCTCAAGCCCGGTGCGGTGCTCGAAGGCTTCACCGTGCAGCAGATGGTCACCCGCGACGAGCGGCCGCACGCGCTGGAGCTGATCGCCGGCGCGCACATCGACGAGGTGTTCGGCCCGGTGATCCTGTTCGGTGCCGGCGGCACCGCGGTGGAAGTGCTGCAGGACCGCGCGGTGGCGCTGGCGCCGCTGAACGTGCCGCTGGCGCGCGGCCTCGTACGGCAGACGCGCGTGGCACGTTTGCTGGCCGGCTGGCGCGACGTGCCGCCGGCGGACACGGCGGCCGTCGAGCACGCGCTGGTGGCGCTCTCGGCATTGATGGCCGAGGTGCCGCAGATCACCGGCATCGACATCAACCCGCTGCTGGCCGATGCGCGCGGCGTGATCGCGCTGGATGCACGCATCCGCATCGACGCCGCGGCGCCCGGCGGCGCGCGGCGATTCGCGATCCGCCCGTACCCGGCCGAGTGGACCGCGCGGCACGACTGGAAAGGCCGCGCGCTCACGTTGCGGCCGATCCGCCCCGAGGACGAAGCGCGGCACCTGCGCTTCCTCGAAGCCGTGGACCCGGCCGACATCCGCATGCGCGTCTTCTACAGCCGCCGCAGCATCGAGCGCACCGAACTCGCCCGCCTGACGCAGGTCGACTACGCGCGCGAGATCGCATTCATCGCCACCGCGCCGGATGCCGAGGGGCACGAGGAGACGCTGGGCGTGGCGCGCGCGATCACCGACCCGGACAACCGCGATGCCGAGTTCGGCATCCTTGTGCGCTCGGACCTGAAGGGCACGGGGCTCGGCACGCTCCTGATGCAGCAGCTCATCGCCTACCAGCGCGCGCAGGGCACGCAGCGGCTCGTGGCCACGCTGCTGCACGAGAACCACGGCATGCAGGCGCTGGCACGGCGGCTCGGCTTCGAGGCCGACCGGGGCCCGCCGCAGGCCGACGGCGGGCACGCGATCGCGTTGCGGCTGAACTGATGCGGCGACGAGATCCCGGCGCGCCGCTCAGCGCGGCGGCACCCACGGGTCGCGCAGCGGGGCCTGCACGGCCGGCTCGGGCTGCGGCATGCGGCGGCGGGCCTCGGCGAGGTCGCCGGCCGAGTCGGCGCGCGGGGCTGCTGCCGGGGGCGCCAAGCGCTGCGCCGTCTCGGTGGCCGCGGCAGCCGCCTGCGCGCGGATGAACGCCGCGATGTCGGCCTTCTGCGCGGCGCGGGTGCCGTCGTCGAGGTAGCTCATGTGACCGCCGGCATGGTTGCGCACCAGCACGCGGCCCGGCGCGGCGAGGCGCGCGAGATCCAGCTCCGTCTGGTGGAACGGCGTGGCCAGGTCGTGCAGGCCGTTGACCGCCAGGATCTTCAGCCGCGGCGCCTGCGCCAGCGCTGCGGCGAGGTCGGGCACGGTGTCGGGCAGGTCGCGCCCGGCGTGGCGGAAGTCCCAGCTCTGGATCGCATTGGACAGCAGCACGTAGCTGGCGGTGTAGCCGTAGCGCAGCCGGTCGCGCAGCTCGGTGGCGATGGCGGCGCTGAACGACGGCGTGATCAGCGTGCTCGACGGGTCGCCATCGGAAGCCAGCGCGCTGCCGCTGGGCGCGGTGATGCGTGCGTCGTAGCGGCCGAGCAGCGTGCCGTCGATCAGCGCGCCGCGGTAGGTGGTGGGGCCGAGGTTGAACTGTGCGCGCCAGCGTTCGGCCGGCAGGCCGGTGTAGCCGGCGAGCGTGGGCAACAACTCGGCGGCAACCGCGCGCGTGGCCAGGTAGCGCTGCACGGCCGGCGTGTACTGCTGCTGCGTGAACGTGCGCACCTCGTCGATGAACGGCACCAGCAGCGGTGGCAACGGCGTGGCGCGCTGCAGGTGCGCAGCCGCTGCCGCGTAGGCCGGAACGAAGCCGGCGCACGAGGTCGACGGCTGGTCGACCACGCCGCAGTTGCTGGTGTAGTCCAGCGCCGGCGCCTGCAGCACGACCCCGTCGAGCCGCACGCCGGCGGCCAGCAGCAGCGGCGCCAGCACCGCGGCACGCGGGCCGCCGTAGCTTTCGCCGAACACGAACAGCGGCGACGCCTGGCGCTGGTTCGCGTCGAGCCAGCGGCGGATGAAGTCGCGCATCAGCGCGGCATCGGCGCCCACGCTCCAGAAGTCACGGTTGGCGAAGGGCGCGATGGCCGTCGAGAGCCCCGCGCCGACCGCATCGACGAAGACGAGGTCGGTGGTGTCGAGCAGGCTCTCGGCATTGTCGACCATCGCAAAGGGCCGCGGCGCGGTGGTCGACGGCACGAAGGTGGCGAGGCGACGGGGGCCGTACGAGCCCAGGTGCAGCCACAGGCTGGCCGAGCCCGGCCCACCGTTGAAGAAGAACGTCACCGGGCGCTGCGCGGCGGGCGCGTCGTCGGCGGTGTAGGCGGCATAGAACATCGACGCCTGCGCCGCGTTGTCCGACGCACGCCGTGCGATGAGGTGGCCGGCGCGCGCGGTGTAGGCCACCGGCGTGGCACCGGCCGTCCAGCGCAGCTTCGTCACCGCGGCGCCCTCCTCCGCGCCGGCCAGCGATCCGCCGGGCTGGCTGCTGTAGGCGGCGGCATCGGTGTAGGCCCCGTCGGCCACCGGCGTGACCGGCGGTTGCGGCGTGACCGGCACGGGCTCGGGCAGCGAGCTGCCACCGCCTCCGCCGCCACCGCACCCGGACAGCGCCGCCAGCGTGGCCACCACCCAGGCGGATCGGCGAAGCAGCTGCCATCGGTGGATCGTCATGGACGGAGTATTCACCGCGATTCGAGGCCCGCGATAGAGGGGTTCCGAAGGCCGCCTGGTCGTCATGTCGAGGTGGCAGCCGCCGCCGGCTCTTCCAGCCGCTCGTCGCCGTACTCGGTGCGGAAGCTGCCGGCGTCCAGCCCCTGCTCGCGCAGCCAGCGCACCATCACCGCCTCCTGGCCGTGCGTCACGATCACGCGCGACGCCCCGGTGGCCGCGATGGCCGCCTGCAGCCCGGGCCAGTCGGCGTGGTCGCTGAGCACGAAGCCGCGGTCCACGCCCTGCCGCCGGCGCGCGCCGCGCAGCTGCATCCAGCCGCTGGCGAAGGCATCGCTGAAGTCGCCGAGCCGCCGCGCCCACGCGCTCCCGTGCACCGAGGGCGGCGCGATGACGAGCGCTCGCCGCAGCGCGGCCTTGTCGCCGAGTTCGTCGAGCGTGGGGGTGTGCGGCAGCGGCACGCCGCCGGCGCGGTAGGCCTCGTTCAGCGGCGCCACCGCGCCGTGCACGACGATCGGCCCGATCGACGCGTCCACGGCCGCGATCAGCCGCTGCGCCTTGCCCAGGCTGTAGGCCAGCAACAGGCTCGGCCGGCCTGCCTCGGCATTGGCCTGCCACCAGCGGTTCACGTCGCCGATCACGTCGGCCTGCGCGCGCCAGCGGTAGATCGGCAGCCCGAAGGTGCTCTCGGTGATGAACACGTCGCAGCGCTGCGGTTCGAACGGCGCGCAGCTCGGGTTCGCATCGCCGGCGATGCCGCTGGTGAAGTAGTCGCCCGAGGCCACCCAGATGCGGCCGCGGTGCTCGATGCGCACCTGCGCCGAGCCGAGCACGTGGCCGGCCGGATGCAGCGAGACGTCCACCTCGCCCAGCCGCAGCCGCTCGCCGTAGCGCAAAGTCTGCAGCGCGATGCCGGCGCCCAGGCGCACGCGCATCACGGCAGCAGCCGGCGCCGCGGCCAGGTAGGCCGCATGGCCGGCGCGCGCGTGGTCGGCGTGGGCGTGCGTGATCACGGCCCGGTCCACCGGGCGCCAGGGGTCGATGTGGAAGTCGCCGGCCGGGCAGTACAGGCCCTGCGGGCGCAGCACGACGAGGTCGTCGGCGGAGGTCACGGCCGCCGGCGCGGGGCTCGCCGCGCGGGTCGTGCCGGCGCGGCCGGCGTCGCCGCGGCCTGCACGGTGCGCGTGCCCGATGGCCCGCGCGGTTGCAGGAAGGTCGCGTCGATGTCGAGCGTGGCGCGCACGCCGAGGTCGGCGCGGTGCGCGGCCAGCCAGCGCGTGGCGGCGGCATGCCCCAGGCCGTGCAGCTTCAGCAGGAAAGGCCCGCTGGTGTCGAGCTTGCTGGCCACCGGCAGCACGCCCAACGACGCCTCGTCGCCGATCATGTGCATGCGCAGTGCCTTGTAGCGCGCGGAGGACACTCGCTCCTCGGCCAGCAGCCGATGCACGAACGAGATCGCGCGCAATTCGCCGACGAGCCCGGCGTTGAAGCTGATCTCGGCCACGCGGTCGGCGATCTCCACCGCGGTGTCGGGCAGGTCGGGCCGCACCAGCGGGTTGATCTTGACGAGCAGGATGTCGGTGGACACGGTCTGGTAGATCAGCGGCCACAGCGCGGGGTTGCCGGTGTAGCCACCGTCCCAGTACGGCTCGCCGTCGACCTCGACGGCGCGAAACAGGTGCGGCAGGCAGGCCGAGGCGAGCAGCGCATCGTGCGAGAGGTCGCCGGCCTGGAACACGCGCGGCTGCCCGGTGCGCACGGCGGTGGCGGTGACGAACAGCTGCAGCGGGCCGGCACGCAGCGCCTCCTCGTGCACATGGCGGCGCACGAGGTCGCGCAGCGGGTTGATGTCGAACGGGTTGAACTGGTAGGGGCTCGCCTGCTGCAGCCACTGCTGCCACCACTGCGTCCAAGGGCCGGGCGGGATGGCGCCGAAGCAGTGGCCGGTGTCGGAGACGTCGCGCCAGAACGCCGCCAGCGCGTGGCGGGCGCCGGTGCGGCCACCCTTGGCCAGCCCGGTGGCCAGCACGGCGGCGTTCAACGCACCGGCACTGGTGCCCGAGAGGCCGTCGAGTGCGATCGATTCGTCCTCGAGCAGCCGGTCGAGCACGCCCCAGGTGAACGCGCCGTGCGAGCCGCCGCCCTGCAGCGCGAGGTCGATCGCCACGGTGCCTGCACGTCGGGATGTCCTGGCCATGGCGCGAGGTTAGCGCCGGTGGTGCCTTGCGCCGCTCCCGCATACTTGCCGCATGGAGCCTTGGCGCATCTTCCTCGACCCGCGTGGCCGCATCGGCCGCGGCACCTTCTGGCGCTACGGCGTGGCGGCGTTGCTGGGCCTGGGCATGCTCGGACACGTGCTGCTGGGCATCGCGCGCGTGAGGCCCGAGACCGCCGAGCACCTCGTCAACCTGCTGCTGACCTGGCCGGCCATCGCCACCGCGGCCAAGCGCTGGCACGACCGCGACAAGAGCGGTGCCTGGGTGCTGGTGATGCTGATCCCGGTGGTCGGCTGGATCTGGGCGCTGGTCGAGAACGGCCTGCTGCGCGGCACGCCGGGTCCGAACCGGTTCGGGCCCGATCCGCTCGTCGCGGCGACACCCGCCATCGGCTGAAGCCGACGGGGGTGTCGGATCGCTTGACACAAGCGGTCGTGCCCCCGCCGGCATCAAGGCATCGAGGACCCGGTGCAACGATCGTCCACCTCGACGAACGGCACGCCGGCTCATATATTGGCGCAGAAATTGCTGCTCGAGCGTGTCCCCACCCCAAAGGTTCCACGCAATGAGCATCAAGAGCACGATCGGCCTCGGACTGATCGCCGCCGCTTTGTCGGCGCCCGCCGCCGCGGCCGTCATCGATTTCTCGGCCTATGCCGACGGTACCGCGATCACCACGATCGGCAGCGCCACGTTCTCGCTGGCCGGCGCGGGCGAGTCGGGCTCGCCGAGCGTCGCTAGCATCTCTGGTGTCAGCTACCTGTGGAACTCCACCGACGGCTTCCTCTACCCGAGCAACGAGATCCTGCGCGTCACGTTCTCCTCGCCGGTCAGCAGCCTGAAGTTCGACTTCAGCCCGTTCGGATTCAACGGCGATCCCGACCAGGGCTGGAGCCTCTACGACAGCGCCAACGCGCTGATCGCCAGCGGGGCGTTCACCAGCGGCGGCCTCGCGAGCTATGACCTGTCGGCCTTTGCCGGCGTGGCGCGGGTGGATTTCAACAACGGCCGCAACGACTGGGTGCAGGGTCTGGCCCGGATCAGCTTCGACGCGACCGCCGTGCCGGCCCCGACCACGCCCGCGCTGATGCTGGCCGCGTTCCTGGCGCTGGCGGCGGTCCGCCGCAGTCGCAGCCGCGGCCGCTGACGCCGCGGCGGCCGCGGGCCTGCCGCGCCCGGCAGGCCGCGGCGCCGCAGGTGCGGCTGTCCCGGTTCGTCTTCAACGCCGCGACAACCGCGGCAGCAGCCCCTGCAGCATGCCGACCTGCTCGACGCAGTGGTGCAGCCAGGCCAGCGCCGTCGCGTCGGGCAGGAGTACGGGCCGCAGCGCCAGGTTGACGCGTTGCGCCCAGCGCTCGCGCCAGCCGCCCCCGGCGACGCCCACCCACAGCCGCGTGTGCACCTCGGTGCCGTCGTCGACCGCGCGGAAGCTGTGCTGCAGCCGCATCACCTCGACGCCGAGCCACCGCCGCACCAACGTGACGCCGTGCTCGTCGAGGCGCTCGACGTCGGCGACCACCTCGACGAGGTGCTCGGCGCGCCCGCCGCAAGCCACCACTTCGTGCACGCGCGCACCGACGCCCATGCCGCCGCGTGGCGCCGGCCGCAGCAGCGACCAGTGCACGTGGTCCACCGGGTGCCACAGCGCGTGGCGCGTGTATTCGCGGCCGGCGTGCCACAGCGCGCGAGGCAGTCCGCGGAACCAGGCCGAGAGCATCGGCGGCGTGATGCGGGCCAGCGTCTCGTGCTCCACCGACAGCAGCAGCTGGTCGCCGGGCAGGCGCACCATCATCGTGTGGGCCGTCGCGACCGGCTTGGAGCGGGACAGCCGCGGCCGCGACGGCGGCACCACCCACCGGGTCGGCCCCGGCTGCGGGGCGCGTGCGGTCGGGGCCAGCCACAACGGCCACGGCGCGCCGTGCGGCAGCATGCTGATGCCCATGCCACCTTCGATGCTGCTGCTGCCGTTCATGGTCCCGAGCCCTCCTCTGTCGATGGAAGGCATCGTGCCGGCCGCGCCGGAGCTCGGCATCGCCCACAGGAGCCATCGTCGGGCCAGGGCGACGGACGCCGCGGCGTTCCGGGATGTTCAGTACCGGCCCGTGATCCCCGCGAGCCGCAGGTAAAGGCTGGCCATCCAGGCGACGAAGCCCCGCTGCAGCAAGCCGCGCCAGCCGCTGCGCTGCGTGTCGACGACCTCGGCCGAGGCTGCGAATGCGGCGTCCAGCGCATCGGCCAGGCTGCGCGCGAAGTCGGGGTCGTCGACGACGACGTTGGCCTCGAGGTTCAGCAGCAGCGACAGCGGGTCGATGTTGGAACTGCCCACGGTGGCCCAGCGGTCGTCGACCACCGCCACCTTGGCGTGCAGCCAGGCCGGCGTGTACTCGTAGATGCGCACGCCGCGGCCGCGCAGCTCGTCGTACAGCGCGCGCGCCGCCATCGCGGCGATGCGGTAGTCGATCTTGCCCTGCAGCAGCAGCCGCACCCGAACGCCGCGGCGGGCCGCCTGGCGCAGCACCCGGCGGAACGCGCGGCCGGGATAGAAGTACGGCACCGCGATGTCCACCCGCTCGCGAGACGACCGGATCGCCTCGACGTAGGCGCGCTCGATGGCGCGCCGCTGGCGCAGGTTGTCGCGCACGAGGAAGGCGGCGCGCATCGGTGCTTCGTCCGCAGGCGCCGGGCCCGCCCCGCCGCGCGACTGCCGCAGCCGCCGCACCAGCCGCATCGTCTCGTCGATCGGGGTGGCGCTGCGCGCCAGCGTGCGCACTTCCTCGCGCCAGCCGTGGCCGAGGTGGGCGCGCGACCAGATCGCACTGGTGGCGGCGTGCACGGCCTCGGCCACCGGGCCGCGCAGCTCCATCGCGAAGTCCAGCCGCGGCGCATCGGCCCAGCCGTGGTTGAGGTCGTGGCGGTCGTCGATGACGTTGATGCCGCCGACGTAGGCCACCTGGCGGTCGACGGCACAGAGCTTCTGGTGCAGCCGCCGCAGCTGGCCCGGCTGGAACCAGGCCCACCAGCGGTCGAGCGGGCGGAACACCTCGACATGCACGCCGGCGGCCTGCAGCCAGCCGCGCACCACCGGCAGCGTGGCCTTCGAGCCGAAGCCGTCGATCACGACGTGCACCGCCACGCCGCGTTGCGCCGCGGCGATCAGCGCATCGGCCACGACCCGGCCGGCCGGGTCGTCGTGGAAGATGTAGGTGGCGAACCAGACCTCGCGCTCGGCCGCGGCGATGGCCGCGCACATCGCCGGGAACAGCTGGTCGCCGCCCTGCAGCAGCGCGAGCTTGTTGCCGCCGACGAAGCGCGCCATGGCGGTGCCGTCTCCCGGCGCGATGTCCTCGGGCGGGGCGCTGCCCGCTGCGCCGCTCACGCCGGCTCCAATTCGGCCACCAGCGGAAGGTGGTCGGACATGCGGGCCCAGGTGAGGCCGCGCGGCACCATCGTCGAGCGGCAGCGCACGCCGCGCAGGTAGAAGCGGTCGAGCGCGAACACCGGCATCAGCGACGGGAAGGTCAGCCGCGCGCCGCGGCCCGTGCCGCCGCCGGCGGACGTGCCGGCACGCCCGAGGCCGATCTCGGCCATCGGGGCATCGAGCTTCTCGCCCCAGTCGTTGAAGTCGCCGGCCACCACGAGCATCTCGTCGCGCGGCACCTGTCGCTCGATGAAGTCCGCCAGCCGCGCCACCTGCCGCACGCGGCTCGCATGGGCCAGCCCGAAGTGCACCACCACGGCGTGCAGCGGCAGCCCGTTCCAGCGCACCGGCACGTGCAGCAGCCCGCGCTGCTCGAAGCGGTGGTCGCTGACGTCGTGGTGCCCCACCTCGCCGATCGGCCAGCGCGACAGCAGCGCATTGCCATGCTCGCCGTGCCGCGTGTAGGCGTTGGTGCGGTAGGCCACGTCGTAGCCCTCGGGCGCGAGGAAGCGCGCCTGCCCCTGCGCCGGCCAGCCGAACTGGCTGCGGTCGAAGCGCGCCGCCTCACGCGTGTGGAACAGGCGCACCTCCTGCAGGAACACGAGGTCGGCATCGAAGGCCTCGACGGCCAGCCCCAGGTTGTGGATCTCCAGCCGCTTGCGCGGACCGATGCCGCGCACGCCCTTGTGGATGTTGTACGTGGCCACGCGCAGCGTGCCCACGCCGGTCAGCGGCCCGGGCGCGGTGGGGGCGTGGCCGCCCGCGTGCCGGTGCGCGGCGGGCCTCATGTCGGCAGGCCCAGGCGCCCGGGGAGTTGCAGGATCGCCTCGGCGTTGCTCGGCGAGAAGCAGCGCGCCGCCGCCTCCCGCCACGGCAGCCAGCGGTGCTGCAGGTGCTCGCGCGGGTTCAGCGTGACCGTCAAGGCGTCGGGCACCTGCAGCCCGTAGACATGCTCGGTGTTGTGCGTGACGCCCGGCGCGTAGCGGTGGCGCCAGACCGGATAGATCTCGTAGACGTTCTCGACGCCCCAGTCGCTCAGCTCGCCGGCGGCGATGCCGGTCTCCTCCAGCACTTCGCGGCGGCAGGTCTCGACCAGCGGCTCGTCCGGCGCCGCGCGCGAGCCGGTCACGCTCTGCCAGTAGCCGGGATGGTCGGCGCGCTCGATCAGCAGCACCTCGCCGCCGGGTGTGTGGATCACGACCAGCACCGACTGCGGGATCTTGGGGCGCGTGCTCACGCCGCGCGCGCCCGCCGCTCGCGCACCGCCTGCGCCAGGCCGCGCAGCAGCGGCTCGGTGTCGTGCCAGCCGATGCAGGCGTCGGTGATGGAGACGCCGGCCGCCAGCGGCTGGCCCGGGCGCAGGTCCTGCCGCCCTTCGTGCAGGTGGCTCTCGACCATCACGCCGCAGATCCGCTGCTCGCCGCCGGAGATCTGCCGCGCCACGTCCGCCGCCACGTCGATCTGGCGCCGGTGCTGCTTGGCCGAGTTCGCGTGCGAGCAGTCGACCATCAGCTGCTCGCGCAGCCCGGCCTTGCGCAGCACGGCGCAGGCCGCCTCGACGTGCGCGGCGTCGTAGTTCGGCGTGCGGCCGCCGCGCAGGATGATGTGGCCGTGCGGGTTGCCGCGCGTCTCGAAGATCGCCGCCACACCCATCTTCGTCATGCCCATGAAGCTGTGCGGCGCGGCCGCGGCCAGCAGTGCGTCGGCGGCCACCTGCACGCCGCCGTCGGTGCCGTTCTTGAAGCCCACGGGGCACGACAGGCCCGACGCCAGCTGGCGGTGGCTCTGGCTCTCGGTGGTGCGCGCGCCGATCGCGCCCCAGGCGACGAGGTCCGAGATGTACTGCGGCGACAGCAGGTCGAGGAATTCGGTGGCCGCCGGCAGCCCGAGCGCGCTGATCTCCAGCAGCAACTCGCGCGCGCGGCGCAGGCCTTCGTTGATGCGGAAGCTGCCGTCCAGGCGCGGATCGTTGATGTAGCCCTTCCAGCCCACGGTGGTGCGGGGCTTCTCGAAGTACACCCGCATCACCACCAGCAGCTCGCCCTGAAGCTCGTCGGCCAGCGGCTTCAGGCGCCGCGCGTAGGCGATGGCGGCGTCGTGGTCGTGGATCGAGCACGGGCCGACCACGGCGACGAGGCGGTCGTCGGTGCCGGTGAGCACGCGGCCGATCGCCGCGCGGGCCTGCTCGACGAGCGCCTCGACCTCGGGCGACGCGGGCAGTTCCTCGAGCAGCACGGCCGGCGCGACGAGCGCGCGCACGGCGGCGATGCGCACGTCGTCGACGCGCGTGGTGTCGTGGGTGGCGGCTTGCTGGGGGGTCATCGGGGCACCAGGTGTCGACGCAGCCATGTGGCGAAAGCCGCCTCGTCGATGTCGCCGGCCGCCAGGCCGAGCATCGTGAGCACGCAGTCCCCATCGTCGGCGACGAGGCTCGAGCCGTTCAGCGCGAGGAACAACTCCGCAGCCACGAACGCCGTGCGCTTGTTGCCGTCGATGAACGGGTGGTTGCGCGCGATGCCGTAGGCATAGCTGGCGGCCAGCGCAGCCACATCGGGGTCGCCGTATTGGGCGAGATGGCGCGGTCGCGCGAGGGCCGACTCCAACAGTCCTTCGTCGCGCACGCCGGCGGCGCCGCCATGCTCGACGAGCTGCTCCTCGTGCACCGCACGCACCACGGCCGGGTCGATCCAGACCCAGACTTCTCTTGCGGCCACGGCAACTACTTGGCGAGTTCGTGCAGTACCGCGCGACGACGCTTCATGATCTCGCGCGCGGCCTGCATCTGGTCGCTGAAGGCTGGATCGTGCGGCGTGAGACGCATACCTTCGGGGCTTGCAGTCAGGTACAGCGTGTCGCCCTTGCCGACCTTCAATTGCGCCAGCACCTCCTTGGGCAGGATCACGCCGACGGAATTCCCGATCTGGGTGAGCTTGAGGGCGTGCATGGTGACTCCACGAAGTTATAACGAATGTTATACCCACATCAAATCTGCCAGCAACTCGCCCGCCGCGCCGCGGGGCACTCGGCAGCGACGCGCGGCAACGCCACCTGCAGAGGTGGCATCGCCACGCGCGCAACCTCCTCAACCCGCCGGCTTCGGATTCCTCAGCCGGATGTGCAGCTCCCGCAGCTGTGCCTCGTCGACGGCGCTCGGCGCCCCGGTCAGCAGGCACTGCGCACGCTGCGTCTTCGGGAACGCGATCACGTCGCGGATGCTCTCGGCCTTGGTCATCAGCGTCACCAGGCGATCGAGGCCGAAGGCCAGGCCGCCGTGCGGCGGCGCGCCGTACTGCAGCGCGTCGAGCAGGAAGCCGAACTTCACCTGCGCGTCCTCGGGCGTGATCTTCAGCGCCGAGAACACCTTGCTCTGCACCTCGGCGCGGTGGATCCGCACCGAGCCGCCGCCGAGCTCCCAGCCGTTGAGCACCATGTCGTAGGCCTTGGCCACGCAGGCACCGGGGTCGGTGTCCATCAGGTCCTCGTGGCCGTCCTTCGGTGCCGTGAACGGGTGGTGCACCGCGTTCCAGCGCCCGGCCTCCTCGTCGAGCTCGAACATCGGGAAGTCGACCACCCACAGCGGTGCCCACTTGTCCTCGAAGAGGCCGTGCGAACGACCGAACTCGCTGTGGCCGACCTTGATGCGCAGCGCACCCATCGAGTCGTTGACGACCTTGGCCTTGTCGGCGCCGAAGAAGATCAGGTCGCCGTTGCGGCAGCCGGTGCGCGCGATGACTTCCGCGAGCGCGGCGTCGTGCAGGTTCTTCACGATCGGGCTCTGCAGCCCGTCGCGGCCCTTGCCGGCGTCGTTGACCTTGATCCACGCCAGGCCCTTGGCGCCGTAGATCTTCACGAACTCGGTGTAGCCGTCGATCTCGCCGCGGCTCATCTCGCCGCCCGAGGGCACGCGCAGCGCCACCACGCGGCCGCCCTTCTGGTTGGCGGCGCCGGAGAACACCTTGAAGTCGACGTCCTTCATCACGTCGGTCAGCTCGGTGAGCTCGAGCTTCACGCGCAGGTCGGGCTTGTCGCTGCCGTAGCGGTGCATCGCCTCGGCGTAGGTGAGCTGCGCGTAGACCGGCAGTTCCACGCCCATCGCGTTGCGGAACACCGTGCGGATCATGCCTTCGGTGATCGCGCGGATCTCCTCCTCGCCGAGGAAGGAGGTCTCGATGTCGATCTGCGTGAACTCGGGTTGGCGGTCGGCGCGCAGGTCCTCGTCGCGGAAGCACTTCGTGATCTGGTAGTAGCGGTCGAAGCCCGC
>JAEUPB010000105.1 GCA_016789955.1 Rubrivivax sp. | reverse complement strand
AGCCGGCCACGTGCGCCAGCGCGTCGGCCTCGGCAAGCCGCGAGGCGGCACGGCCCATCACGAGCCCGAGCGTCGCGCCCACCTCCACCTCGGGCACGTCGTCGGGCAGGCGCACGGCCTCGCCCGGGCCGACCCAGGTGTTCGCGGGCTTGATGTACAGCACCGGGTGCACCGGCGGCCGGTGGTGCGGCGGCTCGTGCATGGCCGGCTCCATCGCGGCCCAGGCACCGCGGAAGTTCAGCAGCGCCCCGACGACGGTCTTCATCGTCTCTTCTCCTCGTCCCGCAGGTTCGCGGGCGTGTGGGTCAGATGGCCCGGCGGCACGCCGGGCCCACGCGCCGCATTCTCAGCGCTCGTAGCCGAACAGCTCGGAAGGGTTGTCCACCAGGATGCGCCGCAGCTCGGCCTCGTCGCGCACGTAGCGGTACAGCAGCTCGAGCAGATCGGCGTCGTTGGGCGGCGGGTTCTTCGACACCGGGTGCGGCCAGTCCGAGCCCCACCCGCAGCGCTCGGGGGCGGCGTCGATCAGCGCGCGCGCCAGCGGCACCACGTCGTCGTAGGGCGCACCGGCGCGCGAGATCTTCTCGCCCAGCGAGAGCATCACCCACACGTTGCCGCGCTGCATGAGCCGGCGCAAGAGCACGATGCTCGGGTCGCGATCCGGGCCGAGCGACGCATCAGGCCGCCCCATGTGGTCGACGAGGATCGGCAGGTCGAGGTGCTCGAACCAGTGCGCGCTCTCGGCAATGCCGTTCTGCTCGGGCTGCACCTTCATGTACCAGCCGAGCTCGCGCAGCTTGCCCACCGCGCGGTCGAAGGCCTCGCGGCTGAGCACCGCGCCCAGCGCCTGGCGGAACGAGAAGCGCGCGCCGCGGATGCCGGCGGCGTGCAGGCGCTCGAGGTCGGCATCGGTGGCCTGCTCGAACAGCAGCGCGTTGGCGCAGCCGGTGTAGCCCGGGCCGAGCGCCGCCATGCCGTCGAGCACCACGCGGTGGTCGGCGCCGTAGGTGGTGGTCTGCACGACGACGCCGCGCGTGAAGCCCAGCGCACGGTGCATGCGCTGCGCCGCCTCCCAGGTGGCGGTGGGCATCTCGTAGGCGGCGCCGGGCCGCACCGGGTAGCGGTCGGCGGGGCCGAGCACGTGGAACTGCGCGTCGATGGCACCGGCCGGCGGCAGGCGCGACGGCGTGCGCGGGTGCGGGTGGAACGGGTGGTAGTCGGCCAACGTCGGTCTCCTCAGGCGCCGATGTACGCGGTGACCTCGCACTGCACGAGGATGCCGCCGGTGAGGTCCGACGCCTGCACCGACAGGCGGGCCGGCCGGTCGTCCGGGTCGGGGAACATCGCCAGCCACTGGTCGTTCAGCGGCTGGCGCTGCGAGCGGTCCTTCAGCCACACGGCCATGCGCACGATGTCGGCGGCGCTGCCGCCGCCGGCCTCGACGATGCGGCGCACCTGCGTGAACATGTGGCGGCACTGGTCTTCGAGCGTCTCGGCGAGCTTGCCGGTGGCGGGGTCGGTGCCGTTGACGAGCCCCGTCATCAGCAGCGGCCCCACGCGGCAGGCCGCGGGGATCGGGTTGGCATGGCCGAAGCCTTCCAGGTAGATGGACTGGCGCCTGCGCGCGCCTCCGGCAGCATCGCTCATCGCGCTCACTCCGCCTTGATGTTGAGCGCCTTGATGATCGGCAGCCACGTCGCTTCTTCCTTCTGCAGGTAGGCGGCGAAGTCCTGCGGCGACATCCAGCGCGCTTCCGAACCCGTGGCCACATAGCGGGCCACCACGGCCGGATCGGCCAGCGCCTGCTTCACCGCGTCGCTGAGGCGCGCCACCACGGCCGGCGGCGTGCCGGCCGGCGCGAGCAACCCGGTGAAGGTCTGCCCGTCGACGCCCTTGATGCCCTGCTCCTCGAGCGTGGGCACGTCGGGCAGCCATTGCACGCGCCTGGGCGCGGCCACCGCCAGCGCGCGCGTGCGGCCTTCCTTGATGAATCCTTGCGCCACCGACACCTGGTCGAAGTTGAACTGCACCTGCCCGGAGAGCAGGTCGTTGGTGGCCGGCGCGTTGCCCT
Organism: Rubrivivax sp.; assembly: GCA_016789955.1. GTDB lineage: Bacteria > Pseudomonadota > Gammaproteobacteria > Burkholderiales > Burkholderiaceae_C > Rubrivivax. The sequence goes on along the minus strand of JAEUPB010000105.1, from coordinate 32,958 downwards.
TGTAGTGCACGGTGAGCCACTGTGCGCCGGACACGCGCTGGAGCATCTCGCTGAGCAGGTGATTGGTGGTGCCGGCGCCGGGCGAGGCCATCGTCACCGCATCGGGCTTGGACTTGGCCAGCGCGATCAGCTCGGGCGCGGTCTTCGCCGGGACCGACGGATGCACCTGCAGCACCAGCGGCGTGAACGTCACCGACACGATAGGCACGAAGTTCTTCTGCCAGTGGTACAGCGGCCGGTTGAAGATCGTCGGGGAGTACAGCAACGGGCCGTTGGCCGTCATGAACAGCGTGTAGCCGTCGGGGTCGGACTTGGCGACGAAGTCGCCGGCCAGCAAACCGCCGGCACCGGCCTTGTTCTCGACGATCACCGTCTGCTTCAGCGACTTCTGCATCTCGGCGGCGACGATGCGCGCGGCGCTGTCGACGTTGCCGCCGGGCGGGTACGGCACCACCAGGCGCACCGGCTTGGCGGGCCACTCCTGGGCCAGCGCCGGAACGGCGGCAGCGGCGGCGGTGCCGGCCAGCAGCGCGAGGGCGAGTCGTCGGGTCATGCGGATGTCTCCTGTACGGCGTGGTTCGGGGCGCGGCGAACTGTAGGTTCGGCGCGGCGCGTCCGGCAATTCCCTTCTCGCGCGAACGTCCACGATGTGGACTCACGGCCGGCACCCACCCTTGCGGGATCGATCCGCGCCGATAGCATCGCGGCGCCACGGAGGAGCGTGCCCCGGTTCCGGTGCCCGTTTCCATCTGGTAGACGTGGAGTCCCGATGCGCATCCTGGCCGCCGACCTGAACCCGCAGCAGACCTACAAGCTGATCACCGGCATCGTCGTGCCGCGGCCCATCGCGTGGGTCTGCACGCGCTCGCCCGAGGGCGTGCTCAACGTGGCGCCGTTCAGCGCGTTCACCTTCGTCTCGAACAAGCCGCCGATGCTCGGCGTGAACGTCGGGCGCAAGGCCGGCGTGATGAAGGACACCGGGCGCAACATCCACGCCACCGGCGAATACGTCGTGCACATCGGCGATGAGTCGCTGGTGCAGCCGATCCACGAGAGCGCGGTCGAGCACCCGCCCGAGGTCAGCGAGGTCGAGTTGCTGGGGCTGCAGACGCTGCCCAGCGAATGCATCGGCGTGCCGCGGCTGGCCGCGCCGCCGGTGGCGATGGAGTGCCGGCTGCACCGCGCGATCGCCTTCGGCGACACCGGCTCGGAGTTCATCGTCGGCGAGGTGCTGGTGTTCCACCTGCGCGAAGGCCTGGCGGTGGACGGCAAGATCGACAGCGTGAGACTCAACCCGCTGTGCCGGCTGGGTGGGCCAAACTACGCCACGCTGGGCCGCGTGATCACCATGCGGCCGGTGGCGCAGACCGAGAAGACCGTGATGGCCGCCCCCGACGGCGACCGCGAGGCCGGCGGTGGCTGAAGGCCGCGCCGCCGCCGCCGAGGTACCCGGCGCACAGGCCGTGCGCCGCGCGATGGCGGTGCTGCGCATCGTCGCGATGGGGCAGGACGACGGCGTGCGCCTCGTCGACATCTCGGCGATGTCGGGCCTGAGCCGGCCCACGGTGCACCGGCTGCTGAAGGTGCTGATCGAGGAGACCGCGGTCGAGCAGGACCCGCAGACTCGCCGCTACCGCGCCGGCGACGAACTGCCGCTGCTCGGCCTGGCACGTGGCGGCCGGCTGCCGATGCGTGCGCTGGCCGAGCCCTACCTGCAGGCGCTGGCCGCGGAGGTGGGCGACACGGTGTTCCTCAGCGTGCGCCACGGCGCCGACTCGGTGTGCGTTGCGCGCTGTCCGGGTACGCACGCGATCCAGGTGCTGTCGATCCCCATCGGCGCGCGGAGGCCGCTGGGCGCCAGCGTCTCGGGCCTCGTGCTGCTGGCCGCACTGCCGCCGCCCGAGGCCGACGCGCTGACGCAGGCCAACGCGACCCGGCTGCAGCTGCTGCAGCGCGACCCCGACGAGGTGCGGCGCCAGGTGCGCGCCGCCCGGCGCGCCGGCCACGCGCACGCGCCGCATGGCGTGATGCCCGGCACCGCCGCGCTCGGCGTTCCGGTACGCGATGCCCAGGGCCACGTCGTCGCGGCGATCAGCGTGGCCGCGCTGCGCGAGCGGCTCGACCGCCCACGGCTGCCGGCCGTGCTGGCGGCAATGCAGCAGCAGGCGCTCCTGGTCGGGCGGCGCCACGACGAGGTGCACGCGCCGCGGGGCCATGGCGCGGCCCCGAGCCGGAAGGGCCCTTGAGCGCCCGCCGTGGGACGGCATACTCGATCGATGTCCGCTGTTCCCGGATGACGCCCGTGCTGCAGTTCCTCGTGCGCCCCCTCCACGCCGCGCTGCTGGTCGCGGCCCTGCTGCCGCCGCCGGCGGCGGCGCAACGACCCGCGCGCCCCATCCCTGGCATGGCCGGCTACCGGCTGCCGACGATGAGCGAGATGCTGGTCGAGCAGGTGCGCGACCTGGGCTCGGCGCTGGACACGCGCAGCCAGCTCGCGCAGCAGCGCGGCGAGCAGATCCGAATCCTCACCGAGCGCCTCGCGGCATGCGGCTCGTGCGCCGAGCGCGGCGAGCTGCAGGAGGCGCTGGCGCGCTGGCAGGAGACCGACCGCCTCGTGCGCGAGGCCGAGCGCGGGGCGCTGGCCGCGATGGGCCTGGGCCAGTACCGCGACATCGGCGAGCTGCAGGTGGGCCTGGCCCAGGCGCTGGGCGAGGCCTCGCGCCAGCTCGAGGCGCAGAAGCAGCGCGAACGCGAGCTCGGCCTGATCAGCGGGATGGTGGTCGATGCCTGCCGCCGCAAGCACGAGGTGCAGCGGCCGGCGCACTGCGCCGGCACGCCGCTGGGCAGCGAAGCCCAACGCAGGCGCAATGCCGCGATCAACACGTGCATCCAGGAGAACGACGTGCTGCGCCTGTACGCCAACGAGCAGACGCGGGTGCAACTGTGCAGCCGACTGCCCGGCCACGACCAGTGCGGCCCGGACAAGGGCATCCTGGCGCAGGCCAGGGCCTACGAGCGCGAGCGCAGCCGCGAGGAGATGCAGGCGCGCGACGAGCGCCGCGACGAGCGGCTGGCCGACCAGGAGCGCCTGCGCCAGCAGGGGCACGAGCGCCGCGAGCAGCGGCGCGAGGAACGCCAGCGGCAGCGCGAGATGAGCGCCGCGGAACGCCGCGAGGCCGTGAACCAGCGCAACGCCGAGCGCCAGCAGCAGGCCCTGGACCGCCAGGCGCAGCGCCGCGAGTGCGAGAACGGATGACCATGCCCGCGTCGATCCTGGAACGCCTCTTCGTCCTCATCGGCAGCCTCTACGGCGGCCTCGGGGTGGCGATCGGCGCCTTCGCCGCCCACGCGCTGAAAGGCCGGTTCGCGCCCGAACTGCTCGCCACCGTCGAGACTGCGGTGCGCTACCAGCTCGTGCACGCGCTGGCGCTGCTGGCCACGGCCTGGGCTTGCACGCGCTGGCCCGGCCACTGGGCCGCCGCCGCCGGGTGGCTGTTCGCTGCGGGCGTGCTGCTGTTCTCCGGCAGCCTCTACGCGCTGGTGGCCAGCGGCGTGCGTGGGCTGGGCGCCATCACCCCCTTCGGTGGCGTGGCGATGATCTCCGGCTGGGTGTGCCTGGCGCTGGCGGCGTGGCGCGGCCGCTGAGCCGCGCAGGCCCGCCCCCAACTGCGCGCACCGTCCTCCGGGTCATTGCCAGTGCAGGCCCGCGCCGGGCTCGGGTTCAATCGCCGATCCATCGCAGGAGTCTTTCGATGCGCCGAACGTTGATCCGCCGCTCCCTCGCCCTCGCCTGTGGCGCGGCCGCCCTGCTGCCCTCGCTGGGCACGCTGGCCGCCGACTACCCCACCAAGCCCGTGAAGTGGGTGGTGCCCTATCCACCCGCGGGCACCACCGACGTGCTGGCGCGCATCGTGGCGCAGTGGTTCACCGAGAAGCTCGGGCAGACCTTCGTCATCGACAACAAGGCCGGCGCCGGCAACAACATCGGCGTCGAGTTCGTCGTCAACTCGCCGGCCGATGGCTACACGATGCTGCTGGTGAACCCGGCCAACGGCATCAACGCGACGCTCTACAAGAACCTGAACTTCAACTTCATCCGCGACATCGCACCGGTGGCCGGACTCGTGCGGGCGCCCAACGTGATGGTCGTGAACCCGAAGTTCCCGGCCAAGACCGTGGCCGAGTTCATCGCCCACTGCAAGGCCAACCCCGGCAAGGTGAACATGGCCAGCTCCGGCAGCGGCACCTCGGTGCACCTGTCGGGCGAGCTGTTCAAGAGCATGACGGGCTGCAACATGACGCACGTGCCGTACAAGGGCGCGGGCCCCGCCTTGCAGGACCTGATGGGCGGCCAGGTCGACGTGATCTTCGACAACCTGCCGTCGTCGGCCGGCCACATCAAGAGCGGCCGCCTGCGCGCACTCGCGGTCACCTCCGAGCAGCGCGAACCCAGCCTGCCCGACGTGCCGACGGTGGCCGAGACGGTGCCCGGCTACGAGGCCACCGCGTGGTTCGGCATCGGCATGCCGAAGAACACGCCGCGCGCGGTGATCGACGTGATCAATGCCGAGACCAACAAGGCGCTGGCCGACCCGAAGATGCGCGAGCGCCTGGCCGAACTCGGCGGACGACCGATCCCCGGCACGCCGGAGGACTTCGCCAAGGTCATCGCCGCGGAGACGGCCAAGTGGGCGAAGGTGGTGATCGCGTCGGGGGCCAAGGTCGAGTGATCGGTGCCGCGGCATGCCGCGCCTGTACTCGAACCGCGACCGTCCGTTCCACCTCGGCGCCCTGCCCGCCGAGCGGCTGGCGCGTGATGCCGACGCGCGGGTCGGACCCGCGCGGCAACCGGTCGATGCCCATGGGGCCGGCGCCGATGCGCTGACCGGCGCGATCCCCGAGTACCGCGCGCTGCTGGCTCCGCTGCTCGATGGCGCCGTGGCGCCGGCCCGCGCGCCGGTGCCGGACGACCTGGCGGCGCGCTCGAACAACCTCAAGGCCTCGGCGTACTTCCTCGACGCCACGCTGGCCGGCGTATGCGCGCTCGCGCCGGCGCAGGGGCACGGCGCGGGAGCGCCTCCCGGGCACACCCACGCGCTCGTATTCCTCGTCGAGTTCGGCCGCGAACCGCGGCCGGGCGAGCCCGGCGCGGCGTGGATCGTCGGCTCGAACGCCGAGCGCACCGATCTGCGCTGCGCCGAGGTGGCCGCGGTGCTCGCGGGCTATGTGCGTGCGCTCGGCTGGTCGGCCCGCGGGCACGTGGCCGGCGACTCGAACGTTGACCTCGGCGAGCTGGCGCAGCGCGCCGGCATCGCAAAGGCGGTGTACGGCGTGCTCGCGATGCCATTCCTGCCCGGCGGCTTCCGCATCGGTGCCGTGACCACCGACTACCCGCTGGCGCCGGACGCGCCGATCGCGCCCGACGCCTCGCTGGGCTGGCCCGACAGCGACGCCTACCTGGGCACGGGTGGCACGCGCCCCGGGCACGAAGACGCCGACCTCGCGCGCCGCCCGCTGCACCTGGGCCGCTACCCGATGGAGCGCATCCGGCGTGTCGACGAACCGACCACGCTCGTGCTGCGCGACGAGATCCGCCGCGTGCCCAAGCGGGCCGACCTCTTCACGCGCGCGCTGGCCGGCGACCTCGGCGAGAAGCCGAAGCGGGAGCGCACGCGCTTCGCGGTCAAGCATCCGCTGGCCGCGGCGATGGTGCCGCTGATCCGCGCGCTCGTGCCGCTGCAGGGCACACGCGAGCCGCTGGCACCCACCGGCTTCGGCGGCGACCTCTCCGATCCGCAGCGCAATGCCGAGGCGATCAAGGCGATGGGCTACCACCTGGGCGCGGACTTCGTCGGCATCTGCGCGGCCGAGCCGTGGATGTACTACTCGCACGACGAGACCGACGGCCGCGCGATCGAGCCCTATCACCGCTGGGCCGTGGTGATGCTGATCGACCAGGGCTTCGAGACGATGGAAGGCGCCTCGGGCGACGACTGGATCTCGGGCGCGCAGTCGATGCGCGCCTACCTGCGCGGCGCGCTGATCGCCGGCGTGATGGCCGCGCACGTGCGCCGCACGGGCCACTCGGCGCGCGCGCACTCCAACGCTCACTCGGAAGTGCTGCACCTGCCGGCGGTGCTGATGGCGGGCCTGGGCGAGCTCTCGCGCATCGGCGAGCTGATCCTGAACCCGTACATCGGGCCGCGCTCGAAGTCGGTGCTGTTCACCACCGATCTGCCGCTGGTGGCCGACCGGCCGATCGACTTCGGGCTGCAGGCCACCTGCGCGATGTGCCTGAAGTGCGCGCGCGAGTGCCCGTGCAACGCCATCCCGTACGGCCCCAAGGTGATGTTCAACGGCTACGAGATCTGGAAGCCCGACGTGGAGAAGTGCGGCCGCTACCGCCTCACCAACATGAAAGGCTCGGCCTGCGGGCGCTGCATGAAGACCTGCCCGTACAACCGCGAGGATCTCGTCGAGTCCGAGCGGCTGCTGCAGCTCGCGATCGACGTGCCCGAGGCGCGACGCCACCTGATCGAGCACGACGACCGCACCCGCGGCGGCCAGCGCAACCCCGTCAAGCGCTGGTGGTTCGACCTCGAGATCGTCGACGGCGTGGCCGTGGCGCCGCGCGCCGGCGTGAACGAACGCGACCTCGACCCGGCGCGCGCCGACAAGCTCGCGGCCGGGCAGAAGCTGGCGTTCTTCCCGCCCGGGCTGCAGCCGGCGGGCGGCACCACGCTGCAGGCGGTGGTGCCGCTGGATCGCGCCGCGGGGCTGGCGGCCTATGCGGCAGCAGAGGCTCCGCGCGATGCGCGCCGGCGGCGTCAGCGCAGCGGCTGACGGCTGCGCCAGGCCCAGCGCAGCGTGGCCAACCACAGCATCAGCGTCAGCGCGCCAACCAGCCACATGACGAGGGACGGGCTGCGGTCGACCACGACGATCGACGGATGCGCCGGGTCGAACCAGCACGGCACGCGCGCACCGGGCTCCAGGCTGCCGGCGCGCTCACCGTCGCCCTTGCCGTAGAAGCGGTTGCGGCCTTCGAAGCCGACGCTCGCCACGCTGCGCCCGCCGGCTGCGTAGCGCAGCGCCGCCAGCGGCCAGTTTCCCCACTCGGTGCGATCGAGCACCTCGCAGGTGCTGGCCTCGTAGCGGTGCAGCGCACGGAGGTCGTCGATGGCGCCGGCGTTCAGCATCAGGCTCAGGTTGCCCGCCACGATGCAGGCCAGCACCGCCCCGAAGCCCGGCGCGCCAGGGCGGCGCCGCCAGCGCCATGCCCCTGCGAGCAGGGCCACCTCGGCAGCCAGCAGGCCGGCGAACCAGACGATCGGCGCGCCCGGCAGCCAGCTGCCGCCCACCCGCAAGCGCGGAACCGGGTGATGCACGATGCGCAGCGCCTGCACGACTTCGCGCGGTGGCTCGCGCACCGGGTCGACCCATGCCGCGGAGACCTGCGCCTGCATGACGCCCTGGGAGTCTTCCGTCACGAGTTCCATCTCCAGGACTTGCGGCAACGTCGACGGATCGCCGCGCCAGCTCCAGGCCCGCGCGCGGTGGTCGAACACCAGCCCAGGCGACGACGACACGCGCAGCAGCGGCCCTTGCAGCGCGATCCGCAGCTCAAACCCATCGCGCGCGACGGCGTCGTCCGGCGGGGCGACGCGCACGCGGCAGCGGAAGGGCTCGCGCCGCACCACGTCGCGCGGGCACTCCAGGGCCAGGCCGTCGGCCGTGCCTTCGGAAGCCGATGCCGGGGCGGCCGCGGCGGCCATCACACACGCCATCGCCGAGAAGGCCCGGCAGAACCACCCGCGCAGGCGATGTCCACCCCCCACTGCCATCCCATGCATCCCCCCGTGGCGCGGATTCTCGGACGCCTGGCGGCGGACCAGGCCCCTACCCTGTAGCCGCCGCGCGCATTGCCTCGCGTAGGGCAGGCTCCTACAGTGCGCACCCTGGACTCCTGGAGCATGCGATGCCCGCCAAGAACGATGCCGCACCCGACCCCAAGGCCGTGGCCCAGCGCGTGAAGGCCGTGGGCAACGTCTCCAAGCGCATCGCCGAGGCGATGAAGCAGCTGAAGACCGCCACAGAGGCCGTCAAGAGCCTCGAGAAGTCGTCGCGCTGAAGCGCGCGGCACCCGCCCCCCCCGGAGGCACGCGATGTCGCTCGGCACGGCCCTCGAAGAGTTCAAGACCGCGTTCAACCAGCTTTCGGCGGCGGTCGAGCGCTACAACCAGTTCCTGCAGGACACGAAGAACAAGGACTGGGCGAAGAACGTCGAGTCGTGCCGCGTGAAGGTGAAGGCCGCGCTCGACACGGCCACCACGAAGCTGAACCGGCTGCAGGCCGCGCTGGAGCAGTTCAAGATCGACGAGACGAAGAAGGCCACGCCCGACGGGCACGGCACCGCCAAGCCCGATGCCGATGCCGAGCGCCAGATCAAGAGCGTGGAGTTCGCGCTGACGGTGGCGCGCGAGACGCTCACCGAGGCGATCCAGATCACGACGGTGCTGTGATCCCGCCGGGGTCGCACCCGGGGAATCGACGCCATGCGTGATCCGGTTCCCGGCGGCGATCACCTTGTTCAGCGCCCGGCCAGCTCGCGCGTGGCCCCGACCACCTCGTGTCGCAGCCACACATTGGCCAGGTCGTGGTGCACGCGCTCGTGCCAGAACATCGAGATCTCGAACGCCGGCAGCGGCAGCGGCGGCTTGACGATCGCCAGCGGCAGGAGCCCGGCGAAGTAGCGCGCGAAGCGGCCCGGCACGGTGGCGATGTAGTCGGTGCGGGCGACGACGTAGGGCATCGCCAGGAACGACGGCAGGGTCAGCACCACGTTGCGGCGGATGCCGTGCGCCTTCAGCAGCGCGTCGATGCGGCGGCCGTAGATGCCGGCGCCGCCCGGCGAGATCGCGACGTGCTGCAGCGCCGCGTAGCCCTCGACGGTGAAGGGCGCCATGCTGGCCGGATGACCCTGGCGCATCAGGCACACCTGCTGGTCGGCGAACAGCAGCCGCGAGCGCAGCGCCGGCGGCGGCGTCTGCAGGTAGCCGATGCCGAGATCGACCTGCCCGGACTCCATCCACGGCTCGACCTTCCCCGGATTGGCCGGCCGCTGCTCCAGCGTGATGCGCGCGCCCTGCCGCTCGCACCGGGCGCACAGCCTGGGCAGCACGAAGAACTGCACGTAGTCCGACCCCATCAGCGTGAAGTGGCGGTTCGAGCGGCGCGGCTCGAACACGGCGCGGCCGTCGAGCATCTGGCGCACGCTCGCCAGCATCGGCGCGACCTGGGCGGCCATCTCCAGGGCCCGCGGGGTCGGCGACATGGTCTGGCCGCTGCGCACGAGGATGGGGTCGTTGAAGCGCGCACGGAGTCGCTTCAGTGCCGCGCTGACGGCCGGCTGCGTCACGCCCAGCCGCTCGGCGCTGCGCGACACGCTGCCCTCCTGCACCAGCACCACCAGGTAGCGCAGCAGGTTCAGGTCGAGATCGGGTTCGCCGGCGGACATCAATCCAATTTATGGCAAGCCTCGTGCCGGCGCTATGGCCGCGAACCCGCGCCGGCGGCACAGTCGGCGCGATGGACCTGCACGATCTTCGACGACGCTGGCCCGCCGGCACGATGCGCATCCACGGCGAGGAACTGGAAGTGGTGCGCACCGACGGCGGCGGCGTGCCCGTGCTGCTGCTGCCCGGGGCGCAAGGCACCGCCGAGATCTGGTTCCACCAGCTGCTCGCCTGGGGTGACCGCCGCACGCTGGTGGCGGTGACGTATCCGGCACTCACCGATGGCGCGGCGCTGGCCGACGCGGTGATCGCCGTCGCGGATGCGATCGGCGCGCCGCGCGTGGACCTCGTCGGCACGTCGCTGGGCGGCTACGTGGCGCAGTGGGCCGCGGTGCGGCATCCGCAGCGCATCGGGCGCCTCGTGATCGGCAACAGCTTCTGCGACCCGGCCCCGGCGCAGTCGCCGGAGAAGCGCCAGGCCCTGGAGAGCCGCGCCCCGCAGGCCGTCAAGGACGAGGCGCTGGCCCGGCTGCGGGCCGGCCCCGACACGCCGCTCAAGGCCGTGCAGCTCGAACTGGTGGGTCACCGCCAGAGTGCCGAGCTGCTGCACGCGCGCATGCTGGCGGTGCAGCTCGCGCAGCGCGTGCCGGCGCTGGGTGTCGACGACGAGCGCATCCTCGTGCTCGAGTGCGACGACGACCCGCTGATCCCGCCGCCGATGCGCGCGGCGCTGCGCGAGGCGCACCCACGAGCACGGCATGTCGCGCTGCCGGTGGGCGGGCACTTCCCGTACGTCACGCAGGCCGCGGCCTACAACGCTTCGGTCGGCGCCTTTCTCGACCTCGCGTGACCTCGGCCTCCATCGCTGCCGAGGCATCCGCCAGGAGACCCGCATGACCCAGGAATCCTCCCCCACCCTCTACCGCCGCGTCGCCGGCGAGGGCATCGAGCTGCCGCTGGAGGAGGTGATGCGCAACGTCGCCTACTACCGCGACCTGCGCGTCGACCCGAACGCCTTCGTCGACAAGGCCGACCCGACGAAGCGGCTGCCGATCAAGTACGTGATCTCCACGGACAACGCCGCGGCGCCGGCCGGCATCTCGACGCCGCACAGCTTCCACCTGTGCTTCATCGAGTCGCGCGCCGGCAACTCGCCGGTGATCCACGCCCACACGTACCGCGAGATCTTCATGCCGCTGAAAGGCACGTACCGGATCTACTTCAACAAGGACCCGGAACAGCACGTCGAGCTCGGCCCGTACGACACCTTCTCGGTGCCGCCGCGGCTGTGGCGCCGCGTCGAGCAGCAGGGCGAGCCCGGCACGCCGGGGATGATCCTCGTGATGTACGACGGCGTGGCCGACCCCAACACCGGCATCTTCGTCCCGCAGGAAGTGATCGACGCCGACCGCGCGCGCGGGCACGACCCCTACGCGCCGGCGCCGCGATGATCCTCGTCACCGGGGCCGCCGGTCCCACCGGCCTGGCCGTGCTGCGCGCACTGGCGCGCCGCGGCGCGGCGGCGCGGGCGCTGGTGCGCGGCATGGCCTCGGCCCGGCGCGTGCGCGAGGCCGGCGCCGTCGAGGTCGCGGTGGGCGACCTGGGCCGCGACGGCGACGTCCGCGCCGCCATGGCCGGGGTCCGCCGCGTGTACCACATCGGGCCCGCGATGAGCGACGACGAGATCGGCATCGGCGGCCGGCTGGTGGCGGCCGCGCTCGCCGCCGGCGTCGAGCAGTTCGCCTTCCACAGCGTCGTGCATGCGCAATGCGACGCGCTGCCGCACCACCGCGACAAGCGTCGGGTCGAGGAGATGCTGGTCGAGTCGGCACTGCCGTACACGCTGATGAAGCCGACGATGTACATGCAGAACCTCGAGCGGGAATGGGACACCGTCGTGCGCGACGGTGTCTACCGGCTGCCGTACTCCGAGCACGCGCGCATGGGCCTCGTCGACCTCGAGGACGTGGCCGAGGCCGCCGCCACCATGCTCACCCAGGACGGCTGGGTCGGCGGCGAGTTCGAGCTGGCCAGCGGCGACGTGCTCAGCCGGGTGCAGATGGCCGAGGCGATCGGCGACGTGCTGGGCCGCCCGGTGCGCGCCGAGCGCGGCAGCCTCGAGGCCTGGCGGCCCGTGGCCGCGCGCACGCGCACGCCGTTCCAGGTCGACCGGGTCGCCACGATGTACGCGCACTACGACCGCCACGGGCTCGGCGGCGGCAATGCGCGCGTGCTGGCGATGATCCTGCGCCGCCCGCCGACGGCCTTCCGCGACTACGTGGCGCGGCTCGTCGCCCAGCGGGCTGGCGCGACGGTGCCGGCATGAGTCCCCCGCCCGATCCGACCGATGTCCTCCACCGGAGCGCACGCATGCGTCCCACCCCCGATCGTCTCCGCCCCTTCCTCGCTGCGGCCGCGGCGGCGCTGCTGTCGCTGCTGCCCGCGTTGCCGGCGTTGTCGCAGCCCTACCCGGCTCGGCCGATCCGCGTGGTCACGCCCTTCCCGCCCGGCTCCACTGCCGATCTCGTGCCGCGCACGCTCGCGCAGAAGGTGCAGGTCTCGGTGGGCCAGCCGGTGGTCATCGACAACCGCCCCGGTGCCGCCGGCATGATCGGCGCCGATGCCGTCGCGAAGTCGCCCGCCGACGGATACACCGTGCTCAGCCACACGGTCGCCATCGCGATCGGCCCGCACCTGGCGAAGTCACCGTTCGACCTGCTGAAGGACCTGGTGCCGCTGACGCAGACGGTCTCGGGCTCGTACGTGCTGGTCGTGCACCCGTCGTTCCCCGCGAACACGCTGCGCGAGTGGATCGACATCGTGCGGCGCAGCCCCGGCCGCTACAACTACGCCAGCTACGGCAGCGGCTCAGGGCCGCACCTGGCGATGGAGATGCTGAAGCAGGAGGGCGGGCTCTACATCGTGCACGTGCCGTTCCGCGGCGCGGCCCCCGCGCTGCAGGAACTTCTGGCAGGGCGCGTGGAGATGGCCTTCGACACCAGCGTCGCGGTGCTGCCGCACCTGCGCGCGGGGCGGCTGAAGGCGATCGCCGTGGGCGGGCCGAAGGCGCTGGCGGCCCTGCCCGGCGTGCCGACCGTGGCCTCGGTCTACGCCGGCTTCGACAGCGACGGCTGGCAGGGCCTGTTCCTGCCGGCCGGCACACCGCCGGACGTGGTGGCCCGGCTCAACGCGGAGTTCGTGCGTGCGGTGCGCGCGCCCGACTTCGTGCAGCAGATGGCCGACCTCGGCTTCACGGCCGTGGGCAGCAGCGCCGCCGACTTCGCCGCCTTCGTGCGCGCCGAGCACGAGCGCTACGGCCGCCTGATCCGCGATCGCCGCATCCAGCCGGACTGATGCGCCCCATCCCGCCGAAGGATCCGCCATGCCCCCGATGCCCCGCCGCGATCTCGTGTCGGCCGCGGCCTTCCGCGGCTGGTACGACGGCGCCGAGTACCGGCCGTGGCGCGACGTGCGCTGGGCCGCCGCGTCGCTGCCGCCTGGGGCATGATGGCGCGCATCCGTCCTGCTCCCGGGTCCTCCGATGTCCTTGACGCTGTACTTCCACCCGCTGGCGTCCTACTGCCACAAGGTGCTGATCGCGCTGTACGAGGCCGGCACGCCGTTCACGCCGCGCATCGTGGACCTGTCCGATGCCGCGCAGCGCGCGGAGCTCGCGTCGCACTGGCCGCTGTGCAAGTTCCCGGTGCTGCACGACGCGGCGCGTGGGCGCAGCGTGCCGGAGTCGACCATCATCATCGAGCACCTCGATCGCCACGCGCCCGGCCCGCGGCCGTTGATCCCGGCCGACCCGGATGCCGCGCTCGACGTGCGGCTGTGGGATCGGCTCGTCGACCAGTACGTGCACAACCCGATGCAGGAGATCGTGCTCGAACGGATCCGCGGCACCGGCGCGGACACGGCCCCGCAGCGCGCCCTGCTCGACACGAGCTATCGCCTGATCGAGCAGCAGCTCGGCACGCACGCCTGGCTCGCCGGCGACGCGTTCACGATGGCCGACTGCGCCGCGGCACCAGCCCTCTTCTACGCCACCACGCTGCAGCCGCTGCCGCCCGTCCTGCCCGCGCTCGGCGCCTACTTCGAGCGGCTGATGGCGCGGCCCTCGGTGCAGCGCACGCTGAACGAGGCGCGGCCCTACTTCCGCTTCTATCCGTACGCCGAGGCGATCCCGGCGCGGTTCCGCTGACAACCTGCCTGGACCGGCGCCGCGCGCTCGACGAGAATCCACCGCATGAGCCGTTCGCGCCGCAAGACCCCTTTCGCCGGCGTCACCGCCGCGCCGTCCGACAAGGCCAGCAAGCGCGAGTCGAACCGCACGCTGCGGCAGGCGCAGGACCGCGCCGTGGCCCTGGATCCCGAGTCGCCGCTGCCCACCGTGCACCAGGCCCTGGACCGCTGGTCGATGGTCAAGGAAGGCAAGTTCCGCTTCGACCCGAAGGACTGGCCCAAGGGCATGCGCAAGTAGGCTGCGCGGCCCGGCGCGGCGCGCTCAGGGCTCGGCCATTCCCCGCTCGACGAGCAGCGCGCGGCCGGCTGGCCCGGCCAGGTGCCGCCACAGTGCCACTGCCGCCTCGGCCTGCCTGGCGCGCGCCGACACCGCGCCCGCGTAGACCGTCCAGACCTGGATCTCGTCGGGCACCATGCCGACGATGGTCACGCCCGGCACCGCGACGAGCTCGCTCATCTGCTGCACGGCGATGTCGGCCTCGCCGCTCACCACCTTCGCTGCCGAGTAGCCGCCCGGCACGAGCACCGCGCGCGGGCGCAGCCGATCAGCGATGCCCCAGGCTTCGAAGGTGCGCCACAGGTGGATGCCGCTGGTGCCGCCCGCCGCAGGGTCCACGGTGGCGATGGCGCGCGCGGCCAGCAGCGCATCGCGGAACGCGGGCACGCTGCCGATGTCGGGCTTCGACGCGCCCTGCTTCACCGCCACCCCGATGCCCACGCGGGTCAGCGGCCGCGGCGCACCATCGCCGGTGGCGCGCACCGCGCCCGTGCGGGCGAGTTCGGCCAAGGGCCCGGCGGTGAGCACGAGCAGGTCGAAGGCCTCGCCGCCGTTCACGCGCTTGACGAGGCCGCCCGCGGTGTCGTTGTCGATCACGAGGCGGTGGCCCGTCTCGCGCTCGAAGGCGGGCTGCGCGGCCTGCAGCACCTGCTTGTAGGCGCCGGCGGTCAGCACGCGCAGGTCCGCCGCGCGGGCCGGTGGCGCGCATCCCGCCATCAGATTCGTGCCGGCCGCGCCCCACACGGCGATCACGCGGATCCTGCGGGCGGCCCGCGTCAGCATCCCCATCATGCGGTGGGCTCCTCGTTCGTGTCCCGGTCGGTCAGCGCACGCGCCGCGTCCAGCGTAGCTTCGTGCGGCCCGTCGAGCAGCGCCCCACCGAGCACGGCGTGCCAGTGGCTCTCGCTGCCCGCCAGCAGCCGCCAGGCGTGCAGCCGCCGCGTGTGGAGCTGCAGGTCGTACTCCGCAGTGAAGCCGATGGCGCCGTGCACCGCGTGCGCGGTGGCGGCGCCTTCCACCGCCGCCTCGCTGGTGCGCGCCTTGGCCATCGCCACGCGCAGCCGGTCGGGTGCGCCGTCACGCGCGGCCGTGCAGCCGAGCCGGGCCGCGAGGCGCGCCGCCAGCACGTGCTCGGCCAGCACCGCGAGGTGGTGCTGGATGACCTGGAACTTGCCGATCGGGCGGCCGAACTGCTCGCGCTGCTGCGCGTGGGCCAGCGCCTGCTCGAACGCGGCGCGCAGTGCACCGGCCAGCAGCGCAGAGGCGGCACATGCCTGCAGCACCAGCAGATCGTGGTCGCCAGGCACGCGCACCGCATCACGCAGCACGGCGTGCGGCCACGCGAGCGTGGCGTCGAGCGGGAACACGCCAGGCCCGGCTTGCGCGGCGGCAGCGGGAAGCAAGAGCACCGCGCCGTCGGCCTGCACCAGCACATGCCCGGCCACGCGGCCGAACGGCACCTGCGGTGCGTGCAGCCCGCCGGCATCGAGCGTCGCCGCATGGGCGATCGTGAGGCCCGCACCTGGAGGCACCGCCACTCCGGCCCGGTCGAGCAGCGCGCGGCCCAGCAGCGTGGCCGCCAGCGGCACCGGCAGCGCAAGCCGGCCGCACAGCTCCAGCAGCGGGTAGGCCTCCTCGAGCGCGAGGCCCGCGCCACCGCGTTCCTCGGCCACGAGCGCATCGGCATGGCCCGACGATTCGACGTCGGCCCACAGCGCCGCGGGCGATGCGCCCGCTTCGATCGCGCGCACCAAGGCCGGCGGGCAGCGATCCTGCAGCAGCCGCTGCAGGGCTTCGGCATGAAGGTCGTCGGCAGGCCAGGCGCGCACCGTCATCGCAGCCCCAGGCCCCGCGCGATCATCCCGCGCAGGATCTCGCGCGTGCCGCCGCGCAGCGAGTACGTCGGCGCCACCTGCTGGGTGTAGGCCAGCGTCTGCAGCAGCTCCAGCGGCACCTGCACCGCCGGGCGGCGCGCCAGATCATCGGCGATCAGCGTCGGGATCAGCTGCTCGGCGGTGGTGCCCAGGTCCTTCACCAACGCGGCTTCGACGAGCGGGCACTCGCCGTCGGCGAGGCGCTGCGTCACGGCCAGCGACATCGCGCGCAGCGGCGCAAGCTGCGCCAGCAGCCGCCCGGCCAGCCGCACCGCGTCCGGCGTGCGGCCCTGCGGCGTGCGCACCCAGGCCAGCCACGCATCCATCAGCACCACGCTGGAGAAGATGCGCTCGGGGCCGCTGCGCTCGAAGGCCAGTTCGGAGTTCACCTGCAGCCAGCCGTCGCCCTCCTGCCCGAGCATCGCATCGGCAGGCAGCTGCACGCCGTCGAAGAACACCTCGCAGAAGTGCGCGTCCCCGGCGAGGTCGGTGATCGGGCGGATCGTGATGCCGGGCAGCGAGAGGTCGACGATGAACTGCGACAGGCCCTGCTGCCGGTCGGCGGTGCTGCCCGAGGTGCGCACCAGCGCGATCATGTAGTGGGCATGGTGCGCGTGCGTGGTCCAGATCTTCTGGCCGTCGAGCACCCAGCCGGCCTCGTTGCGCACGGCGCGCGTGCGCACGCCGGCCAGGTCGGAGCCCGCGCCGGGCTCGCTCATGCCGATGCAGAAGTACTGCTCGCCGCGGCAGATGGCTGGGATGTGGTGCCGCTTCTGCTCGTCGGTGCCGAAGCGCAGGATCTGCGGCGCGCTCTGGCGCTCGGCGATCCAGTGCGCGCCCACCGGCGCGCCGGCGCTCAGGAACTCCTCCACCACCACGTAGCGCGCGAACGCGCTGCGCCCGCCGCCGCCCCAGGCCTGTGGCAGCGTCAGGCCGAGCAGCCCGCGGCGGCCGGCCTCGCGGCTGAACGCGGGGTCGTGCCCGCCCCAAGAGCGCGCGCGCTGCGGCGCGGGCAGCTGCGCCACGGCCTCGCGCAGGAAGGCGCGCACCGCGGGGCGCAGCGCCTCGTCTTCCGGCGGCAGCGCGGTGAGGCCGAGCGTGTCGAGCGGCGTGGTCATCGCCCGGGGAGTATCGCGCCGCGGCGACTATGCTCGTGCCATGCCCAGCTGCCGCCGCCTGCGCCGCCGCCGGTTCCATCGTCGACCACAACTGTCGGCGGCCGCGAAGGCCGCGCGCCTCGCCGAAGTGATCGCCGCGTGGCGCGCGCTCGACGCCGCGGCCGAACCGCAGCGCGGTCGCGAGCTGCTGGCCGAAGCGATCACGCTCGCCGATCGGCAGACCCACCCCGCGCGCTGGGCCGCACTGCACCAGGAGTTGGCGGACCTGTGCGCCCAGGCCGATCCGCTGCGTGCCATCGCGTGCTACGAGCAGGCGCTGGAGGTGTGGCAGCGCGACGAGTATCCCGGCCCCTGGGTGCATGCGCACGCGCAGCTCGGGCTGCTGCTGGCGCCGCGGCATCCGCCTGGATCGGCCGGCGGCGAGGCGGCGATCGATCACCTGGAGCAGGCGCTGGAGGGCGAGCCCACGCTGGCGCGGTTGCTGGCAACGCTCCACGCCTTCCGTCCGCTCGGCGACCTGCAGCACAACTGGCAGCGCCGCATGCACTGCCTGGGCCTGGCCGCTGCGCAGGCCGATGACCTGGGCAGCAGGGCGCGGCTGCACAACGAGGCGGCGCGCGCATGGGCCGAGGAGCCCGGCGCCGATGCCGGACCGGCGATGGACCGCCGCATCGCCGCGCACGAGGCGGTGCTGGCGAGCGTGGCCAGCGACCCGCTGGCCGCCGCCGCGACTGCGCTCGACCTGGCCGATGCGCTGCTCAACCGCGGGCGGGCCGACGATGCGAGCCGCGCCGAGGGGCTGCTGAACACGCTGCTCGCCGAACACGACCCGCCGAGCCCGATGGCACTGGCGGCCGCGGCCGTGCCGGTGGCGCAGTTGCTGCTCGCCCGATGCCTGATCTTCCACCCCGGCCCCGCGCCGGCGGCCCCAGTCGGCACGCGGCTCGATCGAGCCCTGCCGCTGCTGAAAGCGGTGGCCGAGCGCACGCGCGCCGACGGCCGCACGGCATTGGAGGCCACCGCCGAGAAGTTCAGCGCGCTGGCGTTGTTGAAGCGTGCCGGCGGCACGCGCGATCCGGCCGCCGACCTCGCGGCGATCCACGCGCACCTCGACACCGCGCTCGCCTACGCCGACGCCCGCTCGCAGCCCGACGAGCGCCGCATCCTGCTGCAGATGCAGGCCGAGGCGCATGGGCTGGGCGGCCGCCACGACGACGCCTGCGCGCCGCTCGAGGAAGCGCTGGGTCTCGCGGAGTCGCTGCTGGCCGCGCAGACCAGTACTGCGGGCCGACTGGAGCGCATCTGGGAGTTCCGCGACAGCGCCGCGCAGCTGGCCGGCTGCCATGTGCGCGGCCGCCGGCTGGCGGCGGCGTGGGCCGCGCTGGAACGGGGCAAGGCGCGGCTGTGGGCCGCGGCGGCCGGGCCCGCCGCGTCAGGCGGCAACGCGACGGCGATCGATCCGGCGCCGGCCGGACTTGCGCAGGGCGGCGCCCTGCTCGCCCCCTTGCTCACCGACGGCGCCGGCTGGGTGCTCACGCTCACCGCCACGCGCGGCTCGCCCACCCTCGACGCCGTGCCGTTGCCCGACTTCGACCGCCGCCGCGCGCTCGCGCTGCTGCGTGGCGACGACCCTGCGCAGCTCGGCGGCTGGCTGTGGGCCTACAGCCACCGCCGTTCGCAGCGCGACGTGTTCGCGGCCCACATCGACGCCCTCGGCCGCGAGCTGCACGGGCGGCTGTGGAGCGAGCTGCTGCCGGCCCTGCGCGAGGCGGGCATCGAATCCGGCGCCGAACTGGTATGGCTGCCGCAGGCCGGCACCGGCGTGCTGCCGGTGCACGCCGCGTGGTGCGAAGCGAAGGATGGCGGCCGGGACTGGCTGATCGATTCGCACGCGCTGCGGTATGCACCTTCGCTGCACTTGCTCGAACGCGCCGCCCGGCCGCAGGCGACCGGTGCGCCAGACGACCCGGTCGCCGCACTCATCGTCTCAGACCCGACCTCCGACCTGCCCGACACCGCGCTCGAAGCCGAGCTGGTGGGTCGCGCGCTGGCAGCCGGCAATGGCGCCGCACCGGCTGCGGTGGCGCTGCACGGCCCCGCTGCCACGGCCGACGCGCTGCGCGCGGTGCTGCCCGCGCACCGCTGGCTGCACTACGCGGGGCACGCCGAGTTCGACGTCGACGACCCGCTGCACTCGCGCCTGCTGCTGGCCGACGAGTCGGCACTGACGATTGCCGCGCTGGCCGCCGCGCTGTCGCACGGCACCGAGACCGTGGTGCTGTCGGCCTGCGACACCGCGGTGACACGCGCGACCTCGCTGCTCGACGAGGCGCTGGGCTTCCCCGCGGCGCTGCTGGCCGCCGGCGCCCGCCGCGTGCTGGCCACGCAGTGGTCGGTGTCCGACGCGTCGTCGGCGCTGCTCATCGGGCGGTGGTACGAACACCTCGACGGCGGGCGGCGCCCGGCCGCGCAGGCCTTGCGCGAGGCGCAGCGCTGGCTGCGTGACGCCACGGCGAAGGAGGGCATTGCACGCCTGCGCGCGCTGCGCGATGCTTCCGCCAGCGACACCGTGGCCGCCCGCGCGGCCGAAGCCGCCGCCGAACTGCGCGCTCGGGATCCGTCGTCACGGCCCTGGTCGGGCCCGTGGCACTGGGCCGGCTACACGGCATGGGGAGCCTCGACATGAACCCGGTACAGCTGCTGGCGAGACTCGACACCGTGCTCGGCCACTGGGCCGACATCCGTGTGCGCCTGGGTGACATGGATCCGATGCTGGCGCAGGCGCTGGACGCGATGGCGCTCAAGCTCGGCCGCGCGCAGACCCCCGAGGCGATCACGGTGGCGCTGGACCGCCTGCTCGAACTGGTCGAGGACACGTCGGCCGACGCCTACGTGCGCGAGCTGATGGCCCGCGCGGCGCTGGGCGACCTGGTGCGCACGCGCGGCATGCGCACGCTGGGCACGCCGCTGGAGCTGCACGCCGAGACCACCGCCGCCACCGCGATGGCCGCGCACTCCGCGGGCGAACTGGCGTCGGCTGCCAGCGGGGAGACGGTGGCCGTGCAGCGCACCATCTACCTGGCGACGAACCGTGCGCATTCCGGCGATGGCGACTTTCTCGACGCCTACACCGCCGATCACAGCGACACGCTGTCGTTCGCACGCGCCACGGTGTCGGTGCCGGTGAGCCGGCACAAGCTCGGGAAGCTCGAGCAGCCGACCTGGTGGAACGGTCCCGACGCCGCGCAGCACTTCCTGGTGGCGCCGGAGCTGGAACCGATCGCGCAGCCGGTGGCCTTCTGCACGCGGCTGGGCGCCGATGCAGCGCCGACGGGCGAACTGCTCGCCTTCCTGCACGGCTACCACGTCACGCTCGAGGAAGCGCTGCTGCGCGCCGCGCAGGTGGCGCTGGACATCGGCCACGCGGGGCCGGTGCTGCTGTTCAGCTGGCCTTCGGCCGGCGCGTTGCTGAAGTACCTCGCCGACGAGGAACGGGCCGCCACCGCGGCGCGGCCCTTCGCCGAACTGCTGGGGCTGCTGGAAGGCGGCCCGTGGAGGCACGTGCACCTGCTGGCGCACAGCATGGGCAACCGCGTGCTGGTGGGTGCGCTGGCGGCACGGGCGGCACGCCCCGCGGCTGCGGCGCTGCCGGTGGCCAACGTGATCCTCGCCGCGGCCGACGTGCACGTCGACCGCTTCCGACAGGACTACGCGCTGTGCGCCCCCGGTCGCGCACCGGCTGCAGCCTCGGCCGCGGAGCCGCTGTGGACCTCCTATGCCTCGCGCCACGACCGTGCGCTGTGGCTGTCGTCGTGGCTGCACGCCGGCGCTCGCATCGGCGGCTTCGACGGCGACGCGCCCTACACCGCCGACGGCCTGCAGACCATCGACGCGAGCAGCACCGACGCGTCGCTGATCGGCCTGAACCACAGCTACTTCGGCGGCCGACCCAGCGTGCTCACCGACATCGCCTACCTGATGCACCACGGCCTGCCGGCCGGGCAGCGGCCGCCGCTCGAGCCGGTGCAGCGGTGGTGGCGCTTCAAGGCCTGAGCGAGAGGCACTGCAACGCGCCCGGGCGGCCCGACATTGATGCAGATCCAGGGCCGCCGGGGCGACACGATCGCACAATCGGCCTGGAACGTCAGCGAGGAGGCACCATGTCGGTCGAGGTGATCCGCGTCCCTCTGCAGGAGGTCACCGACCTCGTGCGGCCGAACGAAGTGCTGCCGTTCCGCGTCTTCGACGCGCAAGGCCGCCTGCTGCTCAGCGAAGGCCACGTGATCAGCGGCGAGGAGCAGGTGCATGCGCTGATCGAGCGCGGCGCCTGGGCCGAGCACGACCGCGTGGAAGACGTGCGCGCCGCGCGCGGCCTCGCCTCGCCGGGCGACCCCCGCATCGCCGTGGTGCGCGAGACCAACCTGTTCGACCGCTGGGAGCAGGCGATCTGGTCGCTGGATACGCTGCTGCGGAAACTGCGCGGCGGCACGGCGCAGGCCGACGACCTCATCCGCGCCGCCGATGCGCAGGTGGCGCTGGTCGACCGCGACCCCGACGTGGCGCTCTTCATGGCCAACCGGCAGGAAGGCCTGCGCTATGCGCTCTATGCGCTCACCCACTCGCTGCACACCGCCACGCTGGTGCTGCTGACCGGGCGCGCGCTCGGGCTGCCGCCGCCGCTGGTGGCCTCGGCGGTGCGCGCAGCGATCACGATGAACGCCGCGATGGCCGAACTGCAGGCGACGATGGCCGAGCAGCGCGACCCGCCGAGCGCGCAGCAGATGGCGCTGATTCGCAGCCACCCGGTGCGCGGCGCGGCGATGCTGCGCGCCGCCGGCGTGACCGACGCCGCCTGGCTCGCCGCCGTGGAACAGCACCACGAGCAGACCGGCGGCGCCGGCTACCCCGCGGGCCTCGCGTCGCCGCATGCGCTGGCGCACCTGCTGCGCGCCTGCGACGTCTATGCCGCCAAGATCACGCCGCGCGCCTTCCGCGCGGCGCTGCCGCCGCAGGCCGCGGCGCGCCAGCTGTTCCAGCAGGAGCAGGGCAGCCCGCTGGCCTCGACGCTGATCAAGTCGGTGGGCGTGTACCCGCCGGGCGACTTCGTCACGCTGAAGAGCGGCGAGATCGGCATCGTCACGCGCCGCGCCCAGGCCGGGCGTGGCATGCAGGTGGCCACGCTGTCGGATGCACGCGGCCGCCCGGTGGCCGACACCCACCACCGCGACACCGCCGATCCGGCCTACGCGATCGCCGGGCCGGTGACCGACCGCAGCGGCTTTCCGCGCGTGCTGCCGGAGCGGGTGTACGGGGTGCTGGCGGCCTGACTCGCGAAACGCCCGCGCGCCGCGCCCGCGTCAGCCGAAGCGTACGCCGACGTCGTCCACCGTCAGCCCGAGTTCAGCGAGCAGGTCCAGCACCAGCGGCTTGACGAACAGGCCCGTGCGCGAGGTGTGCTCGAGGAACTCGAAGGTGTGCTGCCAGTGCTCGCGTTCGGCCTTGCCTTCGCGGATCATGCGGCAGAACTCGGGTTCGAAGCTGCTGTAGCCCAGGCGGTGCACGTCCACCACGCCCAGCAGCGGGATCAGCCGGTGGTTGGTGACGATGGGGCTCTGGTTGCGGTCGGCGATCAGGCCCCACTCGACCACCTGGCGCTTGATCTGCTCTTCCTCCAGGTCCCACGCGTACAGCGGGAACACCAGCCGCGGCACGTCCAAGTCGGGCCGTGTCTGCCCGGGCCACCACTGGCGGCAGCCTTCGGCGTCGAAGATGTCGGCGAGCTTCAGGCCGGCGGTCTCGGTGCGCGGCTGCCGCTCGCGTTCGCGCGGCGACTCGAAGTGGTTCAGCCCGAGGCCGTCCTCCACCTGGTAGCGCGAGTAGCCGCACAGGATCAGCGGGATGCCCTTCTCGGCAGCCAGCCGCCGCGCCGAGTCGAGCATGAACTCGCCGTCGCTGAAGTCCACGGTGCCGTAGCAGCCCTGCGCGTTGAGGTGCGTGATGGCGTGGCGGAACAGCGTGACGTAGAAGCTGCGCCGCGGGCGGATGAACACATGGTCGATGTCCAGCCGCGGCAGCACCTCGTCGATGTTGCGCTTGGCCACCGGGCTCATGAAGCCGTTGTCCACCGTGCAGGCCAGCAGGCGCAGCCCCGGGTGCTCGTTCTGCATGCGGCGCACCAGGTAGCAGCTGTCCTTGCCGCCGCTGAACATGACGAGGGCATCGTGGCCCTGCGTGCCGGTGCCGGCCGCGCCTGCGAGGATGCGGCCGAGGTCGGCCTCGAGTGCCGGATCGTGCGCGCGCTGCGCCGGCCGGCCTTCGCGGGCCACGCGCTCGCACTCGCTGCACACGCCGGCCGCGCTCAGCGGCAGCATCTTCTCCGAGGCGCCGCAGGCCGTGCACCGCCGCGCCAGCCGTCCTGCGACGAAGCGGCGCTGCAGCGGCCAGACGTTGCCGACGTAGAACTCGAACAGCCGGGCGGTCTTGACGGGGTCGACTTCCTGGGCCAAGCCCTGCTCCTCGTGCGCGCTCGGGGCCGCGCGTCGCGCGAGGATAGCGTTCCGTCGGCGGGCTGGGCGCAGCCCGGCCCTTGGGGGTGCTCAGGTCAGAGCCGCCCGATCTTCGCGTCGGCCACCACCTGAGTCCATTTCTGCAGGTCGGCCGCGACCATCGTCGTCATCTCCTGCGGCGTGCTGGCGCGCGCCTCGCCGCCCATGTCCTCCAGCCGCTGGCGTACCGCGACCACCTGCAGCGCCTTCTGCGTCTCGGCCTGCAACCGCTCGACCACCGCGGCCGGCGTGCCGGCCGGCAGCATCCAGCCGGCCCAGGAACGCACGTCGTAGCCGGCCACGCCCTGCTCGGCCACCGTCGGCACGTCGGGCATGCCGGGCCAGCGCTGCGGGCCGGTGACGGCCAACGCGCGCAGCTTGCCGGACTTCAGGTGGGCCAACACGGCGGTGGGCGGCGCGATGACGATCGGCAGGTCGCCGGCCAGCAGCGCGGTGATCGACGCGGCATCGCCCTTGTACGGAATGTGCAGCAGCTTCGCGCCCGACATGCGCGCCAGGAGTTCGCCCGCGAGGTGGTGCGTGGAGCCGACGCCGGCGCTGCCGTAGGCCACGCTCTCGGGCTTGGCGCGCGCCGTCGAGCAGCTCGGCGAGGCTGCGCACCCTGTTGTCGGCCTGCGTCACGACGAGGAACGGGAAGAACGTGATCGTCGAGACCATCTGGAAGCCCGTCACCGTCTGGTACGGCAGCTTCTCGTACAGCGCGCCGGCCACCGCGTGGCCGCCGGTGGCCAGCAGCAGCGTGTAGCCGTCGGGCGCGGCGCGCGCCACAGCCGCGGAAGCCAGCGTGCCGCCGGCACCGGTGACGGCCTCGACGACCATCGACTGCCCGAGCCCGCGCGCCATCTCGCCGCCGACCAAACGTGCGATCGTGTCGGCATTGCCGCCGGGTGCGAAGCCCTGCACGACGCGGATGGTGCGCTCGGGCCACCCGGCGGCGCGCACCCTGGGCGCCGCGAGCGCGGCCGTGCCGGCGAGGGATTGAAGCAGGAAGTGTCGGCGTTGCATGGTGTCTCCTGGGTCACTGTCGTTGATCGAGGGCTGCAGACTGGCCTCAGAGCTTGAGAGGCTCTCCGCCGCTGCGGGCGCCCATGGCCGCGGCGAGGTCGGCGAGGTGTCGCAGAGCGCCGGCGGCGGTGTCGGCGGTTGCATGGACCTGGTGGTCCGGCCTCACCACGGCAAAGCGCGCACCGAGCCCGCGCAGCCAGTCGGCCAGCAGCGGCTGCTCCTCGGCGATGCACAGACCCGGCCCCGTTGGCGGCGGATCGAGCGGGGGGCTCATGAGGCGCAGCAAGCGCCCTTGCAGCGGCGCGAGGGCGGCCTCCGCGGCGACCGCATCGGCCGGCGCGAGCGCATCGTGGCAGGCGAGCACGCGCACGCCGGCGCCGCAGACGTCGTCGAGCCAGCCGGTGTCTCCGGCCGGCAGGGTGGTCACGCGCGGCTGCGGGAACAGGCTGCCTGCGCCAGGGCTGCCGATCGCGAACAGCCCGCCGCACAGGTCCGGCAGCATCGACTGCCGCACCGTGGTCGGCACCGTGCCGCCGTGTTCGTCGAGCAGCCGAGCATCGCGTTCGCGGGCCTTCGCGGGATCACGCTCGCAGATCACCCGGCCGAGGGCGATCGCCGCTCGCGTGGTTCCGATCACGTGCGGCCGGCGCTCGGCCTCGTAGCTGTCGAGCAGGGCGTCGGATGCGCCATGGCGCAGCACGCGTTCGAGCTTCCAGGCGAGGTTCGACGCATCGCGCAGGCCCTGCACCATGCCCTGCGCCATGAACGGCGGCGTCATGTGCGCCGCATCGCCAGCCAAGAAGATGCGGCCGGAGCGCCAGCGTTGCGCGACGAGTCCGTGAAAGCGGTAGGCAGCGGCGCGCCACAACTCGGCGTCACCCGGCTGGATCCAGCGGGCGAGCAACGGCCACAGGGTGTCCTCGGGCCAGTGCTCGTGCAGCGGCTCGCCGGGCAGCAGCATCAGTTCCCAGCGACGGTGGTTGCCCGGCCCGACGACGAAGGTGCCCGGGCGCTCCGGTTCGCAGTACTGCACCTGCGTCTGCGGCAATTCGGCGAGCTTGTCGGGCCGCACGCGCGCATCCACCACCAGCCAGGGCTCGTCGAACTGCAGGTCGTCGAGCGCGATGCCCAGCCGCTTGCGGATCGGGCTGGCACCGCCGTCGCAGGCGACCGCATAGGCCGCGGTCCAGGTGGAGCTCCCGCCGTCGGTGTCGCGCACCGTGGCCGCCACGCCACCGTCCTGTTCCTGCAGCGCGACGACATCTTGTCCCAGACCGACAAGCACCCCGGCCTGCGCGGCGAGGTGGGCCCGCAGAACCCGCTCGACCGCCGGCTGGTCGAAGACCCAGTTCGGCGCCCAGCCGAGCCGGTGGGGTGGCGGAGCCATGTCGAGCCGCTTGATCAACTGCCCCTGCGCGCCGCGGTACTCGCTCGGCCGGTACGGCGCGAGATGCGGCATGAGCGCCTCGCTCAGGCCGAGCGACTGCCAGATGCGCAGTGCCTCGTGGTCCAGGCCGATGGCCCGCGGCAGCGGGTACAGGTCCGGCAGGCGATCGAACACCGCGACGCGCAGCCCGCTGCGGGCGAGCAGGGCGGCCAGCGTCACGCCGGTCGGCCCGAGGCCGACGACGAGGACGTCGACGTGCCGGGACATCGCGCCGGGCTCCGCGTCAGAGCAGCCGCTGGCGTGCGTCGAAGCGCGCGGCCCACTCGGCCTGTGGCATGAACGTGGGATCGGCCTTGGCGATGCGCTCGGTCTCGGCCCAGATCTCGTCGTCGGGGCGGTCGAGGTCCAGCGGGTCGCCGTGCGGCTGCTTCACGTACCACGGCGTGTCGAGGTAGACCTCGAGCTGGTTGTCCTCGGGGTCGAAGCAGTAGATCGACAGCGCGTTGGCGTGGTTCAGGCCGCGCATCTTCGTGGCGCCCTTCTCCAGCGCGCGGCGGCGCGCCTCGCGCAGCTCGGCCAGCGTGTCGACCTTGAACGACACCTGCATGATGGTGCTGGGCGCACCGGCCGGGCGATTCTGCGCCAGCGCCACCTGGTGGTGCTGGCCGGAACTGGCGCTCATGAACGCGAGCGGGAACGGGAACGTGAAGCCCACGCCGCGGTCGGTGAGCTGCAGGCCGAACACCGACGTGTAGAAGTCGATCATGCGGTCGATGTCGAAGCAGGCGATGCCCATGTGGGCCAGGCGGGGGGCGTAGGTCGTCGGCACGTCGGGTCTCCGGTGCGGGATCGGGTGGGGTCGGCGGTTCAGGGCACGAGCACGATCTTGCCGAGCACGTCGCCGCGGTCGAGGCGCTCGTGCGCGCTGCGCACATCGGCCATCGGCAGCCGCAGCGTCGGCGGCGCGGCCACGCGGCCGGCGGCCATCAAGGCGATGGCCTCTTCCATCAAGGCGCGGCGTTGCGCCGGCCACTCGTCGTAGGTGTGCATCGAGAACGTGCGCACGCCGAGGCTGCGGCCCAGCAGCGCGCGCTGCTCGCGCAGCGTCTCGCGCGCCGGGAAGCCGAGGATCAGGTTGTACGAGACCAGCATGCCCATCGGCGCCAGTGCGTGCAGGCAGGCGGTGAGCCATTCGCCGCCGAGGTGGTCGAAGGCGACATCGACGCCGCGGCCGCCGGTCAGCGTGCGCAGCTCGTCGGTGATCGCAGCGGGGTCGGGGGTGACGAGCGCGGTCACGCCGTTGGCCAGAGCGAACCGCCGCTTGTCGTCGCTGCGCGCGGTGCCGTAGACGGTGGCGCCCTTTGCGCGAGCCACCTGCGTCAGTGCCGAACCCACACCGCCCGCGGCACCGGGCACGAAGACGCTCGCCGCCGGCAGGCCACCATGCGCCTGCATCAGCGCGAGCGCCAGCTGCACGTTGGGCAGGCTCGCCGCGTCGGCGGCCGCCAGGCCTTCGGGCAGCACGAAAGGTGCAGCGGCCGGCACGCAGATCGCCTCGGCGTAGCAGCCGCCGCGCTGCGTCAGCTCGCGCGCGCTGACGAGCACGCGGCGGCCGAGCAGCTCGCGCGGGGCGCCGTCGCCGAGGGCCTCGACCGTGCCCACGAGTTCCGCACCCGGCGTCGCCGGCAGCGGCGGCATCCACTTGTAGGTGCCCTGGCGGATCAGCACGTCGGGCCGGCCGACACCGATCGCCTCGGCGCGCACGCGCACCTCGCCGGCCGCCGGCTCGGGCCACGGCAGCTCGTCGAGCACCAGCGCCTCGGGGCCGCCGGGCGTGTGGACGCGGATCGCGCGCATGGAGCCTGCCGATGCGTTCAGCGTTGTCCGTCGTGCACCGAGACCTGCTCCTTGGTCAGGCCGCCGAGCCGCGAGTGCACGCGGCCGCCGGTGCCCATCACCAGCGCGTACAGGATCTCGTCGGGCCGCGGCGCGTCCTGGATGCCGATCTCCATCGAGTTGTAGTGGCTGCGCACGTAGCAGGCGTGGATGTAGTGCAGCGGCACCATCAGCCGGTAGCCGGTGGCCGCCACCGCCTTGGATGCCGGCACGATCGCCTTGGGCTGGCCGAGCACCTCGCGCATCGCCCAGCCGCCGGCTTCGTGCCACACCGCGGCATGTTCCAGCTCGCCGTTCACGCCGACGATCGCGGCCTTGCTGTAGACCTCGATGCGCTCGCGCCCCAGCGTCTCGACCAGCTCGGTGGCCAGCATCGTGCCCAGCGCGCGCAGCTCGGCCATGAACGGCAGCAGGTTCTCCTCGTAGCGGCCGGCGTAGGGGTTGCGCACCACCGCGCAGGCCGCGGCCAGCTTCAGCGGCACCGCCGCCGGCGGCCCGCCCTCGTGGTGGATGGTCTCGATCGTCAGGCTGCGCTTGCGGATCTGGATCAGCGACATGGCGATGAACCTCCTTGCGCCGATCAGGCCTGATCGACGATCGGGTTGCGCAGCACGCCGATGCCTTCGATCTCCACCTCGCAGACATCGCCGGCCTTCATGAAGCGTGGCGGCTTGCGCGACCAGCCCACGCCGGCCGGCGTGCCGGTGACGATCACGTCGCCCGGCACCAGCGTGAAGATCGTCGACGCGTAGGCGATCAGCCGCGCGGTCGGGAAGATCATGTGGCCGGTGTGACTGGACTGCACCGTCTCGCCGTTCAGGCGCGTCTGCAGCTTCAGCGCGCGGCCGGGCTCGATCTCGTCGGCGGTGACCATCCACGGTCCGAAGCCGCCGGTGGACTCGAAGTTCTTGCCCGACGCGATCTGCTTGGCGTGGAACTGCCACTCGCGCACGCTGCCGTCGTTGTAGATGCTGTAGCCGGCGACGTGCTCGTGGGCCCGCGCCTCGGGGATGTCGCGGCCGCCGCGGCCGATGATCACCGCCAGCTCGCCTTCCCAGTCCAGGCTCTCCGAGACCTTCGGGCGCACGATCGGGCCCTCGTGCGGCGTCTGCGAGCGCCACACGCGCAGGAAGATCGGCGGCTGCTCCGACAGCTCGCGCTGCATGCCGGCGGCCAGCACCTCCTGGTGGTGGTCCATGTAGTTGCGCACGGCGCAGACGATCTTCTCCGGCCGCGGGATCGGCGGCAGCCAGCTCAAGCCCGCCAGCGGCCGCTCGGCCTGCAGGCCGGCCACCAGTGCGTCGCGCTTGGTGTACGCCTCGCTGCCGACGAACTCGGCCAGCGTGGCGCAGCCGCTGCGCGCGGCCAGCGATGCCACGCCGTCGCCCACCACCACACCCCAGTCCTCGCGGTTCCCGTCCAGGTACGACACCAGCTTCATCTCTCGGCTCCTGCAGTCGGATCTCGGTTCTGCATGACTCTAGTTTTTGTGCACAAACAATCCAATGCGCACAAACCCGCATCTTGTCGATTTCCGGCTGCACGACAATCCGGTGCCATGAGGGACGACCCCGGCCCGGCGGGCGACACCGCCGCCTCGCTCACCGAGCGCGCGTACCGCGAGCTGCGCCGCGCCATCGTGCGCGGCGAGTTCGAGCCCGGTGCGCGGCTGCGCGTGGAAGACCTGGCGCGCCGCTACGCCATCAGCAGCAGCCCGGTGCGCGAAGCGCTGAACCGGCTGTCCGAGCAGGGCCTGGTGAAGCTGCTCGAGAACCGCGGCTTCCGCGTCGCGCCGCTGACCGCCGAGGGCGTGAGTGACCTGGCGCGAGTGCGCGTGCTGGTGGAGTGCGACGCGCTGCGCGACGCGATGGCGCACGGTGACGACGCCTGGGAAGCGCAGGTGGTGGCCGCCGGCCACGAGCTGGCGCTGGCCGAGCGGCGGCTGGGCAACGAAGCCCGCGCGCTCGACGACGACTGGTCGGCCCGCCACCGCCGCTACCACCTGAGCCTGTACGCGGCCTGCACGTCGCCGCTGCTGCTGCAGATGGCCGACGTGCTGTTCGACAACGCCGAGCGCTACCGGCGCTGGGCCGCGCGCTCGCGCCCGGTGGCACGGCGCAAGCACGACGAGCACCAGCAGCTGCTGGGCGCCGTGATCGCCCGCGACGCCGACAAGGCGGTGGCGCTGCTGCGCACGCACATCCTGCGCACCGAGCAGGTGGTGGCAGCCGCGCTGCACGGGGCGGGCGCGGCGCGCACGCAGTAGCTCAGCGCCGCGTCATCGCGCGCGACAACGCGCCCTGCGGCAGGTAGGCGCCCTGCCCGCGCAGCGTCTCCACCAGCCGCGCCGTGTCGAGATCATGCGCCGGCTCGCCTGAGGCCAGCGCCTGCGCCGCCGCGGTGCCCGCGGCCTGCCCCATCATGTACGCGGCCGACTGCGCGCGGATCGAGCCGTGCACCTTCGTGTCGCTGGAGTGGCAGCGTCCGGCGACCCACAGGTTGGCGTAGCCGCGCGGCACCAGGATGCTGTACGGGATGCCCACGCACTCGCCGCGGCCGAGGTTGTCCTTGCCGTGGAAGTCCTTGAGGAAGCGTTCGTATTCCTGGCGGCTGGTGTCGCTGGGATGCACGTCGGTGGGCCGGTTGTAGACGGCGATCTGGTCGGGGAACTGACGCCGCGCCAGGAAGTCGTCGATCGTCAGCTCGAACTCGCCGACGATGCGCCGCGAATCGCGCACGCCCATCACCGGCGCGGTGGTCAGCAGCTCCAGCCGCTCGCAGCCCGGCACGTAGCGCCGGTAGAACTCGGCGTACTCCTCGGCCAGCTTGCGTCCGAACACCATGCCGTCGGAGAGGCTGCGCACCGACAGCGGGTTCAGGTTGAACACGTGGCCGGCGTTCAGCGTGGCGCCCTTCGCGCCGACGCGGTTCATGCCGGGGAAGAAGCGGTCTTCCTGCGTGAAGAAGCCGTCGTCGATGGCCCGCGGCACGTACTCGCTGCGCACGCGCGCCTTGACCTCGTCCATGCCGTTGCCGGCGTAGGCGGGGTGCTCCCAATCCATGCCGGCGAGCAGCGAGCACAGCGTGCTGGGCGCCACGGTCTCGGTGTCGCGCAGCACCACCTTGCACGCGGCGCCGGCCAGCGCCGAGAGCGCCGCGTCGCCGGTGGCGTCGACGAAGGCCTTCGCGGGCACGTAGCGCAAGCCCTCGACGTTGTTGACCACGACACCCTCCAGCCGCGTGCCGCTGCGTTCCACCTCCACCACGCGCGTGAAGAAGCGCAGCTCCACGCCGGCCTGCACCGCGAACTCGTCGAGGATGCGCTTCAACTGCTCGGGCGCGAACGGTACCCAGCGGTTGAGCTGGCGGTGCAGGTAGTCCTCGGTGACCTGCGGGCCGAAGGCCTTGCGCGCCCACATCGTCTCGAGCAGCTCGCGCATGAAGCCGCCCACCAGCATGCGCTCGCCGTCGGACACCGGCCCGAACGACGCCACCAGGCCGCTGGTGCCCATGCCGCCGAGGCAGCCGGTGGCCTCGGCCAGCAGCACCTTCAGCCCGAGGCGCGCGGCGCACACGGCCGCGGCGGTGCCGGCCGGGCCGCCGCCGGCCACCACGAGGTCGTAGGCGGGGTCGGCGGGGATCGAGCGCGTCAGCGTGTGGGCGGCGGTCATCGTGCATCCCTCAGTTCTGCGGGCCGGCCAGCGGCTTGAGCACCTGGCCGAAGCGCGCCACCTCGCTGTGGATGAAGGTGCCGAATTCGGCCGAGCCCTGCGGCGCCCACTCGATGCCGGCAGCGGCCAGCTGGCGCGGCATGTCGTCGGCCTTCAGCACGGCCATCAGATCGTCCTCGAGCTGGCGCGCCACCTCGCGCGGCAGCCCGGCGGGCGCGCACAGACCGGCCCAGTTCACCACCTCGAATCCCGGCAGCGTCTCGGCGATCGTCGGCCACTGCGCGTACAGCGGGCTGCGCTGCGCGCTCGTCACGCCCAGCACCTTCATCTGCCCGGCCTTGATGAACGACTCGGCCGAACTGACCACCGAGTAGCCCATCGGGATCATGCCGCCGATGATGTCGGTGTAAAGGCGCGCGGCGCCGTTGTAGGGCACGTGCTGCACGGTGATGCCGGCCATGTGGTTCAGCAGTTCGCCCGACACGTGCGCCGCCGTGCCCACGCCGTTGGAGCCGAACGACAGCGCGTTCGGCGGCTGCTTCTTCGCCAGCGCCACGAGCCCGGCGATGTCGTTCGCGGCGAAGGACGCCGTGGCCACCAGCGCGATCGTGTAGTAGCCGATGCGCACCAGCGGCTGCAGGTCCTTCAGGTCGTATGGCAGGTCCTTGCGCTGCACGGCGTTGATGCTCAGCGAGCTGCCCAGGAGCCCTATGGTGTGGCCGTCGGGCGCCGAGCGCGCCACCGCCTGCGTGCCCACCACCACGCCGCCGCCGGGCCGGTTCTCCAGCACCACCGGCTGCTTCCAGCGGCTCTCGAGCCGCTCGCCGAGCAACCGCGCGAGGCGGTCGGCCGCGCCGCCGGGCGGCTGCGGCAGCACGAGCTTCACCGGGCGCGCGGGGAACTTGGCGCCCTGGGCCCGGGCCGGCAAGGCGGTGATCGCGGCCGTGCCGGCGAGCAGCGTTCTGCGGGACAGGCGGCCGCTCGTGCCGCGCAGCAAGGGTGGCAGGGTTCGATCCATCGTGGCGTGCGCTCCTCGTGGGCCGGATGCTCGTCGGCGGCGCGTGCCGGGTCAATCGGCACGAACGACGCTTGGCATCGCGCGGCGCGCCAGCTCCAGCTGGCCGAGAAGTACATGGCCGAGGGTGGTTCGAAGGCGGGAAGATCGTCGAGCACTGGGACCCGGCCCTGCGCTGACGGCGTCGCCGCGTTCAGCCGCGCAAACGACGAGGGGTCCGGCGTCGCCGCCGAACCCCTCGTACTGCATTTGGTAGGCCCTGGGAGATTCGAACTCCCGACCAACGGATTAAGAGTCCGCTGCTCTACCAGCTGAGCTAAGAGCCCTCGAAACCTTTCCCTACACTGTGCCGCCGAACTTCCGTGGGTCGCGTGGTGGGTCGTGCGTGA
>JAEUPB010000102.1 GCA_016789955.1 Rubrivivax sp. | reverse complement strand
CGCGCCGCAGCGGCTGCGGCGCGTCGCAGCCGGCCGCGGCGTGCGGGCAGCGCGGCCGGAAGCGGCACCCGGCCGGCATGTCGCCGGGCTGCGGCACCCGGCCGGGGATCGACGCCAGCAGCTGCCCGCGCCGCGCGAGGTCGGGCAGCGAGGCCATCAGCCCCGCCGTGTAGGGATGCCGCGGCCGCGCGTACACCTGCTCGATCGGCGCGTCCTCCACCACCTCGCCGGCGTACATCGTGATCACGCGCGTCGCGATCTCGGCCACCACGCCGAGGTCGTGCGTGATGAACAGCAGCGCGGTGCCGGTGCGCTCGCTGATCGACAGCAGCAGCTCGACGATCTGCGCCTGGATCGTCACGTCCAGCGCCGTGGTCGGCTCGTCGGCGATCAGCAGCCGCGGCTCGCAGGCCAGCGCGATGGCGATCATCACGCGCTGCCGCATGCCGCCCGACAGCGAGTGCGGGTACTCGTGGAAGCGCCGCTGCGGCAGCGGGATGCCCACGCGCGCCAGCGCCTCCACCGCCCGCTCGCGGGCCTCGGCGCGGCCCATCGCGCGGTGCGCCAGCAGCGTCTCGACGATCTGCTCGCCGACGGTGAACACCGGGTCGAGCGCGCTCATCGGCTCCTGGAAGATCATGCCCATGCCCGGCCCGCACACCGTGCGGCGCTCGGCGCGCGACATCGCCAGCAGTTCGCGGCCCTCGAAGCGCACGCTGCCCGAGACGCGCGCCAGGTGGCCCGGCAGCTGCCCCATCAGCGCCAGCCCGGTGACGGTCTTGCCGCAGCCGCTCTCGCCGACGATGCCCACGCGCTCGCCGCGCTGCACGGTGAAGGTCACGCCGCGGGTCACCTCCAGCTCGCCGCCACCCGCGCGGAAGCGGATCGAGAGATCGTCGACGGCGAGCAGCGGTGCGGAATCGGCGGCGGCCATGGTCAGCGGTGGCGCAGCGTCGGGTCCAGCGCGACCCGCAGGCTCTCGCCCAGCGTGTTGAAGGCCAGCGCCGTCAGCAGGATCGCGATGCCCGGCGCGTACATCTGCTCCGGCGCGATCTCCATGTAGTGGTAGGCGCGCGCCAGCATCGCGCCCCAGCTCGGCTGCGGCGGCTGCACGCCCAGCCCCAGGAAGCTCAGGCTCGCCTCGGCCAGCAGCGCCGCCGCCAGCAGCAGCGTCATCTGCACCAGCACCGGTTGCACCGCGTTGGGCAGGATGTGACGCACGATGATGCGGCCGGGCCCGGCGCCGAAGCAGCGCGCGGCGTCGACGTACAGCTCGCTGCGCACGATCAGCGTCTGCCCGCGCACCAGCCGCGCCAGCGTCGGCGAGAACACCACGCCGACGGCGATCATGCTGTTGGTCAGCCCGACGCCCAGCGCACCGGTCACGCCGATCGCCAGCACGATGGCCGGGAACGACAGCAGCGTGTCGACGACGCGGCTGATCAGCTCGTCGAACCAGCCGCCGAGGTAGCCCGCCAGCAGGCCCAGCGGCAGCCCGATCGCGGTGGCCACGCCGACCGCCAGCAGGCTTGCCGACAGCGTCAGCGGCGCGCCGTGGACGAGGCGGCTGAAGACGTCGCGGCCGAGGTCGTCGGTGCCCAGCCAGTTGGCCGCGCTCGGGGGCGCCAGCACGCCGGCGGGGTCCTGCGCGGTGGGCGAGTGCGGCGCCGCCCACGGGGCCGCCAGCGCCAGCAGCAGCAGCACCGCGAGGTAGGCCAGCGCCAGCGCCGTGCCCAGGCGCGGGCGACGCCAGCGGCGGGGCGGGCGCACCGGTGTGCCTGAGGCCGAGGCCTGCGCGCTCATCGCGACACCCGCGGGTCGAGCACGACGTAGAGCATATCGATCAGCAGGTTCAGCCCGATGACGATCAGCACCATCGTCAGCATCACGCCCTGCACCACCGGGAAGTCCTTGCCGGTGGCCGCGTTGACGATCAGGCTGCCCATGCCGGGCACCGCGAACACCGCCTCGATGACCACCGTGGCGCCGAGCATGCGGTTGACCGTGAGGCCGAACACGGTGAGCAGCACCACGCTGACGTTCTTCAGCCCGTGCTTCCAGAACACCGACGACAGCGGCAGCCCCTTGGCGTGCAGCGTGCGCACGTACTGCGAGCCCATCACCTCGAGCAGCGCGCTGCGCGCCTGGCGCGCGACCTCGGCCACGCCGCTGGCGGCCAGGGCCAGCGCCGGCAGGAAGGCGTGGTGCAGCGCGCGCAACGGCTCGGTGCCGAAGGGCTTGGCGCCCGACACCGGGAACCACTGCAGCTTCATCGACAGCACCGCCACCAGGATCATCGCCAGCCAGAAGCCGGGCAGTGCGATGCCCAGCGAGCCGAGCGTGGTGACGAAGCCGTCGAGCCGCGAGCCCGGGCGCGTGGCGGCCACGATGCCCAGCGGGATGCCGGCCGCCATCGAGATCAGCAGCGCCAGCGAGACGATCAGCAGCGTGTTCGGCAGCCGCCGCGCGATCGACGTCGCCACCGGTTCGCGCGACAGCAGCGACGTCGACAGGTCGCCCTGCGCCGCCTGCCACAGCCAGCGCCCGTACTGCACCGGCAGCGGCTGGTCGAGGCCGTGCTGCTGGCGGATCTCCTGGATGCGCTGCTCGCTGACCCCTTCGCCGGCCAGCGTCACGGCGAGGTCGCCGGGGATCAGCTGCACGAGCGCGAACACGACGAAGGTGGCCAGCACCAGCACCGGCAGGACCTGCACCAGCCGACGCCCGACCAGCGTCGCGTAGCGTCGCCCGAGGCTCTGCGCCATGCCCGCTGCCCTTCAGCCTTCGAGCCAGGTGTCGTCGAACCGCGGCTTGCCCAGCAGGTTGGGCTTGAAGCCCTTGACGCGCGCGGTCATCGCGTCGACCTCGGGCTGCAGCAGCAGCGGCACGTACAGCGCGTGCTCGTTGACCAGGCGCAGCACCTTGTGGATCGCCGCGCGGCGGTCCTCCAGCTTCTGCAGCCGGCGGGCCTCGAGCATCGCCGCCTCCAGCCCCGGTGCGCCCTCCATGCGCGACGCGTTGATGAACGACGTCTTGTCGAACATGATGCTGAAGAACTGGCTCGGGTCGACGCGGCCCGTGTAGACCGACAGCGCCGCGTGGCCCAGCTTCTCGCCCATGAACTTGGCGCCCAGCTCGTTGGCCGGCACGCTGAGGAACTTCAGCCGGATGCCGGACTTGCGGTACTGCTCGATCAGCACCTCCTGCCGCTGCTGCGAGCGCTGGTCGTTGGCGGCGTAGATCTCGATCTCCACGCCGTTCGGGTGGCCGGCTTCGGCCAGCAGCCGGCGCGCCAGCACCGGGTCGTGCCGGTAGGTGCCGTCCAGCGAGGGGTCGTGCGCCCAGTGCCCCTTGGGCAGCGTCTGCACCGTCGGCTCGGCGATGCCGGCGGTGGTGAGCCGGTTGAACTCGTCGCGGTCGACGGCGTGACACATCGCCAGCCGCACCTTCAGGTTGTCCAGCGGCGCCTTGGCGTAGTTCAGGTAGATCTGCCACGTGGCCAGCGTGCGGCCCTGCACCAGCCGCAGCCCGCCCGCGCGCTCGACCACCGCCTTCTGCTGCGGCGCCAGCGCGTAGACGAGGTCGTTCTGGCCGGCGATCACCGTGCGCAGCCCGGTGTTGACCTCGGGGATCACCGACAGCTCCAGCCCGTCGAGATAGGGCCGGTCCTTGCGCCAGTACGCCGTGTGCCGCGTGTAGGTGACCTTTTCGTTGTCCTTCCAGCTCACCACCTTCCAGGGGCCGGCGCCCACGGGGTTGCGGTCGTAGTCGGCGCCGAACTTCCTGATCGCCGCCGGCGACGACATCATCCCCGGCCGGTCGGCCAGCGTCATCGGCATCACGCTGTCGGGGGCCTTCAGCCGCAACGTCACCTGCAGCGGCCCGCTCACGTCGACCGACGCCACGTTGACGAGGTCGATCTTGACGTTCGACTTCGGGTCGGTGCGCGAGCGCTCGAGGTTGAAGCGCACCGCCTCGGCATCGCACGGCGTGCCGTCGTGGAAGACCACGCCGGGCCGGATGTCGAGCACGAAGGTGGTCGGGTCGGGCGTGCTCCAGGCCTGTGCGATGCCGGGCCGCGGCAGCAGCGTCTCCATGTCGAGGTCGATCAGCGCGTCGAACGCCGGGAACAGGAACACGTGGTCGTTGCCGTGCCGGCCGGTGGACGGGTCCATCGTCGTCGGGTTGTGCGGCGCCGCGACGCGCAGCACGCCGCCGCGCACCTGCCCGCGGGCGGCCAGCGGGCCGAGGCCGAGGCCGGCGGCAGTGAACGCGCCCATCGTGCCGAGCCAATCGCGGCGGCGCAGGGAGGTCGGGTGGTCATGCATGGCTGGTCTCCTCGAGCAAGGGGGTGGTGCCGGTCACGGCGCCGGCGTAGTGGCAGGCGACCCAGCGCCCGGGTTCGGCTTCGCGCCATGCCGGCACGTCGGCGGCGCAGCGGTCGGCGGCGTGCGGGCATCGCGTGCGGAAGCGGCAACCCGACGGCGGCGAGATCGGGCTCGGGATCTCGCCCTGCAGCACGCGGCGGCCCGGCGGCCGCAGCGACGCCGGCACGGCCACCGGCTGCGCCCACAGCAGCGCCTCGGTGTAGGGGTGCAGCGGCCGTGCCAGCAGCATCTCCACCGGCGCCATCTCGACGAACTGGCCGAGGTACATCACCGCCACGCGCTGGCTGACGTGGGCCACGATGCCCAGGTCGTGCGTGATGAACACGTAGGCCAGCTTCAGTTCGCGCTGCAGCGCGGTGAGCAGGTTCAGGATCTCGGCGCGGATCGACACGTCCAGCGCCGCCACGGCCTCGTCGCAGACGATCAGCCGCGGCGTCATCGTGAGCGCGCGCGCGATGTTCACGCGCTGCTTCTGGCCGCCCGAGAGCTCGTGCGGGTAGCGGGCGGCGTGCTCGGCGGCCAGGCCGACGTGGTCGAGCGCCTGCAGCGCGGCGCGGCCGCGCGAGGCGGCGTCCCCCTCGCCGGCGATGTCCAGCGGCTCGCGCACGCTCTGCAGGATCGTCATGCGCGGGTCCAGCGCCGCGTTCGGGTCCTGGAACACGATCTGGTAGCTGCGCCGCTGGCGCCGGAACTCCGAGGCCGGCAGCGCGGCGAGGTCGCGCCCGTCGTGCCGCACGGTGCCCGACGTCGGTGCCAGCAGCGAGACCAGCGCGCGGCCGAGCGTGGACTTGCCCGAACCCGACTCGCCGATCACGCCGAAGCTCTCGCCGGGCTGCACGTCGAAGCTGACGCCGTCGACGGCCTTCACGGTCTCGCCGCGCCCGGCGGGGAAGTGGATGCGCAGGTCGCGCACCGACACCACGGGCCCGGCCGGCGCGGCGCTCACCGCACGACCTTCCGCACGGCGTGCTCCGCCGGCACGGCCCAGCGCGCGCGCCACTGCTCGCGCAGCCGGCTCTTGGCGATCTTGTTCACGTTGGCGCGCGGGAACTCGTCGACCGCGTGCACCTCGTGCGGCACCTTGAAGGCGGCGAGCTCGGCGCGGCAGCGTTCGAGCACCAGCTCGGCCAGCCGCGCCTGCGGCTCCGGCGCCCCCGCGCGCGGCAGCACGAAGGCCACCGGCACCTCGTCGAGCATCGGGTGCGGGCGGCCGATCACCGCCACCTCGGCGACGAACGGCAGCGCGCCGATCACGCGCTCGATCTCGCTGGAGGCGACGTTCTCGCCGCCGACCTTCAGCATGTCCTTGCGGCGGTCGGCGAACTGCAGCAGGCCGTCGTCGTGCACGCGGATCTGGTCGCCGGTGTCGAACCAGCCGTCGGGCGTGTAGGCGCGCGCGGTGGCCTCGGCGTCGCCGTCGTAGCGCGCGAACAGCGACAGCCCGGGCACGCCCAGGATCTGCAGCGTGCCGGTGCCGCCGGGCTCCACCGGGCGGCCGTCGTCGTCGACGATGCGCACGCCGTACTCGGGCGCGGCGCGGCCGATCATGCCGTCGCGCACCGGCAGGTGCGGCACGCCGACGAGGCCGTGGGTCAGCGTCTCGGTCATGCCCCACCAGCTGATCGTCGGGATGCCGAACGTGCGGTGCACCAGCGGGTCGGAGAACGCCGTGCCCCATTGCCGGAAGGCGTGCCGCGGCGGGCGTTCCACCTGCGCCAGCGCGCGGTAGCAGAAGGCCATCATCGAGGCCCAGGTGCAGCCGTGGCGCAGCGCCACGGCCCAGTAGCGGCTGGACGAGAAGCGCGGCTGCAGCACCAGCGTGCCGCCGATCCACAGCGTGGCCAGCGTCGAGTACGACAGCGCGTTGGTGTGGAACAGCGGCAGCACGCACAGGTGCACGTCGTCGGGCCGCAGCCCCTCGTGCGCGGCGCTGACGCGCCCGGCCCACAGCGCGTTGGCGTGCGTCCACAGCACGGCCTTGGGCCGCGACGTGGTGCCCGACGTGTACTGGATCGCCAGCGGCGTGGCGGGCCCCGTGGGCGCCGGCGGCCCGGCCGGTGCCGCGGTCTCCAGCAGCGCGTCGAAACGGTCGCCGCCGTGCGGCCGCAGGGCCGGCGGTGCGGGTTCGCCGCCGTCGTGCGAGGTCACGGCCATCCAGCGCAGGTGCGGCGCGGCGCGGCCGACGAGCTCGGCCAGGCCCGGCTGCGTCAGCGCGGCCACCACGCCGCCGTGGTCGGCGCAGTAGCGCAGCTCGTCCTCCGACAGCCGGGTGTTGGTGGTCACCGCCACCAGCCCCGCCAGGCCGCAGCCGCACCAGGCGAGCAGGAACTCGATGCCATTGTCCATGTGCAGCAGCACGCGCTCGCCGGGCCGCAACCCGCGCCGCAGCAGCGCCGCGGCGACGCGTCGGGCCTGCTCGTGGAACTCGGCGTAGGTCAGCGACTGCGGCGGCCGGTCGTGCGGCGCGTAGACCACCGCCGGGTGGTCGCCGCGCAGCGCCGCCTGCGTGGCCAGCAACCAGCCCAGGTCCAGGCCGTCGAAGGGGTGGAAGCGCTGCGGCTGCACGGGCGCCCTCAGATCGGCGTGAACACCGGCAGCACGCCGCCGTCGTGGCGGTCGAACACGACCTGCACGCGCTGCCCGATGCGCAGCGCGTCGAGGTCGGTGCGCACGAGGTTGGTCAGCATCAGCGGGCCCTCGTCGAGCTCGACATAGGCCACCGCGTAGGGCACCGGCACGCGGCGCATCACGCTGAACGCGTGCACGGTGCCGGTGCCGGCCGACTCGCGCCATTCGGTCGCGTCGCTCATGCAGAACGGGCAGATGCTGCGCGGGTAGTGGTGGCTGCGGCCGCAGGCCGTGCAGTGGCGCAGCAGCAGGCGGCCCTCGGCGGCGGCCTGCCAGAACGGCAGCGTCTCGGCGCTGGGCGTGGGCGCGATCACCTCGCGCTGCGAGGGCTGGATCAGCGGGTCGCGGGCGGTGCTCATGGCGTCGTCACTCCCGCTCGAGGATCAGCGTGGCGCTGGCGTGGCGGTTGCCGATCGCCGAGCCGCCGATGGCATTGCACAGCGCCAGCGCGCAGTCGCGCACCTGCACCGCCGGGTGCGCCTGCCCGCGCAGCTGGCGCACGGCCTCGATGACCTTGGTCATGCCGCCGCGGTTGGCCGGGTGGTTGCTGCACAGGCCGCCGCCGTCGGTGTTGAACGGCAGGCGGCCGCTGCCGGCGATCAGGTTGCCGTCGGCGACGTAGCGGCCGCCGTCGCCCTTGGCGCAGAAGCCCAGGTCCTCGATCTGCAGCAGCGTGGTGATCGTGAAGCTGTCGTACAGCGACGCGTAGCGGATGTCCGCGGGCGTCACGCCGGCCTGCTCGAACGCGGCCCGGCCCGACGCCGCCGCGGCGGTGGTGCACAGGTCGACCTCGCCGCCGCGGCTGTGCTTCACGGCCTCGCCGGCGCCGCGCACGCGCACCACCGGCTGGCGCAGGCCGCGCGCGATCGACGGGTGCACGACGACCAGCGCGCCGCCGCCGTCGCTGATCACGCAGCAGTCCAGCCGGTGCAGCGGGTCGGCGATCAGCGGCGAGTCGACCACGTCCTGCACCGTCACCACCTCGCGCAGCATCGCGTGCGGGTTGTGCTGCGCGTGGTGCGACGCCGCCACCTTGATCCACGCCAGCTGCTCGGGCGTGGTGCCGTAGAGGTGCCTGTGCCGCGCCGCCGACATCGCGTACAGGTTGACCACCGTCGCGCCAAACGGCGCCTCGAACTGCACGTCCGGCGAGGCGAGGTTGTAGATGCGCGGCGTGGTGCCGGTGGCCACGCCCTCCGAGCGCGGCCGGCCCGCGAGCGTGATCAGCGCCACCGTGCACTTCCCCGCGGCGATGGCCTGCGCGGCATGCCCGACGTCCAGCACGTAGCTCGCGCCGCCGGCCTCGGTGGCGTCGAAGTGGCGAAGCCGCAGGCCCAGGTACTCGGCCATCTGCAGGCCGCCGGGCGCGTCGCCGGCGCAGAAGTAGCCGTCCACGTCCTGGAAGCCCAGCCCCGCGTCGAGCAGCGCGCCGCGCGCGGCCATCGCG
The DNA here is from genome assembly GCA_016789955.1 of Rubrivivax sp. Taxonomy (GTDB): domain Bacteria; phylum Pseudomonadota; class Gammaproteobacteria; order Burkholderiales; family Burkholderiaceae_C; genus Rubrivivax. The sequence continues at coordinate 51,899 of JAEUPB010000102.1, read as the reverse complement.
TGCAGCTGCGGCACCGTGTGGTCGGGTGCCTTGCGCGTGGGCAGCTCGTGGATGCCTGCGATGCAGGCCGCGGGCGCGCTCATCGACGGCTCCGTCGCCTGCCGGTCAGACCGGGTCCCAGGTGATCACGTCGCTGGTGCGGTCCAGCGGATAGAAGCTGCCCTGCAGCGCCGGCATGCCGTGCTCGGCGATGCTCTGCGGCGTCCAGCCCTCGCCGCGGTGCACCGAGCGGATCGGCCGCGGCTGGCTGAACAGGTAGATCTCGTTCTTGCGCACGCCGAACACCTGGCCGCTGACGTGCCGGGACGCGTCGCCGCCCAGGTACACCGCCAGCGGCGCGATGCGGTCGGCGCCCATCGACTTCAGCCGCTCGACGCGGGCCTTGGTCTCCTCGCTGTCGGTGGGGATGGTGCCGATCAGCCGGCTCCACGCCGCCGGCGCGATGCAGTTGGACCGCACCTGGTAGCGCTGCATGTCCATCGCGATGATCTTGGACATGCCGACGATGCCCATCTTGGCCGCCGCGTAGTTCGACTGGCCGAAGTTGCCGATCAGGCCGGAGGTCGACGTGAAGTGCACGTACGAGCCGCCGTTCTGCTCCTTGAAGTGCGGCGCCGCCGCCTTGGCGACGTAGAAGCTGCCCATCAGGTGCACCTGGATCACCGCCTCCCAGTCGACGTGCGACATGCGGTGGAAGATGCGGTCGCGCAGGATGCCGGCGTTGTTGACGACCACGTCGATGCGGCCGAACGAGTCGAGCGCGCACTGCACGATGCGCGCGGCGCCGGCGGCGTCGGCCACGCTGTCGCCGTTGACCACGGCCTGTCCGCCGGCCGCCCGGATCTCGTTGACCACTTCCTGCGCGGGGCCCACGTCGGCGCCTTCGCCTTCCGGCGACGCGCCGAGGTCGTTGACGACCACCGACGCGCCCTCGCGCGCCGCCAGCAGCGCGATCTCGCGCCCGATGCCGCGGCCGGTGACGACGAAGACCTTGCCTTCGACCGATCGTGTTGCGGGTGTCGTCATGCGTCGTCTCCTGCTGCGGTGCGGATGGGGTGGCGAGCCGGGCCCGGCTCAGTACATCGTCTGTTCGTCGGGCCCGCCGCGCTGCTGGCGAGCGGTGACCAGGCCGTCGACCAGCCAGCGGCGGGTGTCCATCGGGTCGATCACGTCGTCGATCGACAGGAACGGCGCGGTCTTCAGCGCCGTGCCCTTGGCGTGCATCGCGGCGACCATCTCGTCGACGCGGCGGCGGCGCGCCTGCGGGTCGTCGATCTGCTCGAGTTCCTTGCGGTAGGCGAGCTTCACGTAGCCTTCCAGGCCCATCTTGCCGAAGTGCCCGGTGGGCCACGACACGGCGAACACCTGCTCGTGCGCGTTGCCGCCGACCATCGCCACCGCGCCCAGCCCGTAGGCCTTGCGCACGACCACCGTGAAGTACGGCACCGTGACGTTGGCGCCGGCGATGAACATCTGGCCGGCGCGGCGCACCAGGCCCTCGGCCTCGGCATCGGGGCCGACCATGAAGCCCGGCGTGTCGCACAGCGCCACCACCGGCAACCCGCCCGACTGCGCCTGCGCGATGAAGCGCGCGGCCTTCTCGGAGGCCGCGGCGTCGATGGCGCCGCTCAGGTGCACCGGGTTGTTGGCGAGGATCGCGAACGCATGGCCCTCGATGCGCACGAGCGCGGTGATGACGCCGGTGCCGTGGCCCCGCTGCAGCTCGAGCAGGCTGCCCTCGTCGGCGAGCAGCTCGATCACGCGGCGCATGTCGTAGGCGCGGCGCGGGTCCTCGGGCACGACGTGCCGCAGCAGCCGCTGGTCGGCGCAGCGCCAGTCGCGCAGCCGGCCCTGGAAGTACGACAGGTAGCGCTTGGCCACCGCCACCGCCGCGGCCTCGTCGCGCACGACGACGTCGATGACGCCGTTGCGCGACTGCATCGCCACCGGGCCCACGTCCTCGGCCGCCACCACGCCCAGGCCGCCGCCTTCGATCATCGCGGGGCCGCCCATGCCGATCGACGCATCCTCGGTGGCGACGATCAGGTCGCACACGCCCAGCAGCGCGGCGTTGCCGGCGAAGCAGCGGCCGGCCGCGATGCCCACCGACGGCACGCGCCCGTGCAGCCGCGCGTAGCCCCAGAAGGTCGGGTTGAACAGGCGCAGCCCGCCGAGGTGGTCGGTGTCGCCCGGGCGGCCGCCGCCGCCCTCGGCGAACAGCACCACCGGCAGCCGCCACTTCAGCGCCAGCCGCAGCATGCGGCGCTTCTTCTCGTGCGCCATGTAGCCCTGGCTGCCGGCGAGCACCGTGTAGTCGTAGGCCATCACGACGCAGCGCGTGCGGGTGGCGTCGAAGAGGTCGCCGTTGACCGAGCCGATGCCGGCCACGAGGCCGTCGGCCGGGCTGATCTGCTCGAGTTCCTCCAGCGTGCGGCGCATGCGCTGCGCCGCCAGGATGAGCCCGCCGTACTCGGTGAACGTGCCGTCGTCGCAGAGGTCGGCGACGTTCTCGCGCGCGGTGCGCATGCCGTGCTTGCGGCGGCGCTGCACGGCCTCGGGGCGCGCGGCGTCCCGGCGCCGGGCGTGCGCGTCGAACACCGCCTGCAGGTCGGGGCGGATGCGGTCGAGGTCGACCTGCAGCTCCGCCCGCGCGGCGCTGCCGTCGTCGTCGCCGTCGGGCGTCAGCCACAGGATGGGGGCGTCCTGCGCCACCGCCGTTCCCGGTGCGGCGGCGATCGCCACCACGGTGCCGGCGCGCTCGGCATCGATGCGGAACTCGGTCTTCATCGACTCCAGCACGCCGAGCTGCTCGCCGGCGCGCACCACGTCGCCCACCGCGACGCCGAGCTCGACGATGCGGCCGGCCGCCGGCGCGGGCACGGCGACGGCCCCGTCGGGCGCGCCGGCGGCGGGCGTGGCCGCGGCCCCGGCCGCCGGCAGGGCGGCCTCGGGCGTCAGCGCCGGATGCTCAGCCGCCGGGGCCAGCAGGGCCTGCTGCTGCTCCTCGAAGAAGCGGGTGTGCAGCTCGTTGCGCTGCACGGCCGGGTGCAGCAGCAGGTTGCGCAGCACCGCGAGGTTCGTCGGGATGCCGTCGATGCGCGTCTCGCACAGCGCGCGGTAGGCCTTGCGCAGCAGCGTGTCCCAGCGGCCATCGGGCACGTGCACGATCACCTTGGCCAGCAGCGGGTCGTAGCCGGGGTCGTTGGCGTAGCCGACGTAGCCGCAGCCGTCGACGCGCACGCCCGGCCCCGACGGCAGTTCGTACGCGGTGAGCGTGCCCACGCCCGGCACCTGCGTGCCGTCGGGCCGCGACTGCTCCATCGTCACGCGCAGCTGCATCGCGCTGCCGCGGGCGCGCGGCGGCACGTCGCCGAGCACGTCGCCGAGCGCCTCGCCGGCGGCCAGCCGCAGCTGCAGCTGCACGAGGTCGACGCCGTGGACCTCCTCGGTGACCGTGTGCTCCACCTGCAGCCGCGGGTTGGCCTCGATGAAGACCAGCCGCGGGCCGGCCGGGCCGGGGGCGACGAGGAACTCGAAGGTGCCCAGGCTGCGGTAGCGCAGCTCGCGCGCCAGCCGCGTGGCGGCCGCCAGCAGCCGCTCGCGCGTCTCGTCGGCGAGCGACGGGCTGGGCGCCACCTCCACCAGCTTCTGGTGGCGGCGCTGCAGCGTGCACTCGCGCTCGCCCAGCGCGACCACCGTGCCGCTGCCGTCGCCCACCACCTGCACCTCGACGTGGCGCGCCTCGGCGAGGAACTCCTCGGCGTAGACGCCGGCGTTGCCGAATGCGCTGAGGGCCTCGGAGCGGCAGCGCGCGAGCGCCTCGGCCACCTCGTCGGGCCGCTGCACGACGCGGATGCCGCGGCCGCCGCCCCCACCCACGGCCTTCAGCACCATCGGCGCGCCGCCGAGCGACGCGAGGAAGGCCTGCGCCTCGTCCTCGCCGGCCAGCGCCGGCGTGCCGCGCAGCACCGGCACGTCGCAGCGCGCGGCCAGTGCGCGCGCGCGGGCCTTGTCGCCCAGCAGCTCGAGCGTCGCCGCGTCGGGCCCGACGAATGCCAGGCCGGCACCGGCACAGGCGCGCGCGAAGTCGGCCCGCTCGCTCAGGAAGCCGTAGCCCGGGTGCACGTAGCCGCATCCGGCGTCGCGTGCGGCGCGCACGACCGCGTCGACATCGAGGTAGGCGCGCACGCCGCTTCCCGGCAACGACACCGCCTCGTCGGCCTTGCGCACGTGCAGCGAGCGGCGGTCGTCGGACGGGCTCGCCGCCACGCCGTGCCAGCCGAGACCGGCCGCGGCGCGCAGCACGCGGATGGCGATCTCGCCGCGGTTGGCCACCAGCACGCGTGGCGTCATGCAGGCCTCGGCCGGGGCGATGGCGGGCATCGGACGGGATGATCGGACTTCAAAAGTATGCGTGTGTATACCAGCGCATACTAGAATAGGAGCCGTCCCCGCAGGCTGTCAATCGGGATTGCGCGGCCGGCCGGCGCGTGGGGGCATCGCCGCGCCGCGCGCGGTGGCGCGAGCGGGCGCACGGCGGCGCGCCGCACGTGCCGGCGAGGGTTCGGGTCCGGGGGGCGGCGGCGCCGGTCAGCGCGCCGCGAGGTTGGCGCGCTTGATCACGTCGGCGAGCGTCTGCGTCTCGGCCTGGATGTGGCGCCGGAAGTCGTCGGGGCTGCTGGTGACGACGCGCCCGAGGACGTCGAGCTTGGGGCGCGCCGCCGGGTCGGCGGCAGCGTCGCCGATGGCCTTGGCCAGCGCCTGCACCACCGGTGCCGGGGTGCCCTTGGGCACGAACACGCCCGACCAGAAGCCGATCTCGAAGTTGCGGTAGCCGAGCTCCTGCATCGTCGGCACGTCCGGCAGCTCGGGCAGCCGCTCGCGCGACGACACCGCCAGCGGTCGCAGTTTGCCGGCCTTGATGTGCGGCACGGCGGTCATCGTGTCGAACGACAGCGTGACCTGCTGCCCGAGCAGCGCCAGCTGCGCCTCGGAGGCGCCCTTGTACGGCACCGCCACCAGCTTGATGCCCGCCTGGTCGGCGAACAGCTCGAAGGCGAGCTGCTGCACGTTGCCGTTCAGCCCCGCCGAGCCGTAGCTCAGCTCGCCCGGCTTGCGCTTGGCCACCGCGATCAGGTCGGCCAGCGTGCGCACGTCGCGCATGTCGGGCGCCTCGGGGTTGACCACCAGCACCAGCGACGACTGCACGATGCGCGTGACCGGCTCGAAGTCGCGCAGCGGCTCGTACTTCAGGTCCTTCACCAGCGTCGGGGTGATCGTGATCATGCTGGCGTTGCTGACCAGCACCGTGTGCCCATCGGGCGGCGCGGCCTTCACCGCCTCGGCGGCGATCGCGCCGTTGGCGCCGGTGCGGTTCTCGACGACCACCGGCTGGCCGAGCTTCTGCGTCATGCCGTCGGCCACGACGCGCGCGGCGAGGTCGATGGGCCCGCCGGCAGCGAAGGCGACGAGCAGCCGCACGGGCTTGGAGGGCCAGGCCGGCGCCTGCGCGTGCGCGGCGGCGCAGGCCAGGGCGGACAGAACGAGCAGGGGCCGGAGGACAGCGGAGAAACGGCTCATGAACGTCACCTTCCCACCCGGTTCCGGGTGCGCTGGTCCTCACTGTATTCTTTTGTCGAGCTTTGTATACTCAAGTCAACCCTAAGCACCGGGCCACTGCCGGCGCGCATGCCGCAAGCCCCCTCGCGATGCGCGACCTGAGCCCTCTGCTGCGCCCGCGATCGATCGCGATGATCGGCGCGTCCAGCGACCCGCGGCGCGGCAACGGCCGCACGCTGCGCTACCTGATCGAAGGCGGCTTCGACGGGCCGGTCTACCCCGTGAACCCCAACCGCACCGAGGTGCAGGGCCTGCGCGCGTACGCCGGCATCGCCGACGTGCCCGGGCCGGTGGATGCCGCGATCGTGGCCGTGCCGGCCGCCGCCGCCGTTCAGGCGGTGCACGACTGCGCCCGGGCGGGCGTGCGCGCGGCAATCGTCTACGCCGCGGGCTTCGCGGAGGCGGGGGCGGCCGGGCGCGAACTGCAGGCTCGGCTGGTCGACGCGGCGCGCGGCACCGGCATGCTGCTGCTGGGCCCGAACTCGCTGGGTGCGTTCGATGCGCGCAGCCGCTCGTTCATGACCTTCTCCAGCATGTTCGACGACGGCTACCCCGAGGTCGGCCGCATCGGCATGGTCACCCAGAGCGGCGGCTACGGCAGCCAGGTCTACAAGCTCGCTGCCGACCGCGGCGTGCCGCTGGTGCAGTGGGTGAGCTGCGGCAACGAGTGCGACGTCGGCGCGGCCGAGTTGCTGCACGCGATGGCGCACGACGGCGGCATCGACGTGCTGCTGGCGTACTTCGAGGGCGTGCGCGACGGGCCTGCGCTGCTCGCGGCCCTGCGCGAAGCACGCTGCCGCGGCAAGGTGGTGATCGCCGTGAAGGCCGGCCGCACCGAGGCCGGCGGCCGCGCGGCGGCCACGCACACCGCCACGCTGGCCGGCGAGGACCGTGTCTACGACGAGGTGTTCCGCAGCCTGGGCATCCACCGCGCCGACAGCGTCGAGGAGATGCTCGATGTGGCCTGCGTCGCGGTGCGCGGCCGCCGCCCCGCCGGCCCGCGGCTGGTGCTGCTGAGCCCCTCGGGCGGCTTCGCCGTGCAGATGACCGACCACGCGGTGCAGAACGGCCTCGTGCTGCCGCCGGTGGCGCCGGCCCTGCAGGAGCGCATCCGGGCGCTGGTGCCGAACGCGATGCCCGCCAACCCGGTGGACCTGACGGGACAGATCCTCAACGAGCTGCCGCGCTTCGGCGAGGTGCTGGACCTGCTGCTCGACGGCGATGCCTACGACGCGGCGGCGCTGTTCGTCGGCATGGCCGGCGGCGCGCCGACGCTGGCCGACGCCTGGGCCGACGCGCTGGTGGACGCGGCGGCGCGGCACCCTGCGAAGGCGCTGCTGCTGTCGATCGTCACCACGCCCGGGCACGTACGCCGCTACGAAGCAGCCGGCTACGCGGTGTTCGAGGACACCTGCCGGATGCTGCGCGCGCACGGGGCGCTGGTGCGCGTGGCCGCATCGACGCCGGCCGAGCGGCCGCCGCTGCAGCCGCCCGATCCGGCCTGGGCCGCCCTGGACCCTCGCGGCTGCCGGAACGAGGCCGACGCCCGGCGATTGGTCGGCGAACTCGGCATCCCGGTGCTGGCCGACACCGTCTGCGCCGATGCCGACGCGGCCGTGCAGGCGGCGCGGCGCTGCGGCTACCCGGTGGCGGTGAAGGTGCTCTCGGCCGACCTGCCGCACAAGACCGAGGTCGGCGGCGTGGTGCTGGACGTGTTCGACGACGACGCGGTGCGAGCGGCGGTGGCGGCGATCCGCGAGCGGGTCGCCGCGGCGCGGCCCGACGCCCGCATCGAGGGCTTCCTCGTCGCGCCGATGGCCGGCGATGGCATCGAGTGCCTGCTCGGGGTGCGCCACGACCCCACCTTCGGCCCGGTGGTGGTGTTCGGTGCCGGCGGCGTGATGGCCGAGCTGCTCGGCGACCGCGCGCTGCGCCTGGCGCCGGTGGACGAGGCCGGCGCGCTGGCGATGATCGGCGAGACCCGCCTCGTGCGGCTGCTGCGCGGCTGGCGCAACCAGCCTGCGGCCGACGTGGCGGCGCTGGCGGCCGCGGTGGCGCAGCTGTCGCGCTACGCGGTGACGCAGGCCGCGGCGGGCTGCAGCATCGAGATCAACCCGCTGCTCGTGCGCCGCGCCGGCCACGGCGTGGTGGCACTGGACGCGCTGGTGGCCGCCGGCTGAACCGCGCGCCTCGGCGGCTCAGCGCATGCGCGTGAACTCGCGCTTCACGCGTTCGAACTGCGCGTTGCGGATGTGCGTGCGGGTGGCCTGCTCGGCCGCCTCCGGGTTGCGCTCCTTGATCGCGCGGGTGATGGCCTCGTGCTCGGCTTGCGTGCTCTCGGCGCGGGTGCGGTCGTGCAGCGTCGATTCGCCCAGCAGCGCCAGCGCGTCGTGCAGGCCCTGCAGCGTGCGCAGCAGGTAGCGGTTGTGCGCGCAGCGGTACAGCGCCTCGTGGAACTGGCGGTTGCGCATCTCGAGCGCGGCGCCGTCGCCGATGCTGCGGCTGTACTGTTCGCAGATCTGCTCGAGGATCGTGAGCTCGACGTCGGACGCATGCTGCGCCGCCAGCCGTGCCGCAGTGCCCTCGAGCACCTCGCGCATGTAGTACAGCTCGCTGACCATGTTGTAGTCGAGCCGCGTGACGACCAGCCCGCGCGCCGGGTCGTTGGCGATCAGCCCGTCGGACTCCAGCCGCGCCAGCGCCTCGCGCAGCGGCGTGCGGCTGACGCCCACCGCCTCGGCCAGCTCGGCCTCGCGCAACCGGTCGCCGGGCTTGAGCCGGTGCTCCTGGATCGCCTGGCGGATGTGCTGGTAGGCCTGCTCGGCGCGCGGCAGCCGGTTCGCGTCGGGCTCGTCGCCTTCGGGCGTCTCGGTGGCCGCGCGGCGCGTGCCGGCCGCGGCAGCCTTCGGGGTACGCCGCGCGGTGGCGGTCTTGGTCATCGTGCGGTCACCTCCCCACCATTGTCGCCCGCCGCTTGGACAGGAAGGCGTCGCAGGCCTCGCGATGGTCCTCGCTGACGCGCAGCGCGGCCTGCAGGTCGGCCTCGATGGCGAGTGCATCGTCCAGGGACGCCGGCCGCCGGGCCAGCGCCGACTTGGTGGCCGCCAGCGCCAGCGGCCCGATCGCGGCGTAGGCCGCCGCGTGGTCCAGCGCCGCCTGCAGCGCGCCACCGGCGGGCACCACGCGGTCGACGAGGCCCAGGCTCGCGGCCTCCGCCGTGTGCACCACGCGGGCGGTCAGCAGCAGGTCGCGCGTGGCGCCCCAGCCGGCGCGCTGGGGCAGCGTCCACAGCAGCCCGCAGTCGGCCACCAGGCCGATGCGGCCGAACACCGCGCAGAAGCTGGCGCCGTCGCCGGCGATCACGTGGTCGCAGGCCGCGGCCAGCGAGAAGCCCGCGCCGTAGGCCTGGCCCTCGACGGCCGCGATGACCGGCTTGGGGCCGCCGACGATCGCGCGCACGATGTCGTGCAGCACCTGCAGCCGCTGGCGCGCCAGGGCGGGCGACGGCCGCTCGGCCATCTGCCGCACGTCGCCGCCGGCGCTGAAGGTGCCCTGTGCGCCGGTCAGCACGACGGCGCGCACGTCGTCGGCCTCCAGCGCCCCCTGCAGCCTTGCGCGCAGCCGCAGCCGCAGCTCTGGCGACAGCGCGTTGCGGCGCTCGGGCGCGTGCAGGGTCAGCACCACGGCGTCACCGTGGCGCTGTTCGAGCAGGCCATCGACGATCTCGGCGGCGGGCGGAGGGGGCGTGTCCATGGTCGGTCTCGCGGGGGTGGTCACAGCGTGGCGGCAGTGCCCAGGATGTTGGTGACCTGGCTCGAGAAGACGCCGCCGCTGCCCTGGCACAGGCACAGCTCGGCGCCGGCGACCTGGCGCTCGCCCGCCTGGCCGCGCAGCTGGCGCACGCCCTCGATCAGCGTGTAGATGCCGTACATGCCCGGATGCGCGTACGAGAGCCCGCCGCCGTTGGTGTTGACCGGCAGCGCGCCACCCGGCGCGATGGCGCCGCTCTCCACGAACGGGCCGCCCTGGCCCTTGTCGCAGAAGCCCAGGTCCTCCAGCAGCAGGATCGTGCTGATCGTGAAGGCGTCGTAGAGCTGCACCACGTCGACGTCCTGCGGGCGGATGCCGGCCATCGCGCAGGCGCGCGGGCCCGAGTCGGTGGCGGCCGTCGTGCAGAGGTCGGGCATCGCCGAGACCTGCTTGTGCCAGTGCGCGCCGGCGGCGCCGAGCAGGTACACCGGCGGCTGTCGCAGGTCGCGGGCGCGGTCGGCGCGCGTCATCACGATGGCGCCGGCACCGTCGGTGACGAGGCAGCAGTCCAGCCGGCCGAGCGGCGTCGACACCCGCGGCGCGGCCAGCACGTCGCCGATCGTCAGCGGGCCGCGCGCGTACGCCTCGGGGTTGAGCTGCGCCCAGCGCCGCGCCGACACGGCCACCGCGGCGAGCTGCTCGGGCGTGGTGCCGTACGCGTGCATGTGGCGGCTGGCGCACAGCGCGTACGACGACACCGGGAAGCGAGCGGCATACGGCGCCTCGGTCACCGACCAGCTGGCCGCCACCGACGTCTGCAGCCGGCCGAGCGCGCTGCGCTGGTTGCTGGCGTAGCAGATCAGCGCCACGTCGCAGAGCCCCGCCTGCAGCGCCAGCGCGGCCTGCAGCGTGTGGCACAGGAACGACGATCCGCCGACGCGGTTGTTGTCCGAGAAGCGCGGCCGCAGCCCGAGGTACTCGCCGATCGCCAGCGTGCTCAGGAACTCCGACTGCAGCCCGGTGAACAGCCCGTCCACGTCGTGCAGCTGCACGCCGGCGTCGGCAGCCGCGGCGGCGGCGACATCGGCCACCATCTCGAGCGGATCGAGGCCCGGCGCGCCCTGGATGTGCGCGGTGGCGACGCCGACCAGGGCCGACGAACCTCTCAGTGCATGCATCGATGCTCGGGCAGGAGTTCTGGATTTCAGTATACAGTTGTATGCGACACACCGAGATCCCTGCCCCGATGAGTCCAGGCCCGCTTCCGCAGCCCGTGGCCGTGCGGGCCGCCGCGCAGCTGCCGCTGCATGCGTGGTTCGACCGCTGGGTGCGCGTGGACGGCACCCGCACCGCGCTGGCGTGGGCCGGCCGCCGCTGGAGCTACGCCGAGCTGGACGACCGCGCCGCCCGGCTCGCCGCGCTGCTGCAGGGCCGCGGCGTGCGCGAAGGCGATCGCATCGCGGTGTTGAGCGAGAACCACCCGGCCTTCGTGTGGCTGGCGCTGGCGGCGATGCGGCTCGGCGCGGTCGTCGCGACGCTGAACCCGCGGCTGGCCGCCGCGGAACTGGCGCACGCCCTCGAGCTGGTGCAGCCGGTGCTCACGATGGTCTCCGCGCGCCACCGGGCCTCGCTCCCGGCGGCGGTGCCCGATGCGGCCCTGCTGTGCATCGACGACGCGCTGGAACGGGTGCTCGACGACACCCCGCGCCGCGCCGAACCCCCGCCGCCCGCGGACCCCGAGCGGCCGCTCTTCATCCTCTACACCAGCGGCACCACCGGCCTGCCCAAGGGCGCCGTGATCAGCGAGCGCGCGCTCGCGGCGCGGCTGATGGTCTACGTGCTCGACTACGGCGTCGACGGCGGCGACTGCTTCGTCGCGTGGTCGCCGCTGTGCCACATGGCATCGATCGAGCTCGCGGTGGGCCTGCTGCTGCTGGGCGGCAAGGTCGTCATCGTCGACGGCCCCGACCTGCCGCTGCTGTGCGACCACCTCGAGCGCGAGAGCATGGCCAACCTGATCGTGTTTCCGGGCATGGTCGACGAGGTGCTGGCCTACCTGCGGCAGCGGCGGCCGCGGGTGAAGCGGCTGAAGAAGTTCGGCGCGCTGGCCGACCTGTTCGCGCCGGCGCAGCTGGCCGAGCTGACCGCGCTGCTGGGCGTTCCCTACACGAACACCTTCGGCAGCACCGAGACCGGCATGCCGCCGGCGTCGGCCGGCCGGTTGGCGGCCGGCGAGATGCCGACCGATCTCGCCAAGCTGCCGAGCGCGCTGTGCGAGCTGCGCCTGGTCGACGCCGATGACCGCGACGTGCCCGACGGCACGCCCGGCGAGCTGCTGGTGCGCGGCCCGACGCTGTTCAGCGGCTACTGGAACGCACCCGAGGCCACCGCCGAGGTCTTCCGCGGCGGCTGGTACCACACCGGCGACGTGTTCGTGCGCCGCGCCGACGGGCGGCTGGAGTACGTGGACCGGCGCAAGTACCTGATCAAGTCGGGCGGCGAGAACATCTACCCGGCCGAGATCGAGCGCCTCGTCGCGCGCCAGCCGGGCGTGATCGAGGCCGTGGTCGTGCGCCGGCCCGACGCGCGCTGGGGCGAGGTGCCGGTGCTGGTGGTGGCGCTCGCGGCCGGGGCGGCCGTCGACCCGGTGTCGCTGCTGCGCTGCTGCGACGGCGTGCTGGCGCCGTTCAAGCGGCCCAAGCGGGTGCACGTCATCGACGCGGCGGCACTGCCGCGCAACGGCACCGGCAAGATCGTGCGCGGCGACCTGGAGCGCTGGGTCGCCGAGCGGGAGGCGGCAGCGTCGTAGCGTCGGCCGCGACCGCAGCGGCGCAGCCGGTCAGGCCGGGCGGCGGCGGTAGACGATGGTCGCGCGCAGCTCCTGCACGACCTCGTCGCGCTGGTTCACGAACTCGCGGCGCAGCACCACCACGCCGCGGTCGGGCCGGGTCGACGCGCGCGTCTCCTCGACGGTGGAGCGCACGTGGATCGTGTCGCCGTGCTTCACCGGCTTGAGCATGCGCCAGCCATCCACGCCCTGCAGCGCCAGCAGCGTGCCGTCGTTGACGCCCGAGGCGTAGACCAGCCCGGCGCCCACCGCGTAGACCAGCGGCCCGTGCGCGATCGGCTCGCCGAACGGCGTGCTGCGTGCGTACTCGTGGTTGCAGTGCACGTCGTTGAAGTCGCCCGACAGGCAGGCGAAGTTGACGATGTCGGTCGACGTGATCGTGCGCCGGCCGGTCAGCAGCACCTCGCCGACCGTGAAGTCCTCGAACCAGCGGCCTCGCGGGGCGGGGGTGTCGGCCATCGTCGGCTTCCTTCAGAGGTCCATCAGCTTGGCGATGATGTTGCGCTGGATCTCGTTGCTGCCGCCGCCGATCGGCCCCAGCCGCGAGTCGCGGAACAGGCGCTGCATGTCGTGCTCCATCGAGTAGCCGGCGCCACCCATCACCTGCATGCCGATGTCGGCGCACTGGAAGTCGTTCTCGGTGGCGACGACCTTGGCGATCGCGGTCTCCATGCGGGCATCCACGCCCGCGTCCATCATCTCGGCGGTGCGGTAGGTCACCAGGCGCGCCACCTCGGCCTTGATGCGCATGTCGGCGAGCTTGTGCGCGATCACCTGCAGCCGGCTGATCGGCTGGCCGAACTGCACGCGCTGGCGGGCGTAGTCGGAGGCGATCTCCACCGCCTTCTGCGCGTTGCCGGCGCCGCAGGCCGCGATCGCCACGCGCTCGAGGTTCAAGCCGCGCATCAGCTGCTTCCAGGCGCGGTTCTCCTCGCCGAGCAGGCAGCGCGCCGGCACGCGCACGTCGTCGAAGAAGATCTGGTTGGTGTGCGTGGTGTGCCGGCCCAGCGTCTCGATCGGCCGGATCGTCACGCCCTTGGCGCGTGCGTCGACGAACAGCAGGCTGAAGCCGCGGTGCGGCGGGTCGGCCGACGGATCGGTCTTCACCACCACCACCAGCCAGTCGGCGACGTGGGCCGACGTGATGAACCACTTCTGGCCGTTGAGGACGTAGTCGCCGCCGTCGCGCCGCGCATGGGTCTTGATGGACGCCGCGTCGGAGCCGGTCTGCGGCTCGGTCAGGGCGAACGCGAAGTACAGCTCGCCGCGCAGCATCGGCACCAGGTAGTCGCGCCGCAACTCCTCGGAGCCGTTGTGCAGCACCTGCAGCCCGGCGTAGATCGGGCTCGTCATGTAGGTGGTGCCCAGGCAGGCGTAGTGGTACGACAGCGTCTCCAGCAGCACCACGAGGTCCTTGTAGCTGCCGTCCAGCCCGCCGTAGCGCTCCGGGTAGAGCAGCCCCAGCCAGCCGGCCTTGGCCAGCGCCTGGTAGGCCTCGTGCGGCCAAGCGCCTTCGCGGTCGAGCTCGCGGATGCGCGCCGGCGGCAGCGTGTCGGCCGCCAGCCGCAGCAGCGACTCGCGCATCATCTTCTGTTCGTCGGTGTAGCCGAAGTCGGTGAAGAGGGCCATGCCGCGGGGTCCTGAAGGGGTGGATCGGCGCCGCACCGATCTTTGCATGCAATTGTATACTGCAGTCCAATCCTCAGACGGAAGTGCCCCCATGGCCGACGCATCCCGGCAGACTGCCCCGCCCGCGGAGACCGCCTCCGGGCCGATGGCGACGTGGCAGGCGCAGCTCCGGGACGGCCGCTTCGCGATCCAGCGATGCACGGCCTGCGCGCACGCGATCTTCCCGCCGAGGCGGCTGTGCCCGCGCTGCGGCGAGCTGCGGCTGGCGTGGTTCGAGCCGGGCGGCCTCGGCACGGTACACGCCGTCACGGTGGTTGCGCGCGGGGCGGAGCAGGGCGGTCCGTACAACGTCGTGCTCGTCGACCTCGATGAGGGCCCGCGGCTGATGAGCCGCGTCGACGGCCTCGAAGCCGAGGCGGTCCGCATCGGCCTGCGCGTCCAGGCGCAGGTGGCCGGCACGCCGGCCGGGCCGGTGCTGGTGTTCCGGCCGCTGCCGCCGGCCCCACCGGGCGCATAGGCCCTGCGCTGCCGACTCAGCGCTTGAACCGCCCGTCGGCGCCGATGATCGAGATGTCGACGTAGGTCAGCCCGGTGTGGTCGCGCGGGCTGAAGCTGACCTCCAGCCCTCCGATGTCGAAGCTGCCCATGCCGTCGAGCGCCGTGCGCAGCTTCTCGCGCGTGGGGTTGGGCGCTGCGCGCCGCAGGGCCTCGGCCATCACGCGGGCCGCGGCGAAGCCTTCGAGCATCGCCGGCGTCAACTCCGGCAGGCCGGCGGCCTTGGCCAGTTCCTGCGCCTCCTGCACGAAGCGCGTCGCGAGCGACCGCTCGAACGGGAACACCTGCATCACGATCGTGCCGCGCGCGTGGTCGCCGAGCAGCTTGACGAAGCCTGACGACGCGTTGTTCGACAGCGTGACGAGCTGGGCCCGCGAGCCGGCGCGCCGCAGCGCGGCGATGCCGTCGGCCACCGCCGAGCCCGAGCCGAAGAACAACACGGCCTGCGGCTGCAGCCCCGCCACCTTCGGCGCCAGCGCGGTGTAGTCGGGCTTCGCGCGGTCGAAGGTCTCGTGCGCCACGGGCGCCACGCCGGCGGCCTTGAAGCCGCGCTGGGCGCCGACCATGCAGTCGGCGCCGAACGAGTCGTCCACCTGGATCACCGCGATGCGCGTGATGCCCACCGTGGCCAGGTGCATCACGGCCCGCTCGGCCTCGCGCTGGTAGGTGGCGCGCACGTTGTAGACCCACGGCTGCACCGGCTCGTGCAGCACCATCGCGCCGGTGGACGGCCCGACCAGCGGCAGCTTCGCCTCCTGGAGCACCGGCAGGATCGCCTGCGCATGCGGCGTGCCGCGCGTCAGGAACAGCGAGATCACGCGCGCATCGGCCGCCAGCGTGCGGGCGTTCTCCCCGGCCAGCTTGGGGTCGAAGCGGTCGTCCAGCGACACCAGTTCGATCTTCTGCCCGGCGATGCCGCCGCGTGCGTTCACGGCATCGAACCACAGCCGCGCGCCGTCGGTCGTCTCCTTGACGCCGGCCGCCACCGGCCCGGTGAAGCCGGCCGTCTGGCCGATGCGGATCTGGGCCTGCGCCACCGGGCCGATCGACAGCAGGGCGAGCAGCAGCAGGCGGGCAGTACGGGGCATGGCAGCGACTCCGGAGACAGCAGGCGGACGCGGTGGACGATGGTGCCTCGCTCGCACCGAGCGAGTGCCTTCCGCCCAGTGTCCGAGTGCGCAATCCGACGCGGCAGCGCTCCTATACTGACCGATTGCCCCCTCACCGGACCCCTTCCACAGACCCCATGACACACGGTGTCATCCGCATCCGCGGCGCGCGGCAGCACAACCTGAAGAACCTCGACCTGGACATCCGCACCGGGGAGATGACGGTCTTCACGGGGCCGAGCGGGTCGGGCAAGTCCAGCCTCGTGTTCGACACGCTGTACGCCGAGGGGCAGCGCCGCTACGTCGAGACCTTCAGCGCCTACGCGCGCCAGTTCCTCGAGCGCATGGACCGCCCGGCGGTCGACCGCGTCGACGGCGTGCCGCCGGCCATCGCGATCGACCAGACCAACCCGGTGCGCACCAGCCGCAGCACGGTCGGCACGATGACCGAGTTGAACGACCACCTGAAGCTGCTGTATGCGCGCGCCGCGCAGTTGTTCGATGCCGATACCGCCCGGCCGGTGCGACACGACACGCCGGAGTCGATCGCCGCCGATCTCGCCGCGCGGGCCGCCGCGGCCGGCGACCCGCGGCTGGTGTTCACGTTCCCGGTCGAGCTGCCGGCCGACACCAGCGCCGAGCAGCAGGAGCAGTGGCTGGCGGCCAGCGGCTTCACGCGCGTGCATGGCGAGCGCGTCGCCGGCATGCGCAAGGTGCTCGACGTGGTGGCCGATCGCTTCCGCCACGCCGGCACCGAGCACGTGCGCGTGGTCGAGGCCATCGAGCTGGCGCTCAAGCGCGGCGGTGGGCGGCTGGACGTGCATGTCGCCGCCGGCGAGACCACGCCGGCCGAGGTGTGGCGCTACTCCACCGGGCTGCACTGCCCCGAGAGCGACCGCCGCTATGCCGAGCCGCAGCCGTCGATGTTCTCGTTCAACTCGGCCTACGGCGCCTGCGACACCTGCCGCGGCTTCGGCCGCGTGATCGGCGTCGACATGGGCCTCGTGATCCCCGACGCGCGCAAGACACTGCGCAACGGCGCGATCAAGCCGATGCAGACGCCGGCCTGGGCCGAGTGCCAGGACGACCTGATGAAATACGCCGGCGAGGCGGGCATCCCGCGCGACACGGCGTGGGCGCAGCTCACCGAAGCGCAGCGGCGCTGGGTGATCGAGGGCAGCCCGAACTGGAACGGCAAGTGGAACCAGCAGTGGTACGGCGTGCGCCGCTTCTTCGAGTACCTCGAGAGCAAGGCGTACAAGATGCACATCCGCGTGCTGCTGTCGAAGTACCGCAGCTACACGCCGTGCACCGTGTGCGGCGGCGCGCGGCTGAAGCTCGAGGCGCTGCTGTGGCGGCTGGGCACGAAGGCCGATGCCGACGCGGTGCTGCCGCCCCCCGCCCGCTTCCTGCCGGTGGGCGCGGCGTGGTCGCGCGAGCAGCTCGAGGCGCTGCCGGGGCTGAACCTGCACGACCTGATGCAGCTGCCGATCGAGCGGCTGCGCGTGTTCTTCGACCGCCTCGACCGCACCGCGCTGCCGGCTGATGCCAGCGACGCCGCGCTGCAGCTGCTGCTCGACGAGGTGCGCACGCGCGTCAAGTACCTGTGCGACGTCGGCCTGGGCTACCTGTCGCTGGACCGGCAGAGCCGCACGCTCTCCGGCGGCGAGGTGCAGCGCATCAACCTGACCACGGCGCTGGGCACCTCGCTGGTCAACACGATGTTCGTGCTCGACGAGCCCAGCATCGGGCTGCACCCACGCGACATGGGCCGCATCGTGCAGGCCATGCACCGGCTGCGCGACGCCGGCAACACGCTGGTGGTGGTGGAGCACGACCCGGCCGTGATGCTGGCCGCCGACCGCCTCGTCGACATGGGCCCGGGCCCCGGCGAGCGCGGCGGCCGCATCGTGTTCGACGGCGCGCCCGACGCGGCGCGCCACGCCAACACGCTGACCGGCGCCTACCTCGGCGCGCGCAAGCAGGTCGGCCTCGGCTTCCGCCGGCTGGTGGAGACGGCCACGCCGCGCCTGGTGCTGGAGGGCGCGCGCGAGCACAACCTGCAGGACGTGACGGTCGAGTTCCCGCTGCAGCGCCTCGTGTGCATCACCGGCGTGTCGGGCTCCGGCAAGAGCACGCTGATGCAGGACGTGCTGTACCCGGCGCTGGCGCGGCAGTTCGGCAAGGCCACCGAGACCCCCGGCGCGCACGACCGTCTGCTCGGCGCCGACCACCTCGCCGACGCGGTGTTCGTCGACCAGAGCCCGATCGGCAAGACCGCGCGCAGCAACCCGGCGAGCTACGTCGGCGCGTTCGACGAGCTGCGCCGCATCTTTGCCGACGCGCCGCTGGCGCGCGAGCGCGGCTACGCCGCCAGCACCTTCAGCTTCAACGCCGGCGACGGCCGCTGCCCCACCTGCGGCGGCTCCGGCTTCGAGCATGTGGAGATGCAGTTCCTCTCCGACGTGTACCTGCGCTGCCCCGACTGCGACGGCCGCCGCTACCGCGCCGAGGTGCTCGACGTGAAGGTGCTGCGCGGGCCGATGTCGCTGTCGATCGCCGACGTGCTCGAGCTCACCGTGGCCGAGGCCGCGCACTGGTTCCAGAACGACCGCGAGGTGGTCGCGCGGCTGCAGCCGATCATCGACGTCGGCCTGGACTACGTGCGGCTGGGGCAGCCGGTGCCGACGCTGTCGGGCGGCGAGGCGCAGCGGCTGAAGCTCGCCGGCTTCCTCGCCGAGGCGGCGAGCGCGCCGTCGCAGCGTGCGGCCAAGAAGGGCACCTTGTTCCTGTTCGACGAGCCGACCACCGGGCTGCACTTCGACGACATCGCCAAGCTGATGCGCGCGCTGCGCAAGCTGCTCGACGCCGGGCACTCGCTGCTGGTGATCGAGCACAACCTCGACGTGATCCGCTCGGCCGACTGGATCGTCGACCTCGGCCCCGAGGCCGGCGACGGCGGCGGGCGCGTGGTGTGCATCGGCACGCCCGACGACGTGAAGGCGCACGCGGCGTCGCACACCGGGCGCGCGCTGCGCGAGTACGAGTCGGCGCTCGGGCTGGGCACGCCGCGGGTCGAGGAGGGCGTGCCGCTGCAGGCCGCGGTGCGCCGCGGACAGGGCACGGTCGGGGCCGAGACCGAGGGCGCGCCCGACGCGATCCGCATCGTCAACGCGCACGAGCACAACCTGAAGCGGCTGAGCGTCGACATCCCGCGCGGCACCTTCAACGTCATCACCGGCGTCAGCGGCTCGGGCAAGAGCACGCTGGCCTTCGACATCCTGTTCAACGAGGGCCAGCGGCGCTACCTCGAGAGCCTGAACGCCTACGCGCGCAGCATCGTGCAGCCGGCCGGGCGGCCCGAGGTCGACGCGGTGTGGGGCATCCCGCCCACCGTGGCCATCGAGCAGCGCCTCTCGCGCGGCGGGCGCAAGAGCACGGTGGCCACCACCACCGAGGTCTGGCACTTCCTGCGGCTGCTGTGGGTCAAGCTCGGGCTGCAGCACTGCATCCACGACGGCGCGCCGGTGCGCGCGCAGAGCGCCGAGAGCATCGCCGCGCAGTTGCTGCGCGACCACGCCGGCCAGCACGTCGGGCTGCTCGCGCCGCTGGTGGTCAACCGCAAGGGCGTCTACACCGACCTCGCGAAGTGGGCCCGGGCGCGCGGCCACAGCCACCTGCGCGTGGACGGCGAGTTCCTGCCGACGCAACCGTTCCCGCGCATCGACCGCTTCAAGGAGCACACGCTGGAACTGCCGGTGGGCGACATCGTGGTCAGTGCCGATCGCGAGGCCGAGCTGCGCACGCTGCTGTCGCGCACGCTGGAACTGGGGCGTGGCGTGCTGCACCTGCTGCACCCGCTCGACGGCCTGGCCGAGTCGATGGCCGACGGCGAGCCGCAGGGCCGCGGCATCGGCGAGGTGCGCGTGTTCTCGACCAAGCGCGCCTGCCCGGTGTGCGGCACCAGCTACGCCGAGCTGGACCCGCGCATGTTCAGCTACAACAGCAAGCACGGCTGGTGCACGTCGTGCGTGGGCACCGGGCTGCGCCTGACGCGCGAGCAGCGCAAGGCCTACGACGACTCGGTGCGCGACGACGACGACAAGGGCCGCGAGCAGACCTTCCCGTCGGAGGAGGCCGAGGTCGAGGGCCTGGTCGACGAACCCTGCGCCGATTGCGGTGGCGCACGGCTGAACGCCACCTCGCGCGCCATCACCTTCGGCGGCGAGCCGATCGACCGCATCGCGCGGCTGTCGGTGAAGCAGGCGCGCGCCTGGCTGGAGGCGCTGGGACTGGCCGGCCGCGACGCCGAGATCGCGCGCGACGTGCTCACCGAGATCCGCAGCCGGCTCGAGTTCCTCGAAGAGGTGGGCCTCGGCTACCTCACGCTGGACCGCGCCGCGCCCACGCTCTCCGGCGGCGAGGCGCAGCGCATCCGCCTGGCGGCGCAGCTCGGCAGCAACCTGCAGGGCGTGTGCTACGTGCTCGACGAGCCGACCATCGGGCTGCACCCGCGCGACAACGGCATCCTGCTGTCGGCGCTGGCCAAGCTCGGCGACAAGGGCAACACGCTGGTGGTCGTCGAGCACGACGAGGACACGATCCGCCGCGCCGAGCACCTGATCGACATCGGCCCCAGCGCCGGCAAGCGCGGCGGCACGCTGGTGGCGCAAGGCACGGTGGCCGATCTGGCGCGCACGCCGGCCTCGGTCACCGGGCGGCTGCTGGCGCACCCGCTGGTGCACCCGCTGCAGCCGCGCCGCGCGGTGGCGCCCGACGGGCCGGCCCTGCTGGTGCGCGACGCCCGCCTGCACAACCTGCAGCATCTCAGCGTGCGCGTGCCGCTGGCGAGGCTGGTGGCCGTGACCGGCGTCAGCGGCTCGGGCAAGAGCACGCTCGCGCGCGACGTGCTGCTGGCCAACGTGCAGCAGGCGCTGGCCGGCAGGCGCACCTCCTGGAGCGGCTGCGCGGGCCTCGATGGGCACGGCCAGGTCGACCGGGTGCTGGAGGTCGACCAGACGCCGATCGGCAAGACGCCGCGCTCGTGCCCGGCGACCTACATCGGCTTCTGGGACGTGATCCGCAAGCTCTACGCCGAGACGCTGGAAGCGAAGGCGCGCGGCTACGCCGCCGGGCGCTTCTCGTTCAACACCGGCGACGGGCGTTGCCCGTCGTGCGAAGGGCAGGGCGTGCGCACGATCGCGATGAGCTTCCTGCCCGACGTCAAGGTGCCCTGCGAGTCATGCCACGGCCAGCGCTTCAACCCGGAGACGCTGGCCGTGACGTGGCGCGGACGCTCGATCGGCGACGTGCTGCGCATGGAGGTCGACGAGGCGGTGGCGTTCTTCGCCAGCATGCCCGCGGTGAGCCACCCGCTGCAGCTCCTGAAGGACGTGGGGCTGGGCTACCTGACGCTGGGCCAGCCGTCGCCGACGCTGTCGGGCGGCGAGGCGCAGCGCATCAAGCTGGTCACCGAACTGTCGAAGGTCCGCGACGACGTCACGCGGCGCGGCCAGAAGGCGCCGCACACGCTGTACGTGCTCGACGAACCCACGGTGGGCCTGCACATGGCCGACGTCGAGAAGCTGGTGCGCGTGCTGCACCGGCTGGTCGACGGCGGCCACAGCGTCATCGTCATCGAGCACGACCTCGACGTCATCGCCGAGGCCGACTGGGTGATCGACCTCGGCCCCGAAGGCGGCGCCGACGGCGGCCGCGTGGTGGTCGAGGGGCCGCCCGAGGCGGTGGTGGCCTCGGGCTCGCACACCGGGCGCGCGCTGGCGCCGGTGCTGGCGCGCGTGCGGTCGCCGGCCTGACCGCACGACACGAACCACGCCGCCGCCCGCCGTGTCCACGCCCGCCACCGCGCTGCAACAGGCCATCGACGCGCTGGAGGCGCAGCGCGCGGTGCTCGGCGACGCCGTCATCGACCTTGCGCAGGCTCCGCTGCGCGCGCAGCTTGCGATGCTGGCTGCGCCGCCCGCTGCGGCGGCCCCCGAGCGGCGGCTGCGGCAGGCGAGCATCCTGTTCCTGGACATCGTCGGCTCCACGCGGCTGTCGCAGCACCTGGACCCCGAGGACATCCAGCAGGTGATGGACGGCGCGCTGGTCGCCTTCACCGAGATCGTCCGACGCCACCAGGGCGAGGTGCTGCAGTACGCCGGCGACAACCTGCTGGCGACCTTCGGCGCCGACGCGACGCGCGAGGACGATGCCGAGCGCGCGGTGTCCTGCGGCCTGGCGCTGCTGCAGGAGGCGGCACGGCACCGCGACCTGGTGCGCCGGCTGCACGGGCGCGACGGCTTCGACGCGCGGGTGGGCGTGCACACCGGCAGCGTGCTGCGCGGCGGCGGCGTCGACGACGACAGCACGCTGCGCGGGCTGGCGGTGAACATCGCCGCCCGCATGGAACAGACCGCGCCGCCCGGCCGGTTGCGCGTGAGCCAGGACACCTGGGCGCTGGTGCGTGGACGCTTCGACGCCGAGGCGCAGCCGCCGATCGAGGTCAAGGGGCACGACGCGCCGATCGCCAGCTGGCTGGTGCGCGGGCCGCGGCAACGCGCCGGCCGGGGCATCGACGGCGTCGAGACGCCTCTGGTGGGCCGCGATGCCGAGCTTCGGCAGCTGCAGGCCTGTGCCGACGAGGTCGCCCGCACGGGCCGGCCACGCGCCGTCACGCTGCTGGCCGAAGCGGGGCTGGGCAAGAGCCGGCTGCTCGACGAGCTGCAGCGCCGCATCGGGCGCGGCGGGCCCTGGCGCCTGCTGGGGTCGCGCGCCCAGCCGTCGAGCGCGCTGCAGCCCCATGGCCTGCTGCGCGAGCTGGTGGTGCGGCAGTTCGACATCCAGGACGGCGACCCCGCCGAAACGGCCCGCGGCAAGCTGCTGCAGGGCCTGGCACCGTGGCTCGCGGAGGCCGGTGATCCGGCCGCCGAGCTGGTGGGTCAGCTGATCGGCCTGGACTTCTCGGCCAGCGCGCCGGTGCGGCGCCTCGGCGGCGACGCGCGGCTGCTGCGCGACCAGGCGCTGCGCGCGCTGGGGCTGTGGCTGCAGCGTCTGGCCGGGGCCGACGGCGCGTCGCTGCTGATCGAGCTGGACGACCTGCATTGGAGCGACGACGCCTCGCTCGAGGCGTTGACGGTGCTGGGGCAGGCTTGCGGCGCACGGCCGATGCTGCTGCTGATGGGCGCCCGCCCGGCGCTGCTGGAACGGCGTCCGGCATGGGGCGACGATCTGCCGTCGCACGAGCGACTCGTGCTGCAGCCGCTGGACGCGGCGCAGCGCGCGCAGATCACGCGCGACCTGCTGGATCGGCTCTCGCCGGTGCCGCGCGAGCTGGCCGAGCTCGTCGAGCAGCGCGCCGAAGGCAACCCGTACTACGCCGAGGAGCTGGTGCAGATGCTGCTCGACCAGGGCGTCATCGCCACCGACGGCGACCGCTGGCGCTTCGCACCCGAGCGACTGGATGCCTCGCGCATCCCCGGCACGCTGACCGGTGTCCTGCAGGCGCGCCTGGATGCGCTGGCACCGCCGGAGCGGCGCACGCTGCAGATGGCCAGCGTGATCGGGCCCGTGTTCTGGGATGCCGCGGTCGCCCGGCTCGACGACGCGGCGCCCGCCCAGTTGCCCCGCCTGGAGGACAAGGCGCTCGTGCACCGGCGCCCCGCCAGCACCTTCGACGACACCACCGAACGCGGCTTCCAGCACCAGTTGCTGCAGCAGGCGAGCTACGAGACGGTGCTGAAGTCCGAGCGGCGACGCGCCCACGCGCTGGCGGCGCAGTGGCTGGAAGCGCATGCCGGCGACCGCCACGACGAGGTGCTGGCCATCACCGCGCAGCACCATGAGCGTTCCGGCCAGCCCGAGCGGGCGGCCGACTGCTGGCGTCGTGCGGCGCTGCTGGCCGAGCAGCGCTTCGCCAATGCGCTGGCTGGCGAGTACCACGACCGTGCCGAGGTGCAGTGGCGGCGGACGGCCGGGGGCCTGCTGCCCGAGGTCGAGGCGGAGCTGCTCGAGCGCCGCATCCCGTTGTGGGACGTGCTCGCCCGGCGCGACCGCCAGCAGCGCGACGTCGATCGCCTGCTCGAACTCGCCCGCCTGCATGGCGAGCGCACGTGGGAGTCGCGCGCGCTCGCCCAAGCTGCGCTGATCGCCGAGCGGGAAGGGCGCATCGAGGCGGCCCGGGACCTGGCGATCCAGGGTGCCGAGGCCGCCGAGGCGGTGGGCAATGTCCGCACCGCCGCGCTGTGCCACGGCAACCTGGCCTGGATGGCGATCGAGCGCGGCGAGCGGGAGCTGGCCCGCCACCATCTGGAGCGCGCAGTGCACCATGCGCGCATCGCGCGCGAGCGCATGGAGCGGCCCAACGACGGCATCTACGAGGTGCAGCTGTGCGTGGTGGCGTCGCAGTACCACCGGCTCGCCAACGACGACCACGCACGCGGGGAGGTCATCGCGCGCGGGCTGGAGTTGGTGCGCCAGATGAACCATCCACGGCTTTGCGCGTCGTGCCTGGAGGCGGCCGCCCTGTGGGCCATCTACCGGCTGGATGTCGACCTGGCGGAGCGGCATCTCGCGGAGTTCCAGCGGCTGGCCGACGAGGTCGGCATCCCGTGGCACGGCGCGACCGTGGCCGGCCTGGGCGCGACGTTGCGGCTGATCATCGGCGATGCGGCGGCGGCCGAAAGGCTCGCTGCCGAGACGGCGGAGCGCTACCACGCGCTCGGGTTCCATGGCCGCGGCCTGCACTTCGAGGTCACCCGCGCCGAAGCCTTGTGGGGCCTCGGTCGCCGCGACGAGGCGGCCGGCCTGTGGCGGCAATGCGAGCCGGCGCACCGGGCGGAAGGCGGCACCACGGCGGCCCTTGCGTGCCGCCTGCGGTTGGCAGAGCACCGTGCGGTCGGCGGCGACCTCGCCGCGGCCGCCGAAGCCGTGCGCGCCGAACGGCCCGCGCTCGACGAGCCGGATGCCCTGCGGGGCGCCGAGTTTCCGCAGGAAGCGCGGCTGGCCGCCTGGCGCGTGCTGTTCGCCGCTGGCGACCCCGCCGCGTCGCGCCAGCTCGAACTGGCGCGTGCGGACGCCGATGCACTGCTGGCCAGCTTCGCCGAAGTCGACGTGCGCGAGCGGGTGCGCACCGGCACGCCGTGGGTGCGTGCCGTCGAGCGCGCCGAGGCGCAGCCTCAGCGCGAGATCGAGTCGCTGGTCTCGACGTTCAGGGCCGGCGTGTAGGTGTAGCCCGCGAGCGTGATGCCGGTCACCGTGAAGATGAAGGTGCCGCGGCTGCGCGTGGTGGCCGAGTTGAAGGTGGCGTTGCCGGTGCTGCCGGTGACGACGCTGGCGCTGCCGGTGACGAGGCCGCTCCAGGTGCCGGAGACGGTGGCGCCGGGCACCACGCGGCCGGCGTTGTCGCGAACCGTCACCACCGCGGTGGCGCGGCCGCCGTTGCCCTGGTTGCGCACGCTCATCGCGATGTTGCCCACGCCCAACGGCACCAGCGTGACCGCCGGGTTGACGGTGATCGTCACGGTCTTCAGCGCCGTCAGGCCGCTGTTGTCGGTGACGGTGAGCTGGGCCGTGTAGGTGCCGACGCTGCCGTAGACCTTGGTCGCCGCGGCGCCGGCGGCGGAGGTGCCGTCGCCGAAGGTCCAGGCGTAGCCGACGATGGTGCCGTCGGCATCCGTGGAGCCGGTGCCCGAGAAGTTCACCGTCAGCGGCACGGTGCCGGAGGTGGGCGTGGCCGCGATCACCGCGATGGGCGGCGTGCCGGTGGCCGCCGGCACCGTGCCGGTCACCGCGTACAGGCCGACGCTGCCGTAGGTGGTGTAGCCGTTGGTCGCCGGGTCGCCCTTGCCGGTGCCGCGCACCGCCACGTAGTAGGTGCCGGCCGAAGGCAGCACGACCGTGAGGTTGCCGTTCAGCGCATCCACCGGGTTGGCGCTGGCCAGCAGCGTGCCGGCGCCGTTGTACAGCTCCAGCACCGCGTCGAGGTTGGCCGAGCGCGCGGCCGGCGACACGGTGAAGCTGACGCTGCCGGCCCCGCTCGCGAACGCGAACACGTCGACGTCGCCGGCCCGTCCGATGACGCCCTCCACGGTGTAGCTCGTGAGGCCGCCGCTGGTGGTGCCGGTCAGCCGCGTCGCAGTGCCGGGGGTGTTGCCGTGGTCGTCGGCGCGCAGCGGCAGGCCGTTGGCCTGCATGTCGATGAAATCGTCCTGCACGTTGTTGGCGCCGGCGTACTCGCCCTTGCTCCACTGCACCAGGGGCTGGTAGTAGCCCACGCCCATGATCGGCGCCCAGCCGGTGGCTCCGCTGCCGTGGCCGGCGTAGTAGCCCACGCTGGCGGTGCCGTCGTGGTACAGACCGCCGTTGTGGCCGACTTCGTGCGAGATGGCCTCGGCGATGTACTTCTCGTTGCCGGGGCCGAGCGCGTCGTAGAAGACCAGCGCCGGCTTGTAGTAGTCGCCCACGCTGTCGAAGACGCCGATGTAGGCCACGCCGCCGCAGCTGCACGAATACACGCCGGAGCGGCTGGTGATCAGCGCGGTGGTGCCGTAGACGTCGTCAGACGTGCTGCTGCGGGTCAGCCGGTCGGCCGGCGGTGCCTCGGTCGTCACGTCGACGTCGAAGGGAGCGTAGTCCTCGGCCACGCGCTGCCAGATGTACTGGATGCGCTGCAGCTCGGTGGTGTTGTACGAGTACGGCAGGCCGTCGAGGTCGAAGGGCAGTGCGGTGACCGTGGTGGCGCTGCCGTTCCACGCCGTGCCGTTGAGCGTGGCGCCCTTGAAGTTCAGGTAGATCGTTCGCTTCGCGCCCGGCCGGCTGTGCAGCAGGAAGGTCTGGTCCAGCGGCGCCAGCGTGCCGTCCACCGCGCTGTCGGCCGACACCAGGGGCGAGTTCGTGAAGGGCGGCGGCCGCACGCCTTCCTCGACGAACAGCCGCCCGTTGCGGTCGAGCTTCAGCGAGCGATCGGCCAGCAGAAGTGCAGCGAACTCCTCGGGCGACTTGCGGTAGTGCGCCGCCACCTCGGGCAGCCGGTCGCCGAGCAGCTCGACGGCCCGTGCGCCCTCGGAGCGGGCCTCGGCCAGCGACAGCAGCGGCATCGGGGCCCGCAAGGTGGCCTGGGCCTGGGCGAGGTGGGCTGCCAACGCGAGGCAGGCAAGCAGGAGTGCGCGGAAGAGTCTCGGCATGGGCTGTCGATGGGTCAGGTGGAACGGTAGGAGCGCCGTGCCGGGGCTGGGGCCGGGGGCGCGAGCCGCACTCTAGGGACGGCGCTGACCCTCGTGCGTAACCGCAGGTGAGACCTGTCAGCGGCGCATCGGGTCGACGCGCGCCAGGGCCGCGGACGTGAAGGATGACCGCCCCGCGCCGCGGTGTTTCCACTGGTCTGCCCCGGGGTGCGGCGAGTCGGCCACCGACTAGACTGGCGCACCCATCAGAACCCAGGAGCCGCGCTGCCGAGATCTGCGACGGCCTCGCCGATGTCCGCCTTGCCCCTGCCCACCGCCGAAGCGATGCCGCGCGCAGCCGCGTGGCGTGCGCTGGGTGCGTCGGTGCGCGGTGCCGCGCATGTGCAGGACGGCCTCCCCAACCAGGACGCATTGCTGCTCGACGCCGCGGCTGCCAGGCGGGGCCGCGTGGGCATCGCGGTCGCCGACGGCCATGGCGGCGCGCGTCACTTCCGCAGTGCCACAGGTTCCCGGCTCGCGGTGTCTGCTGCCCGCGAAGCGATGCAGACGATGCTGTCGGCCTTCGAGGCTGCCGACAGCACGGCGCGTGCCGAGATGGCGAGCATCGCGCTGCCGCGCCGCATCGTGCAGCGCTGGGCCGAACTGGCCCGTGCGGAACTTGCTGCACGGCCGATCACCCAGGACGAATGGCGGCGCCTCCAGGAGGCCGACGGCCCCGACGGCGTGGCCCGCGTGCACAACAACCCGCTGCTGGCCTATGGCAGCACGCTGCTGTTCGCGCTGGCGCTTCCCGGGGCGCTGGTGCTGGGGCAGATCGGCGACGGCGACCTGGTCACCGTCGACGCCGACGGCAGCGTGCGCCGCCCGGTGCCGCCGGACGACCGGCTGGCCGGCCAGTTCACCACGTCGCTGAGCCGGCCCGGCGCCGAGCACGACTTCCGCTGCGTGGTGCGCGAAGGCGCGCTGGCGCGACCGGCGTTGGTGCTGCTGGCCACCGACGGCTACGCCAACTCGTTCCGCGACAGCGGCGACGTGCTGGAGATGTCGCAGGCCTTCGTGGCCTGGCTGCAGCGCCACGGCACCGGGGCGGCCGAGGCCCGGCTGCCGGCGATGCTCGAACACGCCACGCACCACGGCAGCGGTGACGACATCACGGTGGCGCTGCTGGTGGGCGACGTGGCCTCGGTGCCGGTGTCGCAGCGCGCCGGCCAGCTGCTGGCGGCCTATGGGCGCGACGCGCGCTGGACGTCGCGTCGCACGCTGCGGGCGATGGTGTGGGGCGCCGTGCTGCTGCTGGCCGGCGTGGTGGTCTGGATGCGCTTGTAGCGGCCGTTCAGCTGTCGCTGCCGATCATCTGCCGCACCGCGCGGGCCTGCAGCTCCGTTGCTTCGTTGCGGTGGCCGCAACGGTCGAGCACGTCGCTGGCCCGCAGCAGCACCACCGTCTCCCACGCCGGACAGGCCACGCGATCGGCCAGCCGGCCGGCCTCCACGGCGTGGGCGCGGGCGCGGCGGCTTGCCGCCGCGCGTTCGACTGGCCTGCCCTGCTCGGCGCTGCAGGCGGCCATCTCGGCAGCCTGGCAGTGCAGTTCCACCAGTGCATCGACGCTGCCGACGAACACCGCCCAGCGCAGCGCTTCCTCGAGATGGGCTTCGGCCGTGCCCCAGGCCTGCCGCCGCGCCCAGGCCTGCGCGGCGTCGGACAGCGCCTCGACCACCTCGTGCGGCCGACCGGCATGGCAGGTTTCGGCCAGCAGCCGACGCGACGGCAGGACGATGGAACGGACGAGCTGGGACATGAAG
The DNA here is from genome assembly GCA_016789955.1 of Rubrivivax sp. GTDB lineage: Bacteria > Pseudomonadota > Gammaproteobacteria > Burkholderiales > Burkholderiaceae_C > Rubrivivax. The sequence continues at coordinate 23,404 of JAEUPB010000102.1, read as the reverse complement.
GCGAACCGGATGGTCGGAAGACAGGCACGAAGCCTCGAAGGAATGCTAGGCGGCTGACCACGACTTGCCCTCCCCCCGAGCGCGGGAGACCCCCGCCCCTAGGGGGAACCACTAGCGGGCGGGCCGGGATGCGTGCCGCGGCGAGCCCGACAATCCCGCCCGAGCCGCCCATCCGAGGAGTCACCATGCGCCGTTTCCACCGTTGCACGCGTCGAGCCACCCTGGCCGCTGCGGTCCTGCTGATGCCCGCCTGGGCCAGCGCCCAGGTCGTGTTGACCCTGTCGTCGTGGGTACCGCCGTCGCACTCGCTCACCGAAGGGCAGAAGGAGTGGTGCCAGCAGCTCGAGCAGAAGGTGCCGGGCAAGGTGCGCTGCAATGCGCTGCCGCGCGCGGTCAGCGCGCCCGGCGCCACCTTCGACTCGGTGCGCAACGGCCTCGCGGACATCTCGTTCACGGTGCACGGCTACACGCCGGGCCGCTTCGTCACGACGCAGTTCGCCGAGGTGCCGTTCCTGGGCGACTCGGCGGTGGCCACGTCGGTCGCGTTCCAGCGCATCTACGCCCGCACGCCGGCCATCGCCGACGAGCACAAGGGCGTGAAGGTGCTGGCGGTGTTCACGCACGGCCCCGGCATGGTGTTCAACACCAAGCGCCCGATCACGAGGATGGAAGAGTTGGCGGGGCTGAAGTTCCGCGTCGGTGGCGGCATGGTCAACGAGCTCAGCAAGGCGATGGGCCTGAACGTCACGCTCAAGCCCGCTCCCGAGAGCTACGAGCTGCTGTCCACCGGCGTGATGGACGGCACGCTGTTCCCCGCCGAGTCGGTGGAGAGCTTCAAGATCGACAAGGTCATCAAGCACGCCACCTTCTTCCCCGGCGGGCTCTACAACACGAGCTTCGTGTTCATCATGAACCAGGCCAAGTACGACTCGCTGCCGCCGGACGTGAAGAAGGCGATCGACGAGCTGTCGGGCGAGTACGCCGCGCGCCATTTCGGCATGGGTTGGGACAAGGTCGACCGTCGCGGCAAGGCCTTCATGCAGGCCGCGGGGGTGCAGTTCCTCACCGCCGACGCCGCCTTCGTCAAGGCCGTCGAGGCGAAGACGGCGCCCGTGATCGACGCCTGGGTCAAGGCGGCCGAGGCCAAGGGGATGAAGGACGCCCGCAAGGTGCTGGCCGACTTCCGCGCCGAGATCAAGAAGCTGCAGTAAGCCGGCCCCTTGAATTCGCCCCAAGGCCGGCCGGAGCCGGCCGTCCCCCGCGGGGATCAAGGAACGTGGCGAAGCCACGTTTCCTTGAGGAAGCTGCTCGCCACGCTGTGCGGCGCCATCGCCGCGCTGGCGCTGTTCGCCATCATGCTGCTGACGCTGGTCGACGTCAGCGGTCGCAAGCTGCTGTCGGAGTCGGTGCCCGGCGCGCTGGAGCTGACCGAACTGCTGATGGTGGTGGTGATCTTCGCCGGGCTGCCGCTGGTCTCGATGCAGGGCGAGCACGTCGTGTTCGATTCGCTCGACCGGGTGCTGCCCGCGGCCGTGCGGCGCGTGCAGCAGGCGCTGGTGGACCTGCTGTGCGCCGCGGCGTTGCTGGGCCTGGCCTGGCTGATGTGGGACAAGGCCGGGCAGATGGCCGGCTTCGGTGACGTCACTGCGCAGCTCAAGCTGCCGCTGCCGCCGTTCGTGCGCCTGATGAGCGTGCTGTGCGCCGTGACGGCAGCGATGCACCTGTGGCTGGTCTTCGCGCCTCCGGGCGAGCAGCATCACCCGGGCACCGAGACCGGGGGCGTCACGTGATCGAGGCGCTGGTCGGCTTCGGCGCGGTGTTCCTGCTGGCGCTGCTGCGCATCCCGCTGGCCTTCGCGATGGGGCTGGTGGGCTTCGTCGGGCTCGGCCTGCTGCGCGGCTGGCCGCCGACGATGGCCAACGCGGCGCAGGTGGTCTACGACACCGGCTTCGCCTACACGCTGTCGGTGGTGCCGCTGTTCATCCTGATGGGCAATTTCGTGGCGCGGGCCGGCCTGGCACATGAGCTGTTTCGCGCCGCCTACGCCTTCATCGGCCATGTGCGGGGCGGCCTGGCGCACGCCACCGTGATCGCCTGCGCCGGCTTCGGCGCGATCTGCGGCTCGTCGATCGCCACCGCCGCCACGATGAGCAAGGTGGCCTACCCGCCGATGAAGCGGCTGGGCTACGCCGATCACCTGTCCACCGGCGTCATCGCAGCCGGCGGCACGCTGGGCATCATGATCCCGCCGTCGACGATCATGGTCATCTACGGCATCGTCACCGAGACCAACATCGGCAAGCTGTTCGCCGCCGGCGTGCTGCCGGGGCTGATGTGCGCGTCGATGCTGATGGCCGGCGTGGCGTGGATGTGCTGGCGCGACCCCGCTGCCGGCCCGGCCGGCGAGCGCAGCAGCTGGGCCGAGCGCTGGCGCGCGCTGGGCGACATCTGGGGCGTGGCGCTGCTGGTGGTGGTGGTGCTGGGCGGCATCTACGGGGGCGTGTTCACGGCCACCGAAGGCGCGGGCATCGGCGCCTCGGGCGCCTTCGCGTTCGCGCTGCTGCGCCGCGCGCTGACGTGGAAGATCCTGTTCGACGTGCTCGTCGAGAGCGCGCGCACCACGGCGATGCTGTTCACGATCCTGATCGCCGCCATGCTGTTCTCGAGCTTCGTCAACTTCACGACGATGCCCGGCGACCTGAAGGACTGGATCCTGCACCTGGGCCTGTCGCCGCTGGCGGTGGTGGGCGCGATGATGCTGATCTACGTGCTGCTGGGCACGATCATGGAGGAGCTGTCGATGGTGCTGCTGACCATCCCGGTGTTCTTCCCGATCGTCACCGGCCTGGGCTTCGACCCGGTGTGGTTCGGGGTGCTGATCGTGCTGGTGGTGCAGATCGGCCTGATCTCGCCGCCGGTGGGCATGAACCTCTTCGTGCTGAACGCGCTGCTGCCCGGCGTCTCGCTGGCGCAGATCTTCCGAGGCGTGTGGCTGTTCTGCGCCATGCTGGTGGTGGCGCTGGGCATCGTGCTCGAATGGCAGCCGCTGTCGCTGTGGCTGCCGTCGTTCATGAGGTGACCGTGTCTTCGAATCCCCGCCCGCTGCTGCTGCGCGATGTGCGCCTGCCCGACGGCCGCAGCGGCATCGACGTGCTGTGCATCGGCGGCCGCATCGCCGCGATCGGCCCGGCCCTCGCCGCACCACCCGATGCCGAAGCGATCGACGGCCAGGGCTGGCTCGCGTCGCCACCGTTCGCCGACGCGCACTTCCACCTCGACTCCACGCTCTCGTATGGGCTGCCGCGCGTGAACGCCAGCGGCACGCTGCTCGAAGGCATCGCGCTGTGGGGCGAGCTGAAGCCGCAGCTCACGGCCGATGCGCTGGTCGAGCGTGCGCTGGCCTACTGCGACTGGGCGGTGGCGCAGGGCCTGCTGGCGATCCGCTCGCACGTGGACGTGTGCGACGACCGGTTGCTGGCGGTGGAAGCGCTGCTGGACGTGAAGCGCTGCGTCGCGCCCTACCTCGACCTGCAGCTCGTCGCCTTCCCGCAGGATGGCCTGCTGCGCTCGCCCACGGCGCGCGCCAACCTGCTGCGGGCGCTGGACCGCGGCGTCGACGTGGTGGGCGGCATCCCGCACTTCGAGCGCACGATGGCCGACGGCGCCGAGAGCGTGCGCCTGCTGTGCGAGATCGCCGCCGAGCGCGGGCTGCCGGTGGATCTGCACTGCGACGAGAGCGACGACCCACTGTCGCGCCACGTCGAGACGCTGGCGTACCACGTGCAGCGCCTGGGCCTGCATGGCCGCGCGGCCGGTTCGCACCTCACGTCCATGCACTCGATGGACAACTACTACGTCAGCAAGCTGCTGCCGCTGATGCGCGAGGCGGGCCTGGCGGCGATCGCCAACCCGCTGATCAACATCACGCTGCAGGGCCGGCACGACACCTACCCGAAGCGCCGCGGCATGACGCGTGTGCCCGAGCTGCTGGCCGCAGGCATCCCGGTGGGGCTGGGGCACGACTGCGTGATGGACCCGTGGTATGCGCTGGGCAGCGGCGACATGCTGGAGGTGGCGTCGATGGCGCTGCACGTGACGCAGATGACGTCGCAGGACGGCATGCGGGCCTGCTTCGATGCGGTGACGCTCACCAACGCGCGCATCCTCGGCCTGCCGGGCTGGGGGCTGGAGGTCGGCTGCCGCGCCAGCCTCGTGCTGCTGCAGGCGCGCACGCCGGTGGAGGCGATCCGCTTGCGTGCGCAACGCCTGCTCGTGGTGCGCGACGGCACCGTGCTCGCGCGCGGCGCACCGCGGGCGACCACGCTGTCGCTGCCGGGCCGCCCGGCCCACGTGGACGGCACGCGACAGCATCCCTAGGCGCACGGCGGTGGCCGCAGGGGCCGTCGATAGAATGCCGCGCAGCGCCCGGTTCGCGGCGCGTCACGAGAAGTCCAGGGACCGCTGTCATCCATGAAGTTGATCGGTGCGCTCACCAGCCCCTACGTGCGCAAGGTGCGTGTCGTGATGGCAGAGAAGAAGCTCGACTTCCAGCTCGTGCTGGAGGACGTGTGGAACAGCGACGCGATCCTCGCGTCCAACCCGCTGGGCAAGGTGCCGTGCCTCGTGATGGAAGGCGGCGAGGCCGTGTTCGACTCGCGGGTCATCGTCGAGTACCTCGACACGTTGTCGCCGGTGGGCAAGCTGATCCCGCCGTCGGGCCGCGAGCGCACCGAGGTGCGCACCTGGGAGGCGCTGGCCGACGGCGTCATCGATGCGGCCATCCTGGCACGGCTCGAAGGCACCTGGGCCGGCCGCACCGACGCGCAGCGCAGCCCGGCGTGGATCGAGCGCCAGATGTCGCGCGTCGACGCCGGCTTGCGTGCGATGAGCCAGGGCCTGGCCGAGAAGCCTTACTGCTGCGGCATCCACCTGACGCTGGCCGATATCGCGGTGGGCTGCGCGCTCGGCTACCTCGACTTCCGCTTCCCGCAGATCGACTGGCGCGGCCGCCACGCCAACCTGCACAAGCTGCACGACAAGCTGATGACGCGCCAGAGCTTCGTCGACACCGCGCCGCCCAAGCCTTGACGCGTTGACGGCGCAAGCCGTCGTCAGGCGGCGCGCGGGCGCGTCACCATCCGCTGCAGCACCGCCAGCAGCACCTGCGGATCGATCGGCTTGGCGACGAAGTCATCCATGCCGGCCTCGAGCGCCTGTTGCTGTTCGCTGGACAGCGCCGCCGCGGTCAGCGCCACGATCGGGAGACGGCGGTTGTGCGGCATAGCCCGCAGCGCCTGCGTGGCCTGCGCGCCGTTCATCGTCGGCATGTGCATGTCCATCAGCACCACGTGGCAGCCGTGCTGCGGGTCGCCCAGGTGCTGCACGGCCTCGGTGCCGTCGGCTGCCTCGATCGCCTCGGCGCCCCAGCGGCGCAGTGTCTCCACGGCGATCATCATGTTCACCGGGTTGTCCTCGACGACCATCACGCGCAGGCCCGTCAGCGGCTGGGTGGCGTCGCGTGGCGCATCGGCACCTTCGTCGTCGCGCACCACGGCCAGCGGCACCTCGATCCAGAACAGGCTGCCCTCGCCGGGCTGGCTGTGCACGCCGATGCGGCCGCCCATCAGCGTGGCCAGCTCGCGGCATATCGACAGGCCCAGCCCGCTGCCGCCGTAGCGCCGCGTGGTGGTGGCATCGGCCTGCACGAACGGGCGGAACAGGCGCGCCTGCACGTCGAGCGGGATGCCCACGCCGGTGTCCTCGACCTCCAGCCGCAGCTCGCCGCCGGGCAGCGCCGAGGCGCGCACCTCGATGCGGCCGCGCTCGGTGAACTTCAGCGCGTTGCCCACGAGGTTGACGATCATCTGCCGCAGCCGCAGTTCGTCGCCGCGCCGGCGCGGCTGCAGCGCGCGGTCGACCTTCAGCGTGAAGGTCAGCCCGCGCGCCTCGGCCAGCGGCCGCTGTGCGCGCTCGATGGTGTGCAGCAGCTCGCGCAGGTCGAAGGCCGCGCTCTCGAGCTGCAGCTTGCCCGCCTCGATGCGCGACAGGTCGAGCACGTCGCCGATGATGCCGGCCAGCGTGGCTGCGCTGGCCGCGGCGTGCTGCAGGAATTCCTCGCGCCGCGGGTCCTCGCGTGGCGTGTCCAGCGCCAGCCGGATCATGCCCAGGGTGCCGTTCAGCGGTGTGCGGATCTCGTGGCTCATCGTTGCCAGGAAGGCGCTCTTCGCGCGGCTCGCGGCCTCGGCCTCGCCGAGCGCGCGCGTCAAGGCGGCCTGCGCCGCCTCGCGTTCGGTCACGTCCTCCAGCAGCCACACCGAGCCAGCCTCCAGCGGGCGCGCCGGGTCCACCGGCTGTGCACGCACGCGGGCGATGAAGTGCGTGCCGTCGGGGCGCTCGGCGTCGAGCTGGCGCTCGTAGCGGCCGTGCTCGAGCGCGCGGCGCGACTCCTCGAGCATCTGCGCGGCGGCCTGGTCGTCGGCGAACAGGATGCGCGTCGGGCGGCCCGCGAGGCTGCCCGGCTCCTGCCCGAGCAGTTCCTCGAAGCGACGGTTCACGCGCACGAAGGTCGCGTCGCGCACGAGGGCGATGCCCACCGCGGCGTGCTCGAACACGATGGCCGCCGCGAGGCGGTCGCGCTCGGGCTGCGTCTGGTCGCGGATGGTGGCGATGGCGTAGGCGCGGCCCTCGTGCACGAAGCGCGAGGCCGACACCGTGACCGGCAGCGACGAGCCGTCGCTGCGCCGCACGCGGGCCGACTCGCCCGCGATGCCGTGGTCGCGCTGCACCGCGGCGCGCAGCCGCTCGCGCTCGGCGGGGTCGTCCCACAGCCCGACCTCGTCGGGCGTGCGCCCGACCATGTCGTCGATCGGGTGGCCCAGCATCCGCGCGAGGGCCTCGTTGCCGGTGACGATGCGGCCGTCTCCCAGATGCACCAGGAGGATGGCGTCGCTGCTGGTGCGGAACAGCGCCTCCAGCATCTGCTGCATCTCGGAGTGGCGCTGCTCGGCCTCGACCTGGCGCGTCACGTCGCGCCCGACGCCCAGCCAGCCGACGAGGCGGCCTTCCTCATCGTGCCGCGGCTTCAGGTCGAGCCGGAGCACGATGCGATGCCCCTGGGGGTCGCGCGTGTGCATCAGGTGCTCGGTGAGCCCGAGGCCGGATTCGAAGAGCCTGCGGATCGTGTCCCAGCCGACGTCGGGGCCGATCAGGCCGGGCACCTCCCACCAGGCGCGGCCGATGAACTCGCGCAGCGGCACGCCGCAGCGCCGCGCGAAAGCCTCGGTGAGGTAGGTGATGCGGTGCTGCGCGTCCTCCTCCCAGACCCAGTCGGCACCGACGCGCAGCAGCGCCGCCAGCCGCTGCCCGCGCGAGGCCGCGAGGTCCAGCGTGCGCAGGTACATGCGCGACAGCACCGCGGCGCAGACCAGGCCGATGCCCATCATCGCGATCAGCGTGTAGACGCGGTTGACCGCCGGCAGCGCCGCGGCCATGGCGGCGCCACCGATCCACCCGCGCAGCTCGGCGACGTACAGCACCAGCACCGTGGCCGTGCCGGCCACGGCCAGCAGCACCGCATAGCGCACGCCGATCAGCACGCCGGCCAGCGTGATCAGCAGCGCCATCAGCCCCATCGACGCGCCGTGCACGCCCACGCCCATCACCCAGGCCAGGGCGGCGTTGACGAACAGGCCGATGGCCAGCGTCGCGAACACCACGGCCCGCGGCCGCTCGCGCGACGTGTAGCGATGGAGTGCCAGCAGCGCCATCAGCATCACCGCGAGGATGGCGAGCATCGTCGCCCGCACCGTCGTGCCGATGCCGCCGAACATCAGCACGGCCACCATGCCGCCGGCCACGCCAACGGTGGCGAACAGCGCCAGCGTGCGAGCCGCCAGCACGTCGATCTCGCGCCGCGTGGGCGTGCCGAAGTCAGCCACGGCGGTCACCGACGCGGGCCGACCGGCGTTCACCGCGTCAGATCGCGCCGTATGCCGGCTGCAGCGGCTGCAGCATGCCCGCCGGCTGGAAGCTGTCGCTGCGGGCCAGCGGCCAGTACAGCCGGAACACGTTGTGCGGCCAGTCGGCGCGGCCGTCGATGGCCTCCAGCAGCGCGCCGGGCTCCACCAGCGGCAGCAGGTTGGCGAGCAGCTTCACGTCGCTGTTCGTGGTGCGCCGCACGATGTGCGACGGCGTGATCTGGTTGGGGTGCTCCAACCCCGCGGCCTGCACCAGTTCCTTCAGCGCTTCCAACGTGAGCTGGTGGAAGCGGTAGACGCGCTCGGCCTTGTCCGGCACCACCAGCGCGCGCTGGCGCACCGGGTCCTGCGTGGTCACGCCGGTGGGGCAGGCGCCCGTGTGGCAGGTCTGCGCCTGGATGCATCCGAGCGCGAACATGAAGCCGCGCGCCGCGTTGCACCAGTCGGCACCCAGCGCCATCATGCGCACGATGTCGAAGGCGCCGACCACCTTGCCGGCGGCGCCGATCTTCACGCGGTCGCGCAGGTTCAGCCCCACGAGCGCGTTGTGCACCAGCAGCAGGCCTTCCTGCAGCGGCGCGCCGACATGGTCGGTGAACTCCAGCGGCGCCGCGCCGGTGCCGCCTTCGGCGCCGTCGACGACGATGAAGTCGGGCACCAGGCCGCTCTCCATCATCGCCTTGCAGATGCCGAACCACTCCCACGGGTGGCCGACGCAGAACTTGAAGCCGGTGGGCTTGCCGCCCGAGAGCACGCGCAGTCGCTCGATGAACTGCAGCATCTCCAGCGGCGTGGAGAAGGCGCCGTGTCGGGCAGGGCTCACGCAGTCGGTGCCCACCGGCACGCCACGGGCGGCGGCGATCTCGGGTGTCACCTTCGGGCCGGGCAGCACGCCGCCGTGGCCCGGCTTGGCGCCCTGGCTCAGCTTGACCTCGATCATCTTCACCTGCGGCGACCGCGCGTTCTCGATGAAGCGCTCCTCGCTGAACGAGCCGTCGTCGTTGCGGCAGCCGAAGTAGCCCGAGCCGATCTCCCAGATCAGGTCGCCGCCGTGGGTGCGGTGATGCTGGCTGATCGACCCTTCGCCGGTGTCGTGCGCGAAGCCGCCGCGCTTGGCACCCGCGTTCAGCGCCAGCACCGCGTTGGCCGACAGCGCGCCGAAGCTCATCGCCGAGATGTTGAAGATGCTGGCCGAGTACGGCTGCGTGCACGAGGCGCTGCCGCTGCCGATGGTGATGCGGAAGTCGTGCGACGGCAGCGTGGTGGTGGCGATCGAGTGGTTGATCCACTCGTAGCCGGGGTGCAGCACGTCGAGCTGCGTCCCGAACGGGCGCTTGTCCGACTCGCCCTTGGCGCGCTGGTAGACGATGGCGCGCTGCTGGCGCGAGAACGGGATCGCTTCGCGGTCGGTCTCGAAGAAGTACTGCCGGATCTCGGGCCGCACGTACTCGAACAGGAAGCGCAGGTGGCCGATCACCGGGTAGTTGCGCAGGATCGAGTGGCGCGTCTGGTGGGTGTCGCGCCAGCCCAGGCCGACGAGGAACAGGCACACCAGCGCGGCGATGCTGCCCACGTTGAATGCGACCCACGAGAACGTGAACAGCAGCAGCCCCACCGCGCTGGCCAGCCAGGCCGTGTAGCGCACGGGGAAGTGACGATCGAGCTTGTCCAGCCAGGCGTGCATGCGGGTGGGGCGCAGGGTGGAAGACGCGAGGGATCGTAGCCGCCGCACCCCGCCGCAGCAGCGGCGGCTTACCCGCAGGGTGGGCGCCGCGCGGGGGGCGCGCCGCTATACTCCGCGACCTCCAGCGCCGATTTGCAACTGCTTGCGGGCGCTCTATCAAATGCCGCTAAACGTGATGGCCTCGATCGGGACCGTTTCTCCCCAGCACATGACCTTCGCCGAGCCGCTGCCGCTGAAGAGCGGCGCGTCGATCGGTGGCTACACGCTCGTCTACGAGACCTACGGCACGCTGAACGCGGCGCGCAGCAACGCGGTGCTTGTGTGCCACGCGCTGAACGCTGGCCACCACGTGGCCGGGCTCGATGCCGAGGGCCGCGCCGGCTGGTGGGACAACATGGTCGGCCCCGGCAAGCCGCTGGACACGAACCGCTACTTCGTCATCGGCGTCAACAACCTCGGCTCGTGCTTCGGCTCCACCGGTCCGATGCACGTGAACCCGGCCACCGGCCGCGCCTGGGGTGCCGACTTCCCGGTGGTGACGGTGGAGGACTGGGTCGACGCGCAGGCGCGGCTGGTCGAGCGGCTGGGCATCCGGCAGCTCGCCGCGGTGCTGGGCGGCAGCCTCGGCGGAATGCAGGCGCTGGCCTGGACGCTGCGCCATCCGCAGCGCGTGCGGCACTGCGTGGCGGTGGCCACCGCGCCCAACCTGTCGGCGCAGAACATCGCGTTCAACGAGGTGGCGCGCCGCGCGATCGTCACCGACCCCGAGTTCCACGGCGGCCATTTCTACGCCCATGGGGCGGTGCCGCGCCGCGGCCTGCGCGTGGCGCGCATGATCGGCCACATCACCTACCTCTCCGACGACGGCATGGAGCGCAAGTTCGGCCGCACGCTGCGCGCCGCCGAGCTGGGCTACACGACGCAGGACATCGAGTTCCAGATCGAAGGCTACCTGCGCCACCAGGGCGACAAGTTCAGCGAGTACTTCGACGCCAACACCTACCTGTTGATCACGCGTGCTCTGGACTACTTCGACCCCGCGCGCGACCACGGCGGCGACCTCTCGGCCGCGTTCGGCGCCGCGCGCGGCAACCGCTTCCTGCTGGTGAGCTTCACCACCGACTGGCGCTTCTCGCCGGCGCGCTCGCGCGAGCTCGTGAAGGCGCTCGTGGACAACCGCATCCCGGTGAACTACGCCGAGATCGACGCGCCCCACGGGCACGACGCCTTCCTGCTCGACGATGCGCGCTACCTCGGCGTGATGCGCGCGTACTTCGACCGTGTCCATGCCGACGTCGCCGGCGCGGTGCCGGTGCCGGGAGCGGGCGATGTCTGAGCGGCGCGACCTCGAGGTCATCGCCGGCCTCGTGCCGCCGGGCAGCCGTGTGCTCGACCTCGGTTGCGGCAGCGGGGAGCTGCTGGCCTACCTGCAGCGCACGCGCGGCTGCACCGGCTACGGCATCGAACTGGACGACAGGAACGTGCTGGCCAGCGTTTCGCGCGGTGTCGACGTGATCCAGCTCAACCTCGAAGAGGGCCTGGCCCTGTTCGACGACGCCAGCTTCGACGTGGTGCTGCAGCTCGACACCCTGCAGCACCTGCGCAACACCGAACGCATGCTGCGCGAGACGGCGCGCGTGGGGCGCATCGGCATCGTCAGCTTCCCGAACTTCGCGCACTGGCCCAACCGGCTGCGCGTGGTCTCGGGCCGCATGCCGGTGACGCGCGCGCTGCCGTACGAGTGGTACGACACGCCCAACATCCGCGTCGGCACCTACGCCGATTTCGAGGTGCTGGCACGCAAGCTCGGTCTGGTGGTGACCGACAGCTTCGGCCTGCACGGCGGCCGCGAGATCCGCCGCTGGCCGAACCTGCGGGCCAGCATGGCGGTGTTCCGCTTCGAGCGCTGACGGGCCGCGAGCGTCGCGGTTCAACCGGCCGCAGCCGGCAGGCTCAGGACGAAGGTGCTGCCGACGTCGAGGCGGCTCTCCACGCGGATCTCGCCGCCCATCGCGCGGGCCAGGTGGCGCGACAGCGAGAGCCCGAGGCCGGTGCCGGCCACGTCGCGGTGCTGCGCACCGAGGCGGTCGAACGGCGTGAACAGCCGCTCCAGCTGCTCGGCGCCCAGGCCGGTGCCGGTGTCGCTGACGGCCAGCTCGACGGCGGGGCCATCGGCGCCGAGCACGCGGCGCGCACGCAGGTCGACCTGACCGGCCGGCCGGTTGTACTTGACCGCATTGGAGAGCAGGTTGGCGACGATCTGCTTGACGCGCTTGCGGTCGGCCCGCAACGCGATCGCCGGGTCGATCGCCAGCGACACCTGCAGCCGCTGCGCCGCCGCCTGCGGTTCGAGCATCGCCCGGCATTCCGCCACCACGTCGGCCAGCACCACGTCGACGACATCGATCTGCATCTGGCCGCTCTGCGCGCCGCTGAGATCGAGGATGTCTTCGACGATGGTGAGCAGGTGCTGGCCGCTGGCGAGCATCTCGCGCACCCAGGGCTGCTGGTGCGTCACCGTCTGCGGATCGGTGTCGATCAGCTGCGCGAAGCCGAGGATGGCGTTCAAAGGCGTGCGCAGTTCGTGGCTGACGCGCGAAAGGAACTGCGTCATCGCGCGCTGCGCCGACTCGGCCTGGTCGCGCTCGGCGCGCAGCGCCTGCGCCTCGCGCTGTGCGGTCACGTCCAGCAGCACGCCCACGCGGGTCTGTTCGTCGCCCACCGTCTCGGTGACCGACGAGCTCATCTGCAGCCACTTGATGGCCCCGTCGCCCAGCACGATGCGGTATTCCACCGACAACGGCGCTCGAGCTTCGAAGGCCGCGCGGACCTGGCGGTCGACGCGCTCGACATCGGCCGGGTGGCGGTAGCGGCGCAGCGCCAGCGGGTTGTCGATCAGCTCCTGCGGCGACACGCCGTACAGGGCCCGGATGCCCTCGCCGACGAAGCTGTAGCGCGCACTGCCATCGGGCTTCATGTGCACCCGGTACACCATGCCCGGCACATGGTTGGCGATCTGACGCAGCTGCTCCTCGCTGCGGTGCAGCGCGAAGGCCCACTGCATGCGGTCGGTGACCTCCTCGACCGTGCCTTCGTAGTACAGCGGCTGGCCGGCGGCGTCGCGCACGATGTGCGCGTTCTCGCTGACCCAGATGCGCTCGCGCGTGCGGTACCGAAGGATCTCCGACGTGAAGCCGCAGACCTGGCCCTCGGTCTCCAGCACTCGGCGGAACTGGTCGCGCCGGCCGGGCTCGAGATACCACTCCAGGCCGATGTCGCGCACGCGGGCGATCAGCTCGGATTCGTTCTCGCAGCCGTTGAGGTGCACCAGCGCGGGATTGGCGCGCAGCAGCCGGCCGTCGGGCGTGCTGCGGTAGGCCCCGATGGGGAGGAACTCGAACAGCGTGCGGAAGTCGTCGCCACCCGCAGCGGCGCGGATCAGGTCGGGCGGACGCGAATCGGACACGACCGGACAGTGTAGGAGCCGGGCGCGCCTACACTCCTCGCACAGCGGGATAACACGGAGGCGGCGATGATCGGCTATGTGACTTTGGGCACCAATGACCTGCCGCGAGCGGCGGCCTTCTACGACGCGCTGCTGGCCGAGGTGGGCGCGCGCCGCCTGTTCGACATGGAACGCGGCATCGCGTGGGGCGTGGCGATGGACAAGCCGTCCCTGGGCGTGATGAAGCCGTACGACGGCCAGCCCGCGACCGTGGGCAATGGCGTGATGGCTGCACTCGTCGTGGACAGCCGCGAGAAGGTCGACCGCGTGTACGCGAGGGCGATGTCGCTGGGTGCCCGGGACGAGGGTCCGGCAGGGCCGCGTGGCAACGGGTTCTACGCCGGCTACTTCCGCGACCTCGACGGCAACAAGCTGAACGTGTTCTGCATGGGATGACGGCGTTCGAAACGGCGCGGGCCGCGTTCGAGGCGGGCGTGGCCGCGGTCGCCCGCGGCGATTTGCAGGCTGCCGAAGCGCAGTTCGAAGCCAGCCTCGCGGCGCTGCCGGGGCGGCCGTCGACGCTCGCGAACCTCGGTGCCGTGCGGCTGCGGCTGGGGCGTCCGCGGGAGGCGTTGGTGGCGTTGGACGCGGTGGTGGCGCTGGAGCCCGACAGCGAGGACGTGCTGCTGCATCGCGGCCTGGCGTTGGCCGAACTGGGCCGGCTGGAGGATGGCGTGCGCAGCCTGGACCGGCTGCTGGCGCGCAATGCGGGGCATGCCCATGCCTGGGGCCGGCGCGGCGCGATGCTGAAGGACCTGGGGCGCATCGACGAAGCCGCGCGCAGCATGCGCCGCGCGCTGGAACTGGGCGACGATCCGGCGCTGCACCGCTTCGTGCTGGCGTCGATCGAAGGCGGCCGCGGGGCGCCCGACGCGCCGCCGGCGCACTACGTCGAGCAGCTCTTCGACAGCTACAGCGACGGCTTCGACGAGCACCTCGTCGGCGCGCTCGGCTACGACGCGCCGCGGCGGTTGCTCGCGTTGCTGCCCACCTCCGAGCGACTGGGCGACGTGCTCGACTTCGGCTGCGGCAGCGGCCTGGCGGCACCGCACTGGGTGCCGCGCTGTGCCGCGCTGGACGGCGTGGACCTGTCCTCGCGCATGCTGGCCCGGGCGCAAGGGCGGGGCCTCTACCGGCGGCTCACGCATGCCGATGCCGTGGCGCACCTGGCCGCGCTGGACGCGGCGTACGCGGTGATCCTGGCGGCCGACGTGTTCATCTACATCGGCGCGCTGGATGCATTGATGCCCGCGGCGCGGCGCGCCCTGCAGCCGGGCGGGCGGCTCGTGTTCACCGTCGAGGAGACGGCCGACGGCAGCGACTGGCGGCTGGCGTCGAGCACTCGCTACCAGCATGGCGAGCGCCACCTGCGCGCGCTGGCGGCCGAGCATGGCTACACCGTGGCGGCGTTCGAGCGCGGGCCGCTGCGCCGCGACCGGCAGGGCTGGATCGGCGGCATCTACGCGGTCTATGCCCGGCCGTGACGGGTGTCGGGTCGATACACTGGACGCACACCCTTGGAGTCGACATGAACGCACCGTTGCGTCCGCAGGAGATCGCCGCGCTGGCGGCCTATTCGAACACCGCGTGGGACGAGCGCATCGTGTCCGCGCTCACCGACTACATCGCGGTGCCCGCGAAGAGCCCGATGTTCGACGCGCAGTGGTCCGAGCACGGGCTGATCGACCGCGTGGTGCGCGACGCCGCGGCGTGGGTCGAGAGCCGCAAGCTGCCGGGCCTGAAGCTCGAACTGGTGCGGCTGGACGGGCGCACGCCGCTGATCTTCTTCGAGCGGCCCGCTTCGGGCACGACGAGCCGCGACACCGTGCTGCTCTACGGCCACCTCGACAAGCAGCCCGAGTTCAGCGGCTGGCGGCGCGACCTCGGGCCGTGGACGCCGAAGTACGAGGACGGCCTGCTGTACGGCCGCGGCGGCGCCGACGACGGCTACGCGGTGTACGCGGCGATCACCGCGCTGGAGTCGCTGCATGCGCAAGGGCTGCCGCACCCGCGCTGCGTGGGCGTCATCGAGAGCTGCGAGGAGAGCGGCTCGCCCGACCTGCCGGCCTACATCGAGGCGCTCAAGCCGCGGCTGGGCAACGTCGGCCTCGTCGTGTGCCTGGACAGCGGCGCCGGCAACTACGAGCAGCTGTGGCTGACGACGAGCCTGCGCGGCATGGTCAGCGGCGTGCAGAAGGTGGAGATCCTCTCGGAGGGCGTGCACTCGGGCGATGCCAGCGGCCTGGTGCCGTCGAGCTTCCGCATCCTGCGCCACGTGCTCGACCGACTGGAGAACAGCGCCACGGGCGAGCTGCTGCCGGAAGCATTCCACTGCGCAGTGCCGCCGATGCGCCAGGACCAGGCCCGTGCCACCGCGGCGATCCTCCAGGACGAGGTGTGGAAGCGCTTCCCCTGGGCCTGCGGGGCCGACGGCGGCCCCACGCTGCCGACCACCACCGATCCCGTGCAGGCCCTGCTCAACCGCACTTGGCGGCCGACGCTGTCGGTGACGGGCGTCGACGGTTTTCCGGACCTCGGCAGCGCCGGCAACGTGCTGCGCCCGTACACCGCGTTCAAGCTCAGCCTGCGGCTGCCGCCGCTGGTCGACGGCCACGAGGCCAGTGTGAAGCTCAAGGCCCTGCTGGAGGACAACGCGCCCTACAACGCGAAGGTCACCTTCCACCCGGACGGCCGCGCCGGCGCGCTCGGTGCGACGGGCTGGAATGCACCCGACCTCGCGCCCTGGCTGGAGTCGGTGATGAACCAGGCCTCGCAGGTGCACTTCGGCGCACCGGTGGGCTACATCGGGCAGGGTGGCACGATCCCGCTGATGAGCATGCTGCAGCGGGGCTTCCCGGCGGCGCAGATGATGGTCTGCGGCGTGCTGGGGCCGAAGTCCAACGCGCACGGGCCCAACGAGTTCCTGCACGTGCCCTATGGCAAGAAGCTCACCGCCGCGGTGGCGCAGGTGATCGCCGCCTGCCCTTGATCCGCCACGGCGCATCGAGAGGTCGCCGCCCTGCGATGACCGGGCGGGGCGTGCCCCGGCGGCCCTGATAATCGCCGCGCCTTGCCGACGCCGCCCCGCCACCGTCCCTGCGTTCACCCCCGTTCCGTGCCGCCCGGCGCCGTGCCGCGCCACGGTCTCGTCGCGGCCGCCTGCGCGGCGCTGCTCGGTGGCGGTGCATGGGCCCAGGAGGCTCCGCCGCCGTTGAAGGCGGCCACCGATCTGGCGCCGCCGCCCGGGGGCGAAGCCGGCAAGCGGCTGCCCATCGTGCTGCGTGCGCGCGAGCTGAACGGGCAGCCCGATCTCGAAACCACCGCCAGCGGCGACGTGGAGTTCCGCCGCGGCGCGCTGGTGATCCGTGCCGACCGGCTGACCTACGACGCGCCCACCGACCTCGCGCGGGCCACGGGGCAGGTGCGCGTGCGCAAGGACGGCGCCGTCTACAGCGGGCCCGAGCTGCAGCTGCAGGTGCAGCGTTTCGAAGGCTATTTCCTGCAGCCGCGCTACGAGTTCCTGCGTCTGGGCTCGGGCGGCAGTGCCGACCGTGTCGACTTCATCGACAGCGCGCGGGCCGTGGCCCTGAACGCGCGCTACACGAGCTGCCCCCGGGACGGCTCGGGCGATCCCGACTGGGTGCTCGAGACTCGCCGCGTGCGCATGGACTTCGAGACCAACGAAGGCATCGCCGAAGGTGCCGTGCTGCGCTTCCTGGGCGTGCCGATCCTGGCCGCGCCGGTGCTCAGCTTTCCGCTCACCGACGACCGCAAGTCGGGCTGGCTGCCGCCGAGCCTGAACCTGGACAACCGCAGCGGCCTGGAGGTCTCGGCGCCGTACTACTGGAACATCGCGCCCAACCGCGACGCCACCTTGACGCCGCGCGTGATCACGCGACGCGGTCTGGGCCTGGGTGCGGAGTTCCGCTACCTCGAGCCTGCCTACAACGGGCAGGTGCAGACCGACGTGCTGCCCTACGACCGCATCGCCGAGCGTTCGCGCGGCGCGCTGCGCTGGCACCACGAGGCGCAGCCGCTGTCGCAGACCTACCTGCAGGTGGATTTCGACCGGGTCAGCGACGACGGCTGGTGGCGTGACTTTCCCGATGCCTCGCGCGCGCTGACGCCGCGTCTGCTGGCGCAACGGGCCTCGATCGAGCGCGACTGGTCGATCCCCGGCGGCACGGCCGTGGTGTACGGACGCATCCAGCAGTGGCAGGTGCTGCAGGGAAGCGACGAGCTGGTCACGCCGCCGTACGAGCGCAGCCCGCAAGTGGGCCTGCGTGCGCTGGGGCGCTGGGGCGGGGGACTGGAGTGGCAGGGCGAGACCGAGGTGAACCGTTTCACGCTGCCGCGCCGCGCCAGCCTGGCCGACACCCGCAGCGAAGGCACGCGATGGCATGCCATGGCCGCGGTGTCGCGTCCGTGGCGCGATGCGGGCTGGTGGTTCGTGCCGAAGCTGTCGGTGAACGCGGCCAGCTATTCCACCGACGATCCGATGGCCGACGGGCGCCGCAGCGCGTCGCGCGTGATCCCGACCTTCTCGTTCGACAGCGGCCTGGCGCTCGAGCGCCAGACCTCGGCGTTCGGCCGCGAGCTGCGGCAGACGCTGGAGCCGCGGCTGCACTACGTCAACACGCCGTTTCGCGACCAGGCCGGGCTGCCGAATTTCGATGCCGCGGGGCGCGACTTCAACGCCACGACCATCTTCGCCGACAACGGCTTCGCCGGCATCGATCGCGTGTCCGACTCGCACCAGTTCACCGCCGGCGTCACCGGCCGGCTGGTGGACAACGCATCGGGGGTCGAGGCGTTGCGGCTGGGCATCGTGCAGCGCTACCTGCTGCGCACGCAGCGCGTGACCTCCGACGGGCAGCCGCTGTCGCAGCGCTTCTCCGACCTGCTGCTGGTGGGCGGCACCTCGGCGATCCCGAACTGGGCACTGGACGGTGAACTGCAGTACAGCACCGAGACCCAGCGCACGCAGCGGGCCGTCGTCACGGCGCGCTATGCGCCCGGCGAGTTCCGCACCATCAGCACCACCTACCGGCTCACCCGCGGGGCCAGCGAGCAGATGGAGATCGGCTGGCAATGGCCGCTGCGGCTGTCGTCGCCCGGGCCGGCGGCGGGTGCCCGTGCAGCCGATGCTCGCGGGTCGTCTGCAGGTTCGTGCACGGGGAGCTGGTACACCGTGGGCCGCATCAACTACAGCATGCAGGAGAAGCGCATCACCGATTCGGTGGTGGGCTTCGAGTACGACGCTGGCTGCTGGATCGGGCGCGTCGTGGCCGAGCGTCTGTCCACCGGCCGCAGCCAGGCGACGACGCGGTTGCTGCTGCAGCTCGAGCTCGTGGGGCTGTCCCGGCTCGGCGCCAATCCGCTGAAGGTGTTGAAGGACAATATTCCCGGCTACCGGCTGTTGCGCGAGGACGTGCGCGGCAGCACCGAAGTCCCGACCTATGACTGAAATCTTCCTTCGCCGCTGGTGGCGAGTCGTTGCCTTGGCCTGCGCGCTGCTGGCGGGCCTGCCCGTGGCCGCGCAACGCACGGTCGTGCGCAATGGCGACTACATCGTGGCCGTGGTCAACCAGGAGCTGGTGACCGCGGGCGAGATCGACCAGCGCCTCGAACGTGCCCGCGAGGCCGCGGCGCGTGCCAAGCAGGCGCTGCCGCCCGAGGCCGAGCTGCGCAAGCAGATCCTCGATGCGCTGATCGAGGAGCGCGTGATCGTCAGCTACGCGCGTGACGGCGGGCAGAAGGTCGAGGATCCCGAGCTCGACCGCGCGGTGCAGAACGTGGCCGCGCAGAACCAGCTGACGCTGTCTCAGTTGCGGACGCGCCTGCGCGACGAGGGCATGGACTACGCGCGCTTCCGTGCCAACCTGCGCGACCAGATCCTCGTGGAACGGGTGCGCGAGCGCGAGGTCTACCAGCGCATCCGCGTCACCGATGCAGAGATCGACCAGGCGCTGGAGCGGCAGCGGGGCCAGGCCGAGGCGGATGCCGAACTGAACATCGCGCAGATCCTCGTCACGGTGGCCGATGGGGCAGCCGACGCCGTGGTGGCCGCCCGGCGCGCACGCGCCGAAGCCGCGCTGACCCGATTGAAGGCGGGCGAGGCCTTCGACCGCGTGGCGCGCGACGTATCGGAGGACGGCAACCGCGAGAAGGGGGGAGAGATCGGCGCGCGTCCGGCGTCGCGGCTGCCCGATCTCTTCGTCGATGCAGTGCGCGGGCTGAAGCCCGGCGAGATCACGCCCACCCTGCTGCGCAGCGGTGCGGGTTTCCACATCCTGCGCCTGATCGACCGCCGCGAGGCGGCCGCGATGCGGGTGACGCAGACGCGGGCGCGGCACATCCTGCTGCGCACCTCGGACCAGCTCTCGCCGCAGGTCGCCAGCCAGCGGCTGGCGGAGTACAAGCGCCAGATCGAATCACGCGCCCGCAGCTTCGAGGACATCGCCCGGCAGTTCAGCGAGGATGGTTCCGCGACGGCCGGCGGCGACCTCGGATGGGCCCAGCCCGGGCAGTACGTGCCGGAGTTCGAGGAGGCGATGAACCGCCTCGACGTGATGGGTCTCTCTGCGCCCGTGGTGTCGCGCTTCGGCGTGCACCTGATCCAGGTGCTGGAGCGCCGCAATGTCGCCGTGGACACCAAGACGCTGCGCGAGCAGGCGCGCGGCGCGCTGCGGGAGTCCAAGTTCGACGAGGCTTACGCCGAGTGGGCCAAGGACCTGCGCAACCGCGCCTACATCGAGATGCGCGAGCCGCCGCTGTAGCGGTGGTTCCCCGGCTCGTGGTGCACGGTTCGGGCCACATTCCCCGCAAGCGCTTCGGCCAGCACTTCCTGGCCGACGCCACGGTCATCGCCGACATCGTGTCGGCCGTGCGACCGCGGCCTGCCGATGCGCTGGTCGAGATCGGCCCCGGCCTAGGAGCTCTGACGCGGCCATTGCTCGACCGGGGAGCCGACCTCACCGTGATCGAGCTCGACCGGGATCTGGCGGCGCGCTGGCGTGCCGCCGGCGGCGGTCCGCGGGTGATCGAGGCCGACGTGCTCAAGGTGGACTTCGCCGCGCTGTCCAATGAGCGTGGCCCCGGTCGGGTGCTGCGCGTGGTGGGCAACCTGCCCTACAACATCTCGAGCCCGATCCTGTTCCACCTGCTCGGCGTGGCCGACCGGATCATCGACCAGCACTTCATGTTGCAGAAGGAGGTCGTCGACCGCATGGTGGCTTCCCCCGGCGGCAAGGACTACGGGCGGCTGTCGGTGATGCTGCAATGGCGGTATCGGATGGAGTCGCTGTTCGACGTGCCGCCCGAGGCCTTCGAGCCGCCACCGCGGGTCTGGTCGGCCGTGGTGCGCATGGTGCCGCACGACGAGGCCACCGGAATCGATGCGGTGCTGCTGGAGGAGGTCGTGAAGGTCGCGTTCTCGCAGCGTCGCAAGCTGCTGCGGCACACGCTGGGCCGCTGGCTGGACGCGCGTGCGGCATCGACCGGCTTCGACCTGCAGCGCAGGGCGGAAGAAGTACCGGTCGCGGACTATCTCGGGCTGGTGCGCCAGCTCCGCTGAGCCGGCACACCGCCCTCCGAAGACGCGCCGCTCAGGCGGCGTTGAGCCACATCGCCGTGTCGAAGGCGCTACTCATCATCGGCATGTTCATGCCGAAGTTCGGATTGATGCCGGTCTTGTTGGCGGCAGGTTTCACCGTCGGCTTCACCGCCGTGGTGCTCGTGGGGGCCACTTCCGTCGCCCGCTCCCATGACCCGATTTCCTGGGAGCGGGCTACTGAAAAGAATAGAAACACCTAAACGGTATTCGTCGGTCCGCCCAGAAGTCGGCCGCATCGCGGAACACGTCGAGCAGCTGTTCGCGGGCTTCGCGGTCGAAGCGCGGGTTGTCAGGCAACTGCTCCAGCACGACGACGAAGCCCGGCTGCGCGCCGGCCTTGTGCACCAGATCGGTCATGCAGTCGTACAGGGCGTCGAGGTTCTTCCCGAAGTGGGTCGGGAACAGGAACGCTTCGGCGATGCCTTCCAGCACCTCCTGCTTGGACTGGGCGCCTGAAAGATTGGCGTACAGAAAGTGCTGCCCGGCCGAGCCGGCGGCCTGCATCAGGTCGTCGACCCGATAGGCACGTATGGCCTGCACGATGTTCGGGCGGATGGTCTGCAACTGCATGGCTGCGATCCTCCTTTCGAGTTCGATTCAGTTCGGAAAAGATGAATTCAGTTATGGGCCGATCACTGCACGATGCGGCGAAAGCTGCTGTAGTGGTCGGCGGTGTAGTAACAGGCGCTGGGCTCCGTTGGTGGCTGGCCGCCGCAGACGATGCGGCGGGCGCCCCGATCGCGGGATCCCGGTGTCTTGACGGTGTATTCGCGGTAATGGCCTCTCGGCTTCGGCGGCAGCAACCGCTCACGATTGCCGAACACCGTGCCATCCTTGGCGTAGGGGAACGGCCCGCCCGCACGGATCAACTGCTCGGTGTGCTGGGCCTCCGGAGGGAGCTGGGACAGGGAAACCGTCGCCATCACTTCCTTGGCCTGGGCAGTTGCGCCGACAGTGGCGAAGGCCACGATGGCAGCGAACCCCACCTGGCGCAAGGTCGAGAGCACGGGTTAACCCTGAAAAAAACAGCCGAAATGGTACCGGAAGGCCCCCCAAAACTCAAGCCGACGCACAAGAATGCAGCACTCGCCAAATGACATGGGCGAGTGCTTACATAGGGAAGTTTCCAGCGGGAACCTCGCCGTTGCGCCGACTCCCTGGATGCGGGGTCAGCGCACAGCGTTGGCGTCGGCGACCGTCAGCGCTGTCATATTGACGATGCGGCGCACCGTTGTCGACGAGGTGAGCACATGCACCGGCTTGGCGGCTCCCAGCAACACGGGACCGATCGCAATGCCGCCGCCGGCAGCCGTCTTAAGCAGGTTGTAGGCGATGTTGGCGGCATCGATGTTCGGCAGCACCAGCAGGTTGGCGTCGCCGGTGAGCGTGCTGCTGGGCATCAGTGCGCGGCGCAGCTTGCCGTCGAGCGCAACATCTCCGTGCATCTCGCCGTCAACTTCGAGCCAGGGGGCCTGTTCTCGCAGCAACTCCAGCGTCCTGCGCATCTTCGCGGCGCTCGGATGATCGCTCGTGCCGAAGTTCGAGTGGCTGACCAGCGCGGCGCGAGGCTCGATGCCGAAGCGGCGCATCTCCTCGGCGGCCATCACGGTGATCTCGCTGAGCTGCTCGGCAGTCGGGTCGGCATTGACATGGGTGTCGACCAGGAACACCTGCCGTCCCGGCAACATCAGTGCGTTCATGCAGGCGTAGATGCGCACATCCTGCGGGGTACTCGGGCTGCCCCCTACCCGTGTTCCGATGACCTGATCGATGTAGGCCAGGTGGTTGGCCGTGGTGCCCCAGGTGCCGCACAGCATGCCGTCCACCTCGCCCTTGTGCAGCAGCATGGCGCCGATCAGCGTGAGCCGCCGGCGCATCTCGATCTTGGCCACCTGCACCGTGACGCCCTTGCGCTCGGTCATCCGGTGATAGGTCTGCCAGAAGTCGCGGTAGCGGTGGTCCTGCTCGACGTTGACGACGTCGTAGTCCAGACCCTCCTTCAGCCGCAGGCCGAACTTCTCGATGCGCTGCGCGATGATCGCCGGCCGGCCGATCAGCGTCGGCCGCGCCAGGCCCTCGTCGACCACCACCTGAGCCGCACGCAGGATGCGCTCGTCCTCGCCCTCGGCATACGCCACGCGCTTGTGCTGCGCCCGCTTGGCGAGGTTGAAGATCGGCCGCATCGTCTGCCCTGAGGCGTAGACGAAGGTCTGCAGCTTGTCCTCGTAGGCGGCCATGTCGGCGATCGGCCGCAGCGCCACGCCCGACTCGGCGGCCGCACGTGCGACAGCCGGGGCGATCTTCATCATCAGCCGCGGGTCGAATGGCTTGGGGATCAGGTACTCCGGACCGAACGACAGCGTCGCGCCGGCATAGGCTGCCGCCACCACCTCGCTCAGTTCGGCCTGGGCCAGTTCCGCGATCGCATGCACGGCAGCGATCTCCATCGCGTCGGTGACCGTCGTGGCGCCGCAGTCGAGCGCCCCGCGGAAGATGTACGGGAAACACAGGACGTTGTTGACCTGGTTCGGGTAGTCGGTGCGGCCGGTAGCGATCACGGCATCGCTGCGCACCTCCTTCACCTGCTCCGGCATGATCTCCGGGGTCGGGTTGGCCAGGGCCAG
>JAEUPB010000019.1 GCA_016789955.1 Rubrivivax sp. | reverse complement strand
AGCAGGCCGATCACGTCACCGTGCTGCAGTTGCGCCAGCCAGCCCCAGCCGGTGGGTGCGCCGGTCAGCTCGAGGTAGCGGCCCACCGGGTGCTGCCACAGCTCGGGCAGGCGTTGCACCGGCACCTGCGGCTGCAGCAGCCCGAACACATAGGCAGCGAACGAAGATACCAGGACCGCCAGCCCGAGGCGCGTGCCCCACTCCAGCCAACGCGCGTAGCGCAACTGCTCTTCGGGCTGCGCGACTGCGGCGATGTCGTTCACAGCCAGATCCCCAGACCCTTGAGCAGGGCGCGGGCGCCGGCGAACAGCAGCACGGCGATGACCAGGCGCCGCACGACGCTGCCCTTGAGCACGTTCAGCAGCCGCGCGCCGATGCGCGCACCCAGCATCATGCCCACCACCGAAGGCACCGCCACCATCGGCAGCACCGCGCCCCGGTTGATGTAGACCCAGGCCGCCGACGAGTCCACCAGCGACAGCACCACGCCCGAGGTGCCGGCAGCCACTTTCACCGGTGCGCCCATCAGCAGGTTCAGCGCCGGCACGTTGGCCCAGCCGGCACCGATGCCGAACATGCCGGCCAGCACGCCGATGCACAGGAACGTGAGCAGCCCCTGCCAGGTGCGGTGCACCTGCCAGCTGACCGTGCGGCCGGACGCGCCGTCGACGAACACGCCGTTCAGCAGCAGCGCCTGCGAGAGCGCATCGGGCTGGGCCACGCGCGGGAACTCCGACTTGCGCGACACCGCCATCAGCACCACGATGCCCAGCACCACGGTGCCCAGCAGGATCTGCACGAGGTTGGCCGGCATCGCCAGGCCGAGCATCGCACCGCCGATCGACGACGCCGACGCCAGCACCGCCAGCGGCAGGGCCAGCCGCAGGCTGCCGAGGCCGCCGCGCAGCAGCACCGGCCCGGCCGAGAGTGCGCTGGCCAGCGCCACCAGCAGCCCGGCGCCGCGCACGAAGTCGAGGTGGAACGGGAAGAAGCCGCCGACGATGGGCACGAACAGCGTGCCGCCGCCGATGCCCGCCGGCACCGCCACCACGCCCATCACGAAGCACACCACGAACAGCAGCAGCGGCCAGGCCCACCACGGCATCGCCGTCGCGGTGGCGGCCGGCGCCGCATGGGCCGCCGCAGCCGCGAGCAGCAGCCCGGCACCCACCCCTGCCACCGGTGATCGCCACCCGATCACGACACCGCCTGGTAGTACAGGTTCTGCGGGTGGTTGGCCTGCGCGAAGAAGAACCAGCGCTCGGCCAGCAGCCCGACGTACTGCACGACGAAGGCCACCGCCAGCAGCGGCGGCGCCTGCAGCAGATGGGCGAGCACGATCAGCATCGCCGGCACCACGAAGGCGCCGACGATGAAGCCATGCTTCACCTGTCGCAGGGTCCCCGGTCCGCGGCCGTGGAAGAACTCGCGCGTGTTGAACGAGCCGCCCATGAAGCCCATCGCCCGCTGTCGGATCTGCGGGTGGCGGATGCCCAGCGCAGACTGCAGCGTGGAGCGCGGCTTCAACCGCGCATTGCGGCGCAGCGACAGCCCGCGGCTGATGCCGCCGGCAACCGTGAACACCAATGCCGCGGTGGCCACCGGCGGCACCAGCGCCGGCGCGCCGAACGCCGCCAGCCCCGCGGCCAGCGTGCAGCCCGAGGCCAGGCCGAGCAGCGTGTAGTTGACCAGCGTGTAGGCGCTGGCCCACTCCTGCAGGAAGCGGATCGACGCGTAGATCATCGCGGTGCAGATCCACAGCGCTGCGCAGGCCAGCAGCGTCAGCGCGCCCCAGGCCCGGGTGCCCGGCGCGGCCAGCGCGTGTGCCGCGGTCCAGGCGAACAGCAGGCCCATGAAGGCCGGCAGCGCGATGACCTCGCGCGACAGCCACGAGGTGCGCCACATCGTGGCCGTGCGCCACGCGCGCTCGGGCCGGCCGAGGTGGAAGAACGACGCCACCAGGCCCAGCGCCGTCAGCACCAGCGCCACCGCGCCGCCCGCTGCGAGGAAGGATCGATCGGCGTGGCCGGCGAGTTCCGCCGCGTAGAGCGCCACGAACAGGCCCTGCGCGGCGCCGATCAGCGTGGTCAGGAAGATGACCGAGAACGCCGGGTTCATGCGGCAGGCGTCACGTCGCGTAGTCCTCGCGGCCGGGGCCCTGCTGCGGTTGCGGCGGCTGCGCGGGCTGCAGGCCGTCGATGCGCAGCGGGTTGTGCACGCGCACGAGGTCGTCCTCGTGCACCGTCAGCTCGACCTTGCGCCGCGGCAGGTAGTGGTTGGCCGGCTGCGTGTTCCATTCCGGCATCAGCGGGTAGCCGCCGCGCTCGCGGATGGCCACCGAGACGGTCGAGTCGGGGTCGTGCACGTCGCCGAACAGGCGTGCGTTCGTCGGGCAGGCCAGCACGCACGCGGGCTTGCGCTCGGCCACCGGCAGGGCCTGGTCGTGCACGCGGTCCACGCACAGCGTGCACTTGTTCATCACGCGCCGGTCCTCGTCCATCTCGCGCGCGCCGTACGGGCATGCCCAGCTGCAGTACTTGCAGCCGATGCACTTGTCGACGTCCACGAGCACGATGCCGTCTTCCGGGCGCTTGTAACTGGCCCCGGTGGGACACACCGGCACGCACGGCGGCTCCTCGCAGTGCAGGCAGCTCTTCGGGAAGTGCACCGTCTGCACGTTCGGGTAGGTGCCCACCTCGAAGGTCTGCACGCGGTTGAAGAACGTGCCGGTCGGGTCCTCGCCGTAGGGCCGGTCGTCGACCAGCGGGCCGGCGCCGCCCGAGGTGTTCCACTGCTTGCAGCTCGTCACGCAGGCGTGGCAGCCGACGCAGACGTTGAGGTCGATCACCAACGCGAGTTGTGTCACGGCTCGCCCTCCTGATGGGCCCGTTGCGTCATGGGCGCTCCTTGCGGCCGAGGCCGAGTCCGGCCATCCACGCGCGGCGCTTCGGCGCGGCCACCATCCCGGGCACCGGTGCCATCGGCGCCTCGGGGCGCGGCGACGTGCTCGCTTCCGCGGCCTCTTTCGCCGTCGCCGGCCGGATGCTCACGCGCACGTCGTACCAGCCGGCCTGCCCCGTGATCGGGTCGCTGTTGGAGACCGTGCCGCCGCCGGGCTGCGGCAGCTCCTCGCGGATCAGGTGGTTCAGCAGGAAGCCCAGCCGCGACTCGTTGGCGCCGGGCTCCAGGTTCCAGGCGCCCGGCGCCTTGCCGATCGCGTTCCAGGTCCACACCGTGCCGGGCTCCACCGCCTCAGTGTGGCGGCACAGGCAGCGCACCTTGCCCCACGCCGACTCCACCCACATCCACGCGCCGTCCGCGATGCCCGCGGCCAGCGCCGTCTGCGTGTTGACCATCAGGTAGTTGTGCGTGTGGATCTGCCGCAGCCACGCGTTCTGCGAGTCCCACGAGTGGTACATCGCCATCGGCCGCTGCGTCACCGCGTTGAGCGGGTAGCGCGTGGTGTCCACGGCCCGGTCTTCCAGCGGTGCGTACCAGAACGGCAGCGGGTCGAAGTAGGTCTGCACGCGCTCCCGCAACCGGTCGGGCGGCTGCTTGCCCTTGTGCCGGCCCTGCGCCGCGAGGCGGAATCGCTGCAGGAACTCCGAGTACAGGTGGATGACGATCGGGTCGCGGTCGCGCCGCAGGCCCGCCGACTGCGCCCAGCGCATGTAGCCGTCGTTCCAGTTGCGCATGTACTGGTGCTCGGCCGGCAGCGCGTGGTGGAAGACGCAGTTGTTATTGGCGTACATCTCCCACTGCTTCGGGTTGGGCTCGCCGCGCATGGCCTTGGTGCCGTCGGCGCCGCGCCAGCCGGCCAGGAAGCCGATGCCGGAGCCCGGTCCGGTCTCGTAGTTGACGATGAAGTCGGGGTAGTCGCGGAACTTGCGGCTGCCGTCGGCGTGCGTGAACGCCGGGAACTTCAGCCGCGACGCCAGCTCGACCAGCACCTCCTGGAACGGCTTGCACTGTCCGGTGGGCGGCAGCACCGGGATGCGCACCGAGTCCACCGGTCCGTCGAACTCGCTGATCGGCCGGTCGAGCAGCGACATGCAGTCGTGCCGCTCGAGATAGGTGGTGTCGGGCAGGATGAGATCGGCATACGCCGTCATCTCGCTCTGGAACGCATCGCAGACGACGAGGTACGGAATCTTGTACTGCCCGTCGTCGGCGCGGTCGTTCAGCATGCGGCGGACCTCCGACGTGTTCATCGTCGAGTTCCACGCCATGTTGGCCATGAAGATCAAGAGCGTGTCGATGCGGTACGGATCGCCGCGCCAGGCGTTGGTGATCACGTTGTGCATCAGCCCGTGCGCCGACAGAGGGTGCTCCCACGAGAAGCCCTTGTCGATGCGCACCGGCTCGCCGGCGGCGTCGACGAAGAGATCGTCGGGGCTCTCGGGCCAGCCCAGCGGCGCGCCGTTCAGCGGCGTGTCGGGCTGCACCGCCTCGGGCCCCTTGGGCGGCCGCGCGTTCGGCGGCACCGCGCGCGGGTACGGCGCCTTGTGGCGGAATCCGCCCGGCCGGTCGATCGTGCCCAGCAGCGACATCAGGATCGCCAGCGTGCGCACGGTCTGGAAACCGTTGCTGTGCGCCGCCAGGCCGCGCATCGCGTGGAAGGCCACCGGGTTGCCGGTGACCGAGTCGTGGCGCTGGCCCCAGGAGTCGGTCCAGGCGATCGGCAGCTCGATCTTCTGGTCGCGCGCGGTGATGCCCATCTCGTGCGCGAGGCGCCGGATGGTCGCGGCCGGGATGCCGGTGATGGCTGCGGCCCATTCGGGCGTGCAGCTGTCGACGCGGTCCTTCAGCAGCTGGAACGCAGGCACGGCCGGCGTGCCGTCGGGCATCGCGTAGCGGCCCAGCAAGGACGGGTCGGCGCCTTCGGTGTGGTCGGCCACCGGGCGGCCGCTGTGGCGGTCCCACCAGTGGAAGTTGTGCGGCCGCAGCGGGTTGACGATGTCGCCCTCGGCGTTGCGCAGCATCAGGCCGAAGTCGTCGCTGGCCTCGTCCTGGTTCACCAACTGCCCGGCGTTGGTGTAGCGGGCGAGGAACTCGCGGTCGTACAGGCCGAGCCGGATGATCTCGTGCACCAGCGCCAGCAGCAGCGCGCCGTCGGTGCCAGGCTTGATCGGCACCCACTCGTCGGCGATGGCGGCATAGCCGCTACGCACCGGGTTGATCGCGATGAAGCGCCCGCCGTGCCGCTTGAACGCCGACAGCGCCATCTTCATCGGGTTGGAATGATGGTCCTCGGCGGTGCCGATCATCACGAAGAGCTTGGCGCGCTCGAGGTCGGGGCCGCCGAACTCCCAGAACGAGCCGCCGATCGTGTAGATCATGCCCGCGGCCATGTTCACCGAGCAGAAGCCGCCGTGCGCCGCGTAGTTGGGGGTGCCGAACTGGCGCGCGAACAGGCCCGTCAGCGCCTGCATCTGGTCGCGCCCGGTGAAGAGCGCGAAGCGCTTCGGGTCGGTGGCGCGCAGGTGGCGCAGCCGCTGCTCGAGGATCGTGTAGGCCTCGTCCCACTCGATGGGGTCGTAGACGTTGTCGCCGCGCGCCGTGCCCTCGCGGCGCTTGAGCGGCCGCGTGAGGCGCGCCGGCGAGTACTGCTTCATGATCCCCGAGGATCCCTTGGCGCAGATCACGCCCTTGTTCAGCGGGTGCTCGGGGTTGCCTTCGATGTAGCGCACCTCGGGCCCCTCGGGGCCTTCGCGCAGGTGCACGCGGATGCCGCAGCGGCAGGCGCACATGTAGCAGGTGGTGGTCTTGACGTCGGTCTTCGCGCCGGGCAGCGGCGCGACGAGCGGGTCGTGCAGCGGGATCGTCCTGCCGGCCATCAGCCGCCCTCCGCCTGCCGCAGCATCACCTTCAGCGTGGCCACCGAACCCGCGACGATGGCGCCGATCGCGAGGAACGAGCCCAGCGCCAGCGTCGACACACCCGACAGCCCCTGCCCCACCGTGCAGCCCAGCGCCGTGACACCGCCGAAGCCCATCAGCACCGCACCGACGAGCTGGTTGCGCAGGTCCTGCAGCGACGCGAAGCCCTCCCAGCGGAAGCGGCGCGTGGCCAGCGCGTAGGCCGCCGATCCGGCGACCACGCCCAGCACGCTGGCGATGCCGAACGTGACGCGCAGCGACGCATCGGTCCACAGCATCAGCAGCTCCAGCGTGTAGGCCAGCGGCGCCACGAAGCTCAGCGACTCCAGCGTGCGCGTGTTGGTGGCGAAGTACACCTGCTCGAGCGTGTCGGGGTTCTCGCCGTAGCCCAGGTGGCCGGTGACGTACCAGCCGCCGACGATCAGCAGCCCGAGCAGCGCCCCGCCGCCCACCTGCCACGCGTTGCCGCGGAAGCGCCGGTCCTTGAACACGAACACCGCCAGCGCCAGCACCACCACCATGGCCACGATCGCCAGCGCGAGCTTCGGGTCCTGCCCCGTGAGCTTGGCCAGCGCCGTGCCCAGGCCCTGGTCGGCCCAGCCGCGTTCGCCCAGCGGCAATGCGACCGGGTCGAGCCCGCTGGCGCGCCAGCGCCCGAACAGGCCCTTGAGCGTCATGTACGACGCCAGCCCCATGAACACCAGCACCACCAGCGACCGCACGCTGCCGCCGCCCAGCCGCACGAGATTGCGGTTGGCGCAGCCGCCGGCGATCGTCATGCCCACGCCGAACAGCAGCCCGCCGACGACGAGCGAGAGCCACGGCAGCACCGGCCGCTGTGCCACGGCCTTGGCAATGTCCGCCTGCCCGGTGACCGCCAGCACCGTGGTGCCCGCGATGGCCACCGCCACCGCCAGCAGCCACATGCGCATGCGGCCCCAGTGGCCCATGTTGACGATGTCCGACAGCGCGCCCATCGTGCAGAAGTTCGTGCGCGCGGCCACGAGGCCGAACACGAAGGCCAGCAGGAAGCCGCCGCCGATGACGACTGTGCTCATCGAACCTCCTCGTGCCCGCGGTCGAGCCTGGTCACGCCTTCTTGAGCAGGAAGACGAAGCGGTCGCCTTCCTCCCCGGAATGCAGCAGCGTGTGCCCGCCCATCTCTGCGAAGGCCGCCATGTCGGGCACGGAGCCGGGGTCGGTGGCGATCATGCGCAGCACCTGGCCCGAGGCCAGGCCGTCCAGCGCCTTGCGCGTGCGGACGATGGGCAGCGGGCAGGCGAGGCCGGAGGCGTCGATTTCCTTGTCGAAGGTCATGCGGTCGGGGTGTCTCACTCCACACCCCCGAGCGTATCGCGGCCCGCGCTCAGCGGGACTCGGGCCCACCCGCGGTGTGGAAGCGGGCGGGCCGCTTCTCGACGAACGCGCCGCAGCCTTCCTTCACGTCGGGGTGGTCGAACAGCACGCCCACCACCGAGCGCTCGTAGGCCAGCGCGGCGTCCAGCGGCATCTCGCGGCCATGCAGCATCGCGTGCTTCAGCAGCTTCAGCGCCTGCGCCGAGTTCGCCGCCAGCCGCTGCGCCAGCGCCATCGCGGCGTCGCGCAGGCCGGCGCGCGGCACCACCTCGTTCACCAGCCCCAGCGCCTGCGCGCGCGCGGCGTCGATCGGGTCGCCCGTGTACATCATGAACTTCGCCTGGCTCAGCGGGATCTGCCGCATCAGCCGCTGCGAGCCGCCACCGCCGGGGAACAGGCCGAGCTTGATCTCGGGCAGGCCGATCTTCGCCTCGGCCGCCATCAGCCGCAGGTCGGTGCACAGCATCAGCTCCATGCCGCCGCCCAGCGCCCAGCCGTTGATCGCGGCGATGGTCGGCTTGTCGCTCACCTCGATGCGGCGGAAGACCCGATGCACCGTGAGGCCGAAATCGTCGTACCACGTGGTGGCGCGGCGCGTGACGAGGTCGGTGATGTCGCCGCCGGCCACGAACGCGCGGTCGTCGGCGCCGGTCATCACGATCACGCGCACGCCCAGGTCGGCGTGCAGCGCCTCGTAGGCCTGCTCGATGGCGTGCAGCATCGGCAGGTCGAGCGCGTTCAGCCGCTCGGGCCGGTTGAAGCGCATCAGGCCCACCGCGCCGTGGCGTTCGGTGAGCACGAGGTCGGGGCGGGCGGCGTCGGTGGTCATGGCAAGGGCAATGGTGTGTGAGGTGCCAGCGTGCCGGCGAGGCGGGCCTCGACCTGCGGCAGTCGGTCGGCACCGAAGAATCCTTCGCCGTCGATCACGACGAAGGGCGATCCGAACAGGCCGCGGGCGGCGGCCTCGTCGATGGCGGCGGCCAGCGCGGCGCGCGCGGCCGCGCCGTCGGCCGCGGCGAGCAGCGCGTCGGCGCCGCGGTCGTCGTGGCGCGCGGCCAGCGCCAGCAGCGCGGGCCACTCATCCAGCGGCTGGTCGTCGCGGAACGCTGCGCGCAAGGCGTCGCGCGCGAACGCCGCCGCGGCCGCCTCGTCGCGCGCGGCGAGGGCGTGGAACAGCCGCGCCGGCCACGGCGACACCACCGGGAAGCGCGTCGGGTGGCGGTAGGGCACGCCCAGGTGCCGTGCCGAGCGGTCGAAGTCCATCAGCAGGTAGTCGCGCTTGGCCGGGTGGCCCATCGGCGGCGGCAGATCGAGCTTGCGCAGCACCGCGAACAGCAGCACCGGCCGCCAGCGCAGCGTGCGGCCTTGCGCCGCCACGATCGCCGGCAGCTTCTCGGCCGCGAGGTAGGCGTAGGGCGAGCCGAAATCGAACCAGAACTCGACGGGGCCGGACATGGTCAGCGAGCCGCGAGACTCGGGCTGGGAGGCACCGCACGAGCCGCCGCGTACTCGGCCACCAGCCGGTCGACCAGCTCGGCCACCGGCGGCACGTCGGTGATGGTGGCCACGCCGTGCCCGGCGCTCCACAGGTCCTTCCACAGCTTCACGCCGGGGTCGTTCATGCCGCCCATGAAGGGCTGCTTCGGCGGCAGCGTGGCGACGTCGATGCCGTGGCGCTCGAGCGAGGGCCGCAGGAAGTTCGCGTGCACGCCCGAGAGCCGATCGGTGTAGACGAGGTCGGACACGCGCGCCTCGACCAGCATGCGCTTGTAGTCGTCGCTGGCCTGCGACTCGGCGCTGGCGATGAAGCGCGTGCCCATGTAGGCCAGGTCGGCGCCCAGCACCTCGGCGGCGCGCACCTGGAAGCCGTCACCGATGCCACCGCCGAGCACCAGGCAGCCGTCGTAGAACGCGCGGATCTCGCGCACCAGCGTGAAGCCGCTCTGTGCCGACGCATGCCCGCCGGCACCGGCACCGACGCAGATCAGCCCGTCCACGCCCGCATCCAGCGCCTTGCGCGCGTGGTCGGCGCCGGTCACGTCGCTGAACACCGTGCCGCCGTAGCCGTGCACGGCCTCCACCACCTTGCCCGGGTGGCCCAGGCAGGTGATGACGAAGGGCACGCGGTGGCGCACCACCACTTCGAGGTCGGGCTCGGTGCGCGGCTGCGTGCGGTGCACGATCAGGTTGATGCCGTGCGGCGCCACCACCGCCTGCGGGTCTGCGGCGCGGTGCGCGGCCAGGCCCGCTTCGATCTCGGTGAGCCAGGCGTCGAGCTGCTCGGTGGTGCGCGCGTTGACGTGCGGGAAGGTGCCCACCACGCCGGCCCGGCACAGCGCCTGCACCAGCGGCGGAAACGACACCAGGAACATCGGCGAGCCGATCACCGGCACGCGCAGGGCCCCGCGGAAGATCGGCGGCAGCGGCATCTCGTTCAGCTCCTCGTGGCGGCGTCGCGCTTCTTGCGCGCACGCAGGTCGATCATCCCGGGCACCCGGCGCGGGTCGCTGCCGGGCTCGAAGATCTGGTGCTTCTGGATCTTCTGCGTCGAGGTCGTCGGGATCTGGTCGGTGATCCACAGCCAGCCCGGCGCCTTGTAGTAGGCCAGCTCCTGCCGGCAATGCTCGAACAGCGCCTCCACCGCGGCGGCTGGGTCGGCACGGCCTGCGGCGGCGAGCACCACGCAAGCCAGCACCTCCTCCTCACGCACCTCGTCGGGCACGGCCAGCACCGCGGCCTGCTCCACCCACGGGTGCTCCTGCAGCACCGCCTCGACCTCGGCCGCGGCGATGTTCTCGCCCGAGCGGCGGATGATGTTCTTGCGCCGGTCGACGAAGCGCAGCAGCCCGTCGGCCGGCGCGCGGGTGACGATGTCGCCGGTGTGGAACCAGCCGCCGCGCCAGGCCTGCTCGGTGGCCACCGGGTCGTCGAGGTAGCCGCTGTGGAAGCCGGCGCGCGGCGTGGCGGCGGAGTGGCGCACCAGCATCTCGCCGGGCGTGCCGTCGGGCACGTCGCGGCCTTGGTCGTCGACGACGCGAACCTCCAGCCCCGGCCGGGGACGGCCGAACACGCGCGTACCCACCTGCCGCGGCGCCTCGTTGTCGAACACCGCGCGGACCATCTCGGTCATGCCCCAGATCTCGATCAGCGGGAATCCGAAGCGCTGCTCGAACTCGGCGTGGCGCTGCGGGTCCACCCCCGCACCGATCGCGAAGCGCACGCGGTGGCCGCGATCCAGCGGCGAGGGCGGCTGCACCAGCAGCATCGGCACCACCACGCCCAGGTAGTGCACGACGGTGGCACGCGACGCATGCACCTCGGCCCACCAGCGCGTCGGGCTGAAGCGGTCGGTCTGCACCTGGCAGTTGCCGCGCAGCATCACGGCGTAGAACGAGAAGATCGACGCGTTGACGTGGAACAGCGGCAGCGGGTTGTAGAGCCGGTCCTCGCCGTCGGTGAAGCTCGCCAGGCCGCCAGCGGTGGCGTACCAGCGCCCGGCCTCGAGCTCGTAGCCGTGCGACAGCACGCAGCCCTTGGGTCGGCCGGTGGTGCCCGAGGTGTAGAGCACGCTGGCGGGCGTGTCGGGGCCGGGCGTGCCGGACTCGGCAGCGCGCAGGGGCCGTGGCAGCGGCGCATCGCCCTCCGCCGGCGCCACCAGGGGGCTGTGCGTGGCGGCGGCCAGCGCCTCGTGCAGCAGCGGCACGAGGGGCCCCACGGCGATGACGAGGTCGACCCGAGCGTGGTCGATCACGTAGGCCATCTCGCGCGGCCGGTGGTCGGCGTTCAGCGGCACGCAGCACACACCCAGCGCGTTCATCGCGAGCTTGTGCAGCAGGTGCTCGGGCCGGTTCTCCATCAGCAGCGCCACGCGGTGCCCCAGGCCGTAGCCCGCTGCGGCATAGCGCGCCTGCAAGGCCGCCACCGCCGCGCCGACTTCGGCATAGCTCCACTCCAGCCCCTGCGGGTGGTAGGCGCGGGCCGGATTGGCCGGTGCGGCGAGGAACGGCCGTGGACCCCAGGCCTCGACGCAGCGGATCCACGTCTCTCCGATGGTCGACGACGGTTCGGGCGTGATCACGTCGGCCTCCTCACAGCCGCAGGACGCCGTAGCCCGGCTCGCCGAACGGTGCGTTCAGCGAGGCGCTGATCGCGATGCCGAGCGCGTTGCGGGTGTCCAGCGGGTCGAGGATGCCGTCGTCCCACAGCTCCGACGTCGAGTGGTAGGCGTCGCTCTCGGCGCGAAAGCGGGTGAGCACCGGGTCGCGGATCGCCGCGATCTCCTGTTCGGTGAGCTGGTGGCCGTGGCGCTCGAGCTGGCGGATCTTCACCTCGGCCAGCGTGTTGGCCGCCTGCTCGGCACCCATCACGGCGATCTGCGACTGCGGCCACATCCACAGGAATCGACCGTCGTAGGCGCGGCCGCACATGCCGTAGTTGCCTGCGCCGAAGGAGCCGCCGACGATCACCGTGAACTTGGGCACCGAGCAGCCGACCTGCGTCATGATCATCTTCGCGCCGTCCTTGGTGATGCCGCGCTCCTCGTACTCGCGGCCGACCATGTAGCCGGTGATGTTCTGCAGGAACACGAGCGGCGTGCGGTCGCGGTCGCACAGGCGCATGAAGTGGGCAGCCTTCAGCGAGCTGTCGTTGAACAGCACGCCGTTGTTGGCGAGGATGCCGACCTTCCAGCCCCAGATGCGCGCCCAGCCGCACACCAGCGTGGTGCCGTACTGCGGCTGGTACTCGTGGAAGCGGCTGCCGTCGACGAGCCGCGCGATCACCTCGCGCATGTCGAAGCCGGTCTTCCAGTCGGCGGGGATGATCCCGTACAGCTCGGCGGGGTCGTGGAAAGGCGGCTCGGGCTGGGCGCGGTCGATGCGCGTCTTCTCGATCGGCGTGGTCTGCGCCAGGATGTCGCGTGCGATCGCGAAGGCGTGCGGCTCGTCGTCGGCCGGGTAGTCGCAGGTGCCGGAGATGCTCGTGTGCATGTCGGCGCCCCCCAGCGCCTCGGCGCTGACGATCTCGCCGGTGGCCGCCTTCACGAGCGGCGGCCCGCCGAGGAACACGCCACCGTTGCCGCGCACGATCACCGAGTAGTCGCACAGCGCCGGGATGTACGCGCCACCCGCGGTGCAGTGGCCCAGCACCACGGCGATCTGCGGCACGCCGAGCTTGGACAGCACGCACTGGTTGCGGAAGATGCGGCCGGCGGCGTAGCGGTCGGGGAACAGCTCCGACTGCAGCGGCAGGAAGCCGCCGGCGCTGTCGCACAGGTGCATCACCGGCAGACGGTTCTCGATGGCCACGTCGAGCGTGCGCACGATCTTCTTGATCGACAGCGGGTACCAGGCGCCGCCCTTGATGCTGGGGTCGTCGGCATGGATCACCACCTCGCGCCCGTTCACGATGCCGATGCCCGACACCTGCCCGGCCCCATGCACCTCGCCTTCGTAGGCGCGGTTGGCGGCCAGCGTCGAGAGTTCGAGGAACGGCGTGCCGGGGTCCAGCAGCAGGTCCAGCCGCTCGCGCACCGTGAGCTTCTTCTGGCGGTGCAGCCGGTCGAGGTCGCGCTGCGGGCGTTCGTGGCGCACCTTGTGCGTGAGCTCGCGCAGCGCCTGCACGCGGCGCGTCATCTCGGCGTGGTTGCGGCGGTAGCTCTCCGACGCGGTGTCGACGTGGGTGTGCAGGCGGGTCATGTGCCGGCCTCCCCTGCGCCATCGGGCGCGACGCGAGCCAGCACCGCGCCGCGCTGGAAGGTCTGCCCGGGGGCGACGCACACCTCGGCCAGCCTGCCGTCGCACTCGGCGGTGAGGGTGGTCTGCAGCTTCATGCTCTCGATGACCAGCAGCGCATCGCCCTCGCGCACGCGCTGCCCGGGTTCGGCCAGCACCGACACCACCACGCCCGGCATCGGCGCCAGCGACGCCCCGGCGCCGCCACTGCCGCCACCACCCGCGCCGCGCAGCGGGTCCACCCGCTCGAGGCGCCACGCGCGGCCGCGCCAGTGCACGTGCACGGTGTCGCCGTGCGCCACGGCGTGCAGCCGCTCGGGGCGGCCGTCGAGCTGCGCCTGGAAGCGCCCCTGGGTGTCGGCCTGCACGCGCACGTCGGCCCCGTCGACGATGACGCCGGTGCCGCCCGGGTCCGGCCGCACGGTGTGCCGCTGCTGCGGGTTGTCGCTGAAGTGGAACTGGGTCATCGCCTGTTCGGAAGGTTCGCGTCGTGCGGAGGGTCAGTTGCGCCAAGCGCCCATGGCCGCGTAGGGCATCGGCAGCGCGCGCGCCGCCGGCTCGGACAGCGCCAGTGCCGCCGCGCCCAGCAGCAGGCGGCGCTGGTCGTCGGTGAGCGGCGCGGGCTTCAGCGCCTCGCGGTGACGTTCGAGGAAGCCCGTGTCGGTCTCTCCGGCGGCAAACGCCGGGTGGCGCAGCACGCGGGCGAGGTAGTCGGCATTGACGGTGACGCCCAGCAGCACCGTCTCGTGCAGCGCCTGGGCCAGCCGCGAGATCGCCAACTCCCGCGTGGCGCCGTGCGAGATGAGCTTCGCCAGCATCGAATCGAAATCCGCGGTGACCGGCGCGCCCTCGGTGATGCCGGCGTCCACGCGCAGCCCCGGCCCCTGCGGCCAGATCAGCCGCCGCGCGGCGCCGGTGTCGGGCACGAAGCCGGCATCGGCGTCCTCGGCCAGCAGCCGCGCCTCGATCGCGTGGCCGCTCCAGCGCACGTCGGCCTGCGCCAGCGGCAGTGGCCGGCCTTCGGCCACGCGGATCTGCAGCTCCACCAGGTCCAGCCCCGTCACGGCCTCGGTCACCGGGTGCTCGACCTGCAGCCGCGTGTTCATCTCGAGGAAGTAGAACTCGCCCTGCGGCGAGACGATGCACTCCACGGTGCCGGCGTTCACGTAGCCGGCCGCACGCGCCAGCGTCACCGCGGCGTGGCAGATGCGCTCGCGCAGCGCCGGGGCCAGCCCCGGCGCGGGTGACTCCTCGAGCAGCTTCTGGAAGCGCCGCTGGATCGAGCACTCGCGCTCGCCGAGATGGATCACGTTGCCGTGCGCGTCGCCGAACACCTGCACCTCGATGTGCCGCGGCCGCTCGACGTAGCGCTCGGCGAAGAGGCGGCCGTCGCCGAAGTAGCGCTCGCTCTCGCGACGCGCAGTGGCGATGGCATCGGCCAGCCGCGCCGGCTCGCGCACGATCTGCATGCCCTTGCCGCCGCCGCCCGCCGCACCCTTCACGAGCAGCGGGAAGCCGACGGCCCGCGCGCGCTCGGCGAACGTGGCGGGGTCGTCGGCCTCGTCGGCCGAAGGCGTGACCGGCACGCCGTGCTGCACGGCGAACCGCCGCGCGCTGACCTTGTCGCCCATCAAGACGATCGCCTCCGGCCCGGGGCCGACGAAGACGAGACCGGCCGCCTGCACGGCGCGCG
Organism: Rubrivivax sp.; assembly: GCA_016789955.1. Classification (GTDB taxonomy): domain Bacteria; phylum Pseudomonadota; class Gammaproteobacteria; order Burkholderiales; family Burkholderiaceae_C; genus Rubrivivax. Next base: position 34,369 of record JAEUPB010000019.1, on the reverse strand, counting down.
CGAAGGCAGAGTTCTCGGACAGGAAGCCGTAGCCCGGGTGGATGGCGTCGCAGCCGGCTTCGCGCGCCGAGCGGATCAGCGCGTCGATGTCCAGCCAGGCAGCCACCGGCGGCTCGCCGTGGATCTCCACCGTCTCGTCGGCCTCTGCCAGCGCGGGGCCGTGGCGATCCTGCCCGTGCCAGGGCACGACGGTGGCGATGCCCAGCCGCCGCGCGGTGCGCACGATGCGCAGCGCGATCTCGGCGCGGTTGGCGATGTAGAGCTTGCGGATCGGCGTCATGCAGGGCGGCGCCGCGCGGCGCGCTTCGGGGCGGGGGCCGGCGTGGCTGTCGGCGGCGGCGGCGAGACCAGCCGTTCGAGCCGCGCGAGGCGCTGCTCGACGCCGGCGTCGCTGGCGGGCTGGATGCCGCGCAGCACCATGTCGGTGTAGGCATCGGCGGTGGCCTCGATGTCCACCGAGCCGCGGCCGAACAGCGTGGCCCACATGCGGTGCTCGATGCCGCCGTAGACCATGCTGCGCACCATCTCGGCGTCGGTGCCCGGGAGCAGCTCGCCGGCAGCCTCGGCCTCGCGGATCGTGCGCACGAGGAACGACGTGTACTGCACGTGCAGGTCGTGCAGCACCGACTTGAAGTACTCGGGCCCGGTGCGCACCTCGTGCAGCACGATGCGCGACAGGCCCGGCTCCTCCACGTACACGCGCAGGTGCCGCCACACGAGGAAGCGCAGCCGGCTGCGCAGCCCGTGCAGCCGCGCGTAGCCGGCCTCGATGTCCCGCAGCAGCGGCAGGTACATGCCGCGCAACACCTCGTTGAGCAGGTCGCGCTTGGTCGGGAAGTAGGTGTAGACCAACCCTTCGACGACGCCCACGCGCGCGGCGATCTCGGCCACCGACGAGCGCTCGAAGCCCTTGTCGAGGAACACCTCGCGCGCTGCGGCCAGGATCTCGCCGGCACGCCGCAACCGGCGCGGCGTGGCCTTGCCCGCGGCGATCGGGGTGGGCGACGTGGCGGCTGCGTTCATCGAATGCTGGCCAGCACGCTGGAAGGCACGTCGAGCTCCAGCTCCAACAGCATCTGCGCGTAGGCCTTGCCCTGCGGGTCGTAGCGCAGCGACGCGATGCCGCCGCCGCCCAGCGCGCGCTGCAGCACGAAGTTGACGGCGCGCAGGCCCGGCAACTCGTAGCGCACCACGGGGCCTTGCGCCACATGCGCGAAGTAGGCGGCGACGGTGGTTGCGTCGAGGTGTTCGAGCAACCACGCGTAGGCCTCGGCACTGCGTGCGAGGATGCCGACGTTGGCGCTGTCGCCCTTGTCGCCGCTGCGGCCGTGGGCGATGCGCAGCAGGGGCACACGCTCTGTGGGACCCACCGCGATGGCCGCCGTACCCGCTGATCCCGTGGGCATCGAAGTGTCCGCCAGATCGGCCGCCACGGCCACTTCGTCGAATGGCCGCTCCCGGCCGTCGACGATCACCCGCGGCCGCGCCACGGCCCGGTCGACCAGGCACGAGTACAGCCGCACCACCGGCGACGGCGACGGCCGCCCGCCGGCGAAACCGGTGATGCCCTGCGCCATCGACGTCGCCGACGGCGCGAACTCGCGCGCCAGCAGCTCCAGCGCCGCCTTGTCGGCATGCCGCGCGGCGATCTTCAGAACGACTTCCCGCGAGGCCCGCGCGCGGCTGTGCGGGCCATAGGTGGCCTCGGAGCCCAGCGCTTCCAGGCTCGTCTCGGTGAACGGCGCCATGCCGCGCTCGGCCATCAGTCGGCCGGCCCGCGCCAGGATGGCCTCGCCGACGCGCTGCGCCTTGCGGGCCGCGTCGGCGCCGCCGATCATCAGCGAGCCCATCAGCCGCCAGCCGTCGGCATGCGTGGCGCTCACCTTCAGCTGCCGCGGCGCCGGCCGGCCGCGCGCGCCGCTGACGCGCACGCGGTCGGGGCCGTCGAGCTCCAGGCGCACGTCGGCGAAGTCGCAGCGCACGTCGGGCAGCCGGTAGTCGCGCGGGTCGGCGATCTCGTAGAGGATCTGCTCGCCCACCGTGCCCGGGGTGACGAGCCCGCCGGTGCCGGGTGGCTTGGTGACGACGAAGTGCCTGCCGTCCGCGGCGAACTCCACCACCGGAAAACCCATGTCGTCCCAGCCCGGCACCTGCTCCCAGTCGGTGTAGAGGCCCCCGGTGCACTGCGTGCCGCACTCGATGACGTGGCCGGCCAGGCTGCAGAGCGCGAGCCGGTCCCAGTCGTCCCAGCGCCAGCGGAAGTGGTGCACCAGCGGGCCCAGCGTCACCGCGCTGTCGACGACGCGGCCCGTGATCACGATCTCGGCGCCGGCATCCAGCGCCGCAGCGATCGGCTGCGCGCCGAGGTAGGCGTTGATGCTCGCGAGCCTGGCCGGCAGCGGCGCGCCGGTGCTCATCTCGGTGGTGCCCGCAGCGCGCAGCGCCTCGACCTGCGAAGTGAGGTCGTCACCCTCCACCACCGCGATCGACAGTGCCACGCCCTGCGCCGCCAGCGCCGCGCGTAGCGCCTCGGCGCAGGCCTGCGGGTTCACGCCGCCGGCATTGGAGACGACGCGGATGCGCCGATCTCGCAGCTCGGGCCCGAGCGGGGCCAGCGTGCGCACGAAGTCGGTGGCGTAGCCGGCGGTCGGGTCCTTGGCGCGGGCGCGGGCCAGCAGCGACATCGTGATCTCGGCCAGGTAGTCGAACACCAGCACGTCGATGTCGCCGCGCCGCACGAGCTGCGCGGCGGCGGCCTCGGTGTCGCCCCAGAAGCCGCTGGCGCAGCCGATGCGCAGCGGGCGCATGCCGGAGCTTTCGGGAGTAGCGTTCATCGCCGCGCCCTCACCGCCCCGGCCACACCGGGTCGCGCCGCTCGGCGAAGGCCTTCATGCCTTCGCGCGTATCCTCGCTCTGCGCCAGCACCGGCAGCACGGCCTGCGCAAGGTTCAGCGCGTCGGCGAGCGACAGGTCGGTCATCGCCGAGATGGCACGCCGCCCGATGCGCAGCGCCACCGGCGAGTTGGCGGCCAGCCGCGCGACCAGCGCGTCCACCGCCGCATCCAGCTCCGCCGCCGGCACGACCTCGTTGACGATGTCCAGCCGCTGCGCCTCGGCCGCGGGGAAGCGGTGCGCGTAGAAGCACATCTCCTGCAGCCGGCGGCGCGGGATCACGCGCATCAAGAGCGGCAGGATCATCATCGGGAACACGCCCACGCGCGCCTCGGTGGTGCCGAACATCGCGTGGTCGGCCGCCACCGCGAAGTCGCAGGCGCAGATCAGGCCGAGGCCGCCGCCGAAGGCGCCGCCGTTGACGCGCGCGACGATGGGCACGTTGCAGCGGTCGAGTGCGCGGAAGAAGTCGGCCGCCGGGTTGTCGAAGCGGCCGGGCTCGAGCGCGAACGGCGAGCCGTCGGCCGTGGGCTCGAGCGCGCCGCCGGCGCAGAAGGTGCGCGTGCCGGCGCCGGTGATCACGATGGCGCGCACGCCGGGCATCGCCTCCGCGTCGCGCAACGCGGCCAGCATCTCGGCCATCACCGCGTCGGTCATCGTGTTGTGCTGCGACTCGCGGTCGATGGTCAGCACGCAGGCAGGCCCGCGGCGTTCGATGCGCACCTGTGGCGCGGCAGCAGAAGCAGAGTCGCTCATGTCGATGGAGCCTCGTCGTCGAAGATCGTCGGCGGCGTGTACTGCGGGAAGCCCTGGTACGGGGCCGTGCGCGCCGCCGGCGGCAGCGTCCAGGTGTGGCGTGCGGTGGGCACGCCGCCGTCGACGCGGATCACCGCACCGCTGACGAAGCCGGCCGCCTCCGAGAGCAGCCACACCACGGCCGAGGCCAGCTCGGCCTCGGTGCCGAAGCGCTGCAGCGGCACCTTGTGGCGCAGGCCGCGCAGCACGCCGCGGTAGTGCTCGTCGTAGGTGTCCAGCCCCGCCGAGGCGATCCAGCCCGGCGCCACCGCATTGACGCGCACGCCGGCATGGCCCCATTCGCAGGCCGCCGTCTCGGTGAACGTCAGCACGCCGCCGCGCGCCGCGCCCGAGTGGCCCATACCGGGCAGGCCGCCCCAGATGTCGGCCAGCATGTTGACGATGCTGCCGCCGTGCCCTTCCATCCACTGCACGTAGCACTCGCGCGAGAACAGGAAGGTGCCGTGCAGGTTGTTGCGCACCACCACGTCCCAGCCCTTCAGCGTGATGTCGCGCAGCGCCGACGGGTACTGCCCGCCGGCGCAGTTGAAGAGACCGTCGATGGCGCCGTGGCGCGCGATCACGCCGGCCACCGTGGTCTTCACGGCCGCTTCGTCGCGGATGTCGCAGGCGTGCAGGCTCACGCGGCCCGTGCCTTCGGGATAGATCTGTGCCAGCTCGTCGGCCACCGCCTGCAGCTTCTCGACCTTGCGGCCGACGAGCGCGAGCCCCGCCCCCAGGCTCGCCAGTTCGTGCACCGTGCAGCGGCCCAGGCCGCTGCCGCCGCCGGTGACGACCACCGTGCGCCCGTCGAACAGCCCCGGCCGGTAGACCGAGCGGTAGCGCTCGCGACTCGTCGCCATCGCCGGTGCTTCAGTAAGGGATGAAGTCGGTCAGCGCCTTCACGCTGGCCGTGGCCGGCTCGGTCTGGAACAGCTTGATCGGCAGCACCGCCTGGCCCTTGGGGTTGTTCAGCGAGATCGGGCCGGTGAGGCCGCCGGTGGTGTAGTTCTGCAGCTTCGACAACTCGCCGATCACGCAGACGCGGGTGACGTTGGCACCGCAGCGGCGGATGCCCTCGGCGATGACCTTGGTGCCCACGTAGCCGCTGACGGTGTAGCGATTGAAGTTGCCCGCGTCGTCGGCGCTGAGCAGCTTCTTGGCCGACTCCAGCAGCGCTTGCCCGGGTGCGTCGTAGTTCGACGCGTAGTAGTCGGGGATCAGGTAGGGGTAGCCCGAGGGCGACGCGAGCTTGATCGCCGCCGGCAGTTGCCCCGCCCACAGCGTGCCGATGGCCAGCTTCATGTCGAGCCGCTTGAACTCCGACATCACCGCGGCCGACTCGGTGGTCAGCGTGCCGAGGTAGACCGCAGTGACGCCCTTGTCCTTCAGCGTCAGCACCTCGGCCGAGAAATCCTTGGCGCCGCGCTTGAAGGCGATCTCGGCCACGCTCGCGAGGCCCAGCTCCTTCACCGCCTTCTGGTAGCCGGCCAACAGCGCCTTCCCGAAGTCGTCGTCCTGGTACAGGATGCCGAACTTGCCGCCCTTCTGGTTCAGCTTCTCGGCCATGTACTTCACCGGCACGTAGCCCGCGAGGTCGTAGTCGGGGCCGATCATGAACACGTTCGGCCGGCGCGGGTTCACCACCACCGGGTTGGGCGCCATGTGCACGATGGTCGGGATCTTCGCCTCCTCGATCGTCGGCAGCATCGCCACCATGTGCGAGCTGCCGGTGGTGCCCGTCAGCGCGAACACCTTGTCGCTGTCGATCAGCTTCTTCACCGCCGAGACCGAACGCGCCGGCACGTAGCCGTCGTCCTCGTAGATCGCGCGCAGCTTGCGGCCGTTGATGCCGCCGGCGGCGTTGATCTCGGCGATCGCGAGCTTGGAGCCCGCCGCACCGGCCTTGCCGATCAGCGCCGCCGGGCCGGACATCGGCTGCACCTCGCCGAGCAGGATCTCGGTGGCCGTCACGCCCACGTCCTGCGCCTGCGCGGCGCCCGTCGCCAGCAGCGCCGCGATCGTTGCCGCCGCCATCGCCATCGTCATCGAATCCCGTCTCTTCATCGTCGTCTCCTGGTTCGCCATCGACCGTTGCACCCACCCGCCCACGCCGCGCCGCGTCATCGCGACAGCGGCCATTGCACCCAGTAGCGCTTGACCTTGCGCCACACGCCCGCCAGCCCTTCCGGCTCCAGCCGCAGGAACAGCAGGATCACCACGCCGTACATCAGGCCCTTGACCTCGTAGATGCGGTCGGCCATCAGCGTCTTCAGGCCATCGCCGCCGAGCGCGAACACGGCGCTCAGCGTCTCGGGCAGCAGCACGATCAGCGCGGTGCCCAGCAGCGCGCCGTGCACGCGCCCCATGCCGCCGACGATCACCATCGCCAGCGCCTCGATGCTCACCAACACGCTGAAGGTGTCGACGTTGATGAAGCGCGTCTGCAGCGCCACCATCGCGCCGGCCACGCCGGCGTAGAACGCGCTGACGCCGAACGCCAGCAGCTTGTAGCGCGTGAGGTCGATGCCCATCGCGCGCGCGGCGATGTCGTGGTCGCGCACCGCCAGCCAGGCACGGCCGATGCGCGTGCGCATCAGGTTCAGGGTGGCCAGCACGAACAGCACCAGCATCGCCAGTGCCGCGTAGTAGAAGCGCTGGTCGCCCTTGAACGAGAACCCGGCCACCGCCAGCGGCTCCACCGGCATGCCCTCGGAGCCGCGCGTCAGCCCCTCGGCGAACAGCACGACGTGGCGCACGATGAAGGTGAAGGCGAGCGTCGTGATCGCGAGGTACAGGCCCTTGAGCCGCAGCGACGGCACGCCCACCACGAGGCTGGCCGCCGCCGCCACCAGCCCGGCCAGCACGATCGCGGGCAGCGTCGGCAGCTTGTACGTGGTGGTGAGGATCGCCTGCGCGTAGGCGCCGATCAGCAGGAAGCCCGCGTGCCCCAGCGAGATCTGCCCGGCCACGCCCGACAGCAGGTTCAGCCCCAGCACGCCGATGCCCAGCACGTAGATCGAGATCAGCAGGTTCAGCCCGAAGGCGCCGAGCACGAGCGGCGCACAGGACGCGACCGCCACCGCGGCGGCGGCCCACGCCCACGGCGCGGCGTGGTCGGTGAGCGCGACGAGCTGCGCGGTGGAGGTGTGGGCGGTGCGGCTGCGCATGCGTGTTCTCGCCGCTAGACGCGCTCGATCTCGCGCTGGCCGTACAGGCCGTACGGCCGCACCATCAGCACGGCGACGATCAGCACGAAGCCGGCGATCTCCTTCAGCCCACGGCCCAGGTAGCCGCCGGCGAGGTTCTCGACCACGCCGATGATCAGCCCGCCCAGTGCGCCGCCGGCCACCGAGTCGAGCCCGCCGAGGATGGTGGCCGGGAAGCCGCGCAGCCCCATCTGCGAGATCTCCGGCTCGAGGCTGAACATCAGGCAGAACGACAGCCCGGCGAAGGCCGCGAACACCGCCGACAGCGCCCACGCGATGGCGCTGATGCGCCGCACGTCGATGCCCATCAGCAACGCCGTGGTCTCGTTGTTCGACGTGGCCCGCATCGCGATGCCGATGCGCGAGCGGCGGAAGAACACCGCCATCAACACGCACAGCAGCGCCAGCGAGGCCACCGCGAAGATCTGCCCCGGGTACAGCGCCAGGCCCCAGAAGCGCAGCGGCTCGCTGCCGAAGGGCCGCGGGAACGCCGCCGGCTCCACGCCCCAGATCAGGATCACCGTCGAGCGGATCACCACCGCCAGGCCGATCGTGACCATCACGCGCGAGAACATCGGCTCGCCCAGCATCGGCCGGATGAACACCCGCTCGATCACGAGGCCGATCCCCACCGAGGCCACCAGCACCATCGGGATCAGCAGCACGAATGGCAGCCCGGGGATCGTCGTCAGGCTGAAGGCCGTGTAGGCCACGAGCATCATCACCTCGCCCTGCGCGAAGTTCACCATGCCGGTGGCGCGGTAGACGATCGCGAAGCCCATTGCGACGAGCCCGTAGAGCGCGCCGATGACGAGGCCGGAGGTGACGAGGTTCAAGAAGTAGTTCATCTCGGGAACCGTCGTTCAGGCCGCCTCCTTCGCGCGCCCGTAAAGCTGCTCGATCTCCGAGGCGAACTTCTTCTCGATGACGCCGCGGCGCACCTTCATCGTGGCGGTCAGCTCGCCGTCATCGTGGTCGAGCTGCTTCTTCAGGATCACGAACCTGCGGATGTTCTCCACGCGCGAGAAGCGGTCGTTGACGCGCTTCACGTCGGCCTCGACCAGCGTGCGCACCTCGGCCAGCCCGGCCAGGCTCTCGTAGGTGGTGTAGGCCAGGCCGCGTTCCTGCGCCCACTGGCCCACCGTGTCCAGGTCGATCTGGATCAGCGCCGAGACGAAGTGCCGCCCATCGCCCAGCAGGATGGACTCGCTGATGTACAGGCTCTCCTTCAGCGCGTTCTCGATCAGCGAGGGCGTGATGTTCTTGCCGCCGCTGGTGATGAGGATGGCCTTCTTGCGGTCGACGATGGCCACCTCGCCGGTGGCGGCGTCCAGCTCCACCACGTCGCCGGTCTTCAGCCAGCCGTCGTCGAAGGCGGCCGCGGTGGCGGCCTCGTCGTAGAGGTAGCCGTTGAACACCAGCGGGCCGCGCACCTGCAGCTCGCCGTCGGGCGCCACGCGCTGCTCCACGAGCCCTGGGAGCAGCGGCCCGCACCAGCCCAGCCGCGCGTGCGCGGCGGTCTGCGCGTGCGTGGCACCGCTGGTCTCGGTCATGCCGTAGATCTGGTGGATGGGCACGCCCATCGCGCGGAAGAACAGGATCACCGAGGGCGAGATCGATGCGCCGCCGGTCATCGCCACGCGCACGCGGTCCAGCCCCACGGACGCGAGCAGGTTGCTGAAGACACCGACGCGCAGCAGCCAGGCCACCGCCGCATCGCGCACCGAGGCCGGCCGGCCGTGGTTGGCGATGGTGCGCTCGGCGATCGGTGTGGCCACCGCCAGCGCCCGCTCGAGCGCGAGGCGCGCGAGAGGCCGCGCCTCGCGCGAGCGGATCAGGATCTGCTGCTGCAGCTTCTCCCAGATGCGCGGCACCCCGAAGAAGAAGCTCGGCCCCACCTCGCGCAAGTTCTGCGTCACCGCGTCGATCGACTCGGCGAAGTGCACCACCGAGCCGTAGACGAGCTGCATCACCGGCGACATCAGCCGCTCGGCCACGTGGCACAGCGGCAGGTAGCACAGCACCGTCAGCGGCTGCCCCGGCAGCCCCTGCGTGGCGCCCAGCGTCGCCGCGTCGGAAACGATGCCGCGGTGCGAGATGCGCGCGCCCTTGGGCATGCCCGTGGTGCCGGAGGTGTAGACGATCAGCGCGTCCTGCGCCGGGTCGAGCGCGTCGATGCCGGCGTCGAAGGCGGCACGGCGCGTTGCGTCCTGCGCGAGTTCACGGCCTTCGGCCAGCGCATCGGCCCAGCGGTGCAGCATCGGCTGCGCATAGCGCCGCATGCCCTTGGGGTCGACGGTGATCACGTGCTGCAGGTCGGGCAGGCCGTCACCGTGGCGCATCGCGTCGAGCACCTTGTCGGTCTGCTCCTGGTCGCCGCACACCGCCACGCGGGCGCGGCAGTGGCGCACGATGTACTGCAGCTCGGGCCACGGGTTCGTCGGGTAGATGCCCACCGTCACGCCGCCGAGCGCCTGCGCGGCCAGGTCGGCATGGAACCACTCGGGCGTGCCGTCACCGGCGATGACCAGCGTGTCGCCGGGGCCGAAGCCCTGCGCCTGCAAGTACAGCGCGAAGGCACGCACCTGCTCGAAGTACGCGTGCCAGGTGGTGGGCTGCCACACGCCGCGCACCTTCTCGCGCAGCGCCACGCGGCCAGGCGTGGTGCGCGCGCGGTGGCGCAGCAGCGCGGGCATCGTCGCGCGGCCCTCGGCCACGCCGGGCGGCAGCACGGCGTCGGCCACGCCGGGCCTCTGCCCGGCGACCCATTGCGGACGGTGGTCGGCCGTCATGCCGCTTCCGCCTGCCCGAGGTACGCGGCCACCACGGCGGGGTCGGCCGCCATCTCGGCCGGCGTACCCTCGGCGATCTTGCGGCCGAAGTTCAGCACGCAGACGCGGTCGGAGATGTCCATCACGATGCCCATCTCGTGCTCGATCATCATCACCGTGATGCCGCGCTCGTCGCGGATGTCGAGCACGAAGCGCGCGATGTCCTCGGTCTCCTCCTGGTTCATGCCGGAGACCATCTCGTCGAGCAGCAGCAGCCGCGGCTGCATCGCCAGCGCGCGGCCGAGCTCCACGCGCTTCTGCAGGCCGTACGACAGCGTGCCCACCGGCACGTCGCGGATCGTCTCGATCTCGAGGAACTCGACGATCTCCTCGGCCGCCTCGCGGGCACGGATCTCCTCGCGCCGCGCCGCGCCGAGGAACCACGCGGCCTGCAGCACGTGCGTGGCCAGCCGCGCATGCATGCCGGTGAGGATGTTGTCCATCACCGTCTCGTGCTTGAACACCGCGAGGTTCTGGAACGTGCGCGCCACGCCCAGCCGCGACAGGCGATGCGCCGGCGTGCCGGTGATGTCCTGCCCGTCGAGCACGATGCGGCCGCTGCTCGGCGGCAGCAGGCACGAGACGAGGTTGAACAGCGTCGTCTTGCCCGCGCCGTTGGGCCCGATGACGCTGAAGATCTGCCCGGTCTCCACGACGAGGTCGATCGCCGCCAGCGCCTCCACGCCGCCGAAGCGCTTGCCCACGCCGGTGAGTTGCAGCAGCGGCGATGCCGGGGAGGCGCTCATGAGCCGATGTGGCTCCGCCACTCGGCTCAGCTCCCCTTGGGGGACGGTCGGCAAGGCCGGCCTGGGGGCTGTCATGAGCCGATGTGGCTCCGCCACTCGGCTCGGCTCCCCTTGGGGGACGGTCGGCAGGGCCGGCCTGGGGGCTGTCATGACAGCCAGCGCTTGCGGCGCTTGTAGTGCTTGACCTCGCGCAGGCTGCGCCGCTCGCCGCTCGCGTGCACGCCCAGGTAGAACTCCTGCACGTCGTCGTTGGCCAGCAGCCGATCGGGCGTGCCGTCGAGCACGATGCGGCCGCTCTCGAGGATGTAACCGTAGTCGGCGAGCGAGAGCGCCAGCTTCGCGTTCTGCTCCACCAGCAGCACGGTGAGGCCACGCTCGTCGCGCAGCCGCCGGATGGCGCCGAATATCTCCTCGATGATGAGCGGGGCCAGCCCGAGCGACGGTTCGTCGAGCAGCAGCAGCCGCGGCTCGCCCATCAGCGCGCGGCCGATCGCCACCATCTGCTGCTGCCCGCCCGAGAGGTAGCCCGCGGTGCGGTGCCGGTGCTCGCGGATCGCCGGGAACAGCTCGAACACGCGCGCCATCGCGTCGGCCTCCTGCGCTGCGGGGCGCAGGTAGCCGCCCATGCGCAGGTTCTCCTCGACGGTGAGCGTGTCGAACAGCCGCCGGCCCTCGGGCACCTGCACGATGCCCAGCCGCACGATCTCGTGCGGCGCGCAGCGGTCTAGCGTCGCGTCGGCATAGCGGATGCTGCCGCCGGTGACCTCGCCCTCCTCGGGATACAGCACGCCGCTGATGGCCTTCAGCACCGTCGACTTGCCGGCGCCGTTGCTGCCCAGCAAGGCCACGATGCGGCCGGCGCCGACCTCCAGCGACACATCGCGCACCGCCTCTACGGCACGGTCGTAGGTCACCTGCAGGTTGGTCACGCTCAGCACGCGGCGGATGGTCGGCAGGTGACGCCATGCTGTCAAGCCGAGTTTGACCCTGACTCAAAATCTGCCCGGGCCGCCGCAAAGGACCCCTCGAGCGCAGGCATCGGAGGACCCGCGGCGCCCTTGCTGCACTGCAGAAAGACGAGCTCGGATGCGGGAAAGTCCCGACCCCGGGCGGCTATCGCGGCGCCGGGTTCTGCAGTCTCATCCAGCCCATGCAGAAGACTTTCTTGAGTTCGGGTCAAACTGCTGTGCAGTGGTACGCATGAGCGGCGGCGCAGCCCCCGTCACGCTCGCCGTCGATGGCGACGTGGCCATCGTCACGCTGAACCGCGCCGCGTCGTTCAATGCCATCGACCTGCCGCTCGCGCAGGAGCTGCACGCGGCCGTGGAAGAGGCCGGCGCACGCCCGCAGGCCCGCGCGCTGCTGCTGCACGGCGCCGGGCGCTCGTTCTGCGGCGGCGGCGACGTCATCGCGATGCAACGTCATGCGCACGACCTGCCCGCCTTCGTCGGCCAGGTCATCGACGCCTTCCACGCGTTGATGCTGTCGCTGGCGCGATTGCGCCTGCCGGTGGTGGCCGCGGTGCAGGGCTCGGCCGCCGGCGGCGGGTACTCGCTGGCGATGGCGGCCGATGTCGTCGTGGCCGCGCGCTCGGCGCGCTTCGTCGTCGCCTACCCGCGCCTGGGCACGTCCACCGACGGGGGCTTGAGCTTCCGCCTGCAGCAGCGTCTGGGCCCGCAGCGTGCGCTGGCCCTGCTGCTGCAGGAAGAACCGTTGCAAGCCGAGGCGGCACTGGCGCTCGGCCTGGTGCAGGAGGTCGTCGGCGACGATGCGCTGCCTGCACGCGCGCTTGCCGCCGCACGGCGCCTCGCCGCCTGGCCGGCGCAGGCGGTGGCCGAGCTGCGTGCGCTGGCGCAGGCGCCCTCGCTGCCCGAGCTGCAGGCGCAGCTCGACCGCGAGCGCGCCGCCTTCCTGCGCTGTGCCGCCACGCCCGAGTTCGCCGCGCGCGTGGCCGCGTTCGCCGCGAAGTCCTCGGGCGCCACCTCCTCCTCCCACGCCTCCACCGCACCCTCCTCCCCTTCCGCCGCATGACGTCCCTCGCCACGCCCCGCACCGTCCAGCAAGTCTTCTCGGGCCTGTCGGTCGACGAACAGCAGATCCTCGACCAGGCCGACCGCTTCGCGCGCGAGGAGCTGTACCCGCTGGCGCCGCGCATGGACGCCGAGGAGTGGTGGCCGCCCGACGCCTTCCGCCTGATCGGGCGCACCGGCTACTTCGGCGTGCCGGTGCCCGAGACCTGGGGCGGCGCGGGCCTCGACCTGTTCGCCAGCGGGCTCGTGCTGCAGGCGTTCTCGCGCTGGAACCACGCCCTCGCGCTGAGCTGGGTGGCGCACGAGAACCTGTGCCTCTACAACATCTACCGCAACGCCAGCGACGAGCAGCGCCGGCGCTACCTGCCGGGCCTGTGCAGCGGCGAGACGATCGGCGCGCTGGGCCTCACCGAACCCGGCGCAGGCTCCGACGCGCTGGGCTCGATGCGCACCACCGCCACGCGCGATGGCGACCACTACGTGCTCAACGGCACCAAGCTCTACATCACCAACGGCCCGGTGGCCGACGTGCTGCTGGTCTACGCGAAGACGAACCGCGACAAGGGTGCCAAGGGCATCTCGGCCTTCATCGTCGAGAAGGGCTATCCGGGCTTCAAGGTCGCCCAGAAGCTCACGAAGATGGGCTTCCGCGGCAGCCAGACGGGCGAGCTGGTGTTCGACGACTGCCGCGTGCCGGCCGCCAACCTCGTCGGCGAGGAAGACCGCGGCGTGCAGGTCGTGATGAGCGGGCTGGACCTGGAGCGCGCGATGGTCGCTCCCATCTGCCTGGGCATCTGCGAGCGCGCGCTCGAGATCTCGATCGACTACGCGCGCCAGCGCAAGCAGTTCAACCAGCCGATCGCCAACTTCCAGATGGTGCGCGCCAAGCTGGCCGACATGTACGTGTGGACCGAGTCGGTGCGCCTGATGACCTACCAGGCACTGCGGGCGGCCAACGACCTGGAGATCGGCGGCGGCGGGCGCGGCGAGATCCACAAGATCACCGCGGCCTCGGTGATGTACGCCGCCGACACGATGAACCGCGTGCTCAACGAGGCCGTGCAGATCCACGGCGGTAGCGGCTACATCTGGGAGTCCGAGGTCAACCGGCTCTACCGCGCGATCAAGCTGCTGGAGATCGGCGCCGGCACGACCGAGGTGCGCAAGATCATCATCAGCGACGAGCTGCTGGGGAAGTAGCCGGCGCGTCCAGACCGCCGCGGAGGCCGGTCCGGCCTCAAACGCCGGCGTTTGGCTGGCATGCACCGGCGCGTCTGGCGGCGGGGCCGGGGCGCCGCGACGATCGCGGCCATCCCCACCCCGCACCGGACCCCGACATGCCCACGGCCACCGCACCGGCCCGCCCCGCCCCTGCCGCAGACACCGCCGAGCGCGGCCGTCGCCGCTTCATCCGGCTGCTCGGCGGCGGGGCCGTCGTCGCGATCGCCGCCCCGGTGGCCGGCTGTGCGGCCGGTGTGCCGGAAGCCGCGACACAACCCTGGCGCACCGCGGCGCAGGAGACCGACGTGCGCCGCTGGATGCTGGCGCACGCGCTGCTGGCGCCCAACCCGCACAACCGCCAGCCGTGGATCGCCGACCTCTCGCAGCCCGACGCGATCACGCTGGTCTGCGACGGCCAGCGGCTGCTGCCGCACACCGACCCGCACGGCCGCCAGATCCTGGTGGGCTGCGGCGCGTTCATCGAGCTGGCCGTCATCGCCGCCAGCCACCGCGGCGTCGCGGTGACCGTCGAGCCCTACCCCGACGGCCCGCCGGCCGCCAACGCGCTGCCCGCAGGCACCCGCGTGGCCACGCTGCGGCTGGGCGCGCCCGGCTCGGCGACGCCCGACCCGCTGCACGCGCAGATCACGCGCCGCCACACCAACAAGACCGCCTACGCCGACGGGCGGGCGCTGCCGGCGCCGCTGCTGGCCGACTGGTCGCGCACCGCCGCGAGCCTGGGCCTGCGCTCGGGCGTGGTCACCGCGACCGACGAGCTGCAGCGCATCCGCCGCATCACCCGCGAGGCCTACGAGATCGAGTGCGTGACGCCGCGCACGTGGATCGAGTCGGCCGAGCTGATGCGCATCGGCCCGGCGGCCATCGAGCGGCACCGCGACGGCATCAGCATCGCCGGTGCGATGCCGCGGCTGATGCACACGCTGGGCCTGTTCGACCCGATGGACGTGCCGCAGCGCGGCAACGCCAACCACGGCCGCGTGATGGAACGCTGGCAGGCGCACGAGACGGGCAGCGGCTTCCTGTGGCTGGCCGCCCCCGGCACCGACCGCCGCGGGCCGCTGGACGCCGGCCGAGCCTACGTGCGCATGCACCTGCAGGCCACCGCCGCGGGCGTCGACCTGCATCCGCTGTCGCAGCCGCTGCAGGAGTTCCCGGAGGTGCGCGGCCCCTACGACGCGCTGCACCGAGCGCTGGGCGTGGACCCCGCACAGGGCCCGGTGCAGATGCTCGCGCGCACCGGGTACGCGCTGGCGCCCGACGGCCCGAGCCCGCGGCGCGGGCTGCCCGACCTGCTGCGGGCCTGAGCCCCGCGATGGCGCCCGGCGGGCGCCGGCGCCGGGGCGGCGTGTCACACTGGCCCGCATGCCCGCCCGACCGTCGGCCATCGCCCCCGAACTCGCACCGAAGGCCGGCCCGAGCCTGGCCGACTGGAACCTGCTGCGCTCGTTCATCGCCGTGGTCGAGACCGGCACGCTGACCGAGGCCGCACGGCGGCTGGGCACCACGCAGCCCAGCGTCGGCCGCCACGTGCGCGAGCTCGAGGGCGCGGTCGGCGAGGCACTGTTCGTGCGGCTGCCGGGCAAGCTCAAGCCCACGCAGCGCGGCACCGACCTGTACGCCGCCGTGCAGCCGATGAAGGGCGCGGTGCTCGGCGCCGAGCAGCTGTTCGCCGGCGCGCAGGAGCGCGTGGTCGGCACGGTGCGCGTGGCGGCGTCGGAGGTCTACGCGTACCACGTGATCACGCCGATCGTCGCGGCGATGCTGGCCGAGCAGCCCGAGCTGGAGGTCGAGCTGTCGGTCTCGAACCAGGCCGACAACCTGCTGCGCCGCGATGCCGACATCGCAGTGCGCTTCTTCCGCCCGCAGCAGGACGATCTCATCGCCGTGCACGTCGGCACCACCGAGCTGGGCCTGTACGCGCACGAGTCGTTCCTCGCGCGCCACGGCGAGCCGCAGGACTTCGACGTGCCCGACGGCGCCTTCGTCGCCGGCTTCGACCGCGAGACCGTGCCGCTTGCGCCGCTGCTCAAGGGTGCGGCGCCGGCGCGCCCGGTGCGCTTCCGCCTGCGCACCGACGCGATGCTCGCGCGCTACGCCGCCGTCGAGAGCGGGCTGGGGGTCGGCACCTGCCTGGCCGACGTGGCAGCGCAGCGCCCGGGCTTGCGCCGCATCCTGGCCGACCGCTTCGGCCAGCCCCAGGAGGTGTGGCTGTGCGCGCACGCTGAACTACGCCGCTCCGCGTCGATGCGGTTCGTGTGGACGCGGCTGGAGCAGGCGCTGCGCGCACGACTGGCCGGCCCGCCCACGGCCGGTGAGTCAGCGGCCGGGGGAAGCAGCGGTGGCTAGGGCGCGCTACGCCCCGGGTAGCTCGCCGCCATGCCGTCGCGCACGTCCTGCTGGATGCCGTACGGCGGCACCGGGTAGCGCAGCCCGTTGGCCGCCAGCGCCTGCATGCCGGCCACCGCGCGCGCCAGGTGCTCGGGCGGCGCGGCCATCAGCATCTCGTCGTCCTGCACGCCGCCGTATCGGCGCTCGGCGTAGCACGGGATCGACAGGCTGGGCTCGCGCGTGCGCAGCGCGCGGCCCCACGAGTCGGCGCAGGCCGACTCGCCGACCACCGACCAGTCGAAGCGCCGGTAGCCCGACCACTGCAGCCCGTTGATCACGTACATCATCGCGCCCGGCGTGGCGTAGAACAACGCGATGTCCGGCGGGTCGAGCCGGCCGCTGGCCAGCGGCGAGATCGCCAGCGCCTCGTAGCGGCCGTCGTCGACGCAGTGCATCGCGGCCTGATGCGCGGTGGCGTCCTCCACGGTCGCGAACCACACGCCGGCCATCGCGCGGCCCGATCGCCACTCGTCGTCCTTCGCGCGGCCCAGGCCCACCACCGAGCGGCACTGCGCGCCGACCAGGTCGTCGGCGGTCACGCCCACCGTCCAGCCCAGCCGCGCCGTCTGCGCGACGAGCTGGTCCAGCGTGTGCACCGCCTTCGGCTGCCGCAGCTTCGAGATCATCAGCATGTCGTCGGCGCGCTCGTAGAGCTTCATGCCGAAGACGGGGTTGCGCAGCTTCAGCAGCCGCTCGAGGTCGGCGGCGAGCTGCTTGCAGTCGAGGGTCATGCGCGCGTCCTTCGGCGAGGGGGATCCCCCATTCTCGCCAGCCCGCGCTACAGCCCACGCTACAACCAGAGGATCTTCTTGCGGTAGTCCAGGTCGGTCAGCAGCGGCTCGGCCGGGCCGGTGTGGAACACCTCGCCGCGCTCGAGCGCGAACACGCGGTCGGCCAAGGCGAGCACGAGGTCGAGGTTGTGCTCGACGATCACGATCGGCACCTCACGGCGCAGGCGGTCGAACACCGTGAAGAGCTCCTGCACCACCGCCGGCGCCAGCCCCTCGAACGGCTCGTCCAGCAGCAGCAGGCGGACGTTGCCCGACAGCGCGCGCGCCACCGCGGCCATCTGCTGCTCGCCGCCGGAGAGGTAGTCGGCCGCGACGTGCATGCGCTCCTTCAGGCGCGGGAAGTACTCGAAGATCTTTTCTTCGCTCCATACGACGCCGCCGCCTGCTGCCGTGGTGTTGCGGGCCAGCCGACCGAGCGCCAGGTTCTCGGCCACCGTCATGCCGGCGAAGAGGCCGCGCCCCTGCGGCACGTAGCCGATGCCCATCCGCGCGATGTCGGGTGCCGGCAGGCCGGCGATGTCGCGGCCCTCGAACTCGATCATGCCCGCGGCCGGTGGCACCAGCCCGGACAGCGTCTTCAGCAGCGTGCTCTTGCCCGCGCCGTTGCGGCCGAGCAGCGCGACGATCTCGCCGTCGCGCACGTCCAGCGTCGCACCGTTCAGGATGTGGCTCTTGCCGTAGTAGGCGTGCACCCGGTCGAAGCGCAGCACGGTGCGCCGCTCGCCCTCGGCCCGCTCGCTGCGGCCCGTCACCGCCGGCGTGCCGCTGCCCGTGTAGACCTCCTGCACGCGGCGATCGTCGCGCACCTCGGCCGGCGTGCCGCTCATCAGCACCTCGCCCTGGTTCATCACCGTCACGCGGTGCGAGAACGCGAGCACGCGGTCGATGTCGTGCTCGACGATCAGCACCGGCACGTGCGTGGCGATCGCCGTCACCAGCCGCGACACGCGCTCGCGCTCGGCGGCGGCCAGGCCGGCCAGCGGCTCGTCCAGCAGCAGCACCTGCGGCTTGGAGCCCAGCGCGATGCCCAGGTCCACGAGGCGCTGGCCGCCATAGCTGAGGTCGCCGCCCAGCGTGTCCTCGATGCCCTCCAGGCCGAGGAAGCGGATCAGCTCGGCGGTCTCGGCGTCGATGTCGCGGTGGTCGTCGATGTCCCGCCACAGGCCGAAGCGCGCCGGGTGCCGCGCCTGCAGCGACAGCCGCAGGTTCTCGCGGATCGACAGCCCCTTGAACAGGTTGGTGATCTGGAACGACCGCGCCAGGCCCTGGTGGCAGATGCGGTCGGCCCCCAGCCCGTGCACCGGCTCGCCGCGCAGCAGCACGCGCCCGGCGGTGGGCGGGAAGAGGCCCGAGATCAGGTTGAAGGTGGTCGTCTTGCCCGCGCCGTTCGGGCCGATCAGCGCGTGCACCTGCCCGGCCTCGACCGCCAGCGACACGCCGTTCACCGCGCGGATGCCGCCGAAGCGCATGTCCACGCCCTGCACCTCCAGCACCACGCCGGCCCCGCCCTCGGGCCGCAGGAACGCCGGCAGCGGCAGCCCCTCGTGGATGCGCCGCCGGCTCATCGCGGCGCTCTCCTCCGGCGGCGGGCGCAGCCGGCGCCGCACCTGCTCCCAGATGCCGACCAGCCCGGTGGGGGAGAAGATCACGAAGCCGACGAACACGAGGCCGAACCAGAACAGCCAGTTCTGCGTGTAGATCGAGAACAGCTCGCGGAACAGCAGGTAGAAGATCACCCCCAGCGCCGGCCCGAGGAAGCTGCGCATGCCGCCGATCACCACCATCGCGAGCAGCTCGCCGCTGAAGGCCACGGTGGTCGACTCGGCCGCGGCGAGCCGGTGCAGGAACACCAGCAGCGCACCGGCCAGGCCCGTGATGGTCGCCGAGAGCACGAAGGCCAGCAGCTTGTAGCGCGCGGTGTCGTAGCCCTGGAAGGTGGCGCGCTGCTCGTTCTCGCGGATCGCCACCAGCACGTGGCCGAAGGGGCTGCGCGCCACGCGGTGCAGCAGCACGAGCACGCCGAAGGCGACGACCGCGACGAACACGTAGTACGTGAGGTGGTCGTTCAGGTCCAGCCCGAGCAGCGTGCGCCGCTCGATGCCGCCCAGGCCGCCCTCGCCGCCGGTCAGCGCGGTCCAGCGGAACGCGATCGCGAAGGTCAGCGCGCACAGCGCCAGCGTCAGCAGCGAGAAGTACACGCCCTTGCGGCGCAGGATCAGGAAGCCGACCGCCAGCGACAGCCCCGCGGTGAACACGACGCAGAACACGAGCGGCAGCACGAGGCTGTCGGCGAACCAGTGCCGCTGCGCGAGCGCCGCCGCGTAGCCGCCGATGCCGAACCAGGCGCTGTGGCCGAACGACACGAGGCCCGTGGTGCCGACGAGCAGGTTCAGCGCCATCGCCGCCATCGCGAGGATCACGACGACGGTGGCGTTGTCCCACGTCAGCCCGATCGCGTGCAGCAGCGGCGGCGCCAGCACGAGGCCCGCGCCGCCGATCCACAGGTTGCGGTGCGGGGCCTTCATTCGAAGCGCTCGATGCGCTCGCCCAGCAGGCCGCGCGGCCGGAACATCAGCACCAGGAACATCAGCACGTACATCGACGCCTCGCCGGCCGCGGGCAGGAAGTGGATCGTGACGCCGCGCACCACGCCCACCAGCAGCGCCGCCAGCACCACGCCCCAGAAGCTGCCCAGGCCGCCGATCACGACTACGACGAAGGCCACCGTCATGATCTCGGTGCCCATCGCCGGGTGCACGATCGTGATCGGGCCGAACAGCGCGCCGCCCAGCGCGGCGGTGGCCACGCCCAGCACGACGATCGCCGTCATGTACGGCTGCAGCCGGATGCCCAGCGCCGCCACCATGTCGGGCCGCTGCACGCCGGCGCGCACCACGCGGCCGAAGGCGGTCTTGTGCAGCAGCAGCCACAGCGCCGTCATCAGCGCCACCACCACGCCGAGCAGGAAGAGGCGGTAGCGCGAGAACATCATCTCGCCCAGCAGCACGTTGCCCTTGAACTCCGGCGGCATCGTCGACGGGCGCGGCGCCGCGCCCCACAGCATTCGGATCGCCTGCTCGGCCAGCAGCGCCAGCCCGAAGGTGACGAGCAGGCTCAGGATGGGGTCGGCGGTGTAGAAGCGGCGCAGCAGCAGCCGCTCGAACAGCACGCCGAGCAGCCCCACCAGCACCGGCGAGATCGCGACGCCCGCGCCCCAGCCCAGGCGCTGCCCGACCTCCAGCGACAGGTACGCGCCCAGCGCGTAGAAGGCACCGTGCGCGAGGTTGACGACGCCGCCGACGCTGAAGATCAGCGACAGGCCCAGCGCGAGCAGCAGGTAGTAGCCACCGAGGACCAGGCCGTTGACGACCTGCTCCAGCAGGAAGACGAGTTGCATGTGGAGGGGCGCGGCGGCCGGGCGCCGCGCCGGCGGGTCACCCGGTCAGGCCATGTTGCAGGTGTTCTCGGCCTTCGTCGGCGCGAGCAGTTCGAGCGGCTCGTTGGGCCCCGGCACCGGCTCGCCGAAGAGCAGGAAGTCCTGCTTGTGCTTCGCCTGCCCCTTGGGCTTGACGGTGAACGGGTAGGCCTCCTGCATGAGCTGGTGGTCCCAGGCGCGGAAGTAGCCCGGCCGCGACTTCAGCAGGTCGAACTTGGCCTCGCTCTCGAAGTAGGCGATCAGCTTGTCGGTCTCGGCGCCCCTGGTCTCGCGCATCGCCTGGGCGAGGATCTTCATCGAGACGTACTCGATCCACGCGTGGTTCTCCGGCAGTCGGTTGTACTTCTTCTGGAACGCGGCCACGAAGGCTTGCGTGCCCGGCGTCTTCAACTCGTGGTGCCACACCGTCGGCCAGATGCCGCCGAGGTTGCCCTCGCCGGCCGCCCACGCATCGGCGGTGTTCAGGTTGAAGCCCACCACCGGGTACGGCAGCCCGAACTCGGCGTACTGCTTGACGAAGTTCGTGACCTGGTTGCCGCCGAGGTTGGTCGAGACCACGTCGGGGCGCGCCTGGCGGATCTTCAGCAGGAACGGGCTGAAGTCGGTGAGGTCGGTGGCGACCAGCTCGTCGCCGACGCTGGTGGCCCCGTTGGCGGCGTAGAACGCCTTGGCCACCTTGGCGAGGTCGTGGCCGAACAGGTAGTCGGAGGTCAGGCTGAAGATCTTCTTGCCCTGCACCAGCTTGTCGCGCAGCAGCGCCTGGCCCACCGCCTTGACCATCACCGTCACCGGGATGTCGACGTGAAAGGTGTAGCGGTTGCAGTCCTTGCCGCGCAGCGTGTCGGAGCGCGCGCCGATGCTGAGGAAGAGCTTGCGGTTGCGCGCCGCCACCTGCGAGATGGTCAGCGCCGAGGCCGAGCTGATCTCGCCGCACAACAGCGCCACGCCGTCGCGCTCGATCATGCGCTGCGCCTTGCTGCTGGCCACCTGCGGGTTCACCGAGTCCTCGGTCAGCAGCTCGAAGGGGCGCCCGTTCACGCCACCGGCGGCGTTGAGCTCCTCCACGGCCATGCGCATGCCCTGCACCGCGTACTCCCCGAGCGCGCCGAGGAAGCCGGTCATCGGCGTCAGGTGGCCGATCTTGATGGGCCCGCTCTGCGCGAGCAGCAGCGCGGGGGCGCCGAGGGCGCCAGCCCCGGCGAGGGCGGCGCCGCCCTGCAGCAGTCGGCGACGGGTGGGCGGACGGTGGCTCATGGGGTGTCTCCTCGTCGGTGCGGGGTCGTGGGGATCGACTCGTCGGGTGCGTCTGGCGGCGGGGCCGTTCAGTCGGCCTGGATGCGTGCAGCCTGGATCACGCGCGCCCAGCGCTCCGCCTCGGCGGCATTGCGCCGCGCAGCGTCTTCCAGCGTGCCGCCCAGCGGCGTCACGCCCAGGCTCTCCCAGCGCTGCGCCAGGTCGGGCGACTTCAGCGCGGTGTTCAGGTCGGCGTTGAGCTTGCGCAGCACGTCGGGCGGCGTGCCGCGCGCCACCGAGATCGTGTACCAGGGCTCGGCCGCGTAGCCGGGCACGCCGCTCTCGGCGATGGTCGGCACGTCGGGCAGGCTGGCGTTGCGCGAGCGGCCGGTGACGCCGAGCGCACGCACCTTGCCGGCCTTGATCTGCGGGTGCGCGGTCATGATGTTCTCGAACATCAGCTGCACCTGGCCCGACAGCAGGTCGGCCATCGCCGGCGTGCTGCCCTTGTACGGCACGTGCATCAGGTCGGTGCCGGTGGAGAACTTGAAGAGCTCGGTGGCCATGTGGATGGCCGAGCCGTTGCCGGCCGACGCGTACGCCAGCCGCCCGGGCTGCGCCTTGGCCAGCGCGATGAACTCGGGCACCGTCTTCGCGGACACCGACGGGTGCACGATCAGCACGCCGGCGCTCTCGGCCACCAGCACCGCGGGCACGAGGTCGACCGCGGGGTCGTACTTCAGGCCGCGGTACATGCTCGCGGCGCCGTTGTGGGCGATGGTGGCGAGCACCAGCGTGTGCCCGTCCGGCGGACCCTTGGCCACCTGCTCCGCGCCCACGTGCCCGCCGGCGCCGGGCCGGTTCTCCACCACCACCGGCTGCTTCCACATCGTGCCCAGCTTCTCGGCGACGAGCCGGCCGAGCAGGTCGGCGATGCCGCCGGGCGCGTAGGGCACCACCAGGCGCACCGGCTTGTTCGGGTAGTCGGCCGCGCCCTGGGCCCGCGCGGGCCATGTCGGCCAAACCGCCGAGGCGGCGGCGAGCGCGAGGACGGTGCGGCGGTGCATGGTCGGTCAGTCCAGTTGCAGCTTGGCGGCCTCGATGACGCGGTTCCACTTCGCCGTCTCGCTGGCGAAGAAGGCCGCGGCCTCGGCCGGGGCGTTGAGCACCGGGCGCACGCCCGAGGCGTCGAACTTGGCACGCTGCTCGGGCACGAGCAGCACGCGCCGCAGGTCCTGCTGGATGCGCAGCGCCAGCGCGTCGGGCAGCGAGCGCGGTGCCGCCACCGTCCACCAGGACGTGCCGGCATAGCCCGGCACGCCCGCCTCGGCCACGGTAGGCACGTCGGACAGCGTGGGCTCGCGCTGCGGGCCGGTGACGGCCAGCGCGCGCAGCTTGCCGCTCCTGATGTGCACCATGCCCGAGCCGATGTTCTCGAACATCACGTCGATCTGGCCGCCGATCAGATCCACCAGCGCCGGTCCGCTGCCCTTGTACGGCACGTGCGTCATGCGCACGCCGCTCATCAGCTCGAACAGCGCGGTGACCATGTGCACCGACGACCCCGGGCCTGCCGTGCCGTAGCGCAGCTTCTCGGGCTGCGCCTTCGCGTCGGCGAGCAGCTCCGCGAAGCTGCGGTAGGGCGACGCCGCGGGCACGACGACGACGTTGGCCGCCTCGGCGAGGATCGTGATCGGCCGCAGCTCCTCGGCAGGCTTGTAGGCGAGCTTGCGGTAGCTCGCATAGGCGGCGTGGATGCCGATCGTGCCGACCATCAGCGTGTGGCCGTCGCCCGCCGCGCGCGCGACCTCGGCCGCGCCGATGTGGCCGCTGGCGCCGGCCTTGTTCTCCACCACGACCTGCTGGCCCCACAGCGTGGCCAATGGCTCGGCCAGCTGCCGGCCGAGGATGTCGGCGATGCCCGCCGGGGCGAACGGCACCACCAGCCGCACCGGCCGCATCGGCCAGGCCTGGGCCCGGGCCAGCGCGGGTGCGGCCATCGCGAGGCCCGCGAGCAGCGAACGGCGCTTCACGCCACCACCTCGTCGAGCGTGGCCAGCGGGCGCTGCTCGTAGGGGCGGTCCCAGGCCTCGGCGTTGTGGCGGTCGACGATGGCCACCGGCAGCTCGATGTCGGCCGGCACGCGCTCGCCGCGCAGATGGCGGATCGCGCACTCGGTGGCCAGTGCCGCCATCTGCATCGCGTTGAAGTCGGCGGTGGCCAGCATGCGCCCGGCGAGGATCGCCGCGATGGCCTCGGGGATCGCGTTGACGCCGACGACCGCTGCGTCGCGCCCGGCCGCGGCCAGCGCGTCGAGCACGCCGATGGCCATGATGTCGTTGGCGGCCAGCACGCCGTCGATGCGGGGCTGCGCGGCCAGCACGCGGTCGAACGCGAGCCGCGCCGGCTCGCGCAGGTATTCGCCGCTGCAGCGCGCCACCACCTCCAGCCCGGGGTGGCGCGCGAGCACGTCGTCGAACGCGGCGCTGCGCTCGCGGCTGGTCACCGACTCGGCCGGGCCCTCGACCACGACGATGCGGCCGCGACCGCCCAGGTGGGCCGCGAGCCGGGCCGCGATGTCGCGCGCGAGGTGGGCATCCGACGATCCGACGTAGGACACGGCGATGCCCGGGTCCATGCGGTTGACGAAGCCGAAGATCGGCACGCCGGCCGCACGCACCGCGGCGATCGCGGTGTTCACGCGCGTCGGGTGCACGGGCGTGAAGACGAAGGCATCGGGATGTTCCTGCAACGCCTGCAGCACCAGCGCTCCCTGCTGCACCGGGTCGTCGGGCGTCTCGGGCACGTAGTGCCGCACCTCGGCCCCGAGGCGTGCTGCCACACGCTCCGCGCCCAGCCGCGCCGCGGCGTAAGCGGGGTTCGAGCGGTTCTTCGTGAACACGGCCAGCCTCATGTCGCGGGGCATCCTACGGGGGGGCCCTGCGCGAGAAAACTACCGATTTCCTTCAGCGGCTATAAGCGCGCACGATGGCCCCGGCCGCGGCGCTTCCGTGGCTATAAGCGAGCGCGATAGGGGCCGTCGGAAATCGGTAGTTCCCGCAAGCCGCGCCGGTTCATAGACTGCATCGCGTCACTTCCGGCGTGCCGACATGAGCGTGAACGACCGTTCCCCCCGCGAGGCCTTCGTGAGCCCGATGGCGATGATCCCCTGGCAGCAGTACCCGGGGCACTTCGGCGGCGCGCTGTCGAAGGCGCTGGTGCGCCCCGAGACCTGCGGCTCGCGGCGCATCGACTTCCGCATCTCGTGCTACCAGCCGATGGCCCATGTGCAGGAGCACGTGCACCAGGTGCAGGAGCAGGCCTACTACGTGATCGAGGGCGAGGGCGTGCTGACGCTGGACGGCAAGCCCGTGCTGATGCGCCCGCACGACTACGTGTTCGTGCCACCGGGCATCACGCACGGCTTCACGAACCAGGGCACGGTGCCGCTGGTGTTCTTCGTCGTCACGACCCCGGTCGAGGACGGCGAGGCGCCCGTCTAGCGGCCGCCCCGCGATGAGGAGCCCGATGCCGTCGCTGCCCGATGCCCGCCTGCTGATCGGAGGCCGCTGGTGCGAGGGCGCGTCGCACCGCCAGGCGCTCGACAAGTTCCGGCTCGAGCCCTGCACCACGATCCACCTGCCCTCGCGCGAGCAGGTGCGCGAGGCGGTGGCCGCCGCCGACGCCGCCTACCGCGCGAGCCGCCTCACGCCGCACGAGCGCGGCGCCATCCTCGACCGCGCGGCCACGCTGCTGGAGTCGCGCGCCGACGACCTCGTGCGCGCGCTGCAGGTCGAGGTCGGCTTCCCCGCCGGCGACGGCGCTGGGGAACTGAAGCGCGCTGTGCAGACCTTCCGGCTCTCGGCCGAGGAGGCGCGCAACTTCTGCGGCGAGATGGTGCCGATCGAGGGCGCGCCCAACCAGTCCGGCCGGCTGGGCTTCACGCTGCGCGTGCCGCTGGGCGTGGTGGCCGCGATCACGCCTTTCAACGCGCCGCTGAACACCGTCGCGCACAAGGTGGCGCCGGCGCTGGCGGCCGGCAATGCGGTGGTGCTGAAGCCGTCGTCGTACACGCCCACCGCGGCCGTCGTGATGGCCGAATGCCTCCTCGCCGCGGGCCTGCCCGCCGGGCTGATGACCGTGCTGCACGGCGGCGCCGACACCGCGCAGGCGCTGCTCGACGAGCCCCGCGTGCGCTTCTTCGCCTTCACCGGCAGCACCGAGGTCGGCGCGCAGATCCAGCGCAAGGCGGGCCTGCGCCGCACGCAGATGGAACTCGGCTCGATCGCCTACACGATCGTCGCCGACGATGCCGACCTCGACCGCGCGCTGCCCCGGATCGTCAACGCGGCCTACCGCAAGGCGGGGCAGGTGTGCACGTCGATCCAGATGCTGCTGGTGCAGCGCGGCGTGTACGACACCGTGCGCGACCGCCTCGCGGCGATGGTGCGCGCGCTGCCCTGCGGCGATCCGCTGGATGCGGCCACCGTGGTCGGCCCGGTGATCAGCGAGGGCGAGGCGCGGCGCATCGAGGCCTGGATCGACCGCGCCGTCGCTGCCGGCGCCACGCGGCTGGCCGGTGGCCCGCGTGTGGGCGCGGTGGTGCCGGCCACGCTGCTCACCGACGTCGACGGCGGCATGGCGGTGGGCTGCCAGGAGGTGTTCGGGCCGGTGATGTCGCTGGTGCCCTATGACACGCTCGACGAGGCGATCGACCGCGTCAACGCGACGCCGTTCGGCCTGGCCACCGGCTTCTTCACCAACCGCATCGGCGACGCGCTCGCCGCGGCGCGGCGGCTGCAGGTGGGCGGCGTGCACATCAACGAGACCTCGAGCTCGCGCGTCGACGTCATGCCCTACGGCGGCAGCAAGGACAGCGGGTTCGGCCGCGAAGGCCCTCATCATGCGGTGCGCGAGATGAGCGAGGAGCGCATGGTGACGCTGCTGGCATGAGGCCGCAGGCAGCCACCGCGCAGCGCCGCCCCGCGCCGACGACGAAAGGACGCCGATGGCGACGATGAAGGGGGGCGAGCTGATCGCCCGCACGCTGGTGCAGGAACAGGTGCCGTACGTGTTCGGCATCTGCGGCCACGGCAACGTGGGCATCCTCGACGCGCTGTACGACGTGCGCGACCGCATCCGCCTGGTGAGCCCGCGCCACGAGCAGTGCGCCGGCCACATGGCCGACGCCTACTACCGCGTGACGCACCGCCCGGTTGCCACGCTGACCAGCACCGGCCCGGGCTCGGCCAACCTCGTGATGTCGTGCATCACCGCGCTGTCGGACAGCTCGGCGTTCCTGGCGATCACCTCCAACGTGCCCACCGGCCAGCACAACCGCGCGCCGTTCCAGGAGCTGTACAAGCACAACCAGGCCGACTTCGCGCAGGTCATGCGGCCCGTGGTCAAGCGCGCGTTCCAGCCCACGCGCGTGGACATGCTGCCGCTGGCGCTGCGCCAGGCGATGGACACCATGGTCACCGGCCGGCCCGGCCCGGTGAACCTGGACATCCCCTACAACGTGTACCAGGAGGAGGACGACGTCGAGCTGCCGCCGCCCTCGCACATGGGCCGCATGCACCGCCCGGGCGCCAGCGACGACGACCTCGCCGCCGCCGTCGAGCTGCTCGCCGCCGCGCGTCGGCCCGTGCTCTTCATCGGCCACGGCGCCACGCTGTCGGAAGCCGGGCCCGAGATCACCGCGCTGGCCGAACGCTGGGGCATCCCGGTCATCACCTCGCCCAACGGCATGGGCTGCATCCGGGGCGACCACCCGCTGGCGCTGGGCTTCATCGGCCGCAACGGCGCCTACCCGGCCAACCAGGCCGGGCGCCATGCCGACCTCGTCATCACGCTGGGCACGCGCTTCGACGACCGCAGCTCGTCGAGCTGGCACCCGGGCTACAGCTGGAACTTCCCCGCCACGAAGCTGCTGCACGTGGACATCGACCCGCAGGAACTCGGCCGCAACTACCCGCCGACGCTGGGCGTCATCGCCGACGTGCGCACCTTCGTGCGGCAGCTGGTGCAGGCGCTCGCGCAGCGGCCGGACGCCGCCGCTGCCGCCACCGCACCGTGGCGCGAGTCCGTCGCCGGCTGGCAGGGCGAGTGGGAGTCTTTCGTGCGGCCGCACTTCGGCGACAGCACCAGCCCGCTGCGGCCGGAGTTCGTGGTCGGCACGCTGCAGAAGGTGCTGCCCGACGACGTGATCCTGACGCTCGACTCCGGCGTGCACCACAACTGGTTCATGCAGTTCTGGCAGGCCCGCCGGCCGCAGAGCATGCTCAACAGCTGGGGCTACAGCAGCATGGGCTTCGGCGTCTGCGGCGTGCTCGGCGCGGCGCTGGCGGCGCCCGACCGGCCCTGCGTGTCGGTGTGCGGCGACGGCGGCTTCACGATGGCGCCGTACGTGCTGTGCACGGCCGTGGAGTACGAGCTGCCGGTGGTGTGGATCGTCTGGAACAACTTCGCGTGGGCGGCGATCCGCGACATCCAGTACGGGCTGTTCGACGGTCGCGAGATCGGCACCGCGTTCTACAAGGGCGCCAGCGGCGAGCGCTACAACCCCGACTTCGCCGCCTGGGCGCGCGCCTGCGGCGCCGAGGGCTACACGGTGACGCGCCCGCAGGAACTGGCCCCCGCCGTCGAGCAGGCGCTCAAGCGCCGCCGACCCTGCGTGATCGACGTGCACGTCGACGCCGAGGTGCGCCCGCCCTCCACCGGCACCTGGCAGTTGCCGCCGATCCCCTACAAGGAACCCGTCTACGGCAAGCCCTGGCGGCCCTGACCTCGCAACCCCCCTCCAACCATGACCTCACGTCCCCTCGCCCTCGTCTTCGGTGGTTCCCGCGGCATCGGCGCCGCCTGCGTCGACGCGCTGCTGCGAGACGGCTGCGACGTCGCCTACACCGCCACCACCGCCACGTCGCCGCGCGCGCCGCGCGGCGGCGGCAGCGCGGCCGGCTACGCGGCCGACGTGCGCGACGCCGCCGCGGTGGCGCGTGCGTTCGCCGACGCTTCCCGAGACTTCGGCGCGCCGGTGCGCATCGTCGTGGCGAATGCCGGCATCAACGTGCCGCCCGGCCCGGTGGCGCAGTTCGACGACGAGCGCTTCCGAAAGCTGGTCGAGGTGAACCTCATCGGCGCGTTCCACGTGCTGCGCGAGGCGGCGCGCCAGGTGGCCGACGGCGGCGCCATCGTCGCGCTGACCACGTCGCTGGTGCGCCATGGGGTGCCCGGCGTCGGGCCCTACAGCGCCACCAAGGCGGCCGTCGAGTCGCTGGTGCGCTCGATGGCCAAGGAACTCGCGCCGCGCGGGGTGCGCGTGAACGCGGTGGCGCCGGGGCCGGTGGACACCGAGCTGTTCCGTGCCGGCAAGGACGAGGCCGCGCTCGCGCGCTCGGCGGCGATGAGCCCGTTCAACCGCGTCGGCCGCCCCGCCGAGGTGGCCGAGGTGGTGAGCTTCGTCGCGCTGGGGAAGGCGTCGTGGATGACCGGCCAGGTCGTGCAGCCCAACGGCGGCATGGTCTGAACGCCGCGGCGGGCGGCGCCGACCTGATCGTCGTCGGTGCCGGCGCGGCCGGGCTCACGGCGGCGGCCGTCGCCGCCCGTGCCGGGCTGCGCGTGGTGCTGTTGGAGGCGAGCGCGCTCGTCGGCGGCACCACCGCGATCTCGGGCGGCATGGTGTGGCTGCCGGCCAATCCGAAGATGGCCGACGTGGGCGTGCCCGACACGCTGGCCGACGCGCGGCGCTACCTGGCCGCCACGGTGCCGCCGGGCGGGCCTGACGACGTGCGCGAGGCCTTCCTGCAGCGCGGCGCCGACGCGCTGCGCGACCTCGAGGCCACCACCGCGCTGCGGCTGCGCCCGGTGCTGCCCTACCCCGACTACCACCCGGACCTGCCCGGGGCCACGCCCGGCGCCCGCGTGCTCGAGCCACTGCCCTTCGACGGCCGCGAGCTCGGCGGCGCCTTCACGACGCTGCGGCCGCCGCTGCCCGAGTTCATGCTGTTCGACGGCATGATGATCGCGCGGCCCGACATCCCGCACCTGCGGCGCGTCGGCCGCTCGTGGCGGTCGACGGCCCACGTGGCGCGGCTGCTGCTGCGGCACGCGCGCGAGCGGCTCGTGGCCCCACGTGGCACGACGCTGGTGCTGGGCAACGCGCTGGCCGGGCGGCTGTACCTGTCGGCGCTGCAGGCGGGCGTGGACGTGCGCACCGGTGCGCCGGTGGCCCGGCTGCTGCGCGACGGCGATCGCATCTCGGGCGTCGAGCTGCAGGACGGCTCGACGCTGCGCACCGCGCGCGGCGTGGTGCTGGCCAGCGGCGGGCTGTCGCACGATGCCGAGCTGCGCCGGCGCTTCGTGCCCGAGGCCGCGGGGCTGCTGTCGGCCACCGTGCCGTCGGGCGCGGCGCTGGGCGGCGCCCGGCTCGCGATGGCGGCCGGCGGGGCGCTCGGCACCAGCCCCGCGCAGCAGGGCTTCTGGGTGCCGGCCTCCACGTTCACGCGGCGCGACGGAACGCGGGCCGTGCACCCGCACACGGTGGCCGACCGGGGCAAGCCCGGCCTGATCGCGGTGGACGGGCACGGGCGGCGCTTCGTCAACGAGGCCGTGTCGTACCACGCCTTCGTGCTCGCACAGCTGCGCGCCGGCGCCGTGCCGGCCTGGCTGGTGTGCGACAGCGCGTTCCTCTGGCGCTACGGGCTCGGCCGCATCAAGCCCTACACGCGGCGCCTGCGGCCGTGCATCGACGACGGCAGCCTGCTGCGCGGCGACACGCCGGCCGCGCTGGCAGCCGCCGCCGGCATCGACGCGCAGGGCCTGGCCGCGACGCTCGAGCGCTACAACGCCCACGCGCGCCAGGGCAGCGACCCCGAGTGGGGCCGCGGCAGCGACGCCTACCAGCGGCACCTCGGTGATGCCGACCGCCGGCCCAACCCGTGCGTGGCACCGATCGAGACGCCGCCGTACTACGCCGTGCAGGTGCGGCCGGCCGACCTGGGCATGGCCGCCGGCCTCGCGACCGACGGGTGCGCGCGCGTGCTCGACGCCGCCGGGGCGCCGATCCCCGGCCTCTGGGCCTGCGGAAACGACATGCAGTCGGTGATGAACGGCGCCTATCCCGGGCCTGGCATCACGCTCGGGCCGGCGCTGGTGTTCGGCTGGATCGCCGCGAAGGACGCGGCCGGTTGACGACGCGCCGGGTCAGGCCGCGGCCAGTTCGCCCTCGGGCGCCGGCGCGGGCAGTCGCACGCCCTGCCACCGACCACCCTCCACCATCTCGCGCACCACGCGCCGGATCTCCTGGCGCACCACCGCCGCGCTCGGCGAGAGCTTCTGCGGCGGCAGCGCGTAGAGGTAGTTGGGCCGCGTCATCGGTGCGTCGGAGATCGCCAGCGTGCGCCAGCGGCCGGGGTTGTCGTCCAGCGCGTGCACCGCGGCCATCGGCTTGATCGTGGCCCCCATGCCCTGCGCCAGGCAATGCATCAGCAGCGGCAGCGAGTCGATCTCGCACACCGCGTCCAGCGGCAGGTTCGAGCGCTCGAACTCGAGCGCGATGCGGCGGCGCAGCCCGTGCCCCGGGCTCGGCAGGATCAGCGGCAGCGCGGCCACCTCGCGCAGCGTCAGCGACGCGCGTCCCGGCGCGACCAGCGCGCTGTCGGCGGGCAGGATCACGAACAGGTCCTCGTCGAGCAGCGTCTCGCAGCTCAGCTCGGCGGCGGCCTTCAGGTTGAACAGCACCGCCAGGTCGAGCTGGCCGACGCGCGTCATGTGCTCGAGGTGGCCCGACAGCCCCTCGACGATGTTCAGCAGCACACCCGGATACGTGAGCCGCAGGTGCTGCAGCAGCGGCAGCCCGAGCTGGCACAGCGTGGTGGGGGCCAGGCCCAGCGTGACCCGGCCGCTGACCGCCGCGGTGTCCTGGCGCGCGACCGAGACGGCCTGGTCGAGCTGGCGCAGCATGAACTTCGCGTGGTGGTACAGCGCCTCGCCGTTCTCGGTGGGCACCACGCCGCGCGAGCTGCGCACCAGCAGTGCCTTGCCCACCTCGTCCTCCAATCGGGCCATCTGCTGGCTGAGCGCGGGCTGGGCGATGTAGAGCTGGCGCGAGGCCTTCGCGAGGCTGCCGCTCTCGACGATCTGCACGAAGTAGCGCAGCTGGCGCATGTCCATGGCGGTCTTCCGATCCTGGGCTATAAGCCCGCGTTATACGGAGCGGGTCCGCCGTTCGCCATGGGTGATTGCACGCGGCCCCGCGCGCGGGCCTGCGCCGGCCGATGGCCGCCGTGTGTCTCACTCCGCCGTGATCTTGCGATCCGCGATCACCTTCGCCCAGGTCCTGGACTCGCTGGCGATGGTGCGCGCCAGCTCGTCGCGCGTGCCCGGCGCCGGCAGCAGGCCCGCCTTCGAGAGTTCGTCGGCCACCTCGGGCGCCTTCAGCGCCTTCACCAGTTCGCGGTTCCAGGCGTCGAGCACCGGCACCGGCACCTTGGCCGACGCGACGAAGGCGTACCAGTTGGTGGCGGTGAAGCCCTTCAGCCCCGCCTCGCTGACGGTGGGCAGGTCGGGCAGGAACGGCGCGCGCGTCAGGCCCGTGGTGGCCAGCGGGATCAGCTTGCCCGACGCGATGTGCGGCCCGGCAGTGGACATGGTCGCGAAGTAGGCCGAGAGGCGCCCGCCGAGCAGCTCGTTCATCGCCGGCGCGCCGCCCTTGAACGGGATGTGCACGATGTCCACGCCGGCCATCGCGTTGAACAGCTCGCCCGCCAGGTGCGAGGCCGACGCCACGCCGGTGGAGCCGTAGTTCAGCTGCCCCGGCTTGCTCTTGGCCAGCGCCATGAACTCGGCGTAGGTCTTCGGGCCCAGGCTGGCCGGCACCACCAGCACGTTGGGGAAGTTCATGCCCATCGTCAGCGGCGCCAGGTCCTTCTGCGGGTCGTAGCCCACCTTCGTGAGGTGCGGCGCGATGGCCAGCGGGCCCACCGAGCCGAGCAGGATCGTCGAGCCGTCGGTCGGCCCCTGCACCACCTGCAGGTGCGCGATGTTGCCGCCGGCGCCGGCCTTGTTCTCGATGACGACCGTGGTGCCGAGGTTCTCGGCCAGCTTCTTGGCGACGATGCGCGCGGCGTGGTCGGCCGCGCCCCCGGCCGCGAAGCCGACGACCAGCGTGATCGGCTTCTTCGGGATCTCCTGAGCCCGGGCGCCGGTGGCCGGTGCGAGGGCCAGGGCCAGCACGGCCAGGCCGAGCGTGCGTCGTTGCATGGGGTGCTCCTTCGAGGTCATGGGATTCAGAACTTCAGCGGCTCGCCGGGCTTGGCCACATGCACCTGCACGCCGCTGCCGGTGCCCATCGCCGCGGTGAACTGCGCGGCGGTGCCCTTGGCCAGCGGGTTGGTGCCGTAGTGCATGGGGATCACCGCGCGAGGCTTCAGCAGGTCCTTTACGACCCAGGTGGCATCGGCCGGGTCCATCGTGAAGTTGCCGCCGATCGGCACCAGCGCGAGGTCGGGCTTGTAGCGCTCGCCGATCAGCTTCATGTCGCCGAACACGCCGGTGTCGCCCGCGTGGTAGATGCGAAAACCGTTCTCCAGCTCGAGGATCCAGCCGATCGCCTCGCCACCCGGATGCGTCTCGTCCTTGTTGGTGGCCGGGTTGCGCCAGACGTAGATGCTGCTGTGCTCGGCGCGCACCGCGGTGGCGGTGATGCCCGGCGCCACCTCCACCGTGCCGCCCTTGTTCATGCGCGGCAGCAGGTTGGCGGGCAGCACGCCCAGCGTCATCACGGTGCTGAGCAGGTCGCCGGGGCCGCGCAGCGGAACGTTGTACTGCTGCGCCAGCGCCGGCGCGTCGGCGATGTGGTCGAAGTGGCCGTGCGTGACCAGCAGCGCATCGATCTTCTTGAAGTTCTCGAGCGTCTTGAACTCCGCCGGCGTGAGCGGGTTGGTGCGCAGCCAGGGGTCGGTGACGATGACCTTGCCGCCGGGCGAGATGATGCGGAAGGTGGCCTGGCCGAGCCACATGACCTCGACCTTGGCCGCGGTGGCGGCGGGCGCGACCGCGGTGGTGGGCGCCATCGACTCGCAGGCCGCGAGCGCGAGGGCGGCAGCGAGCCCCAGCAGCATTCGGATCTTCATGACGGTCTCCTGTTGGGTGTTGGTCGGTAGTCGGTCGGGGGTCGGTCGGGGGTCGGTCGGGTGCGAGCGGATGCGGGCGGATGCGGGCGGATGCGGCGTGGGTGTGAAGTGCGGCTTCGGTAGCGTCAGTCCGGCTTCACGTTGCCGGCCTTCACCACCTCGGCCCAGCGCGGGATCTCGCGCTTGATGAGCTCGCCGAAGGCCTGTGGCGTGCCGGGCATCGGCGTGGCGCCTTCCACCGCGAACTGCTGCGCCACCTCGGGCAGCGCCAGCGCCTTGTTGATCTCGGCGTTGAGCCGCGCCACGCGCTCGGCCGGCGTGCCGGCCGGCGCGACGACTCCGTACCACTGGTCGGCCTCGAAGCCCGGGTAGCCGCTCTCGGCCACGGTGGGCACGTCGGGCAGCGCCGCAAGGCGCTGCGGGCTGGAGATGGCCAGCGCGCGCAGCCGCCCGCTCTTCACGTGCGGCAGCACCGCGGGCGAACCGGTGAAGGTGGCATCCACCTGGCCGGCGATGAGGTCGGTGATCGAAGGCGCCGTGCCGCGGTAGGGGATGTGCAGCATGAAGATCTTCGTGCGCAGCTTCAGGCTCTCGAAGGTGATGTGGGCCGCGCTGCCGTTGCCGCCCGACGAGTAGGTC
>JAEUPB010000045.1 GCA_016789955.1 Rubrivivax sp. | reverse complement strand
CGTCGGGCGGCCGCGGCGGACCGGGGTGGGCGGGGCCGCGGGGGGCGCCCCCACGGGCCACGCGGGGGCCCCGGGGGGGCCCGGGGGGCGGCGCCGACGGCGCTGCGGGGGGGGTCATTTCTCCGCGTCGACCAGGCCCTTGACGAACCACTTCTGCATGAGGATGACCACCAGCGCCGGCGGCAGCATCGCCAGCATCGCGGTGGCCATCACGGCGTTCCACTCGGTGGCGGCGTCGCCGCCGGAGATCATGCGCTTGATGCCCAGCACCACCGGGTACATCTGCTCGGTGGTGGTGATCAGCAGCGGCCACAGGTACTGGTTCCAGCCGTAGATGAACTGGATGACGAAGATCGCGGCGATCGAGGTGCGCGACAGCGGCAGCAGCACGTCCTTGAAGAAGCGCATCGGGCCAGCGCCGTCGATGCGCGCGGCCTCCACCAGTTCGTCGGGCACCGTCAGGAAGAACTGGCGGAACAGGAACGTGGCGGTGGCGCTGGCGATCAGCGGCACCGTGAGGCCCGCGTAGGTGTTCAGCATGCCGAGGTCGGAGACGACCTTGTAGGTGGGCAGGATGCGCACCTCCACCGGCAGCATCAGCGTCACGAAGATCATCCAGAACACGAGGTTGCGACCGGGGAAGCGGAAGTACACCACCGCGAAGGCCGACAGCAGCGAGATCGCGATCTTGCCGACCGCGATGACCAGCGCGCTGACGAGGCTCACCACCATCATCGGCGCCACCGGCGGGATCGTGCTGCCGTAGGCGGTCTGCCCGCCCATCAGCGCGAGCCGGTAGCTCTCGACGATGTTCGAGCCCGGCAGCAGCGACATCGGCACGTTCTGCACGATCTGCTCGGCCGTCTGCGTGCTCG
Source organism: Rubrivivax sp. (assembly GCA_016789955.1). Lineage (GTDB taxonomy): Bacteria > Pseudomonadota > Gammaproteobacteria > Burkholderiales > Burkholderiaceae_C > Rubrivivax. Next base: position 2,599 of record JAEUPB010000045.1, on the reverse strand, counting down.
CCACGAACGTGATGTAGACCGGGAACGCGACGATCAGCACGCCCAGCACCAGCACCAGGTGCGAGAGCGTCGTGGCGACGGGGCGGTTCTCGATCATGTCAGTGGTCCCTTGCGTTGCCAGCCACCCGCGACGCATGAAGCCAGGGACCGAGCATCGGCGCGGATCCGGCTTTGCCGGTCCGCTGCCGAGCGCCCCCTCGGGGGGCAGCGACCGGTAGGGAGCTTGGGGGCACCATCTTTCAGTAGTTGACCTTGCGCTCGACGAAGCGGAACTGCACGACCGTCAGCGCCACGACGATGCCCATCAGCACCACCGACTGCGCCGCAGATCCACCGAGGTCCATCGTCTTGAAGCCGTCGAAGTAGACCTTGTAGACGAGGATCGCGGTGTCCTTGCCCGGGCCGCCGCTGGTGGCGGCGTCGACGATCGCGAACGTGTCGAAGAACGCGTAGACGATGTTGATGACGAGCAGGAAGAACGTGGTGGGCGTGAGCAGCGGGAACTGCACCGTCCAGAAGCGCCGCCACGGGCCGGCGCCGTCGATGGCCGCCGCCTCGATCAGGCTCCTGGGCACGGACTGCAGCCCGGCGAGGAAGAACAGGAAGTTGTACGAGACCTGCTTCCACACCGCCGCCAGCACGATCAGGATCATCGCGTGCGTGCCGTTCAGCAGGTGGTTCCAGTCGATGCCGGCGGCGCGCAGCGCATAGCTGACGACGCCGATCGACGGCGCGAACATGAACAGCCACAGCACGCCGGCCACCACCGGCGCCACCGCGTACGGCCAGATCAGCAGCGTCTTGTAGACCGAGGCGCCCTTCACCACGCGGTCGGCCATCACCGCCAGCGCCATCGAGACGACGAGGCCCAGGGTGGCCACCAGCAGCGAGAACACGGCGGTGGTCTTGAACGACGCGATGTAGCTGTCGTCGGCGAACAGCGCGCGGAAGTTGTCCATGCCCACGAACTGCGTGCTGGTGCCGAAGGCGTCCTGCTGCAGCACGCTGAAGTACAGCGCCTGCGCCGCCGGCCAGAAGAAGAACACCAGCACGATGGCCAGCTGCGGCAGCACCAGCAGCCACGGCAGCCACCAGCTGCGGAAGCGGACGCGTTTCTCGACGGCCATGGGGCGAGCGCTACGAAGTCAACTCGTCAATCGAGCCAGATCCCCTCCCCGCTTGGCGGGGAGGGGACTGGGGTGGGGTGCCCATGGACACAGCCGCAGGCTAACAAGGGCTTCAGCCCTTGTTAGCCTTCTCGAACTTCTCGAGTTCGACGTCCGCCCGCTTCTTGATCGCCTCGAGCCCGTCCTTGGCGCTGCGCTTGCCGGCCCACACCTGTTCGAGCTCCTCGTCGATGATGGTGCGGATCTGCAGGAAGTTGCCCAGGCGGATGCCGCGCGACTTGTCGGTGGTCTTGCGGATCATCTGCGTCACCGAGACGTCGGTGCCGGGGTTCTGCTTGTAGAAGCCGCTCTTCTCGGTGATGCCGAAGGCGGCCGTGGTGATCGGCAGGTAGCCGGTCTCCTGGTGGCTCTTGGCCTGCACCTCGGGCAGCGACAGGTACTTGAAGAACAGCGCCACGCCCTTGTACTCGTCGGCCTTCTTGCCGGCCATCACCCACAGGCTGGCGCCGCCGATCACGGTGTTCTGCGGGGCGCCGGGCACGTCGGGGTAATAGGGCAGCGCGCCGATGCCGCCGGCGAACTTGGCGTTGCGCTTCACGGCGCCGTACAGCGCCGACGAGCCGGTGGTCATCGCACACTCGCCCGAGACGAAGGTGGCGTCCGCCGAGTTGTTGCGGCCCTTGTAGACGAACAGGCCCTGCTGCGCCATGTTGGCCAGGTTCTCGATGTGGCGCTGGTGCAGCGGCGTAGTGATGGCCATGCGCGTGTCCAGCCCGTTGAAGCCGTTGCGCTTGGTCGCGTACTCCACGTTGTGCCAGGCGCTGAAGCTCTCGAGCTGCGTCCAGCTCTGCCAGCTGGTCGTGAACGGGCACTTGTGGCCCGCGGCCTTGAGTTTGCCGGCGGCGAGCGCCACCTCGGGCCAGGTCTTGGGCGGCTTCTCCGGGTCGAGGCCGGCGGCCTTGAACGCGTCCTTGTTGTAGTGGAACACCGGGGTGGAGCTGTTGAACGGGAAGCTCAGCATCTGCCCGTTCGGCGCGGTGTAGTAGCCCGCCACCGCCGGCACGTAGGCGGCGGGGTCGAAGCTCAGGCCGGCGTCCTTCATCACCTGGGCGACCGGCACGATCGCCCCCTTGCTGGCCATCATCGTCGCGGTGCCGACCTCGAACACCTGCAGGATGTGCGGCGCGTTGCCGGCGCGGAAGGCGGCGATGGCGGCCGTCATCGATTCGTCGTAGCTGCCCTTGAAAGTCGGGACGATGCGTACCTCGGTCTGGCTGGCGTTGAAGTCCTTGGCCAGGTCGTTGACCCATTCGCCGAGCGCTCCGCCCATCGAATGCCACCACTGGACCGTGGTCTGGGCCTGTGCCGGTGAAATCCAGCCGAAGCCGAGGAGGGCGGCCGATGCGACGGCAGCGAGGCGATGCGAGCGGGACATGACGACTCCGTGACGCGATGTGGAGGAACGGCGAAGG
>JAEUPB010000020.1 GCA_016789955.1 Rubrivivax sp. | reverse complement strand
GCCCTCGTTCGGCGGGCCTTCGAGCGTGCCCTCGCGCAGGTAGCGCGCGATGCCGCGGCGGCAGGTGTTGCCGCAGTCCACCGGCTTGCCGCGCCACCAGGCGACGAAGGCGTCGGCGATGAGCGTGGTGTCGTGGGGCCGTCCGTCCGCCTGCCCGCGCAGCAATGCGTCGCCGAGGGCGAGGCACATCGTCGTGTCGTCGGTCACCTGCCCGGGCGCGAGCCGCAGCCAGCCGCCGCCGACGATGTGGCGGTGCACACCACCCTGCGCCGCGAAGGCGTGCGCGATCTCGCGCGGCCTCATGAACTCCACCGTCGCGCCGAGCGCGTCGCCGATGGCGAGGCCGAGGTAGGCGCCGAGCGCGCGGTCCCACAACTCCGGCCAGGCGGGCCAGGCCGCCGGCTCACGCATAGCGGGCCTCGACCTCGTAGTCGCCGCCGATGGCCATGACCTCGGACTCCCCATCGAGCGACGCGGTGTCGAGCAACCCCGGCCAGAGCAGCAGCTTGGTGAGCGGCACGTGCGCGCGCAGCAGCCAGTCGCCGAAGCAGCCCGCCTGCTCGCGCGTGCGGCTGAACGAGACGAGGTTGTTCAGCCGCACGGTGCAGCGCCGCCCGCGCAGCGAGCCGCTCACGATCTGCTCCTCGCAGCGCGTGCTGCCGCGCCACAGCGTGACGCACGGGCCTGCGCCCAGCGGGCGCTCGCGCTGCAGCAGCCACTGGCTGAACTCGAACAGCAGGTCGAGCTGCTGGTGGATGTTGTTGTCGTGGTGGCTGCCGGCCTTCTGCTCGAGGTAGCCGATCCAGGCCGGCGAGGGGTAGCGGGCCAGCGGCGCGCCGTGGAACACCGGCACGATGCCGAAGCGGCTCTCCACCCAGCCCTTGAGCACCGCGCCGGCGGGGCTGTTGGAGTCCAGCCCCCAGCCCTGCAGCAGCTTCAGGTAGCTGGCGCGGCGGCGTGCGGGCCGGCCGTAGCCCGCGCGCGGGCCGAGGCCGAACGCCAGCGTCATGTAGTGCGCGTACACCGCCCGCGCCTCGGCCGCGTCGGCGCAGCGGGCGAGCAGCGCGAAGAGGCCGGGATGCGTCTCGCGCGTGCCGGCCACGTGCAGCGGCACCGGGTGCGCGTTGAACGCCGCGCTGGCCAGCACCGTCGCGGGGATGCCGACCAGGTTGGTCGTGTACCACTGCGCCGGGTCCGCGCCCGAGCTCACACGGGCCGGTTCTCGTTCGGGTTGCGCACCGGGCCCATGCGCTTCAGGCCGTCCTCGTAGGCCAGCGGCTCGAAGGTGCCGCGGAAGGCCAGCGCGGCGTCGGCCACGCGGTCGGTCTTGCCGGCGGTGTCGAGCTTCTTCAGCTCGTTCTTCTCCAGGTACAGCAGCTCGAGCAGCTCGTTGTAGACCGTGGCCTCGTCGATCGGCAGCACGTGGAAGCGCGCGCCGCCGATCGTCACGTCGTAGCGGGTGCCGAGGTCGACGTTGTTGCAGTAGAGGAAGTAGTGGCCGGCGGGGGAGAGCGTGTCGCCCAGCACCTCGGCCACGTCCTTCACGTGCTCGAAGCTCAGCAGGTAGCCGGCGAAGAAGGCGAGCGCCGGCTCGCCGGCGTGCGCCACCGCGATGACCTGGTCGCAGGTCAGCTCGGGCGGGCGCGCCTCGTCGGCCACGCGGGTGGCGAAGCGCAGCGCCAGCTCGCCGCGGAACCCGTAGCGGCCGGGCTTCTTCGTCGGGCCCTTGAGCACCGGGTTGAGCAGGCGCCCCTCGGTCTCGAGGCGGTGGAAGGCGGTGGACAGCAGGCCGGGCGGTTCGGCGAGGGTGGTGCTCATCGGGGCTCCTGGGGTGGCGGGCGGGCGCGGACCGGGGTGGCGCCGCGCCGCATGCCGCTCCCTGTTGCAACCGCCGTACCAGCCGCGCCGCACGGGGCGCCGGCGCGCGCGGTCGCGTGCAGAGCCCGACATCCGGCGCGCTTTGTCGGGTTTCGGACAGACGCCGGCATCGCCGCCGCCACGGGCCCGCGCAGGGCGCTTTGCCTCGATGGCGAGGGGATGGAACCGCCGCCGCGCGGGGGTGGCACGGCCATTGCGAGAGGCAGGCTGCGCGACATCCGATGTCAGGCCCGGAGGGACCTTCAGAAGAAGACCTATCCAAGGCACCGAAGGCTGCAACGAGATGGCGACGAACGTCCCCGCATCGTCAACTTCTCATCACGTGACCTGGAGCACTGAAATGGCAAAACTTCGGCAGATCGCCTTCTACGGCAAGGGTGGCATCGGCAAGTCCACCACCTCGCAGAACACGCTGGCCGCGCTGGCCGAGATGGGGCAGAAGATCCTCATCGTCGGCTGCGACCCCAAGGCCGACTCGACCCGCCTGATCCTGCACGCCAAGGCGCAGGACACGATCCTCTCCCTCGCCGCCGAGGCCGGCTCGGTGGAGGACCTCGAGCTCGAGGACGTCATGAAGATCGGCTACCGCGACATCCGCTGCGTGGAGTCCGGCGGCCCGGAGCCGGGCGTGGGCTGCGCCGGCCGCGGCGTGATCACGTCGATCAACTTCCTCGAGGAAAACGGCGCCTACGACGGCGTGGACTACGTCAGCTACGACGTGCTGGGCGACGTGGTCTGCGGCGGCTTCGCGATGCCGATCCGCGAGAACAAGGCGCAGGAGATCTACATCGTGATGTCCGGCGAGATGATGGCCATGTACGCGGCCAACAACATCTCCAAGGGCATCCTGAAGTACGCCAACTCCGGCGGCGTGCGCCTGGGCGGCCTGGTGTGCAACGAGCGCCAGACCGACAAGGAGCTCGAGCTCGCCGAGAGCCTGGCCAAGATGCTCGGCAGCAAGCTGATCCACTTCGTGCCGCGCGACAACATCGTGCAGCACGCCGAGCTGCGGCGCATGACGGTGCTCGAGTACGCGCCCGAGTCGCAGCAGGCCGGCGAGTACCGCGCGCTCGCCCAGAAGATCCACGCCAACGCGGGCAACGGCACGATCCCCACCCCCATCACGATGGACCAGCTGGAAGACCTGCTGATGGAGCACGGGATCATGAAGACGATCGACGAGAGCCAGGTCGGCAAGACCGCCGCCGAACTGGCGGCCTGAAACCGCTGCTGCGAGGAGTGCACCATGACCATGACGGTTGAAGAGCGCAAGGCCGCGAACAAGGCCCTGATCGACGAGGTCCTGAAGGCCTATCCCGACAAGATGGCCAAGCGGCGTGCCAAGCACCTCGGCCAGTACGAGGAGGGCAAGCCCGACTGCGGGGTCAAAAGCAACATCAAGAGCCTGCCGGGCGTGATGACGATCCGCGGCTGCGCCTACGCCGGATCGAAGGGCGTGGTCTGGGGCCCGATCAAGGACATGGTGCACATCAGCCACGGGCCGGTGGGCTGCGGCCAGTACAGCTGGGCGGCGCGGCGCAACTACTACATCGGCATCACCGGCGTCGACTCGTTCGTGACGATGCAGTTCACCTCCGACTTCCAGGAGAAGGACATCGTCTTCGGCGGCGACAAGAAGCTCGACAAGATCATCGACGAGATCCAGGACCTGTTCCCGCTGAACAAGGGCATCAGCATCCAGAGCGAGTGCCCGATCGGCCTGATCGGCGACGACATCGAGGCGGTGTCGAAGAAGAAGTCCAAGCAGTACGACAACCACACGATCGTGCCGGTGCGCTGCGAGGGCTTCCGCGGCGTCAGCCAGTCGCTGGGCCACCACCTGGCCAACGACGCGATCCGCGACTGGGTGTTCGACGGCACCACCAAGAAGGAGCGGCCGTTCGAGTCGACGCCGTACGACGTCACGATCATCGGCGACTACAACATCGGCGGCGACGCCTGGAGCAGCCGCATCCTGCTCGAGGAGATCGGCCTGCGCGTGATCGCGCAGTGGTCGGGCGACGGCACCATCGCCGAGCTGGAGAACACGCCCAAGGCCAAGCTCAACCTCATCCACTGCTACCGCTCGATGAACTACATCAGCCGGCACATGGAGGAGAAGTACGGCATCCCCTGGGTCGAATACAACTTCTTCGGCCCGACCAAGATCGCCGAGAGCCTGCGCGAGATCGCCAGCCACTTCGACGACACGATCAAGGCCAAGGCCGAGGCGGTGATCGCGAAGTACCAGCCGATGGTCGACGCGGTCATCGCGAAGTACAAGCCGCGCCTGCAGGACAAGACCGTGATGCTGTACGTCGGCGGCCTGCGCCCGCGCCACGTGATCGGCGCCTACGAGGATCTCGGCATGAAGGTCGTGGGCACCGGCTACGAGTTCGGCCACAACGACGACTACCAGCGCACCACGCACTACATCGGCGACGCCACGCTGATCTACGACGACGTCACCGGCTACGAGTTCGAGAAGTTCGTCGAGAAGGTCCAGCCCGACCTGATCGGCTCGGGCATCAAGGAGAAGTACGTCTTCCAGAAGATGGGCGTGCCGTTCCGCCAGATGCACAGCTGGGACTACAGCGGCCCCTACCACGGCTACGACGGCTTCGCGATCTTCGCGCGCGACATGGACATGGCGATCTCCAGCCCGGTCTGGAAGCTCGCGAAGTCGGCGCCGTGGAAGCAGGTCGCGTAACCGGCGCAGCCGTCCTTCACACCCCTGCCAGGAGAACCCCATGCCCCAGACGGCCGAGAAGATCATCGACCACGAGCTGCTGTTCCGCGAGCCGGAGTACCAGAAGCTCTTCGCCGAGAAGAAGGCGAACTTCGAGTTCAACCACGCCGACGTGCGGATCGAGGAGATCCGCAACTGGACCAAGACGCCGGAGTACAAGGAGAAGAACTTCGCCCGCGAGGCGCTGACGGTCAACCCGGCCAAGGCGTGCCAGCCGCTGGGCGCGGTGTTCGTGGCCAACGGCTTCCACAAGACGCTGAGCTTCGTGCACGGCAGCCAGGGCTGCGTGGCCTACTACCGCAGCCACTTCAGCCGCCACTTCAAGGAGCCGACGTCGTGCGTCAGCTCGTCGATGACCGAGGACGCGGCGGTGTTCGGCGGCCTGAACAACATGGTCGACGGGCTGTCGAACGCGTACAGCCTCTACAAGCCCGACATGATCGCGGTCAGCACCACCTGCATGGCCGAGGTGATCGGCGACGACCTGAACGCTTTCATCAAGACCGCCAAGGACAAGGGCAGCGTGCCGGCGGAGTTCGACGTGCCGTTCGCGCACACGCCGGCCTTCGTGGGCAGCCACGTCACCGGCTACGACAACGCGCTGCTGGGCGTGCTGCAGCACTTCTGGGACGGCAAGAGCGGCACCGCGCCGGCGCTGGAGCGCAAGCCCGACGACAGCATCAACTTCATCGGCGGCTTCGACGGCTTCGTCGTGGGCAACATGAAGGAGATCAAGCGCATCTTCTCGCTCTTCGGCGTGACGGTGAACGTGCTGTGCGACCCCAGCGAGGTGTGGAACACGCCCACCGACGGCGAGTTCCGCATGTACGAGGGCGGCACCACGAAGGAGACGATCGAGGCGGCGCTGAACGCCAAGGCGACCATCGTCTTCCAGGAGTTCTGCTGCGAGAAGACCGCGAAGTACATCGCCGAGAAGGGCCAGGAGGTCGTGCTGCTGAACGCCCCGGTGGGCGTGGCCGGCACCGACCGCTTCCTGATGGCGATCAGCCGCCTGACCGGCAAGCCGGTGCCCGCCGAGCTCGAGAAGGAGCGCGGGCAGCTGGTGGATGCGATGGCCGACAGCCAGAGCCACCTGCACGGCAAGCGCTACGCGCTGTACGGCGACCCCGACCAGATGATCGGCTACGCCGAGTTCCTGCTCGAGCTGGGCGCCGAGCCGGCCCACGTGCTGGCCACCAACGGCAGCGAGGAATGGGCGAAGAAGGTGCAGGCGGTGTTCGACGCGTCGCCCTACGGGGCCGGCTGCAAGGTCTACCCCAAGCGCGACCTGTGGCACCTGCGCTCGCTGCTTTTCACCGAGCCGGTCGACTTCCTGATCGGCAACACCTACGGCAAGTACCTGGAGCGCGACACCGGCGTGCCGCTGATCCGCCTGGTGTTCCCGATCTTCGACCGGCACCACTACCACCGCTTCCCGACCTGGGGCTACGCCGGCGCGCTGTGGCTGTACACGATGCTGCTCGACGAGTTCTTCGAGGCGCTGGACGCGAACACGAACGTGCCCGGCAAGACCGACTACTCGTTCGACATCATCCGATAGGCAGGCGGGCTCCATGGCCAACGTGACGTTCACTTCGCCGCGCCTGCAGCGCGACATCACCGTCTACGCTGTGGCCGGCGACACGCACACGCTGCTGTCGGTGGCGCAGAAGAACAAGGTGCCGCTGGACTTCGAGTGCCAGAACGGCGAGTGCGGCTCGTGCCTGATCCAGGTCAGCGTGCTCACCGGCAAGGCGCCGGTGGGCATGGCGCTGACCGAGAAGGAGAAGACCGTGCTGCGGTTCGCCGGCAAGATCACGCAGCAGCAGATCGAGGACGCCGAGACGAACGACCGGCCGCCGCCGTGGCGGCTGGCCTGCCAGTTCATCGTGCGGCACGAAGACATCCTGGTGACCTTCTAGCCGCGGGGGGAGGGCGCCGTGTCCGCATCGCTCAACGCCAAGATCGCCGAGGTCTTCGACGAGCCCGGCTGCGACGTCAACCAGTCCAAGAGCGCCAAGGAGCGCAAGAAGGGCTGCACCAAGCAGCTGACGCCCGGCGCCGCGGCCGGCGGGTGCGCCTTCGACGGCGCCAAGATCGCGCTGCAGCCCATCGTCGACGTCGCGCACCTGGTGCACGGCCCCATCGCCTGCGAAGGCAACTCGTGGGACAACCGCCACAGCGCGTCGTCGGGGCCGCAGACCTACCGCACCGGCTTCACCACCGACATCACCGAGCTCGACGTCATCCACGGCGCGGAGAAGCGGTTGTTCAAGGGCATCCGCGAGGTCATCGAGCGGCAGGACCCGGCGGCGGTGTTCGTCTACCAGACCTGCGTCACCGGCATGATCGGCGACGACATCGAGGCCGTCTGCAAGCGGGCGACCGAGCGGTTCGGCAAGCCGGTGATCCCGGTCGACGCGCCCGGGTTCGCGGGCCCGAAGAACCTGGGCAACAAGCTCGGCGCCGAGGCGCTGCTGGATTACGTCATCGGCACGATGGAGCCCGAGTCCACGACGCCGACCGACATCAACATCATCGGCGAGTACAACCTCTCCGGCGAGCTGTGGCAGGTCAAGCCGCTGCTCGACGCGCTGGGCATCCGCGTGCTCTCGTGCATCAGCGGCGACGGGCGCTATCGCGAGATCGCGTCGGCCCACCGCGCGCGCGCCAACATGATGGTGTGCAGCAAGTCGATGATCAACGTCGCCACGCGCATGCAGCAGCGCTGGGGCATCCCGTACTTCGAGGGCTCGTTCTACGGCATCGGCGACATGAGCACGACGCTGCGCGAGATCGCGCGGCTGCTGGTCGAGCGCGGCGCACCGGCCGACCTGGCCACGCGCACCGAGGCGCTGATCGCCGCAGAGGAGGCGCGCGCCTGGGAGCGCATCCGCGCCTACCGCGAGCGGCTGGCGGGCCGCAAGGTGCTGCTGATCACCGGCGGCGTGAAGAGCTGGTCGGTGGTGTCGGCGCTGCAGGAGGCCGGGCTCGAGGTGGTGGGCACCAGCGTCAAGAAGAGCACGCGCGAGGACAAGGAGAAGCTGCGGCAGATCTTCGGCGACGAGGCCGACGCGCACATGATCGACGACCTCAGCCCGCGCGAGATGTACGCGATGCTGAAGGACGCCCGCGCCGACATCATGCTCAGCGGCGGGCGCAGCCAGTTCGTCGCGCTGAAGGCGCGCATGCCCTGGATGGACATCAACCAGGAGCGCCACCACGCGTTCGCCGGCTACGAGGGCATGGTGACGATGGTCGCCGAGATCGACAAGGCGCTGTCCAACCCCGTGTGGCAGCAGGTGCGCACGCCCGCGCCCTGGGACGCGGAGCCGGCCGATGCGGTGTACCGCGTGCCGCCGCCCGCGGTCGCCGCCGCGGGAGCCTGACGCCATGGCCCACGTCACCGAATCGAGGAAGGCCTGCGCGGTCAACCCGCTGAAGATGAGCCAGCCGCTGGGCGCGGCCTATGCGTTCCTGGGGTTGAACTCCTGCATGCCGGTGATGCACGGCTCGCAGGGCTGCACGTCGTTCGGGCTCGTGCTGCTGGTGCGGCACTTCAAGGAGTCGATCCCGCTGCAGACCACGGCGATGAACGAGGCCACCACGGTGCTGGGCGGCTACGACAACCTCGAGAAGGCGGTGCTCAACATCCGGCAGCGCGCGAAGCCGGCGGTGATCGCGATCTGCTCGACGGGGCTGACCGAGACGCGCGGCGACGACGTCGACGGGCACCTCGCGCTGATCCGGCAGCGCCACCCGGAACTGGCCGACACCGAGATCGTCTACGTCTCCACGCCCGACTACGTGGGCGCGTTCCAGGACGGCTGGGCGCGCGCCGTGGCCATGCTCGTGGGCCGCGTGCCGCGGGTGCCGGACGAGGCCCCGGACCCGACGCGGGTCGCGGTGCTGCCGGGCTGCCACCTGACGCCCGGCGACCTGGAGGAGCTGCGCGAGCTGATCGAGGCCTTCGGGCTGCAGCCGACCTTCGTGCCCGACGTCTCCGGCTCGCTCGACGGCCACATGCCCGACAGCTGGCTCGGCACCACGATCGGCGGCACGCCGCTGGAGGCGCTGCGCGCGCTCGGCCGCTGCGGGCACGCGCTGGTGCTGGGCGAGCAGATGCGGCCGGCGGCGCAGGCGCTGCAGGCGCGCTGCGGCGTGCCCTACACGCTGTTCGACCGCCTCACCGGGCTCACCGCGACCGATGCCTTCGTGGCCCGGCTCGCCGAGCTGTCGGGGCGGCCGGTCCCGGCGCGCATCCGCCGCCAGCGCAGCCAGCTCGTCGACGCGATGCTCGACGGGCACTTCCATTTCGGCCACGTGCGCGTGGCGCTGGCCGCCGAACCCGACCTGCTGTGGAGCGCCGGCAGCTTCCTCGTCGAGATGGGCGCGGAGCTGGCAGTGTGCGTGACGACCACGAAGTCGCCGCTGCTCGAGCGGCTGCCGGCGGCCGAGGTGCTGATCGGCGACCTCGAGGACTTCGAGCGCTCGGCGCAGGCGGCTGGCTGCGAGCTGCTGATGACGCACTCGCACGGCCGCCAGGCCGCCGAGCGCCTGGGGCGGCCGCTGTTCCGCATCGGCATCCCGATGTTCGACCGCATCGGCAACTCGCACGTCTGCCACGCCGGCTACCGCGGCACGCGCAACTTCGTCTACGAGGTGGGCAACCTGCTGCTCGAGCACCTGCCGCACCACGGGCCGGGCGACTGGCCGCTGCCGCCGGCCTCGCACGCGGCCGCGGCGGTGCACCTGCCTGCCGTCATCCCGCGCCGGCGCCGGCCCGACGAGTCGCCCGCCGCCGCCAGCGCCTGACCCACCCCCGCACAGGAGTGCCCATGAAAGTCGCCTTCGCCACCCAGGACCAGCAGCGCGTGGATGCGCACTTCGGCTGGGCCCGGCACCTGGCCGTCTACGACATCACGCCCGAGGGCTACCGCTACGTGCAGGACCACGCCTTCGGCGAGGACCTGGCCGAGGACGGCAACGAGGACAAGCTGGCGCCCAAGCTCGCGGCCATCGCCGACTGCGCCATCGTCTACGTGGCGGCCATCGGCGGCTCGGCGGCGGCGCGCGTGGTGGCCAGCAAGATCCACCCGGTGAAGGTGCCGCAGCCCGAGCCCATCCTGGACATCCTCGACAAGCTGCAGGCCACGCTGGCCGGCACGCCGCCGCCGTGGCTGCGCAAGGCGCTGCTGAAGGACCAGCCGCGCCGCGTCGACTTCGAGACCGACGACGAGGTGGCGTCGTGAGCGCGCATGGCCGCTCCAAAGCGCTCACACCGGAGCGCCAAGGGCGCGAAGGTTTCCTGATGAGCGCCGCGGCCGTGGTCGAAGCGCCGGACGAGGCGCTGCTGCAGGACGACTTCGTGCGCGAGCTGGTCAAGCAGATCCGCGCGCAGGACACGCACGGCACCTGGGAGGGCCGCAGCGACGCGCAGCTGCTCGAGCCCTACATCCTCACCGCCGAGCAGCGCCGCGCGATGCCGATCATGGGCGACCCCGACCCCGAGACGCTGTGGCGGCTGGACCTGTTCCACAACGCCGTCGGCCTGGCCATCGAGCGCGCCACGAAGTGCATGGTCTCGCCGATGACGAAGATGAGCCACGAGGGCTTCGGCCGCGTGGTGCTGACCGCCGGGCGCCTGATCGTCGTCAACCGCTACCTGCGCGACGTGCACCGCTTCGGCTACCCGAGCCTGGCCAAGCTGGCCGAGGCCGGCCGCAAGCTGGTGCAGGAAGGCGTGGAGCTGGTCGAGAAGCACCCCGAGGTGGCCCGCCATGAGTGACGTCGACACGCTGAAGGCCGAGGTGAAGAAGCTCAACGCCCGCGCCACGCAGGCCAAGATGGACCTGCACGACCTGAGCGAGGAGCTGCCGGTGAACTGGGAGCGCATCCCCGAGGTCGCGAAGGTCGCCTACGACGCGCACGTGGCGCTGATGGCCGCGCGCCGGCAGCTCGCCGAGGGGCAGCCATGAGCGGCACCTTCCAGGTGACGCTGCCTTCGGGCGCGAGCTGGACGCCGACCTTCGTGCAGTCCATCGACGAGGCCCGCTGCATCGGCTGCGGGCGCTGCTTCCGGGTCTGCCCGCGCGGCGTGCTCGAGCTGGTGGGCGTCGACGAGGAGGGCGAGCGCATCGCGCTGGACCCCGACGGCGACGAGGAGGACGAGTACGAGAAGAAGGTGATGACGATCGCCCACGGCGACCGCTGCATCGGCTGCACCGCCTGCTCGCGCATCTGCCCGAAGAAGTGCTACACGCACGCCGCGGCGAGCGTCTGACACCCCGGCGGCGATGGGCGGGCGCGACCTGATCTTCCCGCTGCACCCGGCGGTGTGCGCGCGGCGGGCCACCCGCGACGACGAGGTGGCCGATCTCCTGGCGCTGCTGCTCGCGCACGGCGACCCGGCCGCCGGCCCGCCCGGCGAGCTCGAGCGCGTGGCGCTGACCGTGGCCGTCGCGACCCTGGGCGACAACCACCTGTGGCAGGACCTGCAGCTCGGCTCGCGCGCCGAGCTCTCGGCGCTGATGGGGCGCTGGTTCCCCGCGCTCGTCGCCCTCAATGCCGGCGACATGAAGTGGAAGAAGTTCCTCTACCGCGAGCTGTGCCGGCAGGCCGACATCCTGATCTGCAAGTCGCCGAGCTGCGCGGTCTGCACCGACCGACCGCTGTGCTTCGGCCCGGAGCACTGATCGGTCGGCAACGGCTGGCCCGTTCCTTGCATGCCGAGCGTTGTGTAGTAAGGTACACAACCCTGGAGCCGACATGCGCAACCTCATCCGTTGGTCCGTGCCCGTCCTGTTCGTGCTGGCCGCCGTGTCCACCCGCGCCGGCGAGGTCTCGGTGGCCGTCGCCGCCAACTTCGCGGTGCCGCTGGAGCGCATCGGCGCCGCGTTCACCGCTGCCACCGGCCACACGCTGAAGGTGTCGCCCGGGGCCACCGGCAAGTTCCATTCGCAGATCGTGGCCGGCGCGCCGTTCGAGGTGCTGCTCGCGGCCGACGCCGAGACGCCGCGGAAGCTGGTCGCCGAGGGCCACGCGGTGGCGGGCAGCCAATACACCTACGCGATCGGCAAGCTCGTGCTGTGGAGCGCCCGGCCGGGGCTGGTGGACGACCAGGGTGCGGTGCTGGCCTCGGGGGCCTACCGGCACCTCGCCATCGCCAACCCGAAGGTCGCGCCGTACGGCGCCGCCGCGCTCGAGGTGCTGAAGGCGCGCGGGCTCACCGACGCGGTGGCGCCGCGGCTCGTCACCGCCGAGAGCATCGCGCAGGCCTTCCAGTTCGTGAGCACCGGCAATGCCGAGCTGGGCTTCGTGGCGCTGTCGCAGGTGGCGGTGCCGGGCAAGCCGGCCGCCGGCTCCTGGTGGCTGGTGCCGGCCCACCTCTACGGCGAGATCCGCCAGGACGCCGTGCTGCTGAAGGCCGGCGAGAAGAACCCCGCGGCCGCCGCGCTGCTGGCCTACCTGAAGAGCGCACCGGCGAAGGACGTGATCAGGTCCTTCGGCTACGGCCCGTGAGCGCGATCAGCGCGGAGGTTGCCTCGTGAGCGCGCATGGCCGCTCCAAAGCGCTCACACCGGAGCGCGATCAGCGCGGAGGTTGCCTGATGATCGGACCCGTGCGCGGATGACGCAGGCCGACTGGACCACGGTGCGCCTGACGGCGCAGCTCGCGGCGCTGACGACGCTGCTGCTGCTGGTGGCCGGCACGCCGGTGGCGTGGTGGCTGGCGCGCACGCGGTCGCGTGCCAAGCCGCTCGTGGCCTCGCTGGTGGCGATGCCGCTGGTGCTGCCGCCGTCGGTGCTGGGCTTCTATCTGCTGCTGCTGATGGGGCCGCAGGGGCCGGTGGGGCAGGCCACCGAGGCGCTGGGCCTCGGCCGGCTGCCGTTCACCTTCACCGGGCTGGTGGTGGCCTCGGTGCTGTACTCGATGCCGTTCGTCGTGCAGCCGCTGCAGCAGGCCTTCGAGGCCATCCCCGAGCGCGTGCTGGAGGCCGCGGCCACGCTGCGCGCCAGCCCGTGGGACCGCTTCTTCAGCGTGGCGCTGCCGCTGGCGCGGCCGGGCCTGCTCACCGCCAGCGTGCTCGGCTTCGCGCACACGGTGGGCGAATTCGGCGTGGTGCTGATGATCGGCGGCAACATCCCCGGCCAGACGCGTGTGCTCTCGGTGGCGATCTACGGCCACGTGGAGGCGCTGGAGTTCGCGCAGGCGCACCGGCTGGCGGCCGGCATGGTGGTGTTCGCGATGGTCGTGCTGGTGACGCTGTACGTCGTCAACCGGCCCACCGGCGCGGCGGCGCGCGAGGCGGCACGGTGATCGAGGCCACGCTGCGGTTGCCGCGTGCGGGCTTCACGCTCGACGTGGCGCTGGCGCTGCCGCCGCGCGGCGTGAGCGCGCTGTTCGGTCCCTCGGGCTGCGGCAAGACGACGGTGCTGCGCGCCTTCGCCGGGCTGGAGCGCGCGGCCGGGCGCATCGCGCTGGGCGACGAGGTGTGGCAGGACGACGCCACCCGCGTGTTCGTGCCCACGCACCGGCGTGCGCTGGGCTACGTGATCCAGGAGTCGGCGCTGTTCCCGCACCTGGACGTGCGCCGCAACCTCGACTACGGCCGCCGGCGCATCGCGCCCGAGGCACGCCGCATCGCGCTCGACCAGGTGGTGGAACTGCTGGGCATCGGCGCGCTGATGGCGCGCCGGCCCGAGACGCTCTCCGGCGGCGAGCGCCAGCGCGTGGCCATCGCGCGGGCGCTGGCCACCAGCCCGCGCCTCTTGCTGCTGGATGAGCCGCTGGCGGCGCTGGACGCGGCGCGCAAGGCCGAGGTGCTGCCCTACCTCGACCGGCTGCACGCCGAGCTGGCGATCCCCATCCTCTACGTCAGCCATGCGATCGAGGAGGTGGCGCGGCTGGCCCACCACCTCGTGCTGATGGAGGCCGGCCGCGTGGTGGCCGCCGGCCCGGTGGCCGACGTGATGTCGCGGCTGGACGTGCCCACCGCGCGCGGCGAAGGCGCCGGCGTGGTGCTCGAGGCCGTGGTGGCCGAGCGCGACGCGCCGTGGCAGCTGGCGCGGCTGGCCGTCGGTGGCGCCGCGGGCGCGGCCGACTTCAGCGTCTGGGCGCGCGACCAGGGCCTGCCGGTCGGTCGCGCGGTGCGCGTGCGGCTGCTGGCGCGCGACGTGAGCCTGACGCGCGCGCCGCAGACCGGCACCAGCATCGGCAACCAGCTGCGCGGCACGGTGGAGCAGATCGCCGACGACGAGCACCCGGCGCTGGCGCTCGTGCGCGTGCGGGTGGGCGCCAGCCCGGTGGTGGCGCGGCTCACGCGGCGTTCGGCGCATGCGCTGGAACTGCAACCCGGCATGCCGGTGTGGGCGCAGGTCAAGACCGTGGCGCTGATGGAATGAAGGCGAGCCCACGATGAGCGACGGTGCCCTGCTCACCGCCGAGCTGAGGATCGCGGGCCGGCTGGACGCGCGCTTCTTCGCGCTGCTCGAGGCGCTGCACGCCACCGGTTCGATCAACCGCGCCGCGAAGACCGCAGGCCTCAGCTACAAGGGCGCCTGGCTGATGCTGGAGACGGCCTGCAACCTGGCGCAGGAGCCGCTGCTGCAGACCACCACCGGCGGCCCCGGTGGCGGCGGCACGCGGCTCACGCCGGCCGCGCTCGAGCTGCTGGGCGCCTGGCGCCAGCTCCAGGCCGAACACCGCGACTTCGTCCGGGCGCAGGAAGCGCGCCTGGCCCGGCTACCGGCCCTGCACGGGCTGCTGCGAAGGATGTCCATGAAGACCACCGCCCGCAACCAGTACGCCGGCACCGTGACCGCCGTCGACATCGGCCCCGTTTCGGCGCAAGCCACGATCGCGCTCGCCGCCGGCGGCGAGATCGCCGCCACGATGACGAGTGCCGCCGCCAAGCGCCTGAAGCTGAAGAAGGGCCAGGAGGCGCTGGCGCTGGTCAAGGCCTCGGCCATCGTGCTCGTCACCGACTTCGCCGGCTGGCAGCTCTCGGCGCGCAACCAGCTCGCGGGCACGGTGTCGCGCGTCGAGCGCGGCGCGGTGTCGTCGGTGGTGGTGGTCACGCTGCCGGGCGGGGCGGCCGTGACGGCCACCGTCACCAACGAGGGCGTGGAGGCGCTGGGCCTGGCCGTCGGCACGCCGGCCACAGCGGTGTTCAAGGCCTCCGCGGTGATGGTGGCGACGCAGCCCTGACCGGTGCCGCCGCGCGCCGCCGGCCCGAGCCGGCGCGCGCGTGCCGCGCCTCCCCTCAGACCAGCCCGCGCGACGCCGCGATCAGCCAGCCGGCCACGCAGGAACTCGCCACGCCGATCAGACCCGGCGCGATGAAGCTGTGGTTGACGACGTACTTGCCGATGTGCGTGGTGCCCGAGCGGTCGAACTGGATCGTCGCGAGGTCGCTCGGGTAGGTCGGCAGGATGTAGTAGCCGTAGCAGGCGGCGGCGAAGGCCACCACGTAGCCCGGCGGCACGCCGATCGCCAGGCCCACCGGCACCATGGCGCTGATCGCAGCGGCCTGCGAGTTGACGAGCTTGCTCACCACCAGCAGCGCGATCGCGAAGGTCCACGGCTGCGTCTTCACGAGGTCGGCCAGCGCGCCTTTGATCGTCGGCAGGTTGGCCTCGAACACGGTGTCGGCCATCCACGCGACGCCGAACACCGCCACCACCGCGATCATCCCGGCGCGGAACACTTCGCTGGAGCCGATCGAGGCCGGGTTGACCTTCGTGAACACGACGATCAGCGCGCCGGCCATCAGCATGAACATCTGGATCGTCAGCACCATCGACAGCGGCTTGCCGCCCACCAGCGGCCGCAGCGACTCGACGGCCCCGAGCAGCGCCACCACGGCGATGGCGCCGACGAAGATCCACATCGCCGTCCACTGCTGCGGGCTCAGCCGCTGGCCGAGCATCGTGGCGCTCTTGCCGTAGACGCGCTCGCGGCCTTCGGGCGTGGCGACGAGGGCCTGGAAGTCCGCGTCCTGGTCGAGGTCCTTGCCGCGGAACCAGCTGAACAGGCCGATCATCAGCACGCCGACGAGCGTCGACGGGATGGTCACCGACAGCAGCGTGACGAAGCCGATCACCGGCGCGCCGGCCGGCGCCTTGGCCAGGAACGCGGCCAGCGAGACGATGGCCACCGAGACGGGGCTGGCGATGATGCCCATCTGGCTGGCGATCGACGAGGCCGCCATCGGGCGCTCGGGGCGGATGCCGTTCTTGATCGCGATGTCGTAGATGATCGGCAGCATCGTGTAGACCACGTGGCCGGTGCCGCACAGCATCGTGAGGATGCAGGTCGTGAACGGCGCCAGGATCGACACGTAGCGCGGGTTGCGCCGCAGCAGCTTCTCGGCGAGTTGCAGCAGCACGTCCAGCCCGCCCGAGGCCTGCAGCGTCGCCGACGCGGCCACCACGGCCACGATCGTCAGCATCACGTCCACCGGCGGCTTGCCCGGCGGCAGCCCGAAGGCGTACACCAGCAGCACGATGCCGATGCCGCCGAGCAGCCCGAGCGCGACGCCGCCCTTGCGCGCGCCGTAGAAGAGGCAGACGAGGATGAGGGCGATCTGCAGCGTGAAGAGCATGGCGATCCCTGGGGGCGTTCGTGGTTGTCTAGGCAGGACTGTGCGAGCGGCGCGCAAGGGCGGTGTTGCGTCAGGTCATGGATCGGGGCCCGACGCGGCCGGCGATTGACGCAGGACAAGGGCACCCCCAGGGTGCGTCCGACACTGGTCCTGTCCTGTCGTGCACAGGCCGACAGGCAGACACGAAAGGACCGACCATGAAGACGACGCTTCGACTCTCGACCCTGGGCCTGGCCGGAGCGCTCGCAGCACTCGCCGGTTGCCAGTCCAACCTCGATCAGGGGTCGCCCAACACGCTGGTGGCGTTGAAGGCAGCGGCTGCGCCCAGTGGTGCGACCGATCCGCTGTGGGCCCGCGCACGGCCGCTCTCGGTGGTGGCGGCCGATGGAGCCAACCACGGCGCCAAGCCGGGCGAGAAGGGCGACAGCAAGGTCACGCTGCAGGCGGCCTACACCAGCGACATGCTGTACCTGCTGATCCGCCACACCGACCCGACGTACTCCGTGCGCCGCGGGCCGTACCAGAAGCAGGCCGACGGCACCTGGAAGAAGCTGAAGGACCCGGCCGACAAGGGCGGCGACGACAACGTCTACTACGAGGACAAGTGGGCCATGATCTGGCCGATCGACAACTCGATCAAGGCGTTCGACAAGGAAGGCTGCGCGGCGCTGTGCCACCTCGACCAGGGCAAGCCCTACGGCAACAAGTACACCGCGCGCGAAGGCGAGATCGCCGACATGTGGCACATGAAGGGGTCGCGCACGGGGCCGTTCGGCTACGCGGACGACCAGTACGCCGACCACACGCGCTACGACCCCAAGGCGAGCCCCAACGCGGGCCGCAAGAGCGACCCCGGCACCGCCACCGGCGAGTACAAGGGCTTCAACCTCGTCAACGGCAAGCCCGAGTTCATGGCGCGCGACGGCAAGCCGCTGAACGCCGGCGGCACGCCCTACATCAAGGACGGCGAGCAGGTGCCGTTCGACGACAGCCGCTTCAAGCCCGGTGACGAGGTCGCGTCGTACGTGGTCTATCCGCTGCAGGGCGACCGCGCCGACATCCGCGTCACGATGACGTGGAAGGACGGCGTCTACACGTCGTTCGTGAGCCGCAAGCTGGTGACGGGCAGCCGGTTCGACGTGCAGTTCAAGGATCTCGGCGCCCGCTACGGCTTCGGGTTCGCGGCGTTCGACAACGCCCAGGTGCGTCACGCCACCACCGACGACCCGCTGTACCTGGTGTTCGGCAAGTAGCCTGCGTCGCGCCCGCATCCCGCCGCGATGGTGGGCGCTGCGGGCGATGTCGGCGTTCCGACAAAGCCGACAGGCGGCGCGTCCGGCGGCGCCGCGTCGCCGGCCGGGCGGCCGCGCAGGCGGCGCCAAGTGACTGATTTGATGGAGCACGCGCTCCGCCGGCGGGCTGGCACGGTCCATGCGAAAGCACGGGCAACCGCCAGCCCGGAGCGCCGACGATGGACCCGCAGGACAGCCCGCCGATCTACCTGGACTACGCCGCCACCACGCCGGTGGACCCGCGCGTGGTGCAGCAGATGCTGCCCTACCTGACGGAGCAGTTCGGCAACCCGGCCTCGCGCAGCCACGCCTACGGCTGGGCCGCCGAGGAGGCGGTGGAGATCGCCCGCGAGCGGGTGGCGCAGCTGATCGGCGCAGACCCGCGCGAGATCGCGTGGACCTCGGGCGCCACCGAATCGAACAACCTCGCGATCAAGGGCGCGGCGCAGTTCCACCGCGCCCGCGGCCGCCACCTCGTGACGCTGAAGACCGAGCACAAGGCCGTGCTCGACACGATGCGCGAGCTCGAGCGCGACGGTTTCGAGGTGACCTACCTCGACGTGCAGCCCGACGGCCTGGTGGACCTGGCCGCGCTCGAGGCCGCGCTGCGGCCCGACACGATCCTGGTGTCGGTGATGTACGTCAACAACGAGATCGGCGTGATCCAGGACATCGCGGCGATCGGCGCGCTGTGCCGTGCGCGCCGCATCCTGTTCCACGTCGACGCCGCGCAGGCCAGCGGCAAGGTCGCGATCGACCTGTCGACGCTGCCGGTGGACCTGATGAGCCTGTCGGCGCACAAGACCTACGGGCCCAAGGGCATCGGTGCGCTGTACGTGCGGCGCAAGCCGCGCGTGCGCATCGAGGCGCAGATGCACGGCGGCGGCCACGAGCGCGGGCTGCGCTCGGGCACGCTGCCGACGCACCAGATCGTCGGCATGGGCGCGGCGTACCAGCTCGCGCACGACACCATGGGCACCGAGAACGAGCGCATCCGCGCGCTGCGCGACCGGCTGCTGGCGGGTGTGCAGGCGATCCCCGAGGTGCGCGTCAACGGCCACCTCGAGCAGCGCGTGCCGCACAACCTGAACGTGAGCTTCCAGTTCGTCGAGGGCGAGTCGCTGCTGATGGGCATGAAGGGCATCGCCGTGTCGTCGGGCTCGGCCTGCACGTCGGCCAGCCTCGAGCCCAGCTACGTGCTGCGCGCGCTCGGGCTGCCCGACGAGGTGGCGCACAGCTCGATCCGCTTCTCGATCGGCCGCTACACCACCGTGCAGGACGTCGACCGTGCCGTCGCGCAGGTGCGCGCCACCGTCGAGCGGCTGCGCGCGCTGAGCCCGCTGTGGGACCTGCACTGCGCCGGCATCGACCTGAACACCGTCCGGTGGGCCGCCCACTGAAGGAAGACGACCATGGCCTACAGCGAGAAAGTCATCGATCACTACGAGCACCCGCGCAACGTGGGCAGCCTCGACGCCAGCGACGCGAGCGTGGGTACCGGCATGGTCGGCGCGCCGGCCTGCGGCGACGTGATGAAGCTGCAGATCAAGGTGAACCCGGCCACCGGGGTGATCGAGGACGCGCGCTTCAAGACCTACGGCTGCGGCTCGGCGATCGCGTCGAGCTCGCTGGTCACCGAGTGGGTCAAGGGCAAGACGCTCGACCAGGCGCTGACGATCAGGAACACCGCGATCGCCGAGGAGTTGGCGCTGCCGCCGGTGAAGATCCACTGCTCGATCCTCGCCGAGGACGCGATCAAGGCGGCCGTCGACGACTACCGCGCGCGCCAGTCCGGCACCGTCGAGCAGCCGGCCTGCGCGCCCGCTGCGCGCTGATCGCCCGCGCGCCCGCCCGCGCCGCGAACCCGAGCGCACGCCTACGAACGCACGCCCACGAACCTAAGGAGAGAGCCCCATGTCCGCTTGCCAGTCCCAGCCGCGCGCCGGCGCGAGCTGCACCCCGTCCGACACGCTCGCGCCGCGGCCCTACACGCTGCCCGAGGGAGCCGAGCCGATCGTCATCAGCAGCGCCGTCGTCGACAAGGTCGCCGAGCTGCTGGCCGAGGAGGGCGACGCATCTCTGCAGCTGCGCATCTTCGTCACCGGCGGCGGCTGCTCGGGGTTCCAGTACGGCTTCGCGTTCGACGACGAGCGCAAGGCCGACGACCTGCGCATCACGCGCGGCCCGGTGCAGGTGGTGGTGGACGCGATGAGCCTGCAGTACCTGGTGGGCGCCGAGATCGACTATGAGGACAACCTCGAGGGCGCGCGCTTCGTCATCCGCAACCCCAACGCCGCCAGCACCTGCGGCTGCGGGTCGTCGTTCAGCGTCTGACGCCACGGAGGCCGCGATGTCCCTCAGCGTGACCCCCCGTGCGGCGGCCCGCATCCGCAAGGCGCTGGACCAGCGCGGCGGCGGCGTGGGCCTGCGCGTGGCCGTGAAGACCAGCGGCTGCTCGGGCTATGCCTATGCGCTCGAGTTCGCCGACTCGGCCACGGCCGACGACGTGAGCTTCGAGAGCGAGGGCGTGCAGCTGCTGGTGGAGGCGCGCAGCCTGCCGCTGGTGGACGGCACGCAGCTCGACTGGGTGCGCGAAGGCCTCAACGAAGGCTTCAAGTTCAGCAACCCGAACGCCGCCGCCACCTGCGGTTGCGGCGAGTCGTTCGCGGTCTAGGGGCCGGCGGTGGCGCTGCTGCAGATCGCCGAGCCGGGCCGGGCCGCTGCGCCGCACCGGCATCGGCTGGCGGTCGGCATCGACCTCGGCACCACCAACTCGCTGGTGGCCACCGTGCGCAGCGGATCGCCCGAGGTGCTGCTCGACGCGCACGGCCGCGCGCTGCTGCCTTCGGTGGTGCACTACGCGGCCGACGGCACGCGCACCGTCGGCGCGGAGGCCCGGGCGCATGCGGCGGCCGACCCGCAGAACACCCTCGCCTCGGCCAAGCGGCTGATCGGCCGCGCCCCGTCCGACGTGGTGCCCGGCAGCACGCCGTATGCGGTGGAGGCGATCTCCGCCAGCGCGGTGGGCGTGCGCACCTGCCAGGGCGTCGTGAGCCCCGTCGACGTGGGCGCCGAGGTGCTGCGCGTGCTGAAGGCGCAGGCCGAGGCGTCGCTGGGCGGGCCGCTGGTGGGCGCGGTGATCACCGTGCCCGCGTACTTCGACGACGCGCAGCGCCAGGCCACCAAGGACGCCGCCGCGCTGGCGGGCCTGAACGTGCTGCGCCTGCTGAACGAACCCACCGCGGCGGCCGTGGCCTACGGGCTGGAGTCGGCCGGCGAAGGTGTCTACGTGGTCTACGACCTCGGCGGTGGCACCTTCGACGTCTCGGTGCTGCGGCTGGCCCGCGGCGTGTTCGAGGTCATCGCCACCGGCGGCGACTCGCAGCTCGGCGGCGACGACTTCGACCACCGGCTGGCCGCCTGGTTCGCCGCCGACACCGGCAGCGGCTGGGGGGCGGGCGAGCTCGGCGCGCTGCATGCCGCGGCGCGTGCCGCCAAGGAGGCGCTGACCGGCACCGCGCGCGTGGACCTGAGCTGCACGCGCGCCGACGGCACGCGCGAGAGCCGCAGCGTCGACCGGGCGCTCTTCGACGACCTGACGCGTGACCTCGTGGAGCGCACGATGGCCCGGCTGCGCCGCGCGCTGCGCGACGCACGGCTGCAGCCCGACGAGGTCGACGGCGTGCTGCTGGTGGGCGGCTCGACCCGCGTGCCGGCCGTGCGCGACGCGGTGACCCGGCACTTCGGCCGCGCGCCGCTGGCCGGCGTCGACCCCGACCAGGCGGTGGCGCTGGGCGCGGCGATCCAGGCCGACCAGCTCGCGGGGAACCGTGCCGGTGGCGACGGGCTGCTGCTGCTCGACGTGAACCCGCTGTCGCTGGGCCTCGAGACCATGGGCGGGCTGGTCGAGAAGATCGTGCCGCGCAACAGCACCGTGCCGGTGGCGCGTGCGCAGGATTTCACCACCTTCAAGGATGGCCAGACCGCGATGGCGCTGCACGTGGTGCAGGGCGAGCGCGAGCTGGTGGCCGAGTGCCGGTCGCTCGCGCGCTTCACGCTGCGCGGCATCCCGCCGATGGTGGCAGGCGCGGCGCGCATCCGCGTGACGTTCCAGGTCGATGCCGACGGCCTGCTGTCGGTGAGCGCCATCGAGCAGAGCACCGGCGTGCACGCGCAGGTGGAGGTGCGGCCGAGCTACGGGCTGGGCGCCGAGACGATCGCCGGCATGCTGCAGTCGGCGCTGGCCGGTGCCGAGAGCGATGCGGCCGCGCGCATGCTGCGCGAGGCCGAGATCGACGCGCGCCGGCTGCTCGACGCCACCGACGCCGCGCTGCGCGAGGACGGCGACCAGCTGCTGCAGCCCAGCGAGCAGCTCGCGATCCTGAAGGCGATTCAGGAGGTGGCCGACCTGTTGGAGCAGTGCGCCGGCGGGGAAGGCACCACGCTCGACGAGCAGCAGGGCCTGCGCCGCGCGCTGCGCGCCGCCACCGATGCGCTGAACGAGGCGACCACGGCCTACGCCGCCCGCCGCATGGACGCCCGCGTGAGCGAGGCGCTGGCGGGCCGGCGGCTGGACCAGCTGGCGGCCTGAGGGCCATGAAGCAGTCGGAGGACGCCCCCCCGGTGGCCACCGACCGCCCGACGACGCGGATCCGCGTGCTGCCGCATCCGGCGCTGTGCCCGGACGGCCTGGAGTTCGATGCGCGCGCTGGCCGCGAGCTCGTCGACGAACTGCTCGCGCATGGCGTGGCCATCGAGCACGCCTGCGAGAAGGTCGGCGCCTGCGCCACCTGCCACGTGCACGTGCGCGACGGCGCGCAGGGCCTCGCGCCGCCCGACGACGACGAGGAAGACCAGCTCGGCGACGCCTGGGGCCTGGACGCGCAGTCGCGTCTGTCGTGCTGCGTGCGCGTGCGCGGGCCCTCGCTCGTGATCGAGCTGCCGCGCTACACGAAGAACCACGCGCGCGAAGCCTGACGACGCGCGCCGCCGGCGCCGTGCCGCGCGGCTGTCACGAACCCCACAAAGCCCACAGCGCAACGCGCATCGCAGCGCCGCGGCAGGCCCCGGCCGGTGGCGCCGGCCCTGGGTGCACACAGGGCGCGGCGGCTCGGCACACGCGTGGCACAGCCCTTGCGATGCACCCTGCACACGCTCAGGGAACCACCGCATGAACCCACCCGACATCGACACCGTGCGCTGCACGATCAACGACACCACGCTGCGCGACGGCGAGCAGACCGCGGGCGTGGCCTTCAGCGACGAGGAGAAGGTCGCGATCGCGCTGGCGCTCGACGCCGCCGGCGTGCCCGAGATGGAGGTCGGCATCCCCGCGATGGGCGCGCACGAGGTCGAGCTGATCCGTGCCATCGTCGGCTCGGTGCGCCGCGCGCGCACGATGGTGTGGGCCCGCATGAACGACGCCGACCTCGAGGCGGCGCTGGCCTGCGACGCCGACTTCGTGCACCTCGCGATGCCGGTGTCGGATCTGCAGATCGAGCGCAAGCTGCGGCGCGACCGCGCCTGGGTGCTGGCGGCCATCGGGTCGTTCGTCGACCGTGCGGCCGATGCCGGCGCGACGGTCAGCGTGGGCTTCGAGGATGCGTCGCGCGCCGATCCCGACTTCCTCGTGCAGGCGGCCGTGATGGCACAGGCGCACGGGGCGCTGCGCGTGCGCGTGGCCGACACGCTCGGCCTGCTCGATCCGTTCCAGACCCACGCGCTGGTGGCGCGCATCCGCCGCGAGGTGGACCTGGACATCGAGATCCATGCGCACGACGACCTCGGCCTGGCCACCGCCAACACGCTGGCCGCGCTGCGTGCCGGCGCCACGCACGCGAGCACCACGGTGAACGGGCTGGGCGAGCGCGCCGGCAACGCGCCGCTGGAGGAGGTGGCGATGGCCGCGCGCCACCTGTACGGGCTGGAGGTCGGCATCGACACCACCGCGCTGCCGGCCATCTCGCGGCTGGTGGCGCAGGCCTCGGGGCGGCCGGTGGCGCCGGGCAAGAGCATCGTGGGCGACGCGGTGTTCACGCACGAGTCGGGCATCCACGTCGACGGCCTGCTGAAGGACCGCCGCAACTACGAGACCTTCCCGCCCGAGGAGGTGGGCAGCGCGCACCGCCTCGTGCTCGGCAAGCACTCGGGCTCGGCCGGCGTGCGCGAGGCCTATGCGCGGCTCGGCCTGAACCCGGGCGCGGCGCTGGTGCAGCGGCTGCTGGACCGCATCCGCGACCACGTCGTGCGCACCAAGCGCACGCCCGACGAGGCCGACCTCGTGCGCTTCCACGCCGAGGCGCTGGACGCCGCGCCCGCCGGCGATGCACGCACCCGCTGACCCGCGACAGGAGACCGCGATGCAGGACCTGATCACGCAGCTCCAGGCGCTCTCCAGCGCCGAGGACTTCTTCCGCTACTTCGGCGTGCCCTACGAGGAGCGCGTGCTGCACGTGCACCGCTTGCACATCCTCAAGCGCTTCTACCAGTACCTGCACCAGGCCGGCGACCTGCCGACCGGTGCCGGCGAGCGCGCCGCGCAGGACCCGATCGAGCTGTTCCGCCGCTACCGCGAGCTGCTGCGCCGTGCGCACGACGACTTCGTCGTGTCGACGGCGCAGCGCGAGAAGGTCTTCAAGGTCTTCCAGGACGCCGACGGCCGGCAGGCCGTGCCGCTGGCCGCGCTGCGCGAGAGCTTGGCCGACCGCCGCCGGGCCGCCTGACCGCCGCCCCGAGGAGCCACCGCCATGCACATCGTCGTCTGCATCAAGCAGGTCCCGGACTCGGCGCAGATCCGCGTCCACCCGGTGACCAACACCATCATGCGGCAGGGGGTGCCCGCGATCGTCAACCCCTACGACCTGTACGCGCTGGAAGAGGCGCTGCGGCTGAAGGACCGCTTCGGCGGCCGCGTCACGGTGCTGTGCATGGGCCCGCCGCAGGCCGAGGACGCGCTGCGCAAGTGCGTCAGCTTCGGCGCCACCGACGCCATCCTCGTCACCGACCGCGCCTTCGCCGGGGCCGACACGCTGGCCACGTCGTACGCGCTGGCGGCGGCGATCCGTCGCATCGGGCAGGAGCAGGCCGTGGACCTGGTCTTCACCGGCAAGCAGACCATCGACGGCGACACCGCGCAGGTGGGTCCGGGCATCGCCAAGCGGCTCGGGCTGAACCTGCTGACCTACGTCAGCCGCATCGTCGAGGTCGACCTCGACGGCCGGCGGCTGAAGGTCGAGCGCCGCGCCGAGGGCGGCGTGCAGCTGCTCGAGACGACGCTGCCGTCGCTGATCACGATGCTCGAGGGCACCAACGAGATGCGCTTCGCCAGCCTGGACGACATGCTGCGCGCCGGCCGCTGCACCGTGCGGCGCTGGAACAAGGACGACGCCGGCATCGAGGACGTCGGCCGCATCGGCCTGAAGGGCTCGCCCACCGTCGTCAGCAAGGTCTTCGGCCCCACGCCGCGCACGCAGAAGGCCGACGTCGTGGCGGTGGCCGACAGCAGCGCGCACGACGTCTGCCTGAACCTGCTGCAGAAGATCTTCACCACCCACCCGACGCTCGAGGCCGAGACCGTCGAGCGTCTGTCATGACGGGAAGGAGCCGGCCATGAGCGAACCCGTGAAACCCGCCGCGCCCCGGGCCGCAGGCCGCGCCGGGCGCAACACCGAGCTGCCCGAGCACCTCAAGGCCTACCAGGGCGTGTGGGTGTTCGTCGAGCACGACCGCGGCCACGTGCACCCGGTGAGCTGGGAGCTGATGGGCGAGGCGCGCAAGCTCGCCGACAAGCTGGGCGTCGCGGTGGCCGGCGTGCTGCTCGGCGGCCCCGATGAACCGCTGGACGACTACGCCAGGGAGGCCTACGCCTACGGCGCCGACCGCTGCTACGTGGTGCGCGACCCCGTGCTCAAGGGCTACCGCAACGAGCCGTTCACGAAGGGCCTGACCGACCTCGTCAACCGCCACCAGCCCGAGATCATGCTGCTCGGGGCCACGACGATGGGGCGCGACCTCGCCGGTTCGGTGGCCACGACGCTGGGCACCGGGCTCACCGCCGACTGCACCGAGCTGAACATCGACGGCCGCGCGCTCGCGGCCACGCGGCCGACCTTCGGCGGCAGCCTGCTGTGCACGATCATGACGCTGGCCTACCGGCCGCAGATGGCCACCGTGCGGCCGCGCGTGATGAGCATGCCGCGCCGCGACGAATCCCGGCGCGGCGACATCGTCGAGATGCCGCTGGGGATGGTGGAGTCCGAGATCGTCACCAAGCTGCTGGACTTCATCCCCGACGCCACGCGCAACACGGTGAACCTGGCCTATGCCGACATCATCGTCACCGGCGGCAAGGGGCTGAAGAACGCCGACAACTTCCAGCTCGTGTGGCAGCTCGCCCGCGTGCTCGGCGCCGAGGTGGGCGCCACGCGCGCGGTGACGCAGGCCGGCTGGTGCGAGACCGAGCGCCAGGTCGGCCAGACCGGCAAGACCGTGCGGCCCAAGCTGTACATCGCCGCCGGGGTCAGCGGCGCGATCCAGCACCGCGTGGGCATGGAGGGTTCCGACGTGATCGTCGCGATCAACACCGACCCGAACGCGCCGATCTTCGACTTCGCGCACCACGGCATCGTCGGCAACGCGATGCAGGTGCTGCCGGTGCTGACGCAGGCGTTCCGCACCCACCTGGACAAGCGCATCCGCAAGGTTGCCTGAAGGAGCACGCACATGGCCGCAGAGAAGTTCGATGCCATCGTCGTGGGCGCCGGGCCTTCGGGCAACACGGCGGCCTACACGATGGCCAAGGCGGGGCTCAAGGTGCTGCAGATCGAGCGCGGCGAGTACCCCGGCAGCAAGAACGTGCAGGGCGCCATCCTGTACGCGGACGCGCTGGAGAAGGTGATCCCCGACTTCCGCGACGACGCGCCGCTCGAGCGCCACGTGATCGAGCAGCGCGTCTGGGTGCTGGACGACAACAGCTTCGTCGGCACCCACTACCGCAGCGACGACTACAACAAGCCGCCGTACAACCGCTACACCATCATCCGCGCGCAGTTCGACAAGTGGTATTCGTCGAAGGTGCGCGAGGCCGGCGCGCTGCTGATCTGCGAGACCACGGTGGAAGAGCTGCTGATGGACGGCGAGCGCTGCATCGGCGTGCGCTGCGACCGCCACGGCGGCGAGGTGCACGCCGACGTCGTGATCCTGGCCGACGGCGTGAACTCCACGCTGGCGCGCAAGGCCGGCTTCCACGGCGAGCTGAAGGGCGAGAACGTCGCGCTGGCGGTCAAGGAGATCCTGTTCCTGCCGGAGGAGGTGATCCAGTCGCGCTTCAACGTCAAGGAGGACGAGGGCGTCGTCATCGAGATGATGGGCACCGTGACCGAAGGCATGGTGGGCACCGGCTTCCTCTACACGAACAAGGACTCGCTGACCATCGGCGTGGGCTGCATGCTGTCGGACTTCAAGAAGAACCCGTCGCGCACCTCGCCGTACGCGCTGCTGGAGAAGCTCAAGCGCCACCCCTCGATCGCGCCGCTGATCGAGGGCGGCGAGATGAAGGAGTACGCCGCGCACCTGATCCCCGAGGGCGGCTTTCATGCCGTGCCCCGCGTGTGGGGCGAGGGCTGGATGATCGTCGGCGACTCGGGCGGCTTCGTGAACGCCGTGCACCGCGAAGGCAGCAACCTGGCGATGACCACCGGCCGGCTGGCGGCGGAGACGGTGATCGCCGCGAAGGCCGCGGGCCAGCCGATGACCGCGCGCACGCTGAAGGCGTACAAGGAGAAGCTCGACGACAGCTTCGTCATGAAGGACCTGCACAAGTACCGCGACATGCCGCAGGTGCTGCACGACAGCCCGCAGTTCTTCACCACCTACCCCGCGCTGGTCAGCCGCGCGGCCAAGACGCTCTTCACCGTGGACGGCATCGACAAGAAGACCAAGGAGCGCGAGATCCTCGGCAGCTTCCGGGCGGCGCGGCGCTGGCGCGGGTTGATGGGCGACGCGATCAAGCTCTGGAGGGCGTTCCGATGAACACGGCGATCCATGTGAATGTCGAGGAGAAGCTGTTCCAGAACCGCTACAAGGTCGACCACGGCCGGCCGCACATCCGCATCAGGGATGCGGCGGTCTGCAGCAACGAGTGCCGCCACCAGAGCTGCACCTACATCTGCCCGGCGTCCTGCTACAAGGCCGAGGGCAACCGCACGGTCACGCTGATCACCGACGGCTGCCTCGAGTGCGGCAGCTGCCGCGTGATCTGCACCGAGCATGCCAACGTCGCGTGGGAGTACCCGCGCGGCGGCCACGGCATCCTCTTCAAGTTCGGGTGACGGGGCGGCCATGGACGACGTCGAACGCTTCCTCGCCCACGCCGTGACGCTGGAGCGCGAGGCGGCGCGTCGCTACGAGGAACTGGCCGCCGCGATGGGCACCGAGGGCCAGCGCGAACTGAAGGCCTTCTTCGCCCGCATGGCGCACTACTCCCGGCTGCATCTGGCGCAGGCGTCGGAGCGCGCGGGCTTCCGCGAGCTGCCCGACATCGCGCCGCACGACTTCGAGTGGCCCGACGGCGTGCCGCCGGAGACCGCCGGGTGGGCCGGGGTCGACGCGCAGATGGACTCGCGGGCGGCGCTCGAGCTGGCGCTCGAGGGCGAGCGCCGCGGCCACGCCTACTACGCGGCGATCGCCGCCACCACGCGCGACGCGGAGCTGCGTGCGATCGCCGGCGAGTTCGCCGCCGAGGAGGCGGCGCACGTGGCCGAACTGCAACGCCTGCTGGCCGCCTGCCCGGCCTGATCCGTGGCCGGATGCGGCCGGCCGCATCCGGGCCCGCCCGGGCTTGCTTCTTGCAATTCCTCCGCCGAGCAGCGTCACGCCGGGCCATCCTGCCCGAAGACGATGCACGCGGCACCACGAGCGCCGCGCCGTGCACCGTCGGCGTACCGCGCAGCAGCGGAGGTGCAGCATGTTGGCCCGAACCACCCACGACCAGCGCTCCCACGTGGAGCTGATCACCGTCTACGAGATCTGCCGCATCCTCGGCGCGTCGCTGGACACCGAGCGCACCTTCCGCGACGCGCTGAACGTGCTGGCGGCCCACCTGGGCATGGACCGGGCGATGATCGTGATGCCGGTGGCCGACGAGGGGCGGCTGGGCGTGCACAGCTCGGTGGGGCTGACGCGCGAGCAGGAGCGGCGCGGCACCTGGAAGCATGGCGAGGGCGTGATCGGCCACGTCTACGCGACCGGCATGCCGGTGGTGGTGCCCGACGTGGCCCAGGCGCCGGAGTTCATCGACCGCACCGGCGCCTTCAGCGCGGCGGGCGAGCAGATGATGGCCTTCGTCGTGGTGCCGCTGAAGACCGACCGTGCCGTCGTCGGCGTGCTCGCCGCGCAGCGCGAGGTGCAGGGCGGCGCGCGCCTGTCCGACGACCAGCGCGTGCTGACGATGGTGGCCACGCTGCTGGCGCAGGCCGCTTCTCTGCACGACGCGGTGAGCGACGAGCACCAGCGGCTGCAGCTGGAGGCCACGCGGCTGCAGAAGGCGCTGCAGCGCGAGCCGCGCGGGCGCACGCTGGACAACGTGATCGGCGAGTCGCGGCCGATGCAGCAGGTGTTCGTCGAGGTGCACCAGGCCGCGCCGTCGCGCTCCACCGTGCTGCTGCGCGGCGAGAGCGGCACCGGCAAGGAAGCGATCGCACGCGCCATCCACCACCTGTCGCCGCGCCGCGACGCCGCCTTCATCAAGGTCAATTGCGCCGCGCTCACCGAGAGCCTGCTGGAGAGCGAGCTGTTCGGCCACGAGAAGGGCGCCTTCACCGGCGCCACCGGCGATCGCAAGGGGCGTTTCGAGCTGGCCCATGGCGGCACGCTGTTCCTCGACGAGATCGGCGACGTCTCGCCCGCCTTCCAGGCCAAGCTGCTGCGCGTGCTGCAGGAGCGCGAGTTCGAGCGCGTGGGCGGCAGCCGGCCGGTGAAGGTCGACGTGCGGCTGATCTGCGCCACCAACCGCGACCTCGAGAAGATGGTGCAGCGCGGCGAGTACCGGGCCGACCTCTACTACCGCATCAACGTCGTGAGCATCTTCCTGCCGCCGCTGCGCGAGCGGCGCGACGACATCCCCGCGCTGGTGGCGCACTTCATCGACCGCTTCAACCGGGAGAACCGGCGCCAGCTCAAGGTGACGCCCGACGCGATGAAGGTGCTGACGAGCTGCTACTGGCCGGGCAATGTGCGCGAGCTCGAGAACTGCATCGAGCGCACCGCCACGATGGTGCAGGGCGACACCATCCGCGACCTCGCGTTCCCCTGCCGCCAGAACCGCTGCCTGACGCAGACGCTGCATTTCCTCGACAAGGCCGACGCGGTGGCTGCGGTGCAGGGGCTGGCGGCAAGCTCGGCGAAGCGCGAGCTTCCCGCCAGTGCCCGCGTGGCACCCGCGGACGACGGCGGCGTGCGCATCGGACCCACGGTGAACCTGCCGGCCGCCGCGCCGCCGGCGCCGAGCGAGCCGCCCGAGGGCGAGCGCGAGCGGCTGATCTGGGCGATGGAGCAGTGCGGCTGGGTGCAGGCCAAGGCGGCCCGGCTGCTGCACGTGACGCCGCGGCAGCTCGGCTACGCGCTGCAGAAGAATCGCATCGAGGTGCGCAAGTTCTAGCGTCGGCGCGGCGGCCTCCCGCCCGCGCCGCCGTTCCCGCGAGAGGGCCTGTCGCCGGCCCCGACAATGCCTCGCCGCCGGCGTGCCGAGCGGCGATGCGGGGAGGAGCGGATGACGGGAACGGGAGGGTGCCGCCGCATGACTGTCGGCAGCCGGTGGCGCGGCGTGTTGCTGGGCGCGGTGGCATGGGGCTGTGCAGCGCCCCTGCAGGCCCAGGAGACGCCGGCCACGCGGCAGGTGGAGGTGCGCGGATCGGCCGCTGGCGAGCGCCGCGAGTCGGTGGCAGGCCGCCAGGTGATCGACGCCGCCGAACTCACGCGCCATGGCGACACGCGGCTGGCCGACGCGCTGCGCCGCGTGAGCGGCCTCGTGGTGAGCGGCAGCGGCGCGGAGCTGTCGATCCGCCTCGACGGCATGGCCGCCGAGCAGACGCTGGTGCTCGTGAACGGCGAGCCGGTGCCGCGCCAGCAGATGCTGGATGCGCTGGCGCTGGGCGACGTGGAGCGCATCGAGATCGCGCGTGGCGCCAACGTGCAGTGGAGCGGCCGCGGGCTGGCCGGCACGATCAACATCGTCACGCGGCGGCAGGCGCGGCGCGCGCAGCGCGATCTCTCGCTGACGCTGGGTGCCCACTTCGGACGGCCGATCGGCCAGGCCGAGCTGACGCTGGGCGACCGCGACGGTCGGACGAGCTGGCGGCTGGGCCTCACGGCCCGCGGCGAACGCGAGCGCTACCCGGTGGAGCAGCGCCTGCGCTTCGCCGATGCACAGGGCAACGTGCGCAGCGCCTACCGCGTGCACGTGGAGGAGGCGGCGCACGACGACGCGCTGACGCTCACGCCGCTGTGGCAGTGGAGCGCCGCCGACGGGCGCCGCCTGCTCGCCGAGGCGGTGCTGACGGTCTCGCGCTTCCAGGGCGCCGGCGAGGACGAGCGCAGCGAGGTGCAGGGCGAGCGGCCGCGCATGCAGCACGACCGCCTGGCCTACCGCCACGACCGCACGTTCGCCAGGATGCGGGTGGACGGCGCCTGGCCGCTGGCCGGCGG
Organism: Rubrivivax sp.; assembly: GCA_016789955.1. GTDB lineage: Bacteria > Pseudomonadota > Gammaproteobacteria > Burkholderiales > Burkholderiaceae_C > Rubrivivax. The sequence goes on along the minus strand of JAEUPB010000020.1, from coordinate 38,417 downwards.
CGCGCGGGTGGCGGGCGCGCTCACCGCGTCGCACGGCCGCCGCGTGCAGGACTCGTTGCTGACCGGCGAGGACTTCGATGGCATCGCGGTGCGCGACTCCACGGTCGACTCCACGCGCCAGGACGACTTTCTCAGCGGCCGTGCGTCCATCGAGCAGCGGCTCGGCACCGCGCACACGCTGGTGGCCGGCATGCAGCTCGAGAGCAACCGCGGCCGCGAGGTGCGCGTGCAGCGCGAGCGCATCCCGTCCTGGGAGCCCGACCTCACCGACGAGCGCTACGACGCCACCGCGCGCAGCGTGGCCGCGTACGTGCAGGACGACTGGCTGCCCGATCGCCAGACCACGCTGTCGCTCGGCGTGCGGCTGGAGCGGTTGACCACGCGCAGCGAGGGCAACGTGTTCGACGGCGTCTCGCAGCAGCACCGGCTGAGCAGCCCGATGCTCAACGCGATGTGGCGGCCCGATGCGCTGACGCAGTGGCAGCTCGGCCTCTCGCGGGCCTACCGGCTGCCCGAGCCGCGCGACATCATGCCGCGGCGCTGGACACGGCCCGAGAACTCCAGCCTCGTGCCCGACTTCTTCGGCAACCCCGACCTGCGGCCCGAGTCGGCGTGGACGCTGCAGGCGGGCTGGGAGCGGCGGCTGGCGGACGATGCCCGGTTGACGCTGGGAGGCGTGCTGCGGCGCATCGACGACGTGGTGCTGCGCGACCTGTTGCTGCTGAACGACCGCTACCTGCTGCGCCCGGTGAACCAGGGCCGCGCCTGGGTGATCTCGCTGCAGGCCGGCGCGCAGGCCGCGGTGGCGGTGCCGTGGGTCGGGGACCTCTCGCTGAAGGGTGGCGTGACGGCACGTGCCTCGCGCGTGGAGGCGCTGCCTGGCCCGGACAACCGCGTGCCCGACCAGTCGCCGTGGGAACTGCAGCTCGACGCCGAGCACCGCCCGCTCGCAGCGAATGCGTGGTCGCTGAATGCCGCTTGGCGCTGGCGCGCCGCGACGCGGGCGCAGGTACCCGGCGACCGGCTGCTGACGCGCAACGCCACGCGCTCGCTCGATGTGTCGGCGCTGTGGCAGGCGACGGCGGTCGACCGGCTGCGCTTCTCGGTGTCGGGGATCTCGGCGGCCGACGAGGTGGAGACCACGCGCCGCCGCGTCGCCGACGGCCAGGACGACCTGCTCAGCCGCACGCGACGCGAGCCGCGCTGGCGCGTCCAGTGGATGCGCCCGCTGTAGCGCAAGCGGGCCGGTGGCTCAGCCGCCGCTGACCAGCCGCTGCACCTGCGCCAGCAGCTCCTTGCGCGCGAACGGCTTGTCCAGCGCGATGCAGCCCGCCTCGCGCAGGAAGCCTTCGACGCCGGGGCTCAGCGTGTCGCCGGTGACGAACAGCATGCGCCGGGCCATCGGGGGCCAGCGCCGCGCCACCTCGCGCCACAGCGTGGCGCCATCGATGTCGGGCATGCGCAGGTCGGAGACGATGGCGTCGAAGCGCGCCGTGGCCAGCAGCTCCAGCGCCACGGCGCCGCTCTCGGCGGTGGCCACGTCGTAGCCGGCCGATTCGAGGAAGGCGCGCATCAGGTCGGCGATCTCGCTCTCGTCGTCGACCACCAGCACGCGGCCCGCACTCTCGGGCGCGGCGTCGGCAACAGGCGCAGGCGATGCCCGTTCCGGCTCGCGCACAGCCTCCATCGGCAGGCTGAGCCGGAAGCTCGCGCCGGGGCCGGGCACGGCTTCGAGCACCAGCTCGCCGCCATGCTCGCGCGAGATCGTGCGCGACACCGAGAGGCCCAGGCCCGTGCCCAGCCCTTCCGGCTTGGTGGTGACGAAGGGCTCGAAGATGCGTTCGCGCAGCGCCTCGGCCACGCCGGGGCCGTTGTCGGCCACGCGCAGCCATACGTGGGGTGCCGCTCCGGCGTTCCGTGCCGCGTGCCCGGTGGCGATCACCAGCCGCCGCGCACCTTCGGATCCCATCAGCGCCTGCTGCGCGTTGACCACCAGGTTCAGCACCACCTGGCCGACCTGATCGGGATCGGCGGGCACCGCGGGCAGCGCCGGGTCGAGCTGCAGTTCCAGCGTGATGCCGTGCGTGCGCAGGCCGTACTGCATCAGGTCCGCGGCCGCGGCCGCGAGGTCGTTCAGCGACACCGCGCTGCGCTGCGGCGGCCGGCTGCGCGCCATGTTCAGGAACGTGCGCACGATGCGCCCGCAGCGCTCGGCCGCCTCGCGGATGCTCAGCGCATCGGCGGCCAGTGCGCCGCCGGCGGCCTTCTCCTCCAGCAGCCCGGCGCGCCCGAGCACGATCGACAGCGGGTTGTTCAGCTCGTGCGCCACGCCGGCCAGCAGGCTGCCCATCGCGCCGAGCTTCTCGCTCTGCCGCAACGCGTCGCGCTGGCGGTCGATGACCTCGGCCGCGCGCAGCTGTTCGCTGAGGTCGTTGATCGCCGCGGTGTGGAAGGTCGTGCCGCCCACGCTGGTCTGCCACAGCACGATCTCGGCGGGGAACTCCTGACCGTCGGCGCGCACCGCCTGCATCTTCAGCCGCTGGCCCAGGGGCGGCGCGGCACCGCCGGACACCAGGCGCTGCAGCGGGTGGTCGCGGCCGGTGCGGTGGTGCGGCGGCACCACCACCTCCACGAGGTCGCGCCCCAGCGTCTCGGCGCGGCCGATGCCGAACATCGCCTCGGCGGCCGGGTTGAACTCGACGATGCGGCCGTGCTCGTCGGCGCTGACGATGGCCGCCAGCGCGTGCTCGACGATCGCGAGCTTGATCTGCTCGGCGCGCTGCACGGCGGCCACCTGCTCCTCCAGCGCCTGCGTCTGGCGCTTGAGCTCGGTGAGGTCGCGCGCGTAGCCGAGCACCAGCGACACCGGCTGGCCGGGCTCGCCGTAGGGCATCAGCCACTCCTCGGTGTAGCAGCGGCCGCGCTGCAGGTAGTCGGTCCAGCCCTCCCAGTGCAGCGACTCGCGGCGCTCGAACAGCGCGTCCACCACGCCGAGGTAGTTCTGCATCGTGCGCTCGCCGCGCACCTCGCCGATCGTGCGACCGATCACCGCCTCCTCGGGCAGGTTCAGGAACTCGAGCGCCGCGCGGTTGGCGAACACGTAGCGGTGGTGGCGGTCGATGACCACGGCGCGCGACGGCAGGTCGCGCAGCATCTGCATCAGCAGGGGCGGGGGCAGCGGCGGATCTTCGGCGTGCAAGGCGTGCGGTACTCCTCGGCCCGAACTATCGCATCGCGCCGTTTCTTGACCGGGCGCAACGCCTCGTTCCGGGGGGCGCCTACAGTGAAAACATCAACGCTCAAGCACACACCATGTACCAGAAGATCTTCGTACCCGTCGACGGCAGCGGGCTCAGCGAACTTGCCATGCAGGCGAGCATCGGGCTGGCGCGCCAGCTCGGTGCATCGATCACCGGTTTCGTCGTCGAGCCGGACGTGCCGCTGCCCGCACCGGACGCCCGCATGTCCGAGTACGCACAGCGGACCGAACGCCACATCGAGAAGACCGACACGCACGCTCGCAAGGTGCTGACGGACTTCCAGCTCAAGGCCGCCGAGGCCGGCGTCGAGTTCACCGGGCTGCATGCGCGCACCGATGTGGTCGACCGCGCCATCGTCGAGCAGGCCGAGGCCACCGGCTGCGACATGATCGTGATGGCCACGCACGGCCGCGGCTTCTTCGGCGAACTGCTGTTCGGCTCGCACACGCGCAGCGTGATGGCGGCCAGCAAGTTGCCGCTGCTCGTTCTCCACTGAGCGCGGGCTCAAGCCGGCGCCAGCGCCACTGCCTCGACCTCCAGCTTGAGCCCGTGGTGCAGCCCGGGCACGGGCACCACGGCGCGGGCCGGCCTGGCGGTGCCGGCCCACTGCGCGTAGATCGCGTTGAAGGCGGGCCAGTGGGCGATGTCGTCGACGTACACGCGCACCTGGACGAGCCGCTCGACGCCGGAGCCGCAGGCCTTCAGCACCGCCTCCACGTTCGCCAGCACCTGCCGCGCCTGCACGTCGAACGGCGCCTGCGCGAGCTTCTCGCCCTGCGGCGTGATCGGCAGCTGGCCGGCCACGAACACGAGGCCGTTGGCCACCGTGCCGTGCGAGTAATGGCCGCCGGGGGGCGGGCCCTCGGCGGGGTTCACGTGGCGGATCGCGGGTTCGTGCATCGGGTGTCTCCGAGGGGGCGTCACCAGCCGTAGAAGCGCGGCCAGGCCTGCACGCTGCCGTCGGCCATCACCGCGGCGTACTGCGGGTGCTGCGCGCCGGTGGCGCAGGCGTGGTTGGGCAGGATGCGCAGCCGCGTGCCGATCGGGAAGCGCTGCTCGATGGTGGTAACGGTGCCGTCGGCGCGGCACACGATGCCGTGCTCCTGGTTCGCGCTGCCGACCACGTAGCCCGCGATCGGCTCGCCGGCCTCGGTGCACACCTGGCCGTAGCCGTAGTCGTGCTTCTGCTTCTGCGTGCCGCGGTCGCGGCTCATCGCCATCCAGCCGGCGTCGACGATGGCCCAGCCCTTGGCCGGCTGATGGCCGATCACCGTGGTGAGCACCGACAGCGCGATCTCGTCGAGCGTGCAGACGCCCACGTTGTGCATCACGAGGTCGAAGCAGGCGTAGACGCCGGCACGCACCTCGGTGACGCCCTCGAGCGATGCCGCCGCCAGCGCGGTGGGCGTGGAGCCGATGCTCACCTCGACGCAGGGGATGCCCACGTCGCGCAGCCGCTGCGCGGCGTGCACCGCACCGGCGCGCTCCTGCTCGGCCAGCGTGCGCAGCGCAGCGGCGTCGTCGAGGTCGTAGCTCGAGCCGGCATGCGCCAGCACGCCGCGCACGCGCGCGCCGCCATCGTGCAGCGCGCGGCCCACGGCGAGCAGCGCATCGTCCGCGGGCGGCAGGCCCGAGCGGTGGCCGTCGACGTCGACCTCGATCCACACGTCGAACACCTCGCCGTGCGTGCGGCCGCAAGCGGCGATCGCCTCGGCCGCGGCCACGCTGTCGGTGAGGATCTGCAGCGCGCAGCCGCGCCGGCGCAGCGCCAGCGCCTGCGGCAGCTTCGCCGGCACGATGCACACCGCGTACAGGATGTCGTGAAGGCCGGCGGCGTGGAACTGCTCGGCCTCCTTCAGCGTCGAGACCGTGATGCCGCGCGCTCCCGCGGCGAGCTGCGCCTGCACGATGGGCAGGCACTTGGTGGTCTTGACGTGCGGCCGGAAGCGCACGCCCAGCGCGTCCATGCGCTGCTGCATGCGGGCGATGTTGGCGTGCAGCCGCGCCGTGTCGATCAGCGCGGCGGGGGTGTCGAGGTCGGCGAGGCGGGGCATGGTCCGGTGCGTGCACGAGCGGCGAACTCTAGCGAGGTCCGCGCCGCGATCCTGGATATTCAACGAAGTGGTTGACAGTCGATCGGGCTGCCTCTACATTCAACCACATGGTTGAACAACAAGACGCCCGGCTCGACGCGGTCTTCCACGCGCTCGGCGACGCCACCCGCCGCCGCATGCTGCGGCGCCTGTCCGAAGGCGAGCTCACGGTCGGCCAGCTGGCCGAGCCGTTCGAGATGTCGCTGGCCGCGGCCTCCAAGCACGTCAAGGCGCTCGAGGGCGCAGGGCTGATCCAGCGCGAGATCCGCGGCCGCACGCACGTGTGCCGGCTCGACGCCGGCCCGCTCTCGCAGGCCGAGGCCTGGCTGCGCCACTACGAACGCTTCTGGTCGGCACGGCTCGATCGCCTCGAAGCGCTGCTGCGCCGGGACGCTCGCGCGCCCGCCGCACCTTCTCCAGCACCACCCCCACCCCCGCGCCAACGGCGCAAAGGACCTGCCCGATGACCACCCCCACTCCCTTCAACGACACCCATGGCACGCTCCTCGACGAGGCCACGCTGCGCATCCAGCGCCGCCTGCCGGGCCCCATCGAACGCGTGTGGAACTACCTTGCCGACAGTGAACTGCGCCGCCAATGGCTGGCCTCGGGCACGATGACGCCGCAGGTCGGCGCGTCGTTCGAACTCGTGTGGCGCAACGACGAGCTCTCGGCGTCGCCCGACGAGCGGCCCGAGGGCTTCGGCGCCGAGTCGCGGGCCACCTGCCGCATCCTCGAGATCGATCCGCCGCGGCGCCTGCGCTACCTGTGGCCGGACGTCGGCGACGTGAGCTTCGAGCTCGAGCCCGCCGGCAGCGACGTGCTGCTGACGCTCACGCACCGTCAGCTCGCGGGCGAGCGGCTCATCCTCAACGTCAGCGCCGGCTGGCACGCGCACCTGGCGCTGCTGGTGGCGCGGGCGCAAGGCACCCGTGCCCCCTCGTTGTGGAGCACGTGGAAGCGGCTGCGCGCCGAGTACGAGGAGCGGCTGGCCGCAGGCGCGACGCCGCGGTGACGGGACCCTGGCCGTAGCTAGCGGGCCACCATCTCCAGCGCCATCGCCAGCAGCGCCCCGATCGCCGCCGGGATGCCATAGCGTTCCCAGCGCGACATCGAGTCGCCGGCGATCAGCTCGACCGGCACGTCGGTGAGCTCGACCACGCGTTCGGTGACCGAGCTCTCGACCCAGCGCGTGAGCGTGTTCTTGCGCGCGGTGGCCATCACGATGCGGTCGCAGCCCAGCCGATGGGCGGCGTCGGTGATGGACTCGGCCGGCTGGCCGACGACCGTGTGCACCGCATACGGCACGCCGTAGCGGTCGAGCTGCTCGCGTGCCGGCGCGAGCGCCTGCGCGGCCTGTTCGTCGTGGTGCGCCTTGCGCAGGCCGGCCGGGGCATGGCGCGACACGTGCCACGAGAACGGCCGCTGGACGTTCAGCAGGTGCACCTCCAGCGCCGTCTCGTTCAGGAAGCGCCGGATCACGGCCTGTACCGCGTGGCGGTCGTTCGGGCTGCCGGCGATGGGGAGCAGGAGCTTCTTCATGACGGACCTCCGGGAGGCTCAGCGCGGCGTCGCCGCATGGGGCGCCTCGCCCGCCGCGACGCCGGCATCGGGCCGGGCGCCGCCGCGGCGCTGCGCGAACTTGAGCAGTTCCATCGCCGCAGGCGAGGCGAAGAAGAAGGGCAGCATCAGCAGCCAGTCGTCGGCCGACAGCGGCACGGTGTCGAAGAACGGCGCCAGGAACGGCACGTAGACCACCGCGAGCACGAGCGCGAACGACACCGCCACGGCACCCACCATCCAGCGGTTGGAGAACAGTCCGATCGCGAACACGCTGTGGTGCTCGGAGCGCGCAGTGAAGGCGCGGATCAGCTCCGACGTGCACAGCGTGACGAAGGCCATCGTCTGCGCGGCGGCCAGGCCGCCCGGGTGCCGCTGCAGCGCCAGCCAGAACACGGTGAGGATGGCCAGCATGTCCACCACGCCGATCACCGCGATGCCCACCGCCATCGTGCGGTCGATCACCGGCTCGCGCGGCGAGCGCGCGGGCTGCTTCATGATGTCCGGGTCGCCCTTCTCGAGCCCGAGCGCGAGCGCCGGCGCGCCGTCGCTGACGAGGTTGAGCCACAGCAGCTGCACCGGGCGCAGCGGCATCGGCAGGCCGACCAGCATCGCGCCGAAGACGATGAGGATCTCGCCGACGTTGCAGGCGAGCAGGAAGTAGACGAACTTGCGGATGTTCGAGTAGATGATGCGGCCCTGCTCGATGGCCGCGACGATGCTGGCGAAGTTGTCGTCCGTCAGCACCATGTCCGCCGTCTGCTTGGCCACGTCGGTGCCGGTCACGCCCATCGCCACGCCGATGTTGGCGCGCTTGAGCGCCGGCGCGTCGTTGACGCCGTCGCCGGTCATCGCGACGACCTCCCCGCGGTTGCGGAACGCGTCGACGATGCGCGTCTTGTGCTGCGGCGAGACGCGGCAGCACACGTCCAGCCGCGGCGCGCGCTCGGCCAGCTCGGCATCGCTCAGCGCGTCGATCTCGGCGCCGGTGAGCACGAGGCCGCCGGACGTGCGCAGCCCGATGTCGCGCGCGATCGCCTGCGCCGTGTCGCGGTGGTCGCCGGTGACCATCACCGTCTTCAGGCCGGCCCCGTGCGCGACCTTCAGCGCCTCGATCACCTCGGGTCGCGGCGGGTCGATCATGCCCAGCAGCCCGACGAGCACGAGCCCGCGCTCGACCACCGCGGGATCGGGTCGCTCGGGCACGGCGTCCAGCGGCCGGTAGGCCACCGCCAGCACGCGCAGCGCCTGCGCGCCCATCTCGCGGTTGCGGTCGAGCACCGTGGCGCGCAGCGCATGGGTCAGCGGCACCGCCTGCCCGCCGTCGAGCAGCGAGTCGCACAGCTGCAGCACGACGTCCGGCGCCCCCTTGACGAAGGCCACCACGCCGCCCGTCGAGCCCGGCAGGCCCAGCGCACCTCCCTCGGCGGCCGCCACCCGGTGCAGCGTGGTCATGCGCTTGCGCTCGGAGTCGAACGGGATCTCCTGCACGCGCGGCAGCAGGGCGGCCGCGGCCTGCGGATGCACGCCGGCCTTGCGCGCGGCGACGATCAGCGCGCCCTCGGTGGGGTCGCCGACGATGCGCCACGCGGTCAGCCCCGCGGCGGCCGGCGTCTCCTCGAGGCGGGCGTCGTTGCACACCGCCGCGCCGTGCAGCAGCACGCGCGCGTCGGCGTCGGCCAGCGGGTCCACCGACTCGTCGGCGGCGAGGAAGCGGCCGCTGGGCTGGTAGCCCTCGCCGGTGACGCGCAGCAGGCGGCCCGCGGTCCAGGCCTGGACCACGGTCATCTGGTTCTGCGTCAGCGTGCCTGTCTTGTCGGTGCAGATGACGGTGGCGCAACCCAGCGTTTCCACCGCGGGCAGCCGGCGGATCAGGGCATGGTGGCGGATCATGCGCTGCATGCCCAGCGCCAGGCAGATCGTGACGATCGCCGGCAGCCCCTCGGGCACCGCGGCGATGGCCAGGCTCACCGCGGTCATGAACAGCGCGACGATCGCGTGGCGCTCGACCTCGAGATAGCCGAGCAGGCCCAGGCTGCCGAGCTCGGCGAGCCGCGTGTCGCGCACCAGCCCGTAGACGAAGACGATGGCGCAGATCGCCAGGCACGCGCTGCCGAGCACCCGGCCGAGCTGCCCGAGCTTCTTCTGCAGCGGCGTCGCCTCGTCCTCGAACGACTGGATCATCTGGGCGATGAGGCCGATCTGGGTGTTCATGCCGGTGGCCGTGACCAGACCCTTGCCGCGCCCATAGGTCACCACCGTGCCCATGAAGCCTGAATTGCGGCGGTCGCCCAGCGGGATGTCGCGATCCAGCACGGCCGCCGGGTCCTTCTCCACCGGCACCGATTCGCCGGTCAGCGACGCCTCCTCGATGCGCAGGTTGTAGCTCTCGACGAGCCTCAGGTCGGCCGGCACGTAGTTGCCCGCCTCGAGCAGCACGATGTCGCCGACGACGACCTCGCGGCCGGGCACGCTGAGCACGTGGCCGCCGCGCACCACCTGGGCCATCGGCGCGGCCATGCGCTTGAGCGCCGCCAGCGCCTGCTCGGCCTTGGACTCCTGGATCACGCCCACCAGCGCGTTCAGGGCGACGATCACCAGGATCGCGATGGAGTCCACCCATTCGCCCAGCGCCAGCGACACCGCCGCCGCCGCCAGCAGGATGATCACCAGGTAGTTGTTGAACTGCTGCGCCAGCAGCGCCAACCAGCCCGGTCGCGGCCGTTCGTCCAGTTCGTTGGGGCCCAGCTGCGCCAGCCGCTGGCCGGCCTCGCCGTCGGTCAGCCCCTGCTCCAGGTGGCTGCGCATCTGCTCGACGATCTGGGCGATCGACTTGCCGTGCGATTCGAGGTCGTGCATGGCGGGGTCCCCGGGTGTCCGCGACGGCCGGCGGACCGCGTGCAGTATGGGCACCGATCGCGGCGCCCTACAAGTTGCTCTTCGCAAGGGTTGTCGTTGCGCAAGGCGCGGCCCTGTCGTGCGCGCCGCGGCTTGTGGCGCGGGCACGGAGGCGGTAAAAGGCCAGATGCCCGGCCCGCCGGCCGGGTCCCCTGCAGAGGGGAGTAGCTTCGGGGGCCTGCGCCGAGCGGGCCCCTGCGGTGCTGCCGTCAGTACGGGCCGCAGGCCCCGGTGGCACCGGCCGACCCGTCGTCAAGCGAGACCTTTGCCCCGCCCGCCGCGCGCCCGTGCCGGCCGTGCAGCGTGCGGGACGACAGCCGCGACGACGGGAGGTGGAGCCGCATGCCGCACACGAGGATCAGCCGCTACCTGCGGCACGGCACGCTGCCGCAGCTGCGCGTGTTCGAGGCGGCAGCGCGGCTGGGCAGCTTCGCGCGCGCGTCCGAGGAACTGCACCTGGCGCAGCCCACGGTCTCGATCCAGATCAAGAAGCTGTCGGAGACGGTGGGCGTGCCGCTGTTCGAGCAGGTGGGCAAGCGCGTGCACCTCACCGAGGCGGGCAGGCGGCTGCACGCGGGCTGCGACGAGGTGTTCAGCGCGCTGGCCGCGCTGGAGAACTCGATCTCCGGCCTGCGCTCGGTGCAGGCCGGGCGGCTGAGGCTGGCCGTGAGCACCAGCGGCACCAGCTTCGCGCCGCGGCTCGTCGCTGCCTTCCTCGAGCGCTACCCGGGCGTGCAGGTGGAGATGCTGGCGTTCAACCGGCAGACGCTCGTGCAGCGCCTGCGCGGCAACCTCGACGACCTCTATCTCTTCGCCGAGACGCCCGACCTCGACGACGTGGTGATGCAGGAACTGCTGCCCAACCCGCTGGTGGTGCTCGCTCGCGACGACCACCCGCTGGTGACGGCCTCGGCGATCCCGTTCACCCGGCTGGCCGAGGAGCCGCTGCTCGTGCGCGAGGAGGGTTCGGGTGCCCGACGCGTGGCGATGCGGCTGTTCCACCGCCACGGGCTGGTGCCGCGCGTGCGGCTGGAGCTGTCGAGCAACGAGTCGATCCGCGAGGCCATCCTCGCCGGGCTCGGCGTGGCGATCCTCGCGCGTCACAGCTTCGGGCTGGACCCGGAGTCCGTGCGCTACCGCTGCCTGGACGTCGAGGGCTTCCCGCTCGAGAACCACTGGTACCTCGTGTATCCCGCCGGCAAGCAGGTCGGGGCCACGCTGCTGGCGTTCCTGGACTTCTGCCGCTCCGAGGCGCGGGGCCTGGCCCGCGCGGGGCTCGGCCGGCCCTGACGCGCGACGCCGGCCTCGGCGGACCACGGAACGGGAAAACCGCAACCGCCCGCGCGGGGTCATGCCGTATGGTGCGGGCTGCCCCGACGCTCCAGATCCGGACGATGCGCGACACCCTGCAATCCCGACCCCGAACCCCGATCCCGATGCTGCTGCGGCTCGCCGCGATGCTCGCGCCGGCCCTGGCCCTGGCCTTGGTGCACGCACCCGCCGCCGCGCAGGACAAGGGCAGCCTCAACATGCTGTGCAGCGTCGAGCTCGAGTGGTGCGCGCTGATGTCGCAGGTGTTCACGCGCGACACCGGCATCAAGGTCAACATGATCCGCAAGAGCACCGGCGAGGTGCTGGCGCAGCTGACCGCCGAGAAGGACAACCCGAAGAACGACGTGTGGTTCGGCGGCACCGTCGACCCGCACGTGCAGGCCGCCGAGATGGAGCTGACGCTGCCGCAGCCGGCGCCGCAGCCCGGCGAGCTGCACGACTGGGCGCAGCAGGTGGCGCAGGTCACCGGCAACCGGGCGATGGGCGTCTACCTGGGCCCGCTCGGCCTCGCCTACAACACCGAGGTGCTGGCGCGCAAGAAGATCGAGCCGCCGGCCTGCTGGAAGGACCTGCTGAAGCCGGCCTACCGCAACGAGGTGCAGAACTCCAACCCGAACAGCTCGGGCACGGCCTACACGGCCATCGCGACGCTGGTGCAGATCATGGGCGAGGAGGCGGCCTTCGACTACATGAAGGCGCTGCACCGCCACACCACCGAGTACACCCGCTCCGGCGCCGGCGCGGTGAAGAACGCCGCACGCGGCGAGACCGGCGTGGCCATCGGCTTCCTCGCGCTGGCCGCGGGCGAGATCAAGCAGGGCTTCCCGTTGAAGACCGTGGTGCCGTGCGAGGGCACCGGCTACGAGGTGGGTGCGATGAGCATCGTGAAGGGCGCTCGCAACCTCGAGAACGCGAGGCGCTTCCACGCGTGGTCGCTGACCGCGGCGGCTCAGCAGCTGGCGGCGCAGTCGGGTTCGTTCGTCGTGCCCGCGGTCAAGGCCACGCCGCAGCACCCGCTGATGCCGCGGCCGGCGGAGATGAAGCTGATCGCCTACGACATCCGCAAGTACGGCCACAAGGAGGAGCGGCAGCGGCTGATCGCGCGCTGGGACCGCGAGGTGGCCCAGGCGCCGCGCTGATCCCACCGGCGTGTCGATCGGCACGCGCCGGCCGCCGCGCACCCTCAAGTTCGCCGGCTGGATGCCGACACCCACGTGGGGGCCGTGGTGGCCCGCTCGCCAGGGAGGCGGACCACGTGAGCGCGCTGATCGATCTCGACTTTGCCGACCCGCAGCTGGCGGTGCACCTGGCCGATGCGGGCCCTGAAGACCTCGACGGCCTGCGCTACGGCGTCATCGGCATCGACGCCGACGGCATCGTGGTGCGCTACAACGCCTGGGAGTCGCAGGCGGCGGGGCTCGCGCCGGCACGCGTGATCGGCCAGCCGCTGTTCACCCGCGTGGCGCCGTGCATGAACACGCCGCTGGTGGCCGGTGCCTTCGCCGAGGCCGCTTCGCGCCGGGAGCCGCTGGACCGCACCGTGCCCTACCTGCTGACGCTGCGCATGCGGCCCACCCGCGTGCAGCTGCGGCTGCTCGATGCCGGGCAGGGCGGCGTGCGACACGTGCTGATCCTGCGCAGCGCCTGAGCGTCGCACTGCCGCCTGGGCCCGCGCACCCGATGACCCCCGACGCCCCGTCCGCCCACCAGGCGCTGCTGTCGTTCCTCTACCAGGTGCCCGTCGGGCTGCTCGAGGTGGCTGCCGACGGCGCCGTCACGATGGCCAACCCGATGGCCGCGCAGCTGCTGCTGCCGCTGCTGCGCGAGCCGGTGCTGGACAACCTCTACGACGCGCTGCACGAGCGGCTGCCGGCGCTGCGCGCGCAGGCCCAGGCGCTGCGGCCGGGCGATGCCGACGCGGAACTGGCGCTGCAGCTCGAGTCCGATCCCGAGGCCGATGGCGGCGCGCGGCGGGTGCTGGAGCTGCGCCTCGTGCGGCTGGACGGCGCGCGCACGATGGTCTCGGTGAGCGACGTCACCGCCGCCCAGGCGCAGGAGCAGGCACGCCTGTCGGCACGCGTGCACGATGCGCAGCGCACCGATGCGCTGACGGCGATGCCCAACCGCCAGGCCGTGCTCGACGTGCTGCAGCAGCGGCTGGACGGTCACGGCGGCCCCGCCGGCGCCACCGACCGGCTGGCGCTGCTGCTGGTGAACCTCGATCGTTTCGAGCGCGTGAACACGCGGCTGGGCACCGAGGCCGGCGACGACGTGCTGCGCGAGGTGGCGGCGCGACTCTCGGGCGCGCTGCGGGCGCACGACCGCGTGGGCACGGTGGCGCGCGTCGGCGGCGACGAGTTCGTCGTGCTGCTCGACGGGCTGCGCCAGCCCGACGATGCCGCACGCGTGGCGCAGCGGCTGCAGCAGACGCTGGCCCCGCCGATGCTCGCCGGCGGGCAGGCGCTGCACCTGGCGGCGAGCATCGGCGTGCTCACCGGCCCGCACCTCGGCCCCACGGCCGAAGGGGCGCTGCACGCGGCCGCGCTGGCGATGCGCGAGGCCAAGCGGCTGGGCGGCGCGCGCCAGGTGGAGTACGGCGCCGACACGCGCGAGCAGGCGCTGGCCGCCGCGCGCATGGAGCACGAGCTGCAGCAGGCGCTGGCATCGCGGCAGCTCTTCGTGGTCTACCAGCCCATCGTGCCGCTCTCGCCCGACGGCGTGCTCGGGCTCGAGGCGCTGGTGCGTTGGCAGCACCCCGAGCGCGGGCTCGTCGGGCCCGACCGCTTCATCCCGATCGCCGAGGCCAGCGGCCTCATCGTGCTGCTGGGCGCGTACGTGCTGGAGGAAGCCTGCGCGCAGTTCGTCGCATGGCAGCAGACGCTCGGCCCTGTGGCGCCGGCCAAGCTCTCGGTGAACGTGTCGCGCGCGCAGCTGCAGGCGTCCGGCTTCGACGAGACCGTGCGCGACATCCTCGTGCGCACCGGCATGCCGCCCGGCGCGTTGCAGATCGAGGTGACCGAGAGCCTGGCGGCGCAGAACGAAGGCATCCGCGCGACGCTGCAGCGCTTCAAGGCCGCCGGCCTGGCGGTGGCGCTGGACGACTTCGGCACCGGCTACTCGTCGCTGTCCAGCCTGCACCAGCTGCCGGTGGACGTGGTGAAGATCGACCGCTCGTTCGTGCAGCTGCTGCCCAGCAGCGCCCACCACCGCGTGCTGGTGCAGGCCACGCTGATGGTGGCGCGCAGCCTGGGCCTGGCCACCGTGGCCGAGGGCGTGGAGACCGAGGAACAGGCCGACGAACTGCGGCGGCTGGCCTGCGGCGGCGCGCAGGGCTACCTGTACGCGCGGCCGCTGCGCGCCGGCGACGTGCCGGCGTGGCTGCACGCCCACGCCGCGCAGGCGCGGCCGACGGGTCAGGCGGCGCTCGTGCGCGCCTGATAGCGGTCGATGAAGTCCAGCCGCGCGGCCAGCGGGTCGGTGGCCACGGCGATGCGGTCGCCGAAATCGAGCAGCGGTTCGTCGCTCGCCGTGAAGCGCGGCCAGTGCGGGCCCGGGTCGACCGCTGTCGCGAAGCGCACCCAGGCGGCCTGCATCGAGTCGCTCACCCGGCGATCGGTGTCGTCGAACGGCTCGGGCTGGCCGCCGCGGCCGGCGTCGAGGTTCCCGAAGACGGTGCCGACCTCGTCGCCGTGGTGCGGGCCGTCGGTGGCGCCGGGGCGGCGGCGCGTGTAGCGGTAGCGCCAGCACGGGGCGCCGGTGCGCGCCATGGCACGCAGCAGCGCGCGGGCACCGGCGTTGAACTGCGTGTCGGCGAAGGCCTCGGGCACGCGGGGATACAGGGCCAGCGCCTCGTCCTCGGCGCCGGGGAAGTTGGCGCGGATCACCGCGGCGTGGTCGGCCGGCGTCGCCAGCGGCCAGCTGCGCGTGAGCAGCGCGCCTTCGTCGGCGTTGGTGCCCACGATCAGCGGCATCGGCCGCAGCCGGCCCGCGGCCCAGGCCTCGCGTTCGTCGTCGGGCACGCGCAGGCCGTCGTGGATGGGCCGCAACACGCGCGGCGTGGTGAGGCCACGCATCGCCGGGTTCAGCCGCGACGTCAGCGCCAGCACGTCGGCCGCGGGCAGCGCGCGCAGCTCGCGCAGGGACAGGCCCAGCGCCGCGCCGGCGGCCTCGGCATCGCGTCGCGTGGCCAGCGGGCGGCCGCAGCCGGGGCTGTGCAGGATCGCGCGATGGAACAGGCCCGCGGCGGCCGGCATCGTCAGCATCAGCGCGATCGACGCCGAGCCGGCCGAGACGCCGAACACCGTCACCTGCGCCGGGTCGCCGCCGAAGGCCGCGATGTGCTCGCGCACCCAGCGCAGCGCGGCGAGCTGGTCCAGCAGGCCGACGTTGCCGCTGGTGCCCTGCGGCGACTCGGCCGCGAGATCGGGGTGGGCGAGGAAGCCGAACACGCCGGAGCGGTAGTTGAAGCTCACCACCACCACCCCGCGCGAAGCCAGCGCGGTGCCGTCGCTGCGCGCATCGGCGCCGCTGCCGCCGACGAAGCCGCCGCCGTGGATCCACACCATCACCGGCAGCGATCGCGCGCCGGCCGGCGACCACACGTTGAGGAACAGCCCATCCTCCGACTGCCCCGGCGCGCGCGACGGCGGCAGCGGCGGCTGCGGCAGGTCGGGGCCGAACGCGGTGGCGTCGCGCACGCCGGCCCACGGTGCAGGCGGTTCGGGCGCGCGGAAGCGCCGCTGGCCCACCGGCGGCGCGGCATAGGGCAGGCCGCGCCAGGCGCGCACGCCGGAGGCGGCCCACAGGCCTTGCGCGCGGCCGAGCGCGGTGTCGGCGATCAGGTCGGAGTCGAGCATCCTGTCGAAAGTTGAAGTCGCCGCTTCAGGCCGGCCCCAGCGACGGCGACGGCGGCGCGGCCGGCAGCAGCCGGCGCACCTCGGCGGCCAGCGCCAGCAGCTTGCGTCCGTTGCGGGCCAGCACCGGCGGCGGCAGCCGCGACGCGTGGCCCTGCGAGTTGAACGCGAGCACGGTGCCGTCGTCGAGCGGGAACGGCACGGCCACCGAATGCGTGTCGGCGTTGAAGGTGCCCGCGGCGATGCAGTACCCCTCGCGCTGCGCCTGGCGCACGGCCTCGTCGAGCGCATCCCGCAGCGCCGGCCACTCGCGCCCGTAGTAGCGCTGCAGGTGCGCGTACAGCGCCTCGCGCGCTGCCGGGGCGAGCCCGGCCACGCAGGCGCGGCCCATGGCCGTGCGCACCAGCGGCACGCGGAAGCCCGCGCGCTGCAGCCGGTTGGGATGCGGCTCGCCCAATGCGTACTCGAGGTAGAAGACGCTCAGGTCCTCCTGCACGCCCAGGCCCACGTTGGTCTGCGTGGCCTTGGCCAGCGCCACCATCAGCGGCCGCGCCACCGGCGGCACCGCCTGCCGCGCCAGGTAGGGGTAGGCCAGCCCCACCACGCCGGCGGCCAGTTCGTACTTGCCGTAGGCCTCGCGGTGGCGCAGGTAGCCGAGTTGCGTGAGCGTGTGCGTGAGCCGCGACACCGTGGGCTTGGCCAGGCCCGTGATCTGCGCGATCTCCTGGTTGCCCAGCAGCGGCCGTTCGAGCGCGAAGGCGCGCAGCACCGCGAGGCCGCGCGCCAGCGCGTTGTTGAAGCGCGGGTCGGCATCGTCGGTCTTGACCTGCACGCCTTCCGAGTAGTCGGGCACGGCGCGCTTGACGTGGTGCGGGGGGCGGCCCATGGCGCGCTACAGGTCGAGCACGAGCTCGTCGTCCAGGCTGCCCGAGCAGCAGATCATCATCGTGCGGTTGCTCGCGTGCTCCTCGTCGGACAGCAGCAGATCCCGGTGGTCGGGCCGGCCGGAGATGACGCCGGTCTCGCAGGTGCCGCAGATGCCCTGTTCGCACGAGGTGACCACCGCCACGCCGGCCGCGCGCAGCGCGTCGAGGATGCTCTGCCCGGGCGGCACCGGCACGCTGCGCCCGCTGCGCGCCAGGCGCACCGTGCAGCCGCCGGCGCTGGCGGCCTGCACGTCGGAGGTGAAGCGTTCGATGCGCCAGGCCAGCCCCGGGCGCGCCCTGCAGGCCGCCTCGAACGCGGCGAGCATCGGCGCCGGGCCGCAGCCGTACACCACCGCATCGGCCGGCGCGCCGGCGACGATGCCGGCGACGTCGAGCACGTCGCCGGCATCCGCATCGACGTGCAGGTGCAGTTCCGTCCCGTCGACGCCATCGATCAGCGCGGCCTCGTCGCGCCGCGCCACCGCGTAGTGCAGCGTGTAGGGCCGGCCGAGTGCGCGCAGCCGCTGCGCCATGCAGGCCAGCGGCGTGATGCCGATGCCACCGGCCACCAGCACGCTGTGCGGCGCCGCTTCGTCGAGCGCGAAGGCATTGCGCGGCGGCTGCACGTCGAGCACATCGCCCACCCGAACCTGCTCGTGCAGGCACGCCGAGCCGCCGCGGCTCGCAGGGTCGCGCTTCACGCCGAGCACGTAGCGGTGCCGCTCGGCCGGGTCGTTGGCCAGCGAGTAGGAGCGCACGAGGCCGTTGGGCAGCGCGAGGTCGACATGCGCGCCGGCGGTGAACGGTGGCAGCGCCCGGCCTTCGGGATCGCGCCACTCGAACAGGTGGATGGCGCGCGCGGCGTGCTCGATGCGGTGCAGCCGCAGGCGCAGCGCGGCCGGCGTGCTGCCGCTCATGCGCCGGTCGCCTCCGGTGGCACGGCTTCGGCACTCCAGATGCCGAAGGCCAGGCCGGTGCCGGTGCCGGCCGGCGTGCGGTAGCCGGGGATGTACGCCAGATGCTGCAGCGGCAGGTGCTGCGTGGCACCGGCCATGCAGATCCAGTTGCGGATCTCGGAGCTGCCGCTCTCGAGCTGCGCCGTCGGCAGCGCACACAGCGCCTCGGCGTCGCGCTCGCGCAGCGCCTGCAGCACGCGGCCGTCGAGCTCCTCGTCGACGGTGAAGTGGCTCAGTCCGCCGGACGCGATCACCCCCACGCGCAGCCCGCCCGGGTGGCGTTCGATCGCGCGGAGGATCGCCTCGCCCAGCCGCCAGCAGCGGCGCGGCGTCGGCTGGTTCGGCGGGTAGTAGGTGTTGAGGAATATCGGCACCACGGGCAGATCGGCGCCCTGCAGCAGCCGGCGGTGCACGAAGCCGAAGGCGTGGCCCTCGCCGAGCATGCGGCCCGGTCCTTCGGGCAGCGTGTCCGAGGACACGATGTCGAACTCGTCGCGCACGAGCTCGGCGACGAGGTGCTGCGCGAGGGCCTGGTGCACCGGGTAGTCGCGTGGCACCTCCGGTTCGTAGAAGCGGCGCGACGCCTCGAACGCCCAGCGCGGGCCCGGGCGGTCCTTCAGCGGCGCATTGCGGATCGTGGCGCCGTGGTAGACCAGCACCGAGGGCTGCACGTCGGTGAAGAAGAGCTCCTTCTGGTCGTCGCCGACGATGACCAGCGCGTCGAGCTTCGCGCCGCGCAGCACCGCGCCGACGTGCTCGACCTGCGCCATCGCACCGGCGTGCCGGCGTGCCAGCAGCTCGGGCGCCAGCTCGCGCGCGGGGCCGTCGCCGGCGATGGCGAGCAGCTGGTCGTAGGTGACGGGCCGGCCGGACTTGTCGCGGTGCGGCCGCAGCCGGTCGAGCTCGACGAAGCGCGGCCAGTCGTCGAGCGCGGCGTTGAGCATCGGGGTGTGCGAGCTGCCGATGCCCAGCACGATGCGCGACCTGGGTGTGCCCGGATCGGTGTTGCCTTGCATGCCCGTGGTTTCCTGATGGTTCGTTGACGCTGATCAATTCCTGGAAGTAAATTCCATTTTATAAGCGCCGCCCCGCACGGTGGCCACGACACCGGAGACACCCATGCGCCCGTGCAGTCCGAGCCGCCCGATCCGTCGACGAGAGTCCCTCCGCGTGCTGGCCTCCTCGGCCGCCGCGCTCGCGCTGCCCGCCGTGCGCGCGCAGGACAACACGATCACCGTCTACGTGGGCGCCGCGTCGTCGATGGACTTCTGCTCGCGGCTGATCGCCGACCAGCTGCGCGATGCACTCGGACGCCCCGCGATTTCGGTGGCCAAGCTCGGCGCGGGGCAACGGCTGGCGTTGGGCGAGGCGAAGCGCGCGGCGCCCGACGGCCGCACGCTGGCCTTCGCCACCACCGGGCCGTTCGCGGTCTACCCGCACATCTACACCAAGCTCGACTACGACCCTGACCGCGACTTCACCGCGATCGCCGGCGTCTCGGCGTTCGACGTGGCGGTGTCGGTCAACCCGAACTCGGGCATCAACGATCTCAAGCAGCTCGTCGCGTGGGCCAAGGGCAAGCCCGGCGAGGCGATGTTCGGCTCGGCGCCGGGCAACGGTTCGCTGTCGCACTTCGTCGGCATCTCGATCAACCTCGCGGCGGGCCTGGCCATGCCGCACGTGCCGTACAAGGACAGCGGCGTCGGCCTCGTCGACCTCTCGGCCGGGCGGCTGCCGGTCATGATCACCGGCCTGTCGGCACAGGTGGCCATGCACCGGGCCGGCAAGATCCGGCTGCTGGCCGTCTCGGGCGACACGCGCTCGCCGCTGGTGCCCGAGGTGCCGACGCTGCGCGAGGCAGGCCTGCCCGTCAGCGCCACCACGAGCACCGGCCTGTTCGGCCCGGCCGGCATGGCGCCCGATCTGGTCAACCGCCTGCATGCCGCGCTGCAGCCGATGTTCGCGAGCGCCAGCGTCAAGGAGAAGCTGGCGCAGCAGGGCATGACGCTGTGGCCCGTCACCGGCGCGCAGCTCGCGGCGTCGATCGTCGAGGAACGCAAGCGCTTCGAGACGCTGGTGAAGGCCAGCGGCTACACGCCCGAGGCCGGCTGAGCCGCGCCACGACGTTCCCGCACTCACGCACACCGCATCCCCGCAGAAAGGAGCCCCTGAGATGGGCATCGCCGAAGACAGCCATGACCTGACCCGCGTCGGCCCGGGCACCGTGATGGGCGAGTTCATGCGCCAGTACTGGATCCCCGCGTGCCGCGGCACCGAGCTGGTGGCCGACGGCTCGCCGCTGCGGCTGATGCTGCTGGGCGAGAAGCTGATCGGCTTCCGCGACAGCTCCGGCCGCGTCGGCATCATGGACCACCGCTGCCCGCACCGCTGTGCCTCGCTCTTCCTCGGCCGCAACGAGGAGGACGGCCTGCGCTGCACGTACCACGGCTGGAAGTTCGACGTCGAAGGCCGCTGCGTGGACATGCCCAGCGTGGCGCCGTCGCAGGACTTCAAGCACAAGGTGCGCGCGCACGCCTACAAGACGGTGGAGCGCAACGGCATGGTGTGGGTCTACATGGGTCCGAACCAGGAGTCGCCGCCGCCGCTCACGCGCATCGAGGCCACGCTGCTGCCCGAAGGCGAGGTCGACATCTCGTTCATGCAGCGCGGCTGCAACTGGATGCAGGCGCTCGAAGGCGACATCGACACCTCGCACTTCGGCTTCCTCCACGTGGGCCACCTGGACCCCGACAACGTGCCCGAAGGCCACCCGCTGCAGCACACCGCCGGCGACCGCGCGCCGATGTACCACGTGAAGGACGCTCCCTGGGGCACCACCTACGGCGCCTACCGCACGGTGCGACCGGGCACCACCTACTGGCGTTTCGCGAACTACATGTTCCCGTTCTTCACGCAGACCCCGCAGGGGCCGTTCGGCCAGAACATCCAGGCGCGCGCCTGGGTGCCGATGGACGACGAGCACGTGATGATGGTGTTCTGGCGCCGCCGCGGGCTGCCCGCCACCAACGTGCCGCTGAAGGACGGCCAGCCGATGGGCGGAACCACGCCGCAGCCGATGTTCAAGCCCAACGACACGGGCTGGCACGGGCGCTTCCGCATCGTGCCCGACGAGAGCAACGACTGGATGCTCGACCGCGAGGCGATGCGCACCAACCGCATCTGGTGCGGCATCGACCACATCGGCACGCAGGACCAGGCCGTCACCGAGAGCATGGGCGCGATCACCGACCACGCCTGGGAGCACCTCGGCCCCGGCGACCTGATGATCGCCCGCACGCGCCGCCGCGCGCTGATGGCCGCGCGCGCGTTCCGCGACGGCCAGCCCGCGCCGGGGCTGATGACGCCCGACATCCTGTCGGACGCGCGCAGCGGCTTCTTCGAGATCGACGCCGCGGTGGACTGGCAGGACGCCTACGCGCAGAAGGTGATGAAGGCCGACCGCGCTGCGGCTCTCGGCCTCAGCGATGCTGCCGCCACGGTGCCGGCCAAATGAGCGGCGCGACAGGCCGGATCGGCGTCGGCGTGCCGGCGACCACACGGCGGCGCGTGCTGCAGGTGCTCGGCGGCACTGCGGCGACGCTCGGCGTGGGACGTGTGGGGGCACAGGACGGCGGCACAGTCACCGTGCTCGTCGGCGCGGCCACCACGATGGACGCCACCGCGCGCATGGTCAGCGAGCACCTGAAGGACGTGCTCGGCCGCTCGGTCATCACCGTGAGCAAGCTCGGCGCCGGCGGCCGCGTGGCGCTGGGCGAACTGCGCCGCGCCGCGCCCGACGGGCGCACGCTGATGGTCTCCACCAGCAGCGGGTTCGCGATCTACCCGAACATCTACACGAAGCTCGACTACGACCCGGTCGCCGACTTCACGCCGATCGCCGGCATCAGCTGGTTCGACGTGGCCCTCGCCACCGGGCCTGCCACGGGGCCGGCCACCGGTCCGGGGGTGGGTGCGCCCGACCTGAAGGCGCTGCTCGCATGGGCCCGGGCCAAGGGCGCCGAGGCGGCGTACGGCGCAGCGCCGGGCAACGGCTCGTCGTCGCACTTCGCGGGCATCGCGATGTCTCTGGCGTCGGGCATCCCGATGACGATGGTGCCGTACCGCGACAGCACGGTGGGCATGACCGACCTCGTCGCCGGCCGGCTGCCGATGCTGATCACCGGCACCGGCGCGATGACCGAACTGCACAAGGCCGGCAAGCTGCGCGTCATCGCATCGTCGGGCGCCACGCGCACGCCGCTGGTCACCGACGTGCCGACGTTCGCCGAAGCCGGGCTGGACGTGCAGGTGGTCAACTCGGTGGGCCTGTACGGGCCGGCGAAGCTGCCGCAGGACCTCGTCGCACGCCTTGCGGCGGGCATCGATGGCCTGCTCGCCAAGCCCGAGGCGCGCAGCAAGCTGCTCGCGATGGGCATGACGCCGCAGCCGATGAACGCGACGCAGCTCGCGGCATCGCTGGCGGCCGACCGCAAGCACTTCGAGGCGCTGGCGAAGAAGAGCGGCTACGTGCCGGAGGCAGCGTCGAGCTGACGCGGCGCAGCGGGGCGCGTGGCATCGCCTCCACCGCCTCCTTCCCTGCGTAGACTTCGGCGGCCATGCTGCTCGCCCAGATCTCCGACCTGCACCTGGCCGGCCCCGAAGGCCCGCGGCCGGCGGGTCTGGACACCGACGCGGTGCTCGCCGGCGCCGTGGCGCGGCTCAATGCGCTGGACCCGCGGCCCGACGGCTGCGTGCTCACCGGCGACCTCGTCGAGCGTCCCGGCGCAGAGGTGTATGAGCGGCTGCGCGAGCTGCTCTCGGGCCTGCGCATGCCGTGGTGGCCGATGGTCGGCAACCACGATGACCGCGCGCTGCTGCGCGCCGCGTGGCCGGGGGCTGCCGGCCTGGGCGCAGGCCCGGCCGATGCGTTCGTTCACTACACGGTGGAGGACCTGCCGCTGCGGCTCGTGATGCTCGACTCGCTGCGCCTGGGCTCGCACATCGGCGAGCTCTGCGGCGAGCGCCTCGCGTGGCTGGAGGCGCAACTGGCCGCACAGCCCGCCCGGCCGACGATCGTGTTCGTGCACCACCCGCCGCTGCAGGTGGGCGTGCCGCACCTGGACCGCAGCGGCATGGCGTCAGCGAGTGCCGCGGCACTGGGCGAGATCGTGCGCCGCCACCCGCAAGTGGAGCGCATCGCCTGCGGCCACCTGCACCGCGCACAGGCGGCGCGCTGGCACGGCACGCTGGTCACGGTCTGCCCGGGCCTGGCGCACCAGTTCGCGCTGGACCTGCGAGAGCAGGGCCGCTACACGCCGGCCGACGAAGGCCGCGGCTACCAGCTGCACCGCTGGCATGATGGCTGCCTGACCACCTACACCGCGCGGCTGGACGCTTGAGCGCCGCGCCGGCGCAGGGCTTCCTCGACGAGGCCCGGCGTTGCACACGAGACGAGGAGACCAGCATGCTTGCAGCGATCGGTGCCGCGCGACGCGCGACGTTCGATGTTCCTGTCGGCGCCGCGCTGCGCGCCGCCGTGCTCGGGCTGGTCGCGGCGGCGTTCGCCGCCTCGGCCGCCGCGCAGCCCTGGCCCACGCGCCAGCCGGTGAAGCTCGTCGTGCCCTTCGCGCCCGGCGGCGCCACGGACATCCTCGCCCGCGTCGTCGGCCAGAAGCTGCAGGAGGGGCTGGGCCAGCAGGTGGTGATCGACAACAAGCCTGGGGCCGGCACGACGCTGGGCAACGACCTCGTCGCCAAGTCGCCGGGCGACGGCTACACGCTGCTGTTCGCGCCGACGCCCTTCGTCATCTCGCAGGCCATCTACCCGAAGCTGCCGTACGACCCGCAGCGCGACTTCACGCCGGTGGCGCTGCTCGCACTCTCGCCGTTCGTGCTGGCGGCAAACGCGGCCTCGACGCCGCCGACGCTGGCGGCGCTGGTCGAATCGGCCAAGGCACAACCCGGGCGCTATGCCTTCGGCTCGGCGGGCAACGGCACCGTGCCGCACCTGGCGGGTGAACTGTTCCGCATGCGCACCGGCGCACCGCTGCTGCACGTGCCGTACAAGGGCGGCGGGCCGGCGCTGGTGGATCTCGTCGCGGGGCAGGTGCAGCTGATGTTCGCCACGCCGATCGAGGTGGCGCCGCACCTGCCGGGTGGCCGGCTGCGGCTGCTCGCGGCCACCGGCCCGACGCGGCTGCCGAGCCATCCCGACCTGCCCACCGTGCACGAGAGCGGCTGGCCCGACTTCGAGGTGCTGGCCTTCTTCGGCGTGCTGGCGCCGGCCGGCACGCCGCGGCCGGTGGTGGAGCGGCTGGCCGCCGATTTCGAGCGCGTGATGAAGGATGCCGATGTGCAGTCGAAGCTCGCTGCGCAGAGCGCGCTGGTGCGCACGCTGGGGCCCGACGAGTTCGCGGCCTTCCTGCTGAAGCAGCGCGACCAGTGGGCCGATGTCGTGAAGCGCTCCGGCGCGAAGGTGGATTGATGGCCTCGCATCGCACCCCCGACCGGCGGCGCACCGCGCTCGCCGTGCTGGCCTGCACGGCCCTGCTCGCGGCCTGCTCGAAGACCGCCGCTCCGCCGGCCGCCGGCGATGCCGCCGTGCACCCTGCCGTGGCGCAGGCGCACGCCGCGGTGGCGAAGGCCGCCGACCTTTCGGATCCGGCCTCGTTCGCCGACGCCAAGCGCGGCTTCGTCGCCGCGCCCAGCGGGCGGGTGACGGACGAGGCTGGCCAGGTCGTCTGGGACTTCGGTGCCTTCGGCTTCGTGCAGGGCGCGGCTCCCGCCACCGTGAACCCGAGCCTGTGGCGGCAGGCGTTGCTGAACAACCAGGTGGGCCTGTTCCAGGTGACCGACCGCATCTGGCAGCTGCGCGGCTTCGACATCGCCAACCTCACGCTGATCCGCGGCCGCAGCGGCTGGATCGTCGTGGACGCACTCACCTCGCGCGAGACCGCCGCGGCCGCGGTGGCCTTCGCGCGGCAGCACCTGGGCCCCGAGCTCGCGGCGCTGCCGATCTCCGGCGTGATCTTCACGCACAGCCACATCGACCACTTCGGCGGCGTGCTGGGCCTGCTGAGTGCCGAGGACGCCAAGGCGCGCCAGGTGCCGGTGGTGGCGCCGGCCGGCTTCATGGAGGAAGCCACCAGCGAGAACGTGCTGATGGGCACCGCGATGGGCCGCCGGGCGATGTACATGTACGGCAACCGGCTGCCGCGCAACCCTCAAGGCGCTGTGGACACGGGCCTGGGCAAGGCCGTGGCGGTGGGCCGCGTGGGCATCCTCGCGCCCACGGTGCTGGTGTCGCAGCCCGAGCAGGCGCTGGAGATCGACGGGCTGCGCTTCGTGTTCCACAACGTGCCGGGCAGCGAGGCGCCGTCGGAGTTCACCTTCTCCATCCCCGAGCTGAAGGCCTACTGCGGCGCCGAGCTGATGAGCCACACGCTGCACAACCTCTACACGCTGCGCGGCGCCAAGGTGCGCGACGCGCTGAAGTGGGCCGGCTATCTCGACGCAGCGCTCGTGCACGCGCAGGGTTCCGAAGTCGTGTTCAACCAGCACCACTGGCCGGTGTGGGGCGCCGAGCGCATCCGCACCTTCATCACGATGCAGCGCGACACCTACCGCTACCTGCACGACCAGACGGTGCGGCTGATGAACCAGGGCTACAACGGCGCCGAGATCGCCGAGACGCTGGTGCTGCCCAAGGCGCTGCAGGACCACCTGAACGTGCGCGGCTACTACGGCACCGTGCGGCACAACGTGCGCGCCATCTACCAGCACTACCTGGGATGGTTCGACGCGCACCCGGCCAACCTCGATGCGCTGCCGCCGCTGGAGGCCGCGAAGCGCTACGTCGAACTGGCCGGCGGCCTCGAGAAGATCGTGGCCGCGGCGCAGAAGGCCTATGACGCCGGCGACTTCCGCTGGGCTGCCGAGCTGCTGAAGCACGCGGTCTACACCGAGCCCAAGCACGAGGCCGCCAAGACGCTGCTGGCGCGCAGCTTCGAACAGATGGGCTACCTCGCCGAATCGGCGCCGTGGCGCAATTTCTACCTGACCGGTGCGCTCGAACTGCGCCAGGGCCCGCCGGCGCAGGGGCTGCTGCGCGAGGCCTTGCTGGACATGCTGCAGCAGACGCCCACCGAGCGCTTCCTCGAGGCGATGGCGGCGTCGCTGAACGGGCCCAAGGCCGACGGCGTGTCGCTCGTCATCAACCTGCGCTTCCGCGACACCGGTGAGGACTGGGTGCTGAGCGTGCGCAACGGCGTGATGGACCATCGCCTCGCGCCGCCCGCGGCGGATGCCAACGCCACGCTGTCGCTGACCAAGCCGTTCTTCCTGCAGATGATCCTCGGCAAGGCCGGCGCGAAGGAACTGCTGGCCAGCGACCAGACGAAGATCGACGGCAGCGTGATCGACCTCGGCCGCTTCTTCACGCTGCTCGACAAGGCGACGGGCACCTTCCCGATCGTGCAGCGGTGAGGCGCCGCGAGCGCGCGGAGCCGCTCTGCCGGGCGGCCGCCGTCAGTGCTTGTGCGGAGTCGCGGTCAGCGCCTTCACGGGCGCCTTCACGGCCACCGATTCCCTCTTGCCGTCCTTGCCTTCGATGACGAAGGTCACCTGCACGGTGTCGCCTTCCTTCAGCGGCTGCTTCAGGTCCATCAGCATCACGTGGTAGCCGCCGGGCTTGAGGTCCACGGCCTTGCCCGCGGGCAGCTCGATGCCGGTGACGGCGCGCATCTTCATCACGTCGCCGGCCATCGCCATCTCGTGGATCTCCACGATGCCGGCCACCGGCGAGCTGGCCGAGACCAGCTTGCCGCCGCCGGCCGACGTCAGCTGCGCGAACAGGCCCGTGGCCTTCTGCTGTGGCACGGTGCCGCGCACCCAGGCGTCCTTGACGGTGGTCTGGGCATGGGCCGCGGCCGCGCCCGCCGCGAGGGCGCAGGCCAGGGCCAGCGTGGGGAGGAACTTCATCTGCGACTCCTTCGGGGAGGTTGGGGAGGGGTGGGGTGAACCTTGCGGGTCATTCTGGCCATGGATCGGCGGGCGCACCCTGCGCCAGGTCGGCCAGCGGCCCGCCGCAGCGGCCGTCGGTGTCGATCCACAGGTGCGGCAGTGCCATGCCGGCCAGCCATGCGGGGCCGTCGTGCTCCATCAGCATCGCGATCGTCGTCGCGCTGCCGGCCACCACGCACAGCGGCGCCACCACGCTGACCGACGCCAGCCCCTGCACCGGCCAGCCGGTGCGCGGGTTCAGCACGTGGCCGTGGCGCACGCCGTCGATGACGATGCAGCGCTCGTAGTCGCCGCTGGTGGCCAGCGCGCCCGACGACAGCTCCAGCGTGGCGCACAGCTCGCCCGGCCGGCGCGGGTGCCGCACGCCGATGCGCCACGGCGTGCCGTCGGGCTGCGGGCCGACGATGCGCACGTCGCCTCCGAGGTTCACGAGCCCGTGCTGCATCCCCGCCTGCAGCAGCAGCGCAGCGGCGCGGTCGGCGGCGTACTCCTTGACGATGCCGCCGAAGTCGATCTCCATGCCCGGCACCGTGAACGTGAGCCGCGGCGGCTCCCAGCGCACCTTGTGCCAGCCGACCTGGTCCAGCAGGCGCTGCACTTGTGCGCGTTCGGGAAGTTCGGCGCGGTCGTACCGCCAGGCGCGGCGCAGCACGCCGGAGGTGATGTCGAACAGACCGCCGCTCTGGCCGTGGCAGGTGTGCGCGTAGTTCAGCAGCGCTGCGGTCTCGTCGTCGACGGTGGTGCTGCCGCCGGCCGCGGCGACGCGGTTGATGGCCGAGAGGTCGCTGTCGTCGCGGTAGCGCGAGTAGCGCTGTTCGAGGCGCGCCACGTCGTCGTGCACGAGCCGCACCAGCGCGTCGGCCTCTTGAGCGTCGCGCGCGGCCAGGCGCAGCTCGCATGGCGAGCCCATCGCCTGGAAGGTGCGTGTGCGCAGCAGCGTCACAGCGCGCGGCTCCAGGCGAGCGACACGCGCGCACGGGGCGTCAGCTGCACGCCGCGAACGCGGGCCTGCAGCGGCTGCACGATCTCCATCGAGAGCGCGCCCGCCGTGCCGTGCGCCGCCAGGCCGATGCCGGCGTCGATCTGCCGGCCGCCGTGGTTGGACGGGTCGTCGGGCGGCGAGAGCGTCGGCACCGGCGGCGTGCGCGTGCCCACCACGCGCGGTGCCAGGCGCCACGCCATGCGCGCCGTGGCCGAGAGGCCGTGCGCCAGTGGCCAGCCCAGCCAGCCGCTGGCGTCCGCGCGCGGGCTCCAGGCGTAGCCGTCGGCATGGCGCGGGGACAACCTGAGCGCGGCGGTGGCCTGCGCACCCCAGGCGAGCGCGCCGGCCTCGCCCTGCACGGTGGCACTGGGCAGCAGGTCCCAGGTGCCGGTGCCGGTCTGCATGGCGACGTCCATGGCCGTGCCGTCCTGCTGGTGCATGCGGCGGTGTGCCAGCGACGTGCTTCCGGTGGGCAGGCTCAGCCCGAGGCCGAGCTGCCAGCGCGGGCCGCCGGCCGATGCGGGCGTGCTCCACAGCGCGTGCAGCGCGGTGTCGCCGAGGCCGGCGCTCTCGTGGCGGCCGATGTGCACGGGCGCGTCGCCGGCCACCGCGCCGGGCGCGAGCACCGTGTCCATCGACATCGACACGTGCTGCGGCATCAGCATCAGCGCCCAGCCGCCGCCGAGGCCGACCATCAGGTCGAGCATCTGCATGTGCATCGACATCGCGGTGGGCTGCACGAGGCACGGCGCGCCGCCGCAGGCACGGGCCACGGCATCGGCAGCTGGCAGCGCCTGCGCGCCGCTGCGCAGCGCACCGCCGCTGCCCATCGCGTGCAGCCGCAGGCCGACCATCCACTGCCCGCGGGCGAGCGGCCCGTGCGCCGGCAGCAGTTCGGCCGGCATCGGCGCATGCGTGGAGCCGTGGACCGGGCCGTGGCCTGCATGCGCATCGGTGGTACCGCGGACCTGGTGGGCGGACGGGCCGTCGAGGTCGATCGTCAGCGTGGCTTGCACGAGGGTCGACCTCAGGTCGGCCCAGCGCCCGAGGCCGTTGCCGCCCCAGGCCCAGCGGCCCGATTGCAGCGTGCGGTCCAGCGACAGGTCCAGCCGCAGGTCGGCGGCGAGGCGCTGCGTCCAGCCCAGGCCTGCAGTCAGCGTGCCCAGTGCGGCCAGCCGCACGTCGCTGGTGAAGAACGCCGGAAGCTGCGCGGCATCGTAGGGGATCACGGTCACGCGTCCATCGGTGCCGTTCACGAGCTGCCGATAGGGCTGCCGTGTCACCAGGTAGGTCGTGTAGAACCGCGCCGCCTGCTGCGACGTGGCGCGCAGCCGCAGGCTGAGCAGCTGGCCCTCGGCCAGTGGGCGGAACCACTCGGCCTCGGCATGGCGTGCGCGCACGCCCCAGTCGTCGCTGGACACGCCGGCCGCGAGGTGCAGCGCGGCGTCGTGCGGCGCCTGGTGCAGCACCAGCCGGCCGTCGGCGCTCCATTGCGCGCGGCGTTCCGGGCGCTGCTCCATCAGCGCGCGCAGGTCGCCGCCGCGCACGCCGTCGGCATCGCCGCCCGATGCGGCGGCTGCAGGCGCGTAGATCACGCTGGTCACCTTGTACGGATGCGCGAGCAGGCCGGCGCTGCGCGTGTGCACGAGCGTGGCCTGCCCCTGCGCGGTGGGCGACAGCACCTGGGTCCACGCGGCCGTGGCCGACAGGTCGCGCCGCGTGCCGGTGAGCCAGGTCTGGCCGGCGCGATGGGTCAATCGATCGGCGTAGGCGTTCTTCGTGACGTAGGGCGCCGCGTCGTGGTCGAGCGCGGCCTCGATCGTGCTCGCCGTGGCGCTGCCACCGAGGGTCAGCGAGGTCGTGTCGCGGCCCAGCCGCCACGCGGCGTTGACGAAGCGCGAGCGGTGGTCGCGTTCCACCGAGATCCCGCCGCCGAGCGCGAAGCTGCCGTCGTCGAGCCGGCGCGTGAGCTTCGCGTCGAGCTGCCGCCGCGTCTCGGGCGACGCGGTGGAGAGCGTGTGCACGAGCTGCGGTGCGGCCCGCACGCGGCCCGTCGCGAGGTCGCGCTGCACCGGGCGGTCGGCGGCGTCGAGCAGCAGGCTGCCGTTGAGCATCGGCGAGGCGCCGACCGTGACGAGCCCGCCGGCCGTGGCGCGCCGTACCGGCCGGTTGCCCTGCGCCACGGCCGGCGCGGTGGCCACCGGCGTGGCACCCGACCAGCTGTCCTGCGTCGACGTGATGTCGAGCCGGTCGCGGCCGCTGCCGATCGAGCCGCGCGCCGTCAGCGTCTGCACGGTGAGCGGCGTGCCGTGGCCGCCGTCCACGCCGATGGCCCGCGCGCCTTCGCGATGGCGGGCCGCCTGCAGCGAGACGGCATCCTCCACGTCCTGCGCCCGCGCGAGGCCGGCCAAGCCGGGCAGCAGTAGCGCGGCGGCGAGGATGGCATCGAGGGCCGCCGCGCCGGCGCGGGCCGGAACATCAGTACGAGCAGCCACAGCCTCCGCCCTCGGCGCGCCCGGCCGCCGGCGCGGATTCGCGGCTGCCCTGCACGTGCGCACGCAAGAGGCTGCGCATCGGCAACGGGTCGATCGCCATCTGCGGCTGCGCCAGCAGGCCGCGCTCCCACGCCGCCACCGGCGCGCAGCCGCCAGCCGCCGCCGCGCACAGCAGCGCCGCGGCCCCGCGTCCGCGGTGGATCCACGCCGCACTCATCGGTCCTGGTACTGGTAGACCAGCCCGTCGGTGCCGGTGTGCTGCGTGCCGGTGGCGTCCAGGCAGTGCGCGGTGGCGGTGAACGTCACCACGCCCGGCCCGGCCTTGTTGATCAGCACCTGGTACAGCCCGTTGCCGCCGCGGGTGCGGCTGGCGCTGCTCGGCACGGCGTCGCCGCCGGTCGGGTCGGTCGTGTTGGTCGCCAGGTTGCTCTTGATCACCTGCGCGCTCACCGCCGGGGCGCCGGGCGTCTGCACGTCGATCTGCAGGTACAGGTGGTCGGTCTCGTAGCCACCGTCGGTCGAGCAGATCACGCCGAAGTAGTGCGTGGCGCCGGCGGCTTCGCCGAGCGTGAAGACGTAGCTGTGCGCGAGCGCCGGGCCGGCGAGGCCCGGTAGCAGCGCCAGCGCCGCCGTGCGGAGGGGGCGTCGGAACATCGGGGTCCTCCGGGCCGGTCAGTCGAGGTAGCCGGGCATCTTCAGGTTCGCGTCGACGTCCTCGGCCGACGGCGTGACCGTCAGCGTGTAGCCCGCGCCGCAGGCCGCCGCCAGCGGGTTCTTCGTCAGGTCACGGTTCACCGTCAGGTTCGCCGGCGAGCCGATGCCGTCGACCGTGGGATCGGTGTACTTCGCGGTCAGCGACGGGATCCACAGGTTCTTGCTGCCGTTGCGCACGCAGATGTCGGCCACCGCGATCTGGATCACCAGCCGTGTGGCGCACGAGTCGGCGGGGAAGGTGATGCCGGCGGTGCGGAACGGCACCAGCCCGTGCAGCGTGGGCGCCAGAGAGCCGCCCGAGCCTTCGAAGCCGATGACGGCGCCGCTGGCGTTGGTCTTCTCGCGCTGCACGCTGAAGATGTCGCGGCTCTGGATCAATTGCGGCACGCCGGCCAGCGAGGTCACCCCGACGGCCTGCGGGTTGCCGGCGAACGTGCCGGTGATGGTGGTCTTCGGGTTCACGGTGGGGAACACCACGCTCTGCGCGATGACGGGCATCGACGTGCCGTTCGCGCCGGCGCAGCCGTGCCCGATGACGAGGTTGTGGTAGGTGGTGGTGCCTTCGGCCGCGGCCACCTGGATGGTGGTGTGGGCCTGGGCCGCGAGGCCGGCGGACAGGGTGAGGGCGGCAATTGCGGTGACGCGGAGGGTGCTGTGCATGGTGGGGACTCTCGAAGGTTGGATCTCGAACACGATGACGGTCGCTCGTGACGTGGCCCGCGGATGGGCGCACGTGCACTGCGACGGAGGGCCGGAGCGGCCACGGCCTGCGTGGGTGCGCAAGCGCGGGCGCGCGGCTGCCTGGGTAGGGGAAGGGCCCGTGCGCCGGGCGGCGCGTCAGGCGGCCGGCGGGCCGCGCGGGCGCGCAGCGGCCCAGGGGTGGGGCGTGCGTGCGGCGCTGAGGAAGCGTTCGGGAACCCGCTCGGAAAGTCCACGCAGCGGCGTCCAGGCCGCCGGCGCAGCCGGTGGCAGGGCAGCGTGCGCGGACAGCGAGCACCACGGGCAGTGGTCGAGCGGCTCGTGAACCGCGGCCGGCGCATCGGGTGCGGCGGTTTCGGCGTCAGCCGTCAGCGCCACCAGCCGCGAGCCTTGCGCGGAGCACACCTCGACCCACGTCGGCGAGTCGCCGCGGGCGTAGGCAACGGCACGCGCGATCGACGGCATCTGCGTGGCCGCGCCGATCGCGAGCAACGCGATCCAGCCGCAGCGTCGAGCCATCCATCGCCATGTGTCCACGCGCAAAGTGTAGACGTGCTCAGCGCCGCCGCGATCGCGCCGTCGGTGCCAGCCGCAGCCACTCCGTCGGCGCCGCGCGGCCGGCGCGCTCGTGGGCATCGAGGAAGTGCGCTTCGAACATCGCCACGGAACG
The DNA here is from genome assembly GCA_016789955.1 of Rubrivivax sp. Lineage (GTDB taxonomy): Bacteria > Pseudomonadota > Gammaproteobacteria > Burkholderiales > Burkholderiaceae_C > Rubrivivax. The sequence continues at coordinate 5,958 of JAEUPB010000020.1, read as the reverse complement.
GTGGAGGCGGTGGCGGCGACCGTGGCGAACAGCGATCGGCGGCTCATCATGCCGCGCATGCTGCGGGCCGATACCTGTCAGCGCACGTCAACTACACGCCCGAGCCGCGTGCCCGCCGGCAGCCACGGTGCCAGCTGCTCGGCCAGCGATTGCAGGCCCAGCGGCTTGGTGAGCACGTCGTCCATGCCCGCGGCGCGGCAGGCCTCATGCTCGTCGTGGCCGGCGAAGGCGGTCAGCGCCAGGATCGGGCAGCCGGGCCAGCGGCCCTCGGCCTGCAGTGCGCGCAGCCGGCGCGTAGCCTCGAGGCCGTCCAGCCGCGGCATCTGCAGGTCCATCAGCACCAGCACCGGCGGTTGCTGCAGGCAGGCTTGCACCGCCTCCAGGCCATCGCCGACGACCTTCACGCGCAGGCCCAGGGCGGCCAGCGCCTCGCGCCCCAGCAGCTGGTTCACGGGGTTGTCCTCGACCACCAGCACCTCGGGCGCCGCCGGGTCGCCGGGTGCGGGCGCGGGGTGCTCCGGCGCCGCGGGCGGCAGGCCCAGGCGCCGCAGCTGGCTGGGCACGACGGGCGCCACCAGCACCGACACGCGCTCGCGGCGAATGGCGTCTTCCAGCGCCGGCACATGCCAGTCCGGCCGCACCAGCAGGTGCAGGCAGGCCTGCGGCAGCGCCGCACGCAGCGCCCCGAGGTCGGTGCCGGGCAGCAGCGCCTGCTCGGCCACCACCACCACCGCGGGCGCCTCGTCTGCGGCGACGCGGCGCGTGCGCTCCATCGCCACGTCCAGTCCGTAGATCACCTCGGCGGCCCAACCCATGCGCTCGAGCTGCGCCGAGAGCCAGCGCCCGCCGGGCTCGCGCTGGTAGACCAGCCACGCCAGGCCCGGCGGCGGCGGCTCGGGCTCGCGCCGGTCCTCGGGCACCGGCACCACCGGCAGCTCGAGATCCACCGTGAAGGCCGATCCGCCGTCCGCGGGGCACTCGAGCGTGATGCGCCCGCCCATCGCGTGCACGAGGCGCTGCGCGATCGCCAGGCCCAGGCCGGCGCCGCCATGCTGGCGGGCCAGCGTGTCGTCGCCCTGCACGAACGGGTCGAAGATCGCGGCGCGCCGCTGGGGCGGCACGCCGGGGCCGGTGTCGGCGATGCGCACCTGCAGCCGGCAACGCCCGCGCGCGGCGGCCTCGATCGTGTTCTCCATCGTGATGCGGCCGCGCTCGGTGAACTTCAGCGCGTTGCCGAGCAGGTTCACCACCACCTGGCGCAGCGCGCCGTCGTCGCCGTGCACCCACGGAGTGTCGCCGCGCCAGTCGAACACCAGCAGCAGCTCGCGCGGCCGTGCCAGCGGCAACAGGCCGCGCATCGCGTCGGCCAGCACCAGCGACGGGTCGAACGGCCGCTCGCGCAACTCGACGCGGCCGGCCTCGATGCGCGAGAGGTCGAGCACGTCGCTGAGCAGCTGCAGCAGCGCCCGCCCCGACTCGTGCGCCGTCTGGAGGAAGCGGCGCTGTTCGGCCGACGTGGCCACGCGCAGCGCCAGCTCGGTGAGGCCGAGCACGCCGTTCAACGGCGTGCGGATCTCGTGGCTCATGTGGGCGAGGAACTGGCTCTTCGCGCGGTCGCTGCGCTCGGCCTCGGCGCGGCGCAGCTCGGCTTCGGCCAGCGCCGCCTCCAGCGCCGCGGTGCGCTCGCGCACCAGCCGCTGCAGCGCCTGCTCGCGCTGGGCCTGCTCGGCCATCGCCTGCTTGAGCGCCTGCACCTCCGTGACCACGCCGCTCACCCAGCGGGCGGCGCCGCTGCGGCCGGGGAACACGGCGGAGCGGCCGCGCATCCAGCGGTACTCGCCGGCCGCGTCGCGGTAGCGCACTTCGTACTCGAAGCGGCCGAGCGTCTCCAATGCTTTGGCACGGGCCTCGACGAATGCAGGCAGGTCGTCCGGGTGGATGCGCTCGCGGGAGTCCGCCGCCACCTGGGGCCCGGTGCCCGGCGCGAAGCCGAGCATCGCCTCGAACTGCTCCGAGACCCACAGCACGCCGCTGGCGAGGTCGTGCTCCCAGTAGCCGTCGCCCGAGGCCACGCCCAGGCGCAGCACGCGCGCGATCGACGGGCCGGACGACGCGCCGTGCGCGTCGCCGGCGGGCCCGTCGGCGGGGCTCACGCGCCGGCCCGTCCGCCGCCCGCCGCGGGTTCGAGGTACAGCTCGGCCAGGCGGGCGCGCGCCGCCGGCGTGAGCCCGATGCGCTCGGCCAGGTAGCGCTCCAGCCCGCCGTGCGCGGGCGCGTCGATCTCGGCCAGCGCCGCGTGCAGGTAGGCCGGGCGCACGCTCCACAGCACGCCCAGCACCTCCTCGGGGATGTCCGCACGGCGCGGCGCCGGAGCGCGGAAGTGGGCATTGGTGAGCAGGTAGTCCTGCTCCACCACCTCGGCCGGCACGCCCAGTGCGCGCAGCAGCAGTGCGGCGGCCACGCCGGTGCGGTCCTTGCCCGCGGTGCAGTGGAAGACCAATGGCTCGTCGTGGTCGAGCAGGTGCTCGAACCACTCGGCGTAGCGCCCGGCCGCGCCGGTGACCAGATGGCGGTACAGGTCCTCCATCAGGCCGGCGGCACGTTCGGCCGTGAGCGGGATGCCCGAGGCCACGAGGTCGCTCATCTGCTGCGCCACCGTCGGCTCGATGGCCAGCACGTGCTGGGCCACGCCGGGCAGCTCGTAGGACTCGGCCGCGCTCTCGTGCACGCCGCGGAAGTCGAACGTGCGCGTGATGCCGAGCTCGGCGAGCCGTGCACGGTCGGCCTCGGTGAGGGCGCCGAGGTGGTCGGAACGGAACAGCCGCCGCCAGCGCAGCGGCCGGCCGGCATGACCCGGGTAACCACCGAGATCACGGAAGTTCGAGGCGCCGGCGAGGGGAACGAGACGGGGGTGGGTGGACATGAACGGATTGTGACGGGGCCGGGTTGCCCGCCGCCGCGCGCCCAGGGCATCATTGGAGGACGTCATCAGCGGGGAAACCGGATGGGTACCGACAGCGTCTCGCCACGCGACTTCGCGGCGCTCGAGAAAAGGGTCAGTGCGATCGAATCGACGCACACCCGCGAGATCGACCAGCTCAACAAGATCTTCGTGAAGGCCAAGGACTTCGACGATCGCCTCGACAAGAAGATCAGCGACTTCGAGACGCGGCTGCGGCGCGACATCAAGGGCCTGGCCACCGAAAAGGATGTCCGCGAGCAGATCGACAAGCAGGTGCTCGGCAAGATCTCCGAGATCGAGAAGTCCGCCGAAGGCCGGCTCAAGACCGTGGACACCGCGCTGCAGAAGGTCAACACGGCCATCGACTCGGGCAAGTCGCAGGACGAGAAGCTCGAGAGGATGATCACCGACCTGCGCGCCAAGATCGACCGTCTTTCGCGCGGCTCGTGAGCGAACCCCGGCCCGGGCAGGCCCCGGGTCCCGACGACGACGGCGCCGAGGTGGCGCGGTGGCTGGCGCGCCGTCGCCTCGCCGTCGTGCCGCTGCAGGACTGGGGCCCGTTCACCGACACCCTCGACTGGCGCCTGGCCCGCTGCTACTGGCAGGACCGCGGGCCGACCGCCTTCGTCGGCGGCGACGTGCCCTATGCCGTCAACAACGACGGGCGCCTCGCGGAAGATGCGGCGCGCGTCTACGCACACGCCCATGCCGAGACGCCGGGTCCCTTGACGGCGCTGGAGATCGGCTCCGGTTCAGGCTTGTTTGCGCGGCTGTTCCTGCGTGCGCTGAAGCGGCAGAACCCCGAGGTCGCGGCGCGCACCACCTATGTGGCCACCGACGCCACCGAGGCGATGGTCCGTGCGCTGGCCGACGGCGGCCTGCTGGCCGATGCCGCGGGGCCGGTGCAGACGGTGCGCGTCGCCGCACCCGCGCTGGCCGAACTCGGCGGCCGCCGCGTCCACGCGGTGTTCGCCAACTACCTGCTCGACAACCTCCCGGCCACGCTGATCCGGCGCACGCCCGACCACATCGACGAGATCGTCTTCCGCTCGGTGGTCGACGAGCGCGTCGACATGCGCGCGCTCACCGGGCTCGCGCCCGAGGAGATCCGCCGCCGGCTCGACGCGGGCGATGCCGAGGTGGAGCGCACGCTGGCACCGCATGCGTCGTCGCTGGCCGTCGAGTGGCGTGCCGAGACGCGTGCCGTGGAAGACCTGCCGCACGGTGACCTGCTGGCGCCGGCGCCGGCCGAAGGCGAGCAGTTGTCGATCCACGGCACGGGCACGATCGCCTTCCTGGAGCAGGCCATGGCGCTGCTGGAACCCGGCGGATTCCTGCTGGTGGCCGACTATGCGGCGGCGCCCGGCGGGCTGTCGCGCGTGGAGTCGGTGGCGCAGCACTTCGGCGGATCGATGGCGCATGCGGTCGACTTCGAGCAGATCGACCGCTGGGGCCGCACGCTGCGCGGCTGGCAGGCGTTCGCGCCGACGGCGGCCTCCGAGAGCATCCAGGTGCGCCTGGTGTGCGGGCAGCGGCACAGCGCCGCGATCGCGCCGTTCCTGATCTGCTTCGATGGCGCGCGCTGGGACCTTCCGGCCCAGTTGCTGCGCCTGGCGTCCGAGTGCCTGGACAACCACCGCCACGAGACCACGCGCGACATGCTGCTGCAGGCGCTCGAAGCGCGGCCGCGCAACTGGTACGCGCTGGAGCGCGCGGCGATGTTCCTGCTGCGCAGCGACCGCGATCCCGAAGCGGCGCTGGTGGCGGCCGCGGCCGGCCTGGACCTGCACCCGTTCCACCCGGGCCTGTGGAACCTGCGCGGCGATGCGCACTACGAGCGGCGCGAGTGGCCCGAGGCCGAGGCCGCGTTCCGCCGCGCGATCGAGATCGACCCGCGCGACATCCGCGGCCGCCTCAATCTCTCGTACGTGCTGGCCGACACCCTGCGCTATCCCGAGGCGCTGGCGTTGCTGGGCGAGGCGCTGGGCCTGGACATGGCGGCGGAGCACCGCGAAGTGCTGCTGGCGCGGCAGCAGCGCATCCTGCAGCAGATGTCCGACCGCGAGCGCGAGCGGCTGCTGCATCAGGCCAACCGCGTGCGCGAGCACCTCGGCGACGACGGGGGCTCCGCGTAGCGTCGACGGACAATCGCGCGATGTCCACCGCACCGCGCCCCGCCGTCGTGCTGCTCTCCGGCGGCCTCGACTCCACCACCGTGCTGGCGATCGCCCGCGAGCGCGGCCATGCGCCGCACGCGCTGTCGTTCCGCTACGGCCAGCGCCACGAGCACGAACTCGTCGCCGCGGCCGACGTGGCGCGCGCGCTGGGCGCGGTGAAGCACGTGGTGGCGACGATCGACCTGCGCGAGTTCGGCGGCTCGGCGCTCACGTCGGCCGACATCGCCGTGCCCAAGGGCCGCAGCGCCGATGAGATGGGCCATGGCATCCCGGTGACCTACGTGCCGGCGCGCAACACGGTGTTCCTGAGCTTCGCGCTGGCCTGGGCCGAGACGCTGGGCGCCAGCGACCTGTTCATCGGCGTCAATGCGCTCGACTACTCGGGCTACCCCGATTGTCGGCCCGAGTACATCGCAGCCTACGAGGCGATGGCCAACCTCGCGACCAAGGCCGGCGTCGAAGGACGGCAGCGCCTGAGGATCCACGCCCCGCTGATCGCGATGAGCAAGGCCGACATCGTGCGCGAGGGCCTGCGGCTGGGCGTGGACTACGCGCTGACCAGCTCCTGCTACGACCCCGCGCCCGACGGCGCGCCGTGCGGCGCGTGCGACGCCTGCCTGCTGCGCGCCAAGGGCTTTGCCGAGGCCGGCCTGGCCGACCCGCTGCTGGCGCGCCACGGGCTAGTGTCCTGTCCCGGAAATACGTGCCATTGCGACGGGCCGCAACGGGGATGAGCGCAAGGCGCGGAGCCGGCCAGATACCGAGCGGTATCTGGCCGGCTCTGCAACGCCGCGATCGCCCCGTTTCGGCCCGCCCCGA
>JAEUPB010000018.1 GCA_016789955.1 Rubrivivax sp. | reverse complement strand
TCGGGGCGGGCCGAAACGGGGCGATCGCGGCGTTGCAGAGCCGGCCAGATACCGCTCGGTATCTGGCCGGCTCCGCGCCTTGCGCTCATCCCCGTTGCGGCCCGTCGCAATGGCACGTATTTCCGGGACAGGACACTAGCCGCGCCGCGAGGGCGACAGCGCATCGAGGAAGGCGCCGACCTGCCGCGCGGCATCGTCGAGGCCGGCCACACCGCCGCCGGCGAAGTTGTTCAGCGCGAGCCGCAGCACCGGCACGCCGGCGCGTTCGAGCGCGCGCAGCACGAGTGGATCGGCATCGTCGATCGCGATCGCGGCGTCGACCCGATGCGTGCGGGCTTCGCGCACGTGCCAGGCCCCGGCCCAGGTCGGCATGCGCAACTCGTCGCCCATGGTCACGAAGCGGGCGGCCAGCGCCCGCAGCGGCGATTGCGACGGACTGCAGTAGCGCAGGTAGCCGTCGGCAGCCAGCGCCAGGTACATCGTCCAGACGAACACCGCCCCGTGGCTGGATTCCCAGCGCTGGTAGAAGCCCATGTCGCTCCACAGGCCGCGCCCGACCCACATCAGGCGCAGACGTTCATCGGGGCACGCCACGGCCCCCTGGTCGATGCGCGAGCGCACTTCGTCGTGCAGCGCACGCGCCGCGTCGCGGCCCCACTCGGTGCCGCGGTGCCACTGCGGCACCATCGTCGCCGGCATCGAGTCCACCACGCCCACCGGTGCCCGCGGGCAGGCGGCGATCAGGTCGCGCGTGCGGCGGTAGTACGCCTCCTGCTCGTTGACCAGATCCATCACGGTGCGGAAGCGCTGCTCGTCGAAGGTCCGCCCGGTGGAGCGCTCGATGCGCGCGATGAGCTCGGCGAACTCGCGCTCGATCAGGTCCAGCCGCGGCGGCTCGAGCGTGTCGTCCCAGTCGTGCGGCAGGCGGTCCCACCACTCCAGCGGCAGATCGACGCGCGTGTCGATCGTGCGGTCGAGCAGGCAGAGCTCGGCGCCGGTGTGCTGCGCCCACGACGTGAAGATGCCGCGGGTCGCGGCGCTCGCGGTGAACGCGAGCAGCCACTGCGGGCGCGGCAGCCCGCCCCACGGCGCCTGCCCGGCGTCGGTGTCGAACGCCGCCGCCAGGCCCTGCGCACTGTAGGGCTCGGCATCGGTGGGATAGCCCTGCTCGCGCAGCAGCCCGAGGTAGCGGCGCGACTGCTGCTTCGCGGCAACGATCGAGCCCCACCACTGGTTCACGACGAAGGGAATGTCGAACGCGCGCAGGATCTCCTGCGGCGCGTCGGCGTTGACGACGGCGAACGGCTCCCCGTTCAGCGCGCGCGCCTGCACGCCGGCGAACCACTCGCGCTGGTAGCGCGAGAAGTCGGCCACGGCCTGCAGCGACTTGCGGCTGCGGCCTTCCTGGGTCTTGCCGGGCTGGCCGGGCGGCGCAGGTGGCCGCGGCGGTGCCGGCGCGGTGGCAGCCGGGGATGGGGGTGCCGCCGTCGCCGCCGGTTGAGCGCGACGGGCTGTCGCGCCCCGTTCGAGCGCCTCGCGCACCGATGCCTCGGGTGGCTCGTCGGCACGCAGGTCGATCGCGGTCCACGCGACGCCGGTCTCGGCGCAGGCGACCTCGAGCCAGCGCCGCAGCCACGGTTGCGCCTCGTCGCCTGCGGCACGGAGATGCAGCACGCGCGCCGCCCGCGCCGCTCGCGCGAGATCGACCAGCCCGCGTGCGCGTGCCACGGGATCGACGGCATCGGCTTGCACCGGCCGGCGCGCCAGCGCATCCCACGGGTCGCCCCCATCCCCCGCTGGGGCAGCGGCGTCGCTGGCCGCGAGGTCGTCAGCGACGATCACGGCACCGCAGGCCTCGATCGCCGCATAGACCGCCTCCTCGTGCGGCTCCGCCCCGGCGACGACGACGCGCTCGCCGCGCCGCGGCGCCGCGTCCGGCAACCGATCGAACAGATGGTGCAGCGCTCGCAGATGCTGCTCGGGCGGCAGCACGTCCGCCGCCCGCAGGGCCTGCAGGCGATCGACGCCGCCGAGCCGCGGCGGGTCGTGGCGACGCCAGTCGTCGAGACGACCCAGCATCGCATGCACGCCAGCGTCGGTCTCGATGGCGGCGTGCAGTTCGTCGTGGCTCGGCCGTCGCCCTCCGAGCATCGCGGCCCAGTCCGCCAGCTCGTCGAGGCGGGCGCGGTTGTAGCGCACCACCGCATCGTCGCGCGGGCGCAGCAGATCGATGCCGTGCAGCGGCCGCGGCGCCAGGTCGCCACAGCGCATCAGCTCGCGCAGCACCGCGTACAGCATCGCGCCGGTCGGCTCGTTCGTGGAGACCAGCAGCGGCTGCATCGGCAGCGCCAGCACGGCCGCGAGGTGGCCCCGTGCGCCCGCGTTCAGCGAGGTCGGCGGAAGGGCCACGCCCGCCTCGGGCACAGGCACCAGGGCCACCGGCGCGAGGCCGCAGGCGCGCAGCAGCGGCAGCGGCAGGTCGCGGCCGATCGTGCGCACGACCACGCGGCCCGCGCGACCCTGTTCTGCAGCCCAGCCGTCGGCGTCGCGCCGGGCATGGCGCAGCATCGCGATCGGGTCACGTTCCGACACGGCGGTGGGTCGACACGGCAGTTGGTCGTTCAGTTGTTAGACGGTTCAAAGTATGAACCGTATGCGCTACCATGGCAAGGCATGCGTCGACGCGGACGATCGGCGTTTTCCCTAGGGCGCCGGTGATCCGGCCGACCTCACCGTCCCCATGTCCCCATCGGAGCCGACACCGTGTCGCAACGCCTGATCGCCGCCCTCCTCCCGACCTTCGTCGCGCTCATGCTGTCGACCGGCGGCCGCGCGTTCGCGGCCGATCCGTATCCGGACCGCATCGTCAAGCTGATCGTCCCGTTCGCGGCCGGCGGGCCTGGCGATGCCATCGCCCGCGCCGCCGCCGATGCGCTGAAGGACGAACTCAGGCAGACCTTCGTCGTCGAGAACGTCCCCGGCGCCGGCGGCACGATCGGCGCGCGCGTGGTGGCGAACGCCAGGCCCGACGGCTACACGCTGCTCGCGACCTCGGCCTCGACCCAAGCCATCGCCCCCGCGCTCGCCAAGACGCAGCCCTTCGACCCGCTGAAGGACTTCGCGCCGGTCGCGCTGCTCGCACACTCGGTGTTCGTCGTCGTCGTGCATCCGTCGGTGCCGGCGAAGAGCCTGTCCGAGCTCGTCGCCGCGGCGCGCGCCCGGCCCGGTGCGCTGAACTACCCGTCGTCGGGCAGCGGCAGCCTGATCCACCTCGCCGGCCTGCAGTTCCAGGCCCTCTCGGGCACGCAGTTGACGCACGTGCCGTACAAGGGGTCGCAGCCTGCGACGATGGATCTCGTCGCCGGGTTGCTGCAGGTGCAGTTCGCCGAGCTCGGCAGCGTGCTGCCGTTCGTCAAGTCTGGCCAGGTGCGGCCGCTCGCGGTGATCGCGCCGCGCCGCGTGGCCGAGCTGCCCGACGTGCCGACCGCTGCCGAGGCCGGCATGCCGAGGCTCGAGGTGCCGGGTTGGTTCGCGCTGTTCGCGCCGGCGAAGACGCCTGCACCGGTGATCGAGACGTTGTCGAAGGCCACGGCCGCCGCGATGCAGCGCCCGGCGACCGCGACACGGCTGCGCGCCATCGGCATCCACGTGCTGGCCGGCGACGGCGAGGTGCTGCGCCGACGGGTCGAGGACGACGCGCAGCGCATGGGAGAGCTGATCCGCAAGGCGGGGCTGCGGGCCGTCGAGTAGCGCCCGGCCCAGTGTCACGGGGGCCCTGGCGCGAGCGCCGCTATGCTGCGCCGCCATGCCCCTGCCCCGCGACATCGACCCGCACGCCTTCGACGCATGGCACGACGACCCGTCGCGCTGGCCGCCAGAGATCGCGGAGATCGCGGCGGCGCATGGCGCCGAGGAGATCGAGCCGATCGGCGTGGGCACGGTGTTCGTGGCGCGCATGCCGCCGCGGCGCATCCTGAAGGTCTACCCGCCGTTCCTGGCCGACCACCACGCCTACGAGGTGGCGGTGCTGCCGCTGCTGCACGGCGCGCTGGCGGTGCCCACGCCGCGGCTGCTGGCGCTGGGCGAGCGCGACGGCTGGCCGTACCTGGTGATGAGCGAGCTGCGCGGCACGATGCTCGCGGATGTGTGGCCGGCCCTGGAAGAGCCACGGCGGCTGGCGCTGCTGCGCGAGATCGGGCGGCTGTGCACGCGGGTGCATGCGCTGCCGCTCGGGCCGCTCGCGCCGCTGGCCGCGCAGTGGCCCGCGTTCATCGCGGCCCAGCGCGAGCGCTGCGAGGCACGGCAGCGCCGCACCGGGCTGCCGGCACACCTGATCGCGGCGCTGCCCGCGTTCCTCGACGGCGATGTGCCCGGAGGGCCACCGGCGTTGCTGACCGGCGAGTACACGCCGTGGAACCTGATGGTGCAGGACGGCGCCCTTTGCGGCATGTTCGACTTCGGCGACGGCCTCGTGGGCCCACGCGCCTACGACTGGCTGGGGCCGCTGTGCTTCTACGCCGCGGGCCACGCGCCGCGCGTCGCCGCGCTGTTCGAGGGCCTGGGCGTGAGGCCGACGCCCGAGCTGCGGCTGCAGCTGCTGCGCCTGATGCTGCTGCACCGCTACTGCAACCTGCCGGTGCAGATCGCGCACGAGGCCTGGCAGCGCTGCGGCAGCTTCGAGGAACTGGCGGTGACGATCTGGCCGCTGGCGTGAGCACGGACCCGGCCCCGCCGGGCTCAGGCCACCAGCACCAGCGCGCCGGTGGTGGCACGCGACTCCAGCCGCCGGTGCGCCTCGGCAGCCGACTCCAGCGAGTGGCGCTCGATCGGCGGCACCTTCACGGCGCGCTGCGCGATCGCCTGCCACAGCCGCTGCGCACGTTGCTCGAGCTCGGCCGGCGTCGCCACGTAGTCGAACACCACCGGGCGCGAGAAGCTGGCCGACTTGTGCAGCAGCGCATCGGCGTCGATCGGCGGCAGCGCGCCGCTGGCCTGCCCGAGGCTGATCCAGTGGCCGCGGCGTGCCAGCGCGGCGAGGTTCTCGGCCTGCGCGTCGGCGCCGATGCCGTCGACGATCACGTCGGCACCGCCGCAGGCCTGCCGCACCGCGTCGGCGAAACGCGCGTCGCGCGTGACGATCACGTGCTGGCAGCCGTGCTCGCGCGCCAGCCGCGCCTTCTCCTCGCTGCTCACCGTGCCCAGCACCGTGGCGCCCAGGTGCCGCGCCCAGGCGCACAGCAGCAGCCCCACGCCGCCGGCCGCCGCGTGCACCAGCAGCCGCGTGCCGCGCTGCACGCGGCCGAGGTCGTGCAGCAGATAGTCGGCGGTGAGCCCCTTCAGCAGCGTCGCGGCGGCGACATCGTCGTCGATCGCCGCGGGCAGCCGCACGCACCACGCCGCCGGAACGGTGCGCACGCCGGCGTAGGCGCCGGGCTGCGGGCCGAGGTAGGCGACGCGGTCGCCGGGCAGGAAGCCGGCAGCGCCCTCGCCGGCATCGATGACGCTGCCGGCGGCCTCCATGCCAGGGACGCCGCCTTCGGCCAGCATCGGCGGGATCCAGCCGCGGCGCAGGTACACGTCGAGGAAGTTGACGCCGATCGCACGCTGGCGGATGCGCAGCTCGCCCGGGCCGGGCGGCGGCGCCTGGCCGTCCTCGGCGCGCAGGCCGTCGGCGCCGCCGTAGCGCGACACCACGACGCGACGCGTCGGCAGCGGCAGCGCGGCCGGCAGGCCGGCGGCGGCGCCTCGGCCGCCGCCGGTCGACGGCCCGACGCGCAGGTCGCCGCCCGTGCGCAGGTGGCGGCGCAGGTTCTCGAAGCCGGCCTCGTAGACGCCCTGGGCCACCATGTCGCGCAGCTCACGCTCGCGCCCCGGCGGCGTGGCGAAGGTCGATTCCCAGTGCCAGAACGTGCGGTTGCCGTCGGTGACCGGCTTCAGCGTCACGGTGGCCACGTAGCGCTGCAGCGGCACGGTGGCCTCGACGATGCAGTAGGTGCTCTTGTACGTGCGGTCGTCCAGCGTCAGCAGCTGCTCGCGGATGAAATTCCCGTCCTTCAACGTGAAGGCACGCACGCAGCCGACCTGGTCGCTCTTCTCGCCGCCCTCGATCGCGCTCTCGGCGACGACGTCGTGCCAGCGGTCGTGGCTGTTGAAGTCGCGCAGCACGGCCCACACGCGCTCGACGGGCGCGTCGATGACCGTCGAGCGGACGACCTTCTGCAGCATCGGCCGGGCCCCGCTACCGCCGCGTGCCGAAGTGGCGCTTCAGGCCGTCGAAGCCGCCCTGGAAGACGCCGGTGACGAGCTGCGTCAGCTCGTGCTCGCGGCCCTCGTCGCAGTCGAACTCGGCGCTCCACTCGGCGAAGCAGCGCTGGCCGTCGGTGACCGGCGTGAGCTTCAGCGTGGCCACGTAGTTCGCCACACCCATCGGGCTCTCGACGATCTCGTAGGTCTGCGTGTAGTCGTAGTCCGAGAGGGCCAGCAGCCGCTCGCGCAGCATGCCACCGTCGCGCAGGTGGAAGTGGCGGATGCAGCCGACGCGGTCGCTCGGCTCGTGGTTCTCGATGCGGCTGTCGGCGATGGCCGGGTGCCACAGCGGCAGCGCATTGAAGTCGCGGATGCGCTGCCAGACGTTGTCGGCGCTGGCGTCGATGACGCTGGAGACGTAGATGCGGATCATCGCGGCGGCTCGCGGACGGCCTCAGCCCTTGTCCTGCGGAGCGGCTGGCGGCAGCGCAGCGGCCCCGCCCGTGCCGATGCGGCCGGCGTCGCTGGTGACGCCGGCGGCCAGCCTCCCGATGTCGCCGGCGTCCAGCCCGATCTCGCGCAGCAGCTGGTCGACGATGGGCGCCTGCGCGCGGAAGCGCAGCGCGCTGTTGACCACGCCGTCGGCGAAGCCGCCGCCGCCATGGTCGCCGCCGCCACTGCCGCCCCCGGCCAGCCCCTCGACGTGCAGGATCTTGATGCCCTCGATGCGCTCCATCGGCCGCACGGACTCGCGGATGATGGCCTCGGCCTTCTCCACCAGCCGCATGCGCAGCGCCGACGCGCGCGCCTCCGGCGACAGCGTGTTCTGCGCCTCGTTCATCCAGCGCAGCGCCTCGGCCTCGACCTCGCCCTTTACGCGCGCGGCCATGGCGCGGATGCGCTCGGCCTCGGCATCGGCCTCGGCCTGCGCGCGGATCGCCGCGCCGCGGTCGCCGCTGGCGTCGCGCTCGGCCTTGGCCGCCACCGTCAGCCGCAGCGCCTCGCGCTCGGCGGCCTGCGCCGCGCCGATCAGCTCGATGGCCTTCTTGCGCTCGGCCATCTCGACCTCGCGGGCGGTGAACACCTTCTCCTCGGCCTCCACCGCCTGCGCGCGAGCCAGCTCGGCCTGCGCCTGCGCGTTCGACAGCGCCTCGCTCTCGCGCGCCACGGCGATGGCGCGCTGCTGCTCGGCCAGCTCCAGCGCCTTGCGCCGGCCGACCTCGGCCGCCTGCAGCGCGCGCTCCTTCTCTATGCGCTCCTGCTCGATGCTCTGCTCGGAGCGGATGCGCGCGGCCTCGATGGCCTGCTTCGCGCCGATCTGCGCGCCCTCGGCCTCCTGCTCGCGCTGCGCGCGCTCGGCGGCCAGCTCGGCACGCTGCCGCGCTCGCGCGATCTCCACCTCGCGCTGCTGCGCCAGCCGCGCCTGCTCGCTCTCGCGGTCGATCTCCAGGCTCAGCTTCTCGGCCTCGAGGTTCTTGTTGCGGATCGCCACCAGCGTGTCCTGCTCGACGTCGTTGCGCTGCTTCTTGCGGCGCTCGATCTGCTCGGTCAGCCGCGTCAGGCCCTCGGCGTCGAAGGCGTTGCTGGGGTTGAAGTACTCCATCGCGGTCTGGTCGAGCTGCGTCAGCGATGCCGACTCGAGTTCCAGGCCGTTCTTGGTCAGGTCCTCGGCCACCGCCTCGCGCACGCGCCGAACGTAGGCGCCGCGCTTCTCGTGCAGCTCCTCCATCGTCATCTCGGCGGCCGCGGTGCGCAGCGCGTCGATGAACTTGCCCTCGACCAGTTCCTTCAGCTGCTCGGGCTCCATCGTGCGCAGGCCCAGCGTCTGCGCCGCCGCGGCCACCGACTCGGGCTGCGCGGCCACGCGCACGTAGAACTCGGCGATCACGTCGACGCGCATGCGGTCCTTCGTGATCAGCGCCTTGTCGCGGCCGCGGCTGACCTCCAGACGCAGCGTGTTCATGTTCACCGGGATCACGTCGTGCACGATCGGCAGCACGAAGGCGCCGCCGTCGAGCACGACCTTCTGCCCGCCCAGGCCGGTGCGCACGAACGCGCGCTCCTTGCTGCTGCGCAGGTACAGCCAGTGCAGCAGCCACACGACGATCGCGACGACGATCGCAACCACGATCAGGGCCAGGATGAAGCTGCCAAATTCAGCGCCGGTCATGGGGCTGTCTCCTCGGGTTCCGTGTTCAGCGGGTGATCTGCAGGAAGCGCTTGGTGGTCTCGGTCAGCGCCACCTCGGTGGGCAGCCGCTCCATCGAACTGGCGCCGTAGAAGCCGTGGCACTCGCGGCAATGCCTCAGGATGTAGGCCGCGTCGTCGGGCGTGGCGATCGGGCCGCCGTGGCACAGCACGATCACGTCGGGCTTGATGCGCTTGGCCGCGGTGGCCCAGGCGTTGATCGGGTCGACGCAGTCGGCCAGCCGCAGCGCGGTCTCGGCGCCGATCGAGCCGCCGGTGGTCAGGCCCATGTGGCACACGACGATGTCGGCGCCGGCCTTCGCCATCGCCTGCGCCTCGTGCACGCCGAACACGTACGGCGTGGTCAGCAGGTCCAGCGCGCGCGCCTTGGCGATCATCTCGACCTCCAGGCCGTAGCCCATGCCGGTCTCTTCCAGATTGGCGCGGAAGGTGCCGTCGATCAGGCCGACGGTGGGGAAGTTCTGCACGCCCGAGAACCCCAGCGCGATCAACCGGCGCAGGAACTCGTCGGGGATCATGAAGGGGTCGGTGCCGTTCACGCCGGCCAGCACCGGCGTGCGGCGCACCACCGGCAGCACCTCGCGCGCCATCTCGCAGACGATCTCGTTGGCGTTGCCGTAGGCCAGCAGCCCGGCCAGCGAGCCGCGCCCGGCCATGCGATAGCGGCCGGAGTTGTAGATGACGATCAGGTCGATGCCGCCGGCCTCCTCGCACTTGGCCGACAGGCCGGTGCCGGCGCCGCCGCCGACGATCGGCTGGCCGGCGGCGATCTTGGCGTGCAGGCGCGCGAGCAGTTCGGCACGGGCGATGCGAGGCATGGTGGGGTCTCTCCCTCAGGAGGCTCGCCGGGCCGGCTGCGCTCGCGGCGCGATCTCGCGCCATGCGGCGACCAGGGCGTCGGCGAACGCCTCGTCGTTGATGTGATGCGGCAACCGCACGAGGCGGCGCTCGGCGCTCGCGCGGAAGTCCTGCTCGATGGCGGCGAACAGCACGCGGTCGGCCTCGGGGTCGTGGAACGGCTGGCCCGGGCGGTCGATCGCCGAGACGCCGCCTTCGGGGATCAGGAAGCGCACCGGCCCGCGCATCGCGTTGAGCTTGCGCGCAACGAAAGCGCCGATTGCGCGGCACTCGTCGACCGTCGTGCGCATCAGCGTC
This sequence comes from Rubrivivax sp., assembly GCA_016789955.1. Taxonomy (GTDB): domain Bacteria; phylum Pseudomonadota; class Gammaproteobacteria; order Burkholderiales; family Burkholderiaceae_C; genus Rubrivivax. Next base: position 182,801 of record JAEUPB010000018.1, on the reverse strand, counting down.
ACCGTCGGGTTGTGGCGGTACAGGCGCCGGGCGCGGAAGCGCTCGGGCACCGTGTCCCAGGCGCCGAAGTTGATCATGTCCAGCGCCCCGCACGACCCCACGTACGGCAGCGCGTGGCGCGCGAAGACGTCCAGCCGCGCCGGGCCGGCCGACAGCACGCCGCCGCCGATCTCGTCGGCGATCTCGGTGGTGGAGACGTCGATGACGCCGGCCAGCAGCCCCGAGTCGGCGAGCTTCTCCATGCTCTGCCCGCCCACGCCGGTGGCGTGGAACACCAGACACTCGGCCTCGTCCTCCAGGCGCTTGGTGACCGCCTGCACGCACGGCGTCGTGACGCCGAACATCGTCAGCCCGATCGTGGGCCGCGTCGGTGCCGCCACCGGGCGCGCGTGCGCGATCATGCCGGCCAGCGCGTGCGCGGCGTTGGCCAGCACCGTCTCGCTGATCGGGTGCAGGCCCTGCACGTCGGTCACCGAGTACATCATGCAGATGTCGCTGGGGCCCACGTACGGGCGCACGTCGCCCGAGGCCATCGTCGACACCATCACCTTGGGCACGCCCACCGGCAGCGCGCGCATCGCCGCGGTGGCCAGCGTGGTGCCGCCAGAGCCGCCGGCGGAGACCAGCCCGCCGAGGTCGCGCCGCGTGACGATGTAGCGCGCGAAGGCCTCGGTCATCGCCGCCACGGCGGAGCCGCGGTCGCCACTGAACACGGCCGACTCGCCCTGCGGATGGTGGCGCGCCACCTCGCGCGGGTGCACGCTGGCCGGCGACGGGCGGCCGCTGGTGGACAGGTCCACCGTCACCACGCGCAGCCCGAGCTTCTCGAGGCACTGGCGCAGGTAGCCGAGCTCGCGGCCCTTGGTGTCCCAGGTGCCGGCCACGTACGCGGCGCGCGCACTGGTGGCGGCCACCGGGAACGGCAGCACGGTGGCGCCGGTGTCGGCCGGCGTCGTCGGCGCCCGGGCCGCCGGCCCGGGCGGTGGCGCGGCGGCCGGCCCGTCGCGCGCGATGTCGACCCGCGGCGCGGTGGTGCCGCCGGCGTTCCATCGGTTGTAGCCGCGCACGGTGCGTGGCGCAGGGCCGTCGTTCATCGACGGCGTGCCGTCACCGCCGTAGGCGCGCTGCACGCGCAGCACGGTCACCTCGGCAGCCTCGACCGGCTGCGTCGGCGCGGCCTCGGCGGCCGTGTCGTCGTCGCCGACGCGCACGCCCAGCAGCCGCTCCTGCAGCTCGCGGTCGGCGGCCAGCTCGGCGGCCGCCATCTCGTGCGCGATGCGCCCGTTGACCATCACGCCGATGCGATCGGCGACCTCGATCGCGACGCCCAGGTTCTGCTCGATCAGCAGCACCGCGATCTCGCCCTCGTGCGCCAGCGTGCGCAGCGACTGCGCGACCTGCTCGACGATGATCGGCGCCAGGCCCTCGGTGGGCTCGTCCATCACCAGCAGCCGCGGCTGCAGCAGCAGCGCGCGGCCGATCGCCAGCATCTGCTGCTCGCCGCCGGAGAGCTGCGCGCCGCCGTTGCCGCGGCGCTCGGCCAGGCGCGGGAACATGTCGTAGATGCGGTCGACGTCGCGCCGCTTCGGCGCCACCAGGCCGAGCGTCTCGTCGACGGTGAGCGACGGCCACACGCGGCGGCCCTGCGGCACGTAGGCGATGCCGCGGCGCGTGATGCGGTGCGCCGCGAGGCCGAGGATCTCCTCACCGGCGAGCTTCACGCTGCCGCGCACCGAGCCGCCGGCCGGCACGAGGCCGGTGACCGCATTGCACAGCGTCGTCTTGCCCATGCCGTTGCGGCCGACGATGGCCAGCACGCCGCGGTCCAGCGCCAGGCTCACGCCCTGCAGCGCGTGCGCGCGGCCGTAGTAGACGTCCAGCCCGTCGAGCTGCAGCAGCGGCGCCGCGGCCGCGCCGCGGTCGCGCCGCGCAGCGCTCCGATCCTTGTCCGCGTCGCGCCAGGCCATCAGTGGCGGCTCCCCATGTAGATCGCCTGCACCTGCGCGTCGTTCTCGATCTCGTCGGGCGTGCCGGTCTTCAGCACCGCGCCGTTGTGCATCACGGTGACCTTCTCGACGACGCGCAGCGCGATGTCGAGGTCGTGCTCGATCAGCACGAAGCTCATGTGCGACGGCAGCGAGCGCAGCAGCACGACCAGCTCGCGCCGTTCGGCCGGCGACAGGCCCGCCGCCGGCTCGTCGAACAGGATCAGCCGCGGCGCGCCGGCCAGTGCCATGCCGATCTCCAGCTGCCGCTGCTGGCCGTGCGACAGGCTCGCCACCGGCTCGTCGGCGATGTGCGCGAGGCGCACGCGGTCGAGCAGGTCGTCTGTGGCGCGGCTGGACGCGCTGCCGGCGCGCGCGCGCAGCAGGCCGTAGCGGCCGCTGGAGACGCCGCGCACCGCGAGGAACAGGTTGTCGCGCACCGACAGCTCGCGGAACAGCAGCGACGACTGGTAGGTGCGCCGCAGCCCCTTGCGGATGCGCTCGTGCGGCGGAAGCAGCGTGATGTCCTCGCCGAAGAACTCGATGCGCCCGCCGGTGGGCGGGAAGTCACCGGTGATGGCGTTGAACAACGTCGTCTTGCCGGCCCCGTTGCTGCCCAGCACCGCGTACTTCTGGCCCGCGGCCACGCTGAACGACACGTCGTCCACCGCACGCAGCGCGCCGAACGCGCGCGTCACGTGCGTGAGCACGAGCGCGTCGTTCGACGCGAGCGCGGCCGGCGGGCGGGGCGCGGCAGCCCCGGTGCGCCTCAGCGCGGGCAGCGTGGCCATCGTGCAAGGCTCTCGTGCCACGGCTCGCGCGCGCCAGGCGCGCCGAGCCCCTCGAGCGGCCGCCGCGGAGCCGGCTCCGCCGGGCCGCTGGCGGCGCCTCCCCGGGGGGGAGCGGCGCAGCCGCTTCGGGGGGGGGCGTGGTTCAAGGGCAGTTCGGCACGTCGCGCGAGCCGACCTGGAACTCCTCCTTCTTCATGCCCAGCAGCTGGTCGATGTTGTCGACCTTGCTGTGCACCTTGTTGAAAAGGTTGCCCTGCGCGTCCTTGACGACCTCGGTGACGAAGGTGGTGCCGATGGCCTGCCGGTTGCCGTCGAGCTTGACGATGCCGGTCGGCGTCTTCAGCTCGAGCTTGGCGAGCGCCTCGCGGTACTTGGCGTGGTTGTTCGACAGGTCGCCGTTGACCGCCGCCAGCCCGTCGAGCGCGGCCTTCATGTTCACGTAGTAGACGAACGCGAACAGGCTCGGGCTCGGGTAGCCGCCGGCCGACACGGGGTAGTTCTTCTTGTAGTCCTCGACGAAGGCCTTCCACTCGGCGCCGTCATAGGCATCGGCCAGCGGGCCGGCCGAGAGCGTGCCCACCAGCGAGTCGCGCCGCTTGCCGCGGTAGTTCAGCACGTCCTGGCTCACGGTGATCGAGCCGCCCATCATCGGCTTGTCGCCGCCCGCAGCCTCGTACTGGTTCAGGAAGTTCACGGCGTCGGCGCCGCCCAGCACCACCAGCAGCGCGTCGACGTCCTTGGGGATGCGCGCGATGGTCGACGCGTAGTCCTTGCCGCCCAGCGGCACCCAGGCCTTCACCGGCACCTTGCCGCCGAGCCGGCAGAACTCGCTCATGAACCCTTGCACCTGCGAGTACGGGAATGCGTAGTCCTCGGCGATCACCATCACGCGCTTGTAGCCCTTGTTCATCGCGGCCTTGCCCAGGCCCACCATCCACTGCGCACCCTCGGTGTTGAAGCGGAAGAAGTTCGGGCTCGGGTTGACCAGCGTGGTGGCCTGCGCACCCGAGCCGCCGTTGATGAACGTGGCCTGCGGCTGGGTCTTGGAGTAGTCCTTCACCGCAATGCCCTCGCCGCCGGAGAGCGGGCCGACGACGATGTCGACCTTGTCCTGCTCGACGAGCTTGCGCACCGCGTTGACGGCCACGTCGGGGTTGGCGTTGGACGACGCCTTGACGATCTCGATCTTGCGGCCGGCGACGACGCCGCCGCGCTGCTTCACGGCGAGCTCGGCGCCGCGCATGCCGTCGGCCCCGCCGGCGGCGAACGGCCCTTCCAGCGTGGCCAGCAGGCCGATCTTCACCGGCTGGCCCTGGGCCCACGCGGCGCCCGCCACCGCGAGGGCGGCCGCCGCACCGAGCATCGAACGGACGAAAGTACGCTTGCCTTGTTTCACGCTTGTCTCCTGGGGGGGGTGGTGGTGGAGCCTGTTCCTGCGGCGTGGCGGGCACGCCACTTCGCCGCCAGGCCGAGCAGGCCGTCGGGGGAAAACAGCACGATCGCGAGGAACACCGCGCCGATCACGAGGTTGAAGCGCTCGCGGTCGATCATGTCGATCGCGAACGTCTGCAGCAGTACGAAGACGATCGCGCCGATGAACGGGCCGATCGGGTGCCGCATGCCGCCGAGCACGGCGATGACGAGGATGTTGATCAGCCACCCGGTGTTCACCGAGTTCGGCGTGATCAGCCCGTTGTACCAGACCAGCAGCACGCCGCCGACCGCCGCCAGCAGGCCCGCCACCGCGTGCGCGGCGACGCGGTGGCCGACGACGTGGAAGCCCAGCGCGGCCATGCGGCGCGGGTTGTCGCGCACGCCCTGCAGCGCGATGCCCAGCGGCGCACGCACCAGCCACTTGACGAGCAGATAGCCGCCGGCCGCGCAGGCCAGAGCGACGAAGTAGAACGGCACCGGGCTGCGCCAGTCGATGCCCCACAGCACCGGCGGGTAGACCTTCTGGAACCCCTGGAAGCCATTGAACACCGAGTAGTTCTGCAGCGCGAGGTAGTAGAACGCCACGCCGACGGCCAGCGTGATCATGATCGTGTAGATGCCCTCGGTGCGCACCGACAGCCAGCCGATCAGCGCGGCGCAGACGGTGGCGATCAGCAGCGCGAACGGCACCGCCACCCACCACGGCCAGCCCAGGCTCAGCGTGTGGCTGCTGGTGCCGAGGATGGCCACCGTGTAGCCGGCGATGCCCGCCACCGTCATCTGCGACAGCGACACCATGCCGCCGTAGCCGCCGAGGAAGGTCAGTGACAGCGCGATCAGCCCCAGCGCGAGCGACTGCGCGCCGATCTGGAAGGTGAAGAACGGCGTGGCGACGAACGGGTACGCCAGCACCAGCGCCGCCACGAACACATGCCGGGCCGACAGGTGCCGCCACAGGTACTTGAGCCACCGCGGGGCGTCGCTGTGGGCGTAAGGATCGGGTTCGGCGAGCGGCTCGGGCCGGAGCGCCGGCACGGGCCGCCGCGGCGCCCCGGCGGTGCCGCCGCTCATCGCCCGCCGCCAGTGGGCAGCGCTCACCGCTCGGCCCTGCCGAGGATGCCGCGCGGGCGGAACGCCAGCACCAGCACGAGGATGACGAACGTGAACACGACGCTGTACGTCGGCGCGTAGGCCAGGCCGTAGGTCTCGGCCAGGCCGAGCATGGTGGCGCCGATCGCCGCGCCCACCACGCTGCCCATGCCGCCGACGATGACGACGATCAGCGAGGCCAGCAGCAGCCGCGTGTCCTCGCCCGGCACCATCGACAGCTCCACCGCGCCGATCACGCCGCCCAGGCCCGCCAGGCCCGCGCCGAGCATGAACGTGAAGGCGAACACGAGGTTCACGTCGACGCCGGCGGCGGCCAGCATCTGGCGGTCGTCGACGCCGGCGCGGATCATGCGGCCCACGCGCGTGCGCGCCAGCAGCCACCACAGGAACACGCCGATCGCCACGCCGAAGCCGATCAGGCTCAGCCGGTAGGCCGAGTAGGCGCGGATCACCGGCAGGTCGCGGATCGGCCCCTGCAGCAGCGACGGCGCCTCCATCTGGTGGACCTGCGCCGTGAAGGCCCACATCAGCAGGTCGGCGATGACGATCGACAGACCGATCGTCACCATCGTCTGGCGGAGCTCCTGGCCTTGCATGTGGCGCAGGATCAGCAGCTGGATCAAGAGCCCCGCGATCGCCGAGGCGACGAAGCCGCCGGCGATGGCGAGCAGCCACCAGCCGGTCTTCTCGGCGATCGTGAAGCCGATGTAGCCCCCCAGCAGGTACAGCGAGCCGTGCGCGAGGTTGACGTTGCGCATCAGCCCGAACACCAGCGTGAAGCCGCTGGCGACGATGAAGTACAGCGAGCCGAGCGTCAGCCCGTTGAGCAGCGTCAGCAGGAACAGCCGCGCGTTGTCCACCAGCGCCCAGACGCTGAACACGGCGATCGGGCCGCCGATCAGCAGCCAGGCCGCCGCCTGGCGGCGCGACCGCGTCGTCATGCAGCACGCTCCCAGCGCCGCTCGGTCGTCGCCGGGGCCTTGGCGAAGCGCCCGTCCTTCATCACCGCCAGGATGCGGCGCGGGTCGCGCAGGATCGACAGGTTGGCCAGCGGATCGCCGTCGACGAGCAGCAGGTCGGCCAGGTAGCCCTCGCGCACCAGGCCCAGTTCGTGGCCGCGCATCATCAGCGCGCCGCCGTGGCGCGTGGCCGAGCGGATCGCCTCCATCGGCGTCATGCCGAGGTGGCGCACGAAGAACTCGAGGTCGCGCGCGTTCTGGCAGTGCGGCGTGAACGCGAAGCCGTAGTCGCCGCCGGGCAGCACCCGGATGCCGCGCTTGTGCATGCGCGAGAGCGTCTGGCAGGCCGCGTCCCACTCCTCCTGGTAGCCCATCGCCACCGCCTGCGCGTGCGTGATGCCGTAGGGCTCGGCCTCGTGCAGCATGGCGTACAGGATCGCGATGCCGGGGGCGACGAAGACCTCGTCCTTCACCGCCTCGAGCTGGTCGAGCATCTCCTCGTCGCTGAAGCTGGCGTGGTAGATCAGCCGCACGCCGTGGCGCAATGCCTGCTTCACGCTGGCGCACGAGCGGGCGTGCACGATGATGCGCTTGCCGCGCATCTTCACTTCCTCGGCAGCGGCGGCCACCTCGGCATCGGTCATCCAGGTGGTGTGCGCCGGCGCCCCGGGCACGAAGTTGTCGCCCGACAGGTTCAGCTTGATCGAGTCGACGCCGTACTTCAGGAACATGCGCACGACCTGCCGCATGTGCTCGGCGCCGTTGACGTTGACGCCGAAGCTGAACTCGGGGAACGGCAGGTGCGGCAGCGTCTCGTCGCCGAGGCCGCCGGGTACGGTGATCTCCTGGCTGGCGGCCAGATAGCGCGGGCCGGGGATCTGGCCGCTCTCGATGGCATTGCGGATCACCACGTCGAGCCGGGGCTTCGCGCAGGCCGCACCCAGGCAGCTCGTGAAGCCGGCCTCGAGGTAGCGGCGCGCGACCTTCGCGCACCACAGCACATGCTCCTCCAGCGGCATCTGCTGGATCGCCGACAACGTGGCCGCGTCGTTCCAGCTGAAGTGCGTGTGCGCCTCGACCATGCCGGGCATCAGCGTGGCGCCGCCGGCATCCACGACGGTGGCGGCGCCGGGCGTGATCGGCGCCGTGCTGCGGCCCACCGCTCGGATGCGGTTGCCCGACACTAGCACGCTGCCGCTGTAAGGCAGCGCGTCGCCGCTGCCGTCGAGGATCCGGACGTTGGTGAATAGCGTATCGGCCATCGTCTCGCTCCCGCGGGCCGGCTAGGCCGCCCAACGCGTGACGCCGCCGCCGGCGCTGCGCTGCGCGATGCGCGCGGGCGGCGCGCGGTGGAACTCGCCGTCCTTCATCACGGCGAGGATGCGCTGCCGGTCCTGCAGCACGGTGATGTCGGCCAGCGGGTCGCCGTCGATCAGCAGCAGGTCGGCCAGGCAGCCCTCGCGGATGTAGCCGAGCTGCTTGCCCTGGTTCATCATCGGCGCGCCCCAGGCCGTGGCCGACAGCAGTGCTTCCATCGGGCTCATGCCGACGTGCTCGACGAAGTACTGCAGGTCCTTCGCGTTGGTGCCGTGCGGCGTCCATGCGAAGCCGTAGTCGCCACCGGGCAGGATGCGGATGCCGCGCTTGCGCATCGCGCGCATCGACTCGATGGCTGCCTCCAGCTCGCGGTGGTAGCCCATCTTCTTCGTCACCTCGGGCGTCAGCCCCCACGGGCTGGCGTGGTGGCAGGTGTTGATCAGCCAGGCCAGGCCGGGTGCGACGTGGTGGTCGAACTTCGCCGCCTCGAGCAGGTCCAGCGCCTCCTCGTCGGCGTAGCTGGCGTGGTAGATGACCTGGATGCCCTGGCGGATGCACTGCTTGATCGACCAGGTGCTGCGCGCGTGCGCCGCGACGCGCTTGCCCCAGCGCTTCGCCTCGTCGACACAGGTGGCCACCTCCTCCTCGGTGAACTGGCTCATCTCCGAGGGCATGCCGGTGATCGATTCGCCCGACAGGTTGATCTTGATCTGGTCGACGCCGTACTTGGCGAACATGCGCACGCAACGACGCATCTCGTCGTTGCCCGAGACGATCGCGCCGAACGCGAACTCCGGCTGCGGCAGGTGCGGCGCGGTGGTGTCGCCCAGGCCGCCGGGCACCGTGATCTCCTGGCTGGCGGCGATGTAGCGCGGCCCGGGGATCGTGCCGTCGTTGATCGCGTTGCGGATCACCACGTCCAGCCGCGGCTTGGCGGTGGCCGCGCCGACGCAGCTGGTCCAGCCCATGTCGAGGTAGGTCCTCGCGACCTGCGCGCACCAAAGGATGTGCTCCTCCGGCGGCATGCGCTGGATCGACTCGAGCGTCGGCTGGTCGTTCCACGAGAAGTGCGTGTGCGCCTCGACCATGCCGGGCATCAGGAACGCGCCCGCCCCGTCGATCACGGTGGCGCCGGCCAGCGCGGGCGCACCCGGGCCGGGCACGACCGATGCGCCGCGCGGCCCGTAGCCGGTCTTGACGACCCGCGTGATGCGGTTGCCGGTGACGAGCACGTCGCCGGTGAACGGCGGGTCGCCGCCCCCGTCGAACACGCGCACGTTGGTGTAGAGCACGTCGGCCATCGTTCTTCCTTCAGCGCACGCGGTCGAGGAAGTCGCGCAGCAGCCGCTGGCTGTCGGCACTGCGCTCCAGGGTGGGCCAGTGTCCGCAGCGCGGCAGCACCTCCAGCCGGGCGGAGGCCAGCCGCTCGGCGAGCTGGCGTGCGCCCGACAGCGGCGTGACGACATCCTCGTCGCCGTTGACCACGAGCACCGGGCAGGCGATGCGCTCCAGCGGGGCGGCGGTGGCGTCGGCCAGCGCCTCGCAGGTGCGCGCGTAGCCCTCGGCATCCTGCGCGGCCAGCGACTCGCGCACGTAGGCCACGGCCAGCGGCTGCGTCTGGCGCGTGTGGGCCGACAGCGCCGCCTGCGCGACCGCCTCGGCGATGCCGAACAGGCCGTCCGCCCGCGCTGCCGCGGCGCGCTGCGCCATCGCCTGGCGCACCGCCGCCGCAGGCTCGGCGAGCGCGCCGAACAGCGCCAGCGACCGCACCGCCTGCGGCACGCGCGCGGCGACGTGCTGGCACACCAGCGTGCCCAGCGAGTGGCCCACGAGGTGCGCGCGCGCCACGCCGAGCTGTTCGCAGACCCGCAGCACGGCATCGGCCAGCACGCCCACCGACAGCCGGCCGCGGTGCGGCGTGGACTCCGCCAGCGCATGGGCCTTGCGCGAGCGCGCCGAGCCCGGCAGCTCGGGCCGGATGCAGCGCCAGCGAGAGAGAGCGGGCAGCAGCGGCGTCCACACGTTCAGGCTGCCGCCCAGGCCGTGCACGAACACCACCGCGTCGCCGTCGCCGGTCACGTCCACCGCCATGCGGTCGATCCAGGTGACGCCCATCGCGGCTACTCGAAGCGGTTCTCGATGGCACCCAGGCCATCGATCTCGATGCGCACCACGTCACCGCGGCCCAGCCAGCGCGGCGGCTGGAAGCCCATGCCCACGCCCGACGGCGTGCCGGTGGCGATGACGTCGCCCGGCTGCAGCGTGATGCCGCGCGAGCAGGTCTCCACCAGCGTGGGGATGTCGAAGATCAGGTCGCGCGTGCGGCCGTCCTGGCGCAGCTCGGTGTGCCCGCCGGAGGTCACCCAGCAGCGCACCCGCGTGTCGGTGCCGTCGAGCTCGTCGGCGGTGACGATCCACGGCCCCATCGGGCAGAAGGTGTCGAAGCTCTTGCCCAGGTGCCACTGCTGGTGGCGCACCTGCACGTCGCGCGCGCTGACGTCGTTGACGACCGTGTAGCCGAACACGTGAGCCAGCGCGCGCGAGCGCGGGATGTCGCGCCCGCCACGGCCGATCACCACGGCCAGCTCGGCCTCGTAGTCGATCTGCTCGCTGGCCGCGGCGCCGGGCAGGCGCACCGGGTCGTGTGGGCCGACCACCGTCTCGGGCACCTTCGTGAAGACGATCGGCCAGCCATCGGCGCGCGCCACCGTGTCGCGGAACACCGTGGTCGCCAGCTCCTCGGCGTGCGCCCGGTAGTTGCGGCCGATGCAGAAGAGGTTGCGCGCCGGGCGCGCCAGCGGTGCGGTGAGCGTCACGGCCGACAGCGGCAGCCGCGCACCCGTGGGCTCCGGCACCGGCCCCCCGCCGGCCAGCGAGGCGATCACCGCGGCCATGTCGGAGACGTGCCGCTCGGCCACCCGCGGCGTGACCTCGTCGCCCGACGGCGACACGGTGCCGAGATGGAAGCGGCCGCCCCAGCTCCAACGGGCCCAGCGCATCGTGGGTTGTCTCCTCGCCCACGTGCCCGCAGGCCGTGAGACTGTGATGTGAGAATGAGACTTGCGTCTCAAATCTGGACGGCCCATCATACGAGCGGGTTCCGGCCGCCCACAAGCCGAGACCCCACGCCGAACGCCCCGGAATTACCCTCATGGCCCGCAAGCCCCCGATCCCCAGCCGAGGCCCCGAGGTACCCGAGCGCGGCGTGAAGGCCGCCACCTACCGGCTGCTGATGGACACCGCCGCGGACGTCATCCGGCAGGACGGCCACGTGCCCACGGTGGCCGAGGTGGCGGTGCGCTCGAAGGTGTCGCGCGCCACCGCCTATCGCTACTTCCCGACGCGCAGCGCGCTGGTCGCCGCGGTGATCGACGACTCGCTGGGGCCGATGCGCAGCTTCGAGTCCGACGAGAGTGATGGCCGCGAGCGCGTGCGCGAGCTGTTCCGGCGCACCTTCCCGCGCTTCAAGCACTTCGAGCCGCAGATGCGCGCGGCGGCGCAGCTCTCGCTGGAGCAGTGGCAGCTCGAGCGCGCCGGCCTGCTGGAGGAGGAGCCCTACCGCCGCGGCCACCGCGTGCGCATCCTCGAGCAGGCGCTGCAGCCGCTGGCGTCCGTGCTGCCGCCCCCGGTGCACGCGCGGCTGCACCGCGCGCTGTCGATCGTCTACGGCATCGAGCCCTACGTCGTGCTGAAGGACATCTGGGGCGAGAGCGACCGCGGCGTGGAGCAGACGGCGCTGTGGATGGCCGAGGCGCTGATCGACGCGGCGCTGCGCGAGGCCGCTGCGGCGGGCCGCGACGAACGCCTCAGGCCGGCGGCGGCTCGGGCCGGGGCCGCGAGCCGATGAGCGCGTCGGCGCTGTAGCAGGCCAGCGCCGCCCAGATCAGCGCGAAGCCGGCCAGCCGCGCCGCATCGAACGTCTCGCCGAAGACCCACACGCCGAGCGCGAACTGCAGCGTCGGCGAGAGGTACTGCAGCACGCCCACCGTGGCCAGCGGCAGCCGCCGTGCGGCCTGCGTGTAGCAGTACAGCGGCAGCGCGGTGAGCGGACCCGAGAGCGCCAGCCACACCAGCAGCGTCGGGCGCGCCTCGAGCAGCGGCTCAGGCCGTGCGGCGGTGGCCCACGCGAGGCCGGCCAGCGCCAGCGGCGCCAGCAGCAGCGTCTCGGCGGCCAGTCCTTCCAGCGCGCCGAGCGGCGCGGTCTTGCGCAGCAGCCCGTAGACGCCGAACAGCACCGCCAGCGCCAGCGCGATCCACGGCAGCCCGCCGTTGCGCCACGTGAGCCAGGCCACGCCGGCCGACGCCAGCACCACGGCCAGCCACTGCAGCCGCCGCAGCCGTTCGCGCAGCACCAGCACCCCCAGCGCCACGCTCACCAGCGGATTGATGAAGTAGCCCAGGCTCGCCTGCAGCACCTGGTGCGTCTGCACCGCGTGCACGTAGACGAGCCAGTTGCCGGCGATCAGCAGCGCGCTCGCGGCATACACCGCCAGCCGCCGCGACTCGCGCAGGAGCGGCGCCAGCCACTGCCAGCGGCGCAACACCGCCAGCACGCCCAGCACGAACACCAGCGACCACACCGAGCGCTGCAGCACCACCTCGATCGCCGGCACGCCTTCCAGCAACCGGAAGTACAGCGGGTACAGGCCCCAGATCGTGAATGCGGCCAGTGCGTAGGCGACGCCGGGGTTCATCGGTGCGAGGCCCGTCGGGCCCCTCCGCTGGCGGCCCGACGTTCGATGGTCACCGTCAACGCAACTCGCCGTCGACGTAGGTCCAGCGCCCGCCCACGCGCTCGAAGCGGCTCACCTCGTGCAGCCGCGACGCGCGGCCGCCGAGCTTGCTGCGCGCGACGAATTCCACCGTCGCGTGGTCGGCATCGATCGGCACGTGGCGCCGCACCTCCAGGCCGAGCCAGCGCAGCCCGGGCGGCGGGTCTTCCAGCACGGCCGGCCGCGACGACGGGTGCCAGGTGTCGCGCAGGTAGTCGCGTCGGTCCAGTGCGAAGGCGGCGTAGCGAGAGCGCATCAGCGCCTCGGCATCGGGCGCCTGCAGGTGCAGCGGGCCGGCGTGCCAGCGTCCGCAGCAGTCGGCGTAGCGGTGCGGCAGGCCGCAGGGGCAGGAGATGTCCATCGGGGGCGGTCGATACACTGGCCGCAATCTACCGGAGGAACCCGCGATGCTCGACCCGCAAGCCCGCGCGCTGATCCAGCTGATGGCCGAGCGCGGCGTGCCGCCGACGCACACGCTGTCGCCCGCCGACGCCCGCGCGCTGTACCGCGACCGCCGCGCCTACACGCAGCCCGAGCCACCGCCAGTGGCCTCGGCGGCCGACGTCGACGTGGCCGGCGTGCGCTGCCGGCTGTACCGCCCGGCCTCGGGCGCAGCCGGCGCGGCTCAACCCCTGCTGGTCTACTTCCATGGCGGCGGCTGGACCATCGGCGACCTCGACACGCATGACGTGCTGTGCCGCCAGCTCTGCGCCTGGACACCCGCGGCCGTGCTGGCGGTGGACTACCGGCTGGCCCCCGAGCACCGCTTCCCCGCAGCGGTGGACGACTGCGTGGCGGTGACGCGCGCGGTGCTGTCGGGCAGCGCCGGTCTTGCGGGCATCGACACGGCGCGCGTGGCGGTGGGCGGCGACAGCGCCGGCGGCAACCTCGCGGCGGTGACGGCGCTCGCAGTGCGCGGCGCTGCCGGCCTGCCGCCGCTGGCGCACCAGCTGCTCATCTACCCGGCCACCGACATGCGCGCGGTGGCGCCTTCGCACCGCGCGAACGGGCAGGGCTACATCCTCACCGCCGACAGCATCGCCTACTACCGCGGCCACTACACGCCCGAGCCGGCACAGTGGAACGACAGTCGCGCGTCGCCGCTGCTGGCCGCAGACCTCAAGGGACTTCCGCCGGCGCTGGTGCTGACCGCCGGCTACGACCCGCTGCGCGACGAGGGTCTGCAGTACGCCGATGCGCTCAGCGAGGCCGGCAACCGAGTGCAGTACCTGTGCTTCGAGCGGCAGGTGCACGGCTTCATCACCATGTCGCGCGTGCTCGACGAGGCGATGACGGCGGTGCGCGCCTGCACGGCGGTGCTGGGGCAGGCGCTGCGCACCGGCTGAGCGGCCCTCGCGGTGCCCGGCATCGTGTAGGCCGATGCCTACGCCGGCTCGCGCGGCCGGGCGACACGCAGGGCGCGGCAACCTCTCCAAGATGACGCCGTCGCCGCGTTTCGCGGCTCCGACATCAACCAGGAGGTCACCCGATGCTGTCCGCCACCCGTCTCTTCACGTCCGACCCGGGCACCGGCGCCCACGACGCCACGCGCCGCCGCCTGCTCGCGCAGCTCGGTGCCGGTGCGCTGGTCTCGTCGCCGCTGGCCAGCGCGCTCGCGGCCGACGACACCTACGACCAGGAGTCGACGCTGAAGGCCGTCACCGACTTCTTCGGCAGCACCACCGAGGGCCTGGCGAACGTGGTGGAGAAGGCCTTCCGCGAACAGGGCCGGCCGAACGCCTACATCCGCGGCGAAGAGGTCTCGGCCGCCGTCACCGTGGGCGTGCGCTACGGCGAGGGCGAGCTCGTGACCAAGAGCGGCCGCATGAGCAAGGTCTACTGGGCCGACCCGTCGATCGGCCTGGACCTGGGCGCCAACGCGTCGAAGGTCTTCGTGCTCGTCTACAAGCTGCCGGGCGTGGATGCGATCTACAAGCGCTATCCCGGCGTGGACGGCAGCCTCTACTACGTGGGCGGCGCCGGCATCAACTACCAGCGGCTCGACGGCGTGACGCTGGCCCCGATCCGCCTGGGCGTGGGCTTGCGCACCGGCGCGAGCGTGGGCTACGTGCACTACCGGCGCGAGAAGTCGCTCAACCCGATCTGAACGGGCACACATGGCGGCGAGGCGGCAATGGCCGCCGCCGGCGCCAGCTAACGTTTCAGGTCACGGAACGCGGCGAACAGCCACGAGCGCATCGCCACCACCAGCGTGTACGCGTCCTTCTTGTCGTCGGGCAGCCGCTGGTCGGCCAGGTGCTGCGCCGCGAAATCCTGCCCGACGCGCTGCAGACGCTCGACGAAGATGCCGGCCAGCGCCTTGCTGATGCGGCCGTGCACCAGCATCAGCGTCTCGCCGTCGCCGTCGAAGCCGCCGTCGAAGTAGTCGGGCACCACGTCGCGCCGGAAGTAGTCCATCACCGGCCCCTGCGCGCGCCAGCGGAACGTCTTGTCGAGCTTCACGCGGTAGCGGTTCAACGGGCGCAGCTCGATGATGCCCAGCCGGTCGAGCTGCGCGAGGTACTTCACCGTCTCGGCCGCGGTGATGCGGTAGGTGGCCACGATCTGCTCGTAGGTCCAGGCGCTCAGGCAGCAGATGGCCACCAGCAGCAGCTTGCGGTCGGCCACCACGGCGCGCTCCTGCTCCATCGTCAGCTCGTGGCGCAGCGGCTGCGCGTGCACCACCTGCTCGGCCAGCTCGGCGAAGGTCATCTTCAGCACCGCGAGCATCTCGTCGATGCGCGACAGCGGCATGTCGCCCTTGGCGAGGATGCGCTTGACGCTGGACTCGGCGATGCCGAGCTGCCGCGCCAGCGCGGCGTAGGTGACGCCCTGGCGCTTGAGCTCGCCCTTCAGCGCGATGACGAGGTCCTTGGTGGTGCTCATGGCGGCGGGCTCCTGGCGGCAATCGGTATCGCATGACGATACCAAGCAGGCCACTGCGGAACCACCTCCCGGGAAACGCTTGATACCGACACGGCGGGGCCCGACGATCTCGTCCGTGTTCAACCCCACTGCGATCACCACCCCCCGCAGCACCGCCATGCCCGCCATCCCCCGCTCCGACACCAAGGCCTGGAAGGCCCAGGTCTGGATCTCGTTCGCCGCCGCCGCGGGCCTCGCGGGCACGGGCCTGGCCTGGCTGCCCGGCGCGGAGATCGAGCGCGCCTTCATGCTGATGGGCTACGGCTTCTGCCTGGCGATGGCCTTCGCGCTGGCCAAGCACGTGCGCGACGAGGACGCCGCACGCGCCCGCCGCGCCGTGGTGCAGACCCCGATGTGGGCCGGCGTCGTGTGGGGCGGCTTCGCGCTGGCGATGGCCCTCACCGGCTGGGGCCTCGTGCAGATGCAGATCAACCCGCCCTACAAGGCCTTCCTCGCGGTGAGCTGGCTGTTCCTGATGTCCAGCGCCTTCACGCTGGCCAAGACGCTGCGCGACGCGCACGAAGCCGCGACGCACCGCACCCACGAACCCTCAGCGGAGTGACGACCATGACGACGACGAAGTCCCTGATCACGATCCTGGCGCTGGCCGCCATGCTGGCGCTGCCGGCCCGGGCGCACCGCGACACCGCGGCCTCCGAACTCAGCGCCGCCTCGCTGCTGCCGGTGGCGGTGTCGGTGGCGGCACCGGTGGCGATCCTCGCGTCCGGCGCGGCGCTCACGGTGGTGGCGGTGGAGGGCGTCTCCGGCGCCACGGTGTGGGTGCTGGAGCGCGCCTCGGACGGCGCCCGCGCCAGCCTCACGCTGTCGGGCGGGCTCGCCGCCGGCGTCTCGGTGGCGGCCGGCACCGGGGTGGCGGTGAGCGCGGTGGGCACCGGCTGGATCCTCTCGGCCGCCGGGCAGGCCATCGCCTACGTGCCCAACGAGATCGGCCGCGCGCTGCTGCACAACGAGAGGATCACGCGATGATCGCGCGCATGCTGCAGATCGCCGGCCTCGTCGCGCTGGTCGGGGCCGGGGCCCAGGCCCAGGCCGGCCGCTCGTGCGAGACCCGCCTGCCGCTGGCCGCCAGCGTGGAGCAGTCGCTGCAGCTCGCGCACCGCACGATGCGCGAGCTCGACGCCAGCGGCGCCGAGGTGGTGCTGCTGGCCCGCGCCGGGCAGGACCTGTCGCGCTACCGGCTGCGCTGGTCACACGTCGGCTGGGCCTACAAGGACGAGGCCGGCTGGCGCGTGGTGCACAAGCTCAACCAGTGCGGCAGCGCACGCGGCGACCTGTATCGGCAAGGGCTGGCGGAGTTCTTCCTCGACGACCCGTTCGAGTACCGCGCCGGCTACGCGGTGCCCACGCCCGAGGTGCAGCGCGCACTGCGCCCCGTGCTCGTCGACAACGAGCGCGCGGCGCGGCTGCACACGGCCGACTACAGCATGGTCGCGTACCCGTGGGCGATGCGCTACCAGCAGTCGAACCAATGGGCGATCGAGACGCTGGCGCTGTCGCAGCTGCTGGCCACGGCCGGCTCGCCGGGACGCAGCAACGCCGGGCGCGATGTCGCGCAGGCCTGGCTGCTGGTGAAGGGCTACGAGCCCGGCGTGCTGCGGCTGGGCCCGCTGACGCGGCTGGGGGCGCGCATGACGGCGGCCAACGTCGCCTTCGACGACCATCCCGACGAGAAGCGCTACGCCGACCGCATCGAGACGGTCACCGCCGACTCGGTGTTCCAGTGGCTGGCGCGCGCGCAGCTGGCGTCGCGGATGCGCGAGATCCGCTGAACGTACCCGTGAAGAGCACCTCGAACGATCCGCGCCGCCACGGCATCAACCGCCGCCATGCGTTGTGCTGCACCGGCGCGCTGGCCGCGGGGCTGTTCACGTCGCTGGGCGCGCGGGCCGATCGCGGCCCGGCCGACGGCGACGACGGCGGCAGCCCCTGGCGCAACCCCTGCCGCGGCACGCTGCCGGCGGAGTTGGCCCGCCACGACGTGGTGCTCTCGGCCTTCGACGGTCTCGACGCGACGAAGCTGGTCGACGTGCACGCGCACCTGCTGGGCACGGGCGACTCGGGTTCGGGCTGCACCATCCACCCGAGCATGCGCCAGTGGTGGCGGCCGCTGGAGGTGCTGCGGCGCAAGGTGATCCTGAACGCCGCCTGCATCGACGAGGACGCCGGCTCGGTGGACCGTGCCTACGTGCAGCGGCTGTCCTCCCTGGCGGCGGACTTCCCGGCCGGCGCGCGATGGTGGCTGTACGCGTTCGCCCATGCGGCCGACGACGACGGCCGCGAGCGCCCCGACTGGAGCACCTTCACCGTGCCCGACGCCTACGCCGCCGAGGTGGCCGCCGCGCATCCGGCCCGGTTCGACTGGGTGGCCTCGATCCACCCCTACCGGCCCGATGCCGTCGAGCGGCTGCGGCAGGCCGCCGCCCGCGGTGCCCAGGCGGTGAAGTGGCTGCCCAGCGCGATGAACATCGACCTCGCCAGCCCGCGCTGCCGGCCGTTCTACGACGCGCTCGTGGCCACCGGGCTGCCGCTGGTCGTGCACTGCGGCGAGGAAGCCGCGGCGCCCGGCGCGCGCCAGGAGGCCTACGGCAACCCGCTGGCGGTGCGCGCGCCGCTGGCCGCGGGCGTGACGGTGATCGTGGCGCACGCGGCGTCGCTCGGCCACGCGCACGACACCGACCGCCCGTCGGCGCCGAAGGTGCCGGCCTTCGACCTGTGGGCGCGCGTGATGGACGAGAACCGCGGCTCGCCGCGGCTGCTGGCCGACCTCTCCGCGGTGTTCCAGCGCAACCGGCGCCCCACGGTGTGGCGCCGCATCCTGGAGCGCGAGGACTGGCACGCGCAGCTGCTGCACGGCTCGGACCATCCGCTGCCCGGCGTAATGCCGCTGACCTCTCTGGACAAGCTGGTGGCCGCCGGGTTGCTGGCGGCCGCCGACGCGCCGGTGCTGCAGCGCGTGCGCGCGCACAACCCGCTGCTGGCGGACTTCGTGCTCAAGCGCCGGCTGGCGCTCGGCAGCGTGCGTTTGCCACCGTCGGTGTTCGAAGGCGTGGCGCTGGCGCGGCTGCGCGCGGCATCATCCGCGGCCGGTCGAGACGCGGCCGCGACGACGAACCCGACCACGACCTGAGGGACCCCCGACTTGGACCACCACCCGAACCAGTTCGCGCTGCTGGGCCAGCGCCGCTTCGCCCCGTTCTTCTGGGTGCAGTTCCTCGGCGCCGGCAACGACAACCTGTTCAAGTTCGCGTTCACGGTGCTCGTCACCTACCAGCTGCAGGTGAGCTGGCTGCCGCCGTCGATGGCGGGGCTGGTGATCGGCGCGCTGTTCATCCTGCCGTTCCTGCTGTTCTCGGCCACCAGCGGGCAGCTCGCCGACAAGTACGACAAGGCGGTGCTGATCCGCTTCGTGAAGTCGCTCGAGATCGCGATCATGGCGCTGGCCGGCTGGGGCTTCATCCGGCAGGACGTACCGGTGCTGCTGGGCTGCGTGTTCCTGATGGGGCTGCACTCCACGCTGTTCGGCCCGGTGAAGTTCGCCTACCTGCCGCAGCACCTGAGCGAGCGCGAGCTGACCGGCGGCAACGGCATGGTCGAGATGGGCACCTTCGTGGCCATCCTGCTGGGCAACGTGGCCGGCGGGCTGTTGATCGCGATCCCCGAGACCGGCGGGCGCGACGTGGCCATCGCCTGCGTCGCGGTGGCCGTGCTCGGGCGGCTGCTGGCGCAGGCGGTGCCGGCCTCGCCTTCCACCGACCCGCAGCTGCAGATCAACTGGAACCCGGTCTCGGAGACCTGGAAGAACCTAAAGCTGGCGCACGGCAACATCGTCGTGTTCCGCTCGCTGCTGGGCATCTCGTGGATGTGGTTCGTCGGCGCCGTGTTCCTGTCGCAGTTCCCTTCGCTGGCGCGCGATGTGCTGCACGGCAACGAGCAGGTGGCCTCGCTGCTGCTGGTGGTGTTCTCGGTAGGCATCGGCACCGGCGCGCTGCTGTGCGAGGTGCTGTCGCGCCGGCACGTGGAGATCGGCCTGGTGCCGCTGGGCGCGTTCGGCATGAGCGTGTTCGCCGCCGACCTGTACTTCGCCACGCAGGCGCTGCCGGCGGCCTCCCCGATGGGGGTGGCGGCCTTCGTCGCGATCGGCGCGAACTGGCGCGTGATGATCGACCTGGCGCTGCTGGCGCTGTCGGCCGGCGTCTACAGCGTGCCGATGTACGCGCTGATCCAGATCCGCACGCAGCCCACGCACCGGGCCCGCATCATCGCCGCCAACAACATCCTCAACGCGCTGTTCATGATCGCCAGCTCGGTGGCGGTGGGTGCGCTGCTGTCGATGGGGGTCACGATCCCGCAGGTGTGCCTGATCGTCGCGGTGGCCAACGCGATCGTGGCCGGCTACATCTTCCTGCTGGTGCCGGAGTACCTGCTGCGCTTCCTGGCCTGGGTGCTGACGCGGCTGATCTACCGCTTCCGCATCCGCGGCGACGAGCACATCCCCGAGAGCGGCGCGGCGATCCTCGTGTGCAACCACGTGAGCTTCATCGACGCGGTGCTGCTGATGGCCGCCAGCCCGCGGCCGGTGCGCTTCATCATGGACCACCGCATCTTCGCCACCCCGGTGCTGGGCACGCTGTTCCGGCTGGCCAAGGCGATCCCGATCGCCTCGCAGAAGGACGACCCGGCCACCTACGAGGCGGCGTTCGCGGCGGCGCGCCAGGTGCTGGCCGAGGGCGACCTGCTGGGCATCTTCCCCGAGGGCGCGATCACGCGCGACGGCGAGCTCGCCGAGTTCAAGGGCGGCGTGATGAAGATCCTGGCCACGCACCCGGTGCCGGTGGTGCCGCTGGCGCTGCAGAACCTGTGGGGCTCGTACTTCTCGCGCATCGAGCGCGGCGCGGCGATGGTCAAGCCGTTCCGGCGCGGCTTCTTCAGCCGCGTGGGGCTGGTGGCGGGGGAGGCGGTGCCGGCGAAGGACGTGACGCCGCAGGGCCTGCGCGAGCGCGTGGCGGGGTTGCTGGCGGCGTGACACGGCCGGAGAATTTCCCGCAGCCGCGTGACAGGCGCCGCGCTGCGGGCGGCCGGCGGCCCTTGCCGAGGAAACTGTATATGCATACAGTACCCTCGTGGAAGCCTTTCCCCTGCTCGCCGATCCGGTGCCGGCCGCTGCGCCGGAAGCCTCGCTGCCGCACCCGGCGCTGTGGCGGGCGCACGAGCTGGGCCGCGAGCGCGTGGGGGTCTGCGCCACGGGGTTCGATGCGCTCGACGTCGAGCTGCCGGGCGGCGGCTGGCCGAAGCGTGCGCTCACCGAGCTGCTGCTGGCGCATGTAGGCATCGGCGAGCTGAGGCTGCTGGCGCCGGTGCTGGCGGCGCTGCAGCAGGCACAGCGCCACGTGCTGCTGGTCGATCCGCCGGCGCCGCTGTCGGCCTGGGGCTGGTGCGGCCTGGGGCTGGACGCGGCACAGCTCGTCGTCGTGCAGCGGCGGCCCGACGACCGCACTGCGCGCGGCCCGCTGCGCCGGCGGCTGCCCGCGGCCGACATGTGGTGGGCCGCCGAGCAGGCGCTGGCCTGCGGCCACGTGGGCGCGCTGCTGCTGTGGCTGCCGGCGCGGCTGCCCGCCGACCTGCTGCGGCGGCTGCAGCTGGCCGCGCAGGCGCACGACGGGCCGGCCTTCCTGCTGCGCGACGCGCAGGCCCGCGGCACCACCAGCGCCGCGCCGCTACGGGTGTGGCTGCAGCCGGCCGGCGCCGACCGGCTGCAGCTGCGCGTGGTGAAGCGGCGCGGCCCGCCGCTCGTGCAGCCGATCGTGCTCGACCTCGCGCCGACGCTGCCGACGTCGGTCTACCCGCGCGCCGATGCGCGGCTCGCGGAACACCGGCCCGCCCGTCCGGCCGGCGAGACAGCGGCCCCCGCCGCACGCACCACCGCCCCGCACGCCCCGGCCGTGGCCGGTGCCGCGTGAGCATGCGCCTTGCGCTGCCGTCATGCTGTGGCTCGCGCTGCACCTGCCGCTGCTGTCGCTGGAGGCGTTCTGCGCCACGCTGCCGGCCGGCAGTGACGAGCGCCCGGTCGCGCTGATCCACGAGCACCACGTCGCGGCGGCCAACGTCGCCGCGCTGAGCCGCGGCATCCGCCCCGGCTGCACGCGCGCCACCGCGCTGGCGCTGGCGGCCGACCTGGTGCTCGGCCAGGCCGACCCGCAGCGCGATGCGCGGGCGCAGCTCGACGTGGCGCAGGCGGCGCTGGCGTGCACGCCGTCGGTCACGGTCGAGGGCACCGGCCTCGTGCTGCTGGAGGTGCAGGCCAGCCTGCGCTACTTCGGTGGCCACGCCGCGCTGCTGGCGCGGCTGCGCGCGCTGCTGGCGCCGCTGGGCCACCGGGTGCAGATCGCCAGCGCCCCCACTGCGCTGGGCGCCGCCGTGCTCGCACGCTGGCGCGACGATCTCGCCGAAGGCCCGCACAGCCGCGACCGGCGCATGCTGCAGGCGCTGCTCGACACCGCGCCGGTGTGGATGCTGGGCCCCGCGCGCGAGCACTGGGAGGCGCTGCAGGGCATGGGGCTGCGCCAGCTCGAGGACCTGCGACGGCTGCCGCGCTCGGGGCTGGCGCGGCGCTTCGGCGAGACGCTGCTCGACGACCTGGACCGTGCGCGCGGTGAGCGCCCCGACCCGCGCCGCTGGCTCGCGCTGCCACCGCACTTCGAGAGCCACCTGGAGCTCTACACGCGGGCCGACACGAGCGCGCAGCTGATTCATGCCGCCGCGCACCTGATGGCGCGCCTGGTGGCCTGGGCCGGTGCGCAGCAGGCCCGCGTGCAGGCCTGGACGCTGGTCATGAAGCACGAGGCGCGGCACCGCGGCGAGGCCCCCGAGACGAGCACGCTGCGCATCGAGCTGGCCACGCCCAGCGCCGACGCCGCACACCTGCTCGGCCTGCTGCACGAGCGGCTGGCCCGCTGCGAACTGGCAGCCCCGACGCTCGAGATCGCGATGCGCTGCCACGGCCACGAGCTGCACCGCGGTGCGCCCGCCAGCGGCGAGCTGTTCCCCACGCGGCAGAGCGAGTCCGAAGGCTTCGGCCGGCTCGTCGAGCGGCTGCGCGCGCGCCTGGGCGACGAGCAGGTGCTGGCGCTGCAGCCGGTGGCCGACCACCGGCCCGAACGCGGCACGCGGGCCGTGCCGGTGCAGCAGGGCGGCCGCGGTGCTGCGCCGAGGCTCACCGCATCGCGCCCGCTGTGGCTCGTGCCCGAGCCGCAGCCGCTGCCAGCCCGGGACGACGGCCCGCTGCTCGACGGCCGGCCGCTGCAGCTGCTGGTCGGCCCCGAGCGCATCGAATCGGGCTGGTGGGACGGCGCGCTCGCCACGCGCGACTACTACGTCGCGCAGCAGCCCGATGGCGCGCTCGTCTGGGTGTTCCGCGACCGCCTGCCCGCCGCCGGCAGCCACCCCGGCGGCTGGTTCCTGCACGGACGCTACGGGTAGGCTGCTCAGAGCGCACAATCGCGCGCCCCGGCGATCCACGCCGCCCACGCCTCCGCTCGCGCCATGGAAATCTTCGACTACGACAACATCCTGCTGCTGCCACGCAAGTGCCGCGTCGAGAGCCGCTCGGAATGCGACACGTCGATCGAATTCGGCGGCCGCCGCTATGCGCTGCCGGTGGTGCCATCGAACATGAAGACGGTGATCGACGAGTCGATCGCCGAGACGCTGGCGCGCAGCGGCCACTTCTACGTGATGCACCGCTTCGACCTCGACAACGTGGCCTTCGCGCGGCGCATGCGCGAGCAGGGCCTGATCGTGTCGATCAGCTCGGGCGTCAAGCCGCATGACCACGCGGTGATCGACCGCCTCGCCGCCGAGGGCGTGGGCGCCGACTACATCACCATCGACATCGCGCACGGCCACGCCGACAGCGTGAGGAAGACCATCGAGCACATCAAGACGAAGCTGCCGCAGGCCTTCGTCATCGCCGGCAACGTGGCCACGCCCGAGGCGGTGATCGACCTCGAGAACTGGGGCGCCGACTCGACCAAGGTCGGCGTCGGCCCGGGCAAGGTGTGCATCACCAAGCTCAAGACCGGCTTCGGCACCGGTGGCTGGCAGCTCTCGGCGTTGAAGTGGTGCGCGCGCGTGGCGACCAAACCCATCATCGCCGACGGCGGCATCCGCCACCACGGCGACATCGCCAAGAGCGTGCGTTTCGGCGCCGCGATGGTGATGATCGGCTCGCTGTTCGCCGGCCACGAGGAATCACCGGGGCAGACGGTGGAGGTCGACGGCAAGCTCTACAAGGAGTACTACGGCTCGGCCAGCGACTTCAACAAGGGCGAGTACAAGCACGTCGAGGGCAAGCGCATCCTCGAGCCGATCAAGGGCCGCCTGGCCGACACGCTGCGCGAGATGCGCGAGGACCTGCAGAGCTCGATCAGCTATGCCGGCGGACGCGCGCTCGCGGACCTGAAGAAGGTGAACTACGTGATCCTCGGCGGCGAGAACGCCGGCGAGCACCTGTTCATGTAGGACCGCAGCGCCGCCGGAGCGCGGCGCGCAGCGGTACTCAGCGCCGCTTGAGCCTGCGCTGGGCCAGCAGCCCGACGACGCCCAGGCCGGCGAGCATCAGCACCGCGCGGCCGGGTTCAGGCACGGGCACCGGAGCGGCCTCGGTGACGAACGCCGCCCCGTTGATCTGCGACAGGCCACGCCCGCTGAAGTCCAGCGCGATCGTGGAGGCCCCGGTCGTTCCGTTGACCGTGTACACCGTCGTGCCGGCCACGCTGTACAGCGCCGCCCGATCAGGGCTGGCCAGCCCGTAGACCTGGGCCACCCCCAGGCTGCCGACCGGCGTGCGGAACCCCGTCGACGTATCGAGCACCGACAGCGTGTACGGGGACAGGCCTTGACCGTGCGACAAGTACAACTGACCACCCGCGAACGACAAGTCACCCGAGAAGCCGAACGCGGCGCCCCCTACCGAGGTGGCCGCCCCCGTGCCCGGATTGATCGAGTAGAGGCTGTTGCCCGAGCCGTACAGCGCACCGCTGGGGTTGAACACCAGCGACGTGATCGTGGCACCCAGGCTGCCCACCGGCGTGGCGGCGGCAGTCGACTTGTCGATCCGGTAGAGCGTGGTGCCGTTGGTGCCGAAGAGGTTGCCCAGCGGATCGAATGCGATGTCCCACATCACCACGCCCATCGAGCCGACGATCGTCACCGCACCCGTGCCGACGTCGATGGTGCCGAGACGGCCGGTGTTGTCGTCGACCCAGATCACCGGGTCGGCGTGCGCGCCGCCGCACCAGGCCGTGACCGAGAGCACGGCCGCAGCCGCGATGTGCCTGAGGCGCGAGGGATTCGTACGATCACGGGACATGCGGATATGTTAGGGCAAGAACCCCCTTTGCGAGTCGCGGCGCACACGTTCATACACACCTGAATCCCGGGGGCCCCACGCCGGCGCGACGAGCGAGCCCGCCGAGGGTTCTCCCTACAATCCGCCGCCTCATGACCGACCTCGCCAAGTCCTTCGAACCCGCGGCCGTCGAGGCGCGCTGGACGCCCCGGTGGGAACAGGCCGGCACGTTTGCCGCGACGCTGGACCCGGCCCGGCCCTCGTTCTCGATCCAGCTGCCGCCGCCGAACGTCACCGGCACGCTGCACATGGGGCACGCGTTCAACCAGACGATCATGGACTCGCTGACGCGCTGGCACCGCATGCGCGGGTTCAACACGCTGTGGGTGCCCGGCACCGACCACGCCGGCATCGCCACGCAGATCGTCGTCGAGCGCCAGCTGCAGGAAGCGGGCGTCTCGCGCCACCAGCTCGGCCGCAAGAACTTCGTCGCGCAGGTGTGGGACTGGAAGGCCACGTCGGGCGCCACGATCACGCAGCAGATGCGCCGCATGGGCGACAGCGTGGACTGGTCGCGCGAGTACTTCACGATGGACGAGCGCCTGTCGACCATCGTCACCGAGACCTTCGTGCGGCTGTACGACGAGGGCCTGATCTACCGCGGCGAGCGGCTGGTGAGCTGGGACCCGGTGCTGAAGTCGGCCGTCTCCGACCTCGAGGTGGAGAGCGAGGAGGAGGACGGCTTCCTCTGGCACATCCGCTACCCGCTCGAGGATGGGCCCGGCACCGAAGGCGCCGGCGGACTCGACTCGGTGGTGGTGGCCACCACCCGCCCCGAGACCATGCTCGGCGACGTGGCCGTGATGGTGCACCCCGACGACGAGCGCTACCGCGCGCTGGTGGGCCGCAAGGTGCGCCTGCCGCTGGCCGACCGGCTGATCCCGGTGATCGCCGACGCCTACGTCGACCGCGAGTTCGGCACCGGCGTCGTGAAGGTCACGCCGGCGCACGACACCAACGACTTCGGGGTCGGCCAGCGCCACGGCCTGGAGAGCCTGGTCGTGCTGACGCTGGACGCCACGATCAACCACAACGCGCCAGCGGCCTACCGGGGCCTGGACCGCTTCGAGGCGCGCAAGCGCATCATCGCCGACCTCGACGCGCTGGGCCTGCTGGTCGAGACGAAGAAGCACCGCCTCGTGGTGCCGCGCTGCGGCCGCACCGGGCAGATCATCGAGCCGATGCTCACGCAGCAGTGGTTCGTGGCGATGAGCAAGCCCGGGCGCGACGGCACCAGCATCGCGCAGAAGGCGATCGACGCCGTGCAGGGCGGGCAGGTGCGCTTCGTGCCCGAGCAGTGGGTCAGCACCTACAACCACTGGATGAACAACATCCAGGACTGGTGCATCAGCCGCCAGCTCTGGTGGGGCCACCAGATCCCGGCCTGGTACGGCAGCGGCGGCGAGACCTTCGTCGCACGCAGCGAGGATGAAGCCCGCGAGCGCGCCGCGGCCGCCGGCTACACCGGGCCGCTGACGCGCGACGAGGACGTGCTCGACACCTGGTACTCGTCGGCGCTGGTGCCGTTCTCCACGCTCGGCTGGCCCGCCAAGACCGTCGAGCAGGACCTGTTCCTGCCGTCGTCGGTGCTGGTCACCGGCTTCGACATCATCTTCTTCTGGGTGGCCCGGATGATCATGATGACGACGCACTTCACCGGGCAGGTGCCGTTCCGCGACGTCTACATCCACGGCCTCGTGCGCGACGCGCAGGGCAAGAAGATGAGCAAGAGCGAGGGCAACGTGCTCGACCCGGTCGACCTGATCGACGGCATCGCGCTCGGCCCGCTGCTGGACAAGCGCTCGACCGGCCTGCGCAAGCCGGAGACCGCGCCGCGCGTGCGCCAGGAGACGCAGAAGGAATTCCCCGACGGCATCCCCGCGTACGGCGCCGACGCGCTGCGGTTGACGATGGCCAGCTACGCGACGCTGGGCCGCAACATCAACTTCGACGCCAAGCGCTGCGAGGGCTACCGGAACTTCTGCAACAAGCTCTGGAACGCCACCCGCTACGTGCTGGCGAACTGCGAGGGCCAGGACTGCGGGCTCGAGCAGCACACCAAGGCCGACTGCGCACCGCCGACACTGGATGCCGAAGGCCGCATCGTCGCCCCGGCCGGGCCCTTCCACGGCTACCTGCGCTTCTCCGCGGCCGACCGCTGGATCGCGGGTGAGCTGCAGCGCGTCGAGGCGGCCGTGGCCGCGGGGTTCGGCGACTACCGGCTCGACAACGTCGCCAATGCGATCTACGCCTTCGTCTGGGACGAGTACTGCGACTGGTACCTGGAGATCGCCAAGGTACAGCTCACCACCGGCGGCCCGGCCGAGCAGCGCGCCACGCGCCGCACGCTGCTGGGCACGCTGGAGGCCGTGCTGCGGCTGCTGCACCCGGTGGCGCCGTTCATCACCGCCGAGCTGTGGGAGCGCGTGGCCCCCGCGGCCGGCCGCAAGTCGGCCGAGACGGTCGCCAGCGCGCCGTATCCGCAGGCCCACCCGGAGAAGATCGACCCGGCCGCCGATGCCTGGATGGCGCGGCTGAAGGCGGTGGTCGGCGTGTGCCGGCAACTGCGCAGCGAGATGCAGCTGCCGCCCGGCGAGCGGGTGCCGCTGCTGGCGCTGGGCGACGCCGCGTTCGTCGAGAGCGCCGCGCCGGTGCTGAAGGCGCTGGCGCGGCTGTCGGACGTGCGCGCCCTGCCCGACGAGGCCGCCTTCGCGGCAGCCACGCGCCAGGCGCCGGTGATGGTCTCGGGCGACGCGCGGCTGGCGCTGCACATCGAGATCGACATCGCCGCCGAGACGGCCCGCCTCGACAAGGAGATCGCGCGCCTGTCCGGCGAGATCGCCAAGGCCGAGGGCAAGCTGAAGAACGAGAGCTTCGTCGCACGCGCACCCGCCGCGGTGGTGCAGCAGGAACGCGATCGCATCGCCGAGTTCAGTCGCTCTCTGGACCGTCTGCGAGATCAGCGAGGTCGCCTGGCGACGTCTCCATGACCGCGTGGCGCGGCGTGCGCAGGATCAGGTCGATGCGCCGCGCCACCGTCCACGCACTGCGGATGCGCGACTCGCGCGTGGTGCCGGCCACGCGCGGCGTGACCTGCAGCGTCATCACATCGTGCAGCGGGCGGCCGGGGTCCAGCATGCCGGGCTCGACGCTGTCGAACCACGCGCCGGCCAGCCGCCCGGACACCAGCGCCCAGGCCAGCGCTTCCTCGTCGAAGAGGCTGGACGGCGCCACGTTCACCAGCACCTGGTTGGGCCGACTCAGCTCGAGATAGCGCGCGCCGAGCAGGCCCCGGTAGCGCGTGAAGTACGACAGCAGCACGCAGACGCCGTCGCTCTGCGCGAACAGCTCGCGCAAGCCCACGGGCTCGAGCCCGACACGCTGCCACTGAGCGTCGCTCGCGTGCAGCGAGGGGTCGTAGCCGAGCACGCGCGCGCCGAAAGACTCCAGCAGCCGCACCAGCGGCGTGGCGCTGGCCGTCAGGCCCACGAGGCCGATGGTGGCCGCACCGAGCTCGCGCCCGACCAGCAGCCCGTCGCTGCCGACCACCGGCACGCGGCGGAACAGCTGCAGCAGCGCACCGATGACGAACTCGGCCTCGGCCGCGGCGCTGGCATCCTGCGGCCGCACCACCTCGATGCCGGCGCGCAGGCAGGCTTCCACGTCGATGTTCTCGGCGCCGCTGGACAGGCGTCCCACGGCCCGCAGCGACGGTGCGCCGCTGAGCGTGAACGCGTCCATCGCGACCTCGGGCGGCACCACCACGGCCTGCACCCCGGTGAGCGCCTGTCGCAGTTGCAGAGGATCGTCGGCGAGCTCGGGTGCATAGCGGACGGCATGGCGCGCGGCCAGCCATTCCAGCACCTCGGGATCGATCGGCTCGACGATCAGGACGTCCATTGCAGAAACTGCGACTACTGCCTTCGTACCCGCCGCGGAACCGTCCGACAATGGGTCGAGCGATTCATTCTAGGTAACAGGATGTACATCAAGAAGGCGATTTTTCCGGTGGCGGGGCTGGGCACGCGGTTTCTACCCGCCACCAAGGCTCAGCCCAAGGAAATGCTGCCGGTTGTGGACAAGCCGCTGATCCAGTACGCCGTGGAAGAGGCATATGCCGCAGGCGTGCGCGAAATGATCTTCGTGACCGGCCGCCACAAGCGGCCGATCGAGGATCACTTCGACATGACCTACGAACTCGAGGTCGCGCTCGAGCAGGCTGGCAAGGACGAGTTGCTGTCGGTGGTGCGCAGCGTCAAGCCCGATGACATGGAGTGCATCTACGTCCGCCAGGCGCAGGCGCTGGGCCTGGGCCACGCGGTGCTGTGCGGTCAGCGGCTGGTGGGCAACGAACCGTTCGCCGTGCTGCTGGCCGACGACCTGATGGTGGGCGAACGCCCCATCCTGGCGCAGATGGTGGAGCAGTTCGCCGAGTGGCGGGCGTCGATCCTGGCCGTGCAGGAAGTGCCCGCCGAGCACACGCGGCGCTATGGCATCGTGGCCGGGCATGAGGTCAATCCGCGCCTGGTGGATGTGGCCCGCATCGTCGAGAAGCCCGCACCCGAAGCCGCGCCGTCGCGACTCGGCGTGGCCGGCCGCTACCTGCTCACGCCCGGCGTGTTCCACGAGATCGCCACGCAACCGCGCGGAGTGGGCGGCGAGATCCAACTCACCGACGGCATCGCATCACTGCTGCGCCGCGAGAAGGTGTTCGCCTACCGCTACGAAGGCCGCCGCTACGACTGCGGCAGCAAGGAAGGCTTCCTTCAGGCCAACGTCGAACTGGCGCTGGCGCACCCGGCGCTCGGGCCGGGCTTCCGAAACTACCTGAAAACTCTGACCCTCTGAACGCCGCGGCGCTCAGCGGCGCTTGAGCACGTGCACGAACTCGCCGGCGCCTTGCGACTGCTCGAGCAGTTCGTTGCCGGTCTGGCGCGAGAAGGCCTGGAAGTCGCGCAGCGACCCCGGGTCGGTGGACACCACCTTCAGCACCTCGCCGCTGACCATGTCGGCGAGCGCCTTCTTCGCCTTCAGGATGGGCAGCGGGCAGTTCAGGCCGCGGGTGTCGAGTTCCTTGTGGATCTGCATGGCCGCGCGATTCTAGGTTTCAGCCCCGGCGCGGCAACTCGATGAACTGCGGCTCGTGGCCGCGACTGCGCAGGAAGTCCGCCAGGGCGTACCCCGTGCCGGCCGGCCAGCAGCGCACGTCGGCCGGCGCGTAGAGCTTGTACTCGGCCAGTTCGGGCGACAGCCGCACCTCGCCGTGCGCCACCACGTGGTAGGCGATGATGACCTGGTTCATGCGCTGGAAGTCGTAGACGCCGATCAGCGACACCGCGTCGATCTCGAGCGAGGTTTCCTCGATCACCTCCCGCGCCACGCCCTCCTGCGGTGTCTCGCCGGCCTCCATGAAGCCGGTGATCAGCGCGAACATGCGGCCGCTCCACGCGGCGTTGCGCGCCAGCAGGATGCGGCCCTCGCGGTCGCTGCACTCGACCACCGCGGCCAGCACCGGCGTCGGGTTGTTCCAGTGCGTCCAGGTGCAGGCCGGGCAGCGCAGCCGCGACTTGTCGCCGCCATCCTCGGCCTGCGTCAGCAGCTCGAGCGGCGTGGCGCAGTTCGGGCAGTAGCGGTATTCGTGGCGCACGATCGTCAGGCCGGGAACACGCCGGTGGACAGATAGCGGTCGCCGCGGTCGCAGACCACGAACACGATGGTCGCGTCCTGCACCTGCTGCGCGATCTGCAGCGCCACCCAGCAGGCGCCCGCGGCGGAGATGCCGGCGAAGAGCCCTTCCTCGCGCGCCAAGCGGCGGGCCATCTGCTCGGCATCGCTCTGCGCCACCAGCACCAGTTCGTCCACGGTACGTGGGTCGTAGATCTTCGGCAGGTAGGCCTCGGGCCACTTGCGGATGCCGGGGATGCGCGACCCTTCCGAGGGCTGCGCGCCGACGATGCGCACAACCGGCTTGCGTTCCTTCAGGTAGCGGGATACGCCGGTGATGGTGCCCGTGGTACCCATCGCGCTGACGAAGTGCGTCACGCGGCCGTTCGTGTCGTTCCAGATCTCCGGGCCGGTGGTCTCGTAGTGGATGCGCGGGTTGTCGGCGTTGGCGAACTGGTCGAGCACGCGGCCCTTGCCGTCCTTCTCCATCTGCTCTGCGAGATCGCGCGCGTGCTCCATGCCGCCCGAGCGCGGCGTGAGGATCAGTTCGGCGCCGAACGCCTTCATCGTCTGCGCGCGCTCGATCGAGAGGTCCTCCGGCATGATCAGCACCATGCGATAGCCGCGGATCGCCGCAGCCATCGCCAGCGCGATGCCGGTGTTGCCCGAGGTGGCCTCGATCAGCGTGTCGCCGGGCTTGATGTCGCCCCGCTCCTCGGCGCGACGGATCATGCTGATGGCCGGGCGGTCCTTTACAGAGCCGGCCGGGTTGTTGCCTTCGAGCTTGCCGAGGATCACGTTGCCGCGACGCTCGATGTCCGCGCCGGGCAGGCGCTGCAGGCGCACCAGCGGCGTGGCGCCGATGACGTCCTCGACGGTCTTGTAGGCGGGTACAGCAGCGGGCATGGGCGGGCGGGTCTGCGGAGGAAAGAGGCCATTGTCGCCGCAGGCATAATGCCGCGCCCATGCGTGCCGTCGGCAGCAACCCATGCCCGGGTGGCGAAATCGGTAGACGCAGGGGACTCAAAATCCCCCGCCGCAAGGCATGCCGGTTCGATTCCGGCCCCGGGCACCAAGCACCTCGTCCATGCCGCCGATCCCGCCCCTGACCCAAGCCCTGATGCTCGCCTGCACGGCGGTGTTCTGCGTGCAGTTCCTGGTTCCGCTGGAGGCGTGGTTCGCGCTGTGGCCGGTGGGCAGCGGGCGCTTCTGGCCCTGGCAGGCAGTGACCTACGCCTTCCTGCACGGCGGCGTGATGCACCTGTTCTTCAACATGCTGGGCCTGTGGATGTTCGGCTCCGAGCTCGAACGCCTGTGGGGCCGGCGCCGCTACTGGCAGTTCCTGCTGGCCGGCGTGCTGGCCGCGGCCGCCGCGCAGCTGCTGATCACGGCGATGTTCGGCTCGCGCGTGCCCACCGTCGGTGCCTCGGGCGCGCTGTTCGCGCTGCTGCTGGCCTACGGCATGCTGTTCCCGGACCGGGTGATCATGCCGCTGTTTCCGCCGATCCCGATGAAGGCGCGCACGTTCGTGCTCGTGTTCGGTGCGCTCGAACTCTTCCTCGGCGTGTCCGGACTCTCCGGCGTGGCGCACTTCGCGCACCTGGGCGGCATGGTGGGCGGCTTCCTGATGATCCGCTACTGGCGCGGCCAGCCGCCGTTCCCGCCGCGCGGGCCCCGCCGCCGCTGAGTCCCTGGCCGCGACGCGGCCCCGGCTTTCGCGCTTGACCCTGCCGCGCCGGCGTCGCATGCTGGCGCCCGGGAGCCACCTCACGGGAGTGTCGATGCTGCGCTGGGCGAGCCGCTGGATCGCGGCGATCGGATTCGTCGCCACGGGCGCCTGCGCGCAGCCGGCGGCACCGGCGGAGCCTTCCGATGCGATGACCCGCGCGCTGCAGCGCGCCAGCGATGCCGTCGTCGGCGTGCTCGTGCAGGCCGTCGACGATGCGCGCTCGGCCTCCACGCTCGGCCTGGCCCGGCAGGGGTCCGGCGTGGTCATCTCCGACGATGGCCTGGTGCTGACGATCGGCTACCTGATCCTCGAGGCCGAGCAGGTGCAGATCGTCACCGACGATGCGCGCATCGTGCCGGCCCGCGTGATCGCGTATGACCTCGCCAGCGGTTTCGGGCTCGTGCGCGCGCTGGTGCCGCTGAAGCTCGACCCCGCGCCGATGGGGCAGGCCATGCAGGTCGCCACCGATGACCTGCTGATGGTGGCCAGCGGTGGCGCCGGGGGCGCGATCAGCGCCGCGCGACTGCTGTCCCGCCGCGGCTTCTCGGGCTACTGGGAGTACCACATCGACGGGGCGCTGTTCACGTCGCCGCCGCGGCGCGACCACAGCGGCGCCGGTCTCTTCAACCAGCGCGGCGAGCTGGTCGGCATCGGCTCGCTGTTCGTGACCGATGCGCTGGGCCGGGACGCTCCTCGCACCGCCGGCAACATGTTCGTGCCGATCGACCTGCTGGCGCCGATCCTG
The DNA here is from genome assembly GCA_016789955.1 of Rubrivivax sp. Lineage (GTDB taxonomy): Bacteria > Pseudomonadota > Gammaproteobacteria > Burkholderiales > Burkholderiaceae_C > Rubrivivax. The sequence continues at coordinate 149,943 of JAEUPB010000018.1, read as the reverse complement.
CCCGAGCTGATGGCGCGCGGCTCGTCGCAGCAGAGCCACCGCGCCTGGCTGGGGGTGAACTGCATCGACCAGGGCAACGTGGTGAAGGTGGTGCGCATCAGCGAGGACAGCCCGGCCGACGTGGCCGGCCTCGAGGCGGGCGACACCATCGTGCGCATCGACGGCGTTCCCGTGCAGACGCTCGAGGCGCTGTGGAAGACGCTGTGGAAGACGCCGCCGGCCGAGCGCGCGGTGGTGATCGACATCCTGCGCGACGGCCAGCCGCAGACCGTCACGGTGCAGGCCGTCGACCGCGCGAAGACGCTGCGCCGCCCGCGCGGCGTCTGATCGGCGCGCCCGTCAGCCTCGGCTTGCAGGCAAGAGGGCGTCGCGCACGGTCGGGTACTGCAGCACCACGCGCAACTCGTCCTTCAACCGCCGGTTGACGAGCCGGCGCGATTCCGAGAGGAAACTCATCGTCGCCTCGCCCAGCCGCGCCGGTGCCTCGGCGCGCGAGATGCGCGGCGGGCGCGGCAGGCCGGCGAGATCGGCCACCAGGTCGTAGTGGTCGCCCATCGACAGCTCGGTGTCGTCGCTGGCGTGCACGACGCGCTGCGGCCGGCCGCGGAAGAGCGCGGCCACGCAGACACGCGCGAGGTCGTCGGCGTGGACGTGGTTGGTGTAGACGTCGTCCTCGGGCAGCAGCACCGGTGTGCCGCGGCGCACCCGGTCGCGCGGGTCGCCACCGGCGCGGTCGAGCCCGTAGATGCCCGGCACGCGCAGGATCGTCACCGCCACGGCGTGCCGGCGGCCCCAGGTGCGCCACAGGCCCTCGGCATCGACCCGCCGCCGCGCGCGGGCGGTGGCCGGCGCCACGGGGCGGGTCTCGTCGAATCGGGCGCCCTGTGCATCGCCGTAGACGCCGGTGGTGCTCATGTACACCAGCCGCCGCACGCGGCCCGCGCGAGCCAGCGCCCGGGCGAGGTGGGCGCTGCGGGCATCCACGTCGCCCGTGTTCGGCGGCGGCGCCAGGTGCAGCACCACATCCGCCAGCGGCGCCAGCCGGTACAGCGTGCGCACGTCGTCGAGGTTGCCGAGCAACGGCAGCGCCCCGGCGGCCCGCAGATCGGCTCGGCGAGCGGGCGAGGACGTGAGTGCCACGACCCGCCACGCGGGAGAGACGCGCCGCAGCACGCGCAGCCCCACGTCTCCGCAGCCGACGATCAGCAGCGTCGGGCGGCGTTGCGCGGCAAGGGGCAGGGGACCGGCGGGCACAATCGGCGCCGAGTCTACGGTTGCCGCCGACATGTCCTTCACCGTCACCATCGTCCCCGCCGAACGCAGCTTCACCGTCGACCGCGACGAGCCCATCCTCGCCGCGGCGATCCGCCAGGGCGTCGGCATGCCGTACGGCTGCCGCGACGGCGCCTGCGGCTCGTGCAAGAGCAAGCTCGTGCAGGGCCGCGTCATCCACGGCGCGCACCAGGCCAAGGCGCTGTCGGAAGCCGAGGAGCAGGCCGGCTACATCCTGGCCTGCTGCGCCACGCCGCAGACCGACTGCACCGTCGAGGCGCGCAGCGTGCCGGGCGCCGGCGAGTTCCCGATCGTGAAGATGCCCACGCGGGTGCTCGCCATCGAGCGCGCCGCGCCCGACGTGGCGGTGCTCAGGATGCAGCTGCCGGCCAACCTGAACCTGCAGTACCGCGCCGGGCAGTACGTCGAATTCATCCTGCGCGACGGCGCGCGCCGCAGCTACAGCATGGCCACGTCGCCGGCGCGGCTGGGCAGCCCGCCGGCCATCGAACTGCACGTGCGCCACATGCCCGGCGGCAAGTTCACGGACCACGTGTTCAGCGCGATGAAGGAGAAGGAGATCCTGCGCATGGAAGGGCCCTTCGGCAGCTTCTTCCTGCGCGAGGACGGCGACAAGCCGATCGTGCTGCTGGCCAGCGGCACCGGCTTCGCGCCGATCAAGGCGCTGATCGAGCGGATGCAGGACCAGGGCATCGATCGCGACACCGTGCTGTACTGGGGCGGCCGCCGCCCGCAGGACCTCTACCGCGACGCTTGGTGCCGCGAGGCGGCTGCCACGATGCCGCGCCTGCGCTACGTGCCGGTGATCAGCGACGCGCTGCCCGAGGACGGCTGGAGCGGCCGCTCGGGCTTCGTGCACCGCGCCGTGATGGAGGACTACCCCGACCTCTCGCAGCACCAGGTCTATGCCTGCGGTGCGCCGATCGTGGTCGACTCCGCGCGCCGCGACTTCGTGCGGCAGTGCGGCCTGCCCGACGACGAGTTCTACGCCGACTCGTTCACGAGCGAAGCGGACAAGCACGGGGCCGGCTGAACGCGGCGCCGCATCCGGGCGAGGGCGCCGCGGGGCGACTGGGGAGGATCGCAATGGACAGCGGCGACGAGGTCGCGCACGACGGCGCGCCGCGCCTGCACCTGTGCGGGCCGCCGCACGTGGAGCCCGCCGGCCGTGCACCGCTGCCGCTCGAATGGCACGACGCGGCGTTGCTGGCGGTGCTGGCCATACGCGGCCCCATCGAACGACAGGAGGCGGCCGCGTGGCTATGGCCAGATGTGACGCCCTCCACCGCTCGCGGCAACCTGCGGCAGCGGCTGCTGCGACTGCGCCGCACCGTCGGCCCCGATCTGATCGAGGGGCAGCAGACGTTGAAGCTGGCCCCGGGCGTGCGGCTCGACCTGGGTACCGCAGAAGACGTCCCGGCCGAAGGGGACCTCCTCGGCAGCCTGGACTACGCCGATGCCGGCGAACTGGGCGACTGGGTCGAGGATAGCCGCAGGCGCTGGACGGCGGAGCGACGCCGGCGGCTCGCCCTCCTCGCCGACGCGCTCGAATCACAGCATCGACATGCGGACGCGTTGGCCCTCGCCGAGCGACTGGTGCGTGAGGCGCCGGAAGCCGACGACGCCTGGCTGCGCCTGATTCGCCTGCACTACCTGCTCGGCGACACGGCGGCGGCGCGGCGTGCCGGCGACGCCTGCCGGGCGGCGCGGGCGGGAGCCGGCTGCGAGCCTTCCGCGGCCCTGCGCGACCTGCTGTCCCTGGCCGAACGCGGCGACCCCGCCCTCGCCCGCGCCGCGATCTCCGTGGCCGTGCGACGACCGCCGCGCATGGTCGGACGCGAAGCCACCTGGGCCGCGGTGCAGGAGGCTCTCGCGCTTGGCCGCGTGCCGCTGCTCGTCGGCGAGCCGGGCATCGGCAAGTCGCGCTTCCTCGCGGAGTGGGTCGCCGCCCAACCCGGCGCGCACCTCCACGCCACCAGCATCGGCGACGACCGGCTGCCCTATGCCACGCTCGGTGCGCTGCTGCAGCCGCTCCATGCGCGCCACCCGCTGCCCGCCGACGATGGGCGCTGGCGCCCGCTCGCCGAGTTCGTCGACGGGCTCGGCGACGCCCCGGCTGCCTGCACCGCGGCGCAGCGAACGCAGGCGCTGGCGCAGGCGCTGGCGCACTGGCATGGGCAGGGCCTGACGGCGCTGGTCATCGACGACCTGCAGTGGGCCGACGACGACTCGGCCCGGGCGCTGCTGGCTCTGGCGGTCCGAGAGGACGTGCCGGTGCGCTGGGTGCTCGCGGCCCGGCGCGGCGAAGCGCGGCCCGCGCTGGCCGGCTGGCTGGCGGAGGCGGCCGAGCGTCACGTCGCGCGGCTGTCGATGCACGCCCTGGACCCGACCCAGGTCGAGGACCTGATCGCCAGCATCGCGCCGCAGGCGCGCCAGGCCCCGGCCTGGGCCCGGGCGCTGGCCGCGCAGGGCCTGGGCAATCCGATGCACATGCTGGCCCTGTTGGCGCACCAGCTGCGCCTGCACGGCGAGGGCGTGCTCGACGCGCCCGTCGACGGCCCGCTGGCCGTGCCGGCGACCTTGACGCAGGTGCTCGACCAGGCCATCGGCAAGCTCACCCCCGAAGCGCGTCAGTTGGCCCAGCTCGCGGCCCTCGCCCGCGGGCACTTCGATGCCCCGCTGGCGCTGGACGTGCTCGACCTGAAGCCGCTGCAGCTCAACGACGCCTGGCGTGAGCTGGAGCGCGAAGCGGTGCTGCTCGACGGCGCCGTCGCGCACGACACTTTGCATGAGCGGCTGCAGGCGTCGATCGCCGCGCCGCTGTCACGGCTCACCCATCTGCGCATCGCCGAGGTCGCGCCACGGCACCGCGTCGGGACCGCGGCCCAGGCCCACCACTGGCGCGCGGCGGCCCGTCCCGCGCGGGCCGCCGAGATGTACGAGCAGGCCGCGGCGGAGGCGCGCGCACGCCATGCCCATGAACAGGAGGTAGCACACCTCGACGCGGCCGCCGAATGCCACGACGCGGCCGGGGATCGGATCGCCGCCCGCGCCGTCCGGATCCAGGCCGCCGACGCCGCGCTGGCGATCGGCGGCGGTGGCCTGCGGGAGCGCATCGATGCCATCGCCTCGACGGCCGCCGACGACCACGAGCGGCTGCAGGCCACGCTTCTGGTGGTGCGCCAGCGACTGACCTCGCACGACATCCCCGGCGCCCAGGAGCCCGCCATCACCGCGGTGCGTCTGGCCGAGGATCTGGTGGCGCGTGGGGAACTGGCGGAGGCCGACGGCGCGCGGCTGCGCGCGTCGATGCTGCTCGGCGCGGCCCGGGCGCAGGGCGGTGCCCATGCGGCGGCGCTCGACGAATTGCAGCGCCTGACGCCCTTGATCGACCGCTCCCCGGACCTTCGCCTGCGCATGGACTGCGCCAGCACGCTCGGATATTCGCTGGGCATCGTCGGACGGACCGCCGAGTCGGTCCGCGCCTTCGAGCGGGCGCTCGACGCCGCCACGGCGCTGGACGACCACGCGGAAGCGCACGTCATCGCCCACAACCTCGCAGGCCTCTACACGCGGCAGGGCCGGTACCGGGCGGCGCTGGAACTCGTCATGCGGGCGAGGACCTGGTCGGCCGCGATGGCCGCGCAGATGGGCGCACCGACGGCGCTGGCGCTGCTCACGAAGGGACAGCTGTGCACCCGGCTGGGACGCCTGGACGAGGCGCTCGACGCGCTGGAGGGCGCCGTGGCCGAGCTCCACGGCGCCGGCCACGCCTCGCTCCGTGTGCGCGCGCAGACCTCGCTGGCCCGGGCCTGGCTGTCGCTGGGCCAGCCGGGCAAGGCGAGGCAGGCACTGGGCGCCTGGCCTGCGGGCGTGCGCGGCGGCCGGCTGGCGCACGAGTTGTGCCGGCTCGCGATCGATCGGCGGCTGAGACGGCCGATCGGCCCGGAATTGATCGAGCTGCGCCGGCTCGACGATCCCACGCAGGGCGCCACGCGTCAGGCCCTGGAACTGGCCATCGCGCGGGAGGTCGGCGGCGCGGAGGGCGCCGCGATCGCGGGCAGCATCGAAACCTCGGCGCAGGCCGAGGGCACGGAGACGATCGTGCTGCAGGCGCGGCTCGTGGCCGTGGCCGCTCTGCTCGACGAGGAGCGTACGGCGGACGCACTGCCCACCGCCCGCTGCGCGCTGGCCGACCTCGACGCCGGCCGGTTGCCGATGGACATAGACTACTCGGAGGCCTGCTGGATCCTGTACCGGGCCTTCGATGCCATCGGCGACGGCGCGACCACCGTGCGGCTGCTCCTGCAAGGCGCGGGCTGGGTGCGCGAGTCGGCGGCCCGCCATGTTCCGGAGGCGCTGCGGCGGGGCTTCATGCACGGACATCCGGTCAACGCCGAATTGCTCAGGCTGGAGGCGGCCCGCGGCAGCACCCGTTGACCGTCGTCGCCCGCACGGCTCGGTCACGCGGGCAGCGGAAAGGACGCCGGATCCATCGCGAGCGTCTGCCCGACGATGCCGACGATCTCCACCGTGTTCATCGGCAGCGTGGCCACGAGTTCCAGCAGCGAGGCCTGCGTGTAGGTGCCGTTGCGGATCAGCCCGACGTAGGTGGCCAGGTCGGCCGGGGTGATCGGCGTTCCCACGATCGTGCCCCACAGGTGCGCGACCAGTGCGTCGTCGGGCACGCCGGGTGCGTAGAAGTTGATCATCGCCTGGGCGAGGTCGCTGCCGTTCCCGAGCTGGTCGAGCTGCGCCGTCCAGCGGCCCAGCTCGCTCGCGTCCGGGCCGCGGTTGAAGCCGGCGTTGAACATCGCATAGGCGAGGTACGTGTTGCCGCCGGGCGTGGTGTCCGAGGCCAGCAGCACGTCGGCGAAGCGCCACCGCTCGATCGAGACCAGCGTATCCGTGCCGTCGAGCGGCGTCGCGACAGTGCCGCCAGTGATCGTCGCGGCGGCCCTCGTCGAGGCGAAGACGGCCGTGTCGATGCCCGCCTGGCCGTCGAGACGGTTGTTGCCGGCGTTGCCGATCAGCAGGTTCATCGAGGCGTTGCCGGTGGCCGACAACGGCGACGTGCCGAGCAGCCAGGCGTTCTCGAGGGCGGCGGGTAGCGTCACGTCCCAGGACGTGACCAGCGTGTCGGTGCCCCCGCCTGCGGACTCCACGATCAGATCGGCGGCGGACTGCGGTCGGTACACGTCGTCGCTGCGCCCCCAGCTCAGGACCGCCCGGCTCAGGTCGTCGTCGTCCTGGATCGTGACGTCGACGGCACTGGTCGGCAGCGTGATGCCCGTCGGGGCATTGAACGAGAGCCGGGCGACTTCGGCGGGCTCCAGCACGATGTCGTCGACCAGCCGCACCCGCAGCGACGCCGTCGTGGCGCCCTGGGGAAACAGCGTCGCCGGATCCAGCAGGGTCAGGTCGCCCGCGGATGCCGTCCCGCCGATCAACGGACTGGTCGGCAACGAGACCGCGACCGAGAGAGGATTGCTCAGCGTCAGCATCAGGTCCACGTATCCGTCGGACTCCGACACGGCCGCACTGGCGACCGACAACGTGGCGCGGGCCTGGGGCGCAGTGTCGTTGGGGCCGAGCAGCGCCACGCCGTGCCCGTCCGCCACCGCCGCGTGCTCGGCGCCCGACAGCACTAGCTCGAATCGCTCGCCCGGCTCCGGCCACGCGTCGTCGATCAAGTCGACCTCCACGGTCTTGAGCGTGTCGCCCGGAGCGAACACCAGCACGCCGTCCTGGGGCACGTAGTCCTGCCCGGCCTGCGCGGTGCCGTCCCGCGTCGCGTAGGCGACCCGGATCATTTCCGCGCTCGCCGCACCACGAGCGCCTCCCAGCACGACGTCGAAGCGGGCCCGGCCGGACGATTCATCGACCACGACATCGCGGACCCTCAGCGTCGCGGTCTCCGCGAAGTTGTCGTTGTCGAGGATGGCGACGAGCCCGCCGAGCCCAGGAGCGGTGGCGTTGCTCAGCCCGCTCGGCGTCACCAGCCAGTGCTCCATCGGTTCGGCCACCTGGTCCTCCGAGATGCGCAGCCGCACCACCTGCAGCGTCTCCCCCGCAGGGAAACTCAGGGTGCCTCCATTTCCGGTCGAGGTCACGAGACGACCACTGAGGGCGTCGGTCACCAGGAGCTGGTATCCCACCGGCAGCGGCGACGGCGCACTCAGCCCCACGACCACGTCCACATAGCCGTCGGCCTCGCCTGCACTGGCGTCGCCCACCGAGAGGATCGGACGCTCCACCGGGGCCTGATCACTGGGACCGATCAGGGCGTGGGCCCGGGCGGAGCCGATCGTGGCGTTGACCGGGTCGTACAGCTCGATGCGGAATCGCTCGGACGCTTCCCGCAGGGTGTCGTCGATCAGGTCCACGCGAACCACCTGGACCGTCTCTCCGGGCTGGAACACCAGAAGCCCCTCGCGGCCGCGGTAGTCGGCATTCGCCTGTGCGGTCACGTCAGTCGTGCCATAGCGGACCGAGACGACCTGTGACGAGGCCTGCGCGTCGCGGCCGCCCAGGTGCACGGCGAACTGGACCGATCCGGATCTCTCGTCCGCCGCGGCGTCCTCGATGAACAGCTGCGGCTGCGCGGCGAACGTCTCGTTGTCGTAGATCGTCACCGACGCAGCGCCGCGTCCGATGAGCGCATTGGTGGGCGTGCCCAGCGTGATCGGGAAGATCTCGAGAGGCTCGGCGGTCTTGTCGTCGACGAACTCGAGCGGGACGACCTGCGTCGTCTGGCCTGGCGCGAAGTGGACGAAGATCTCCCGCGAGTTGGGGCCGACGAAGTCCGCGATCTCCCGGGCGATGCCGGCGCCGCCCCACATCACCGAGATCGGGTTCGGCGACGGCGCGTTCAGCCTCAGGACCGACTGGCCGATCGTGTCGCCCTCGCCCGCGATCACGTCGTCCAGACTGATCGTGGGTTGCGACAGCGGCACGCCGTCGCTGAGCCCGATCTCGGCCTCGGCCGACTCCTGCCCGAGGGTCGCGTTGACCGGGTTCGACAGCACCAGCGCGAATCGCTCGGCCGACTCCGCCAGCGTGTCGTTGAGCAGGTCGACGTACACCGACTGGACGCTGGTCCCCGGCGCGAAGCTCAGGCGTCCCGCCGCCGCCACGTAGTCCTGTCCCGCGACGGCGCTGCGATCCTCGGTGCGGAAGTCCACCTGCACCCGTCCGCTCGCGACCTGCCCCAGGCTCCATCCGAGGCGGACATCGAAGCGCGCGGTGCCGGTGGTCTCGTCCACGACGATGTCGTCGACGAAGATCCGCGGGACGCCGGAGCGCGTGTCGTTGTCGACGACCACCACACTGGTCGCGGTCAGCGTCTGCACGCCGACCGACCCGTTCTGTAGGAGCACGCCGTTCAGTTCCCGCGCTTCGGGCTCGCTGTCGTCGAGCAGTCCCACGCGCAGCACGCGCGTGGTCTCGCCGGGAAAGAAGACGAGCTGCCCCCCGACGGCAACGGGCGCGAGCCCGCCCGCGACGATCGCTTCCGGGAGGATGAGCCCCCGCGCCGGCGTCCACGCGGCGATCGTGACCGGCGTGGCCGCCGGGGAGGCCAGGGTCACGACCAGATCGGCATACCCATCGCCCTCCCCGACCGTCGCCGACGTGACGCTGTAGCGCGGCTGGGTGGCCAGCGTGCCGTCGCTCGGGCCGATGGTGCCGATCGCAATGCCGTCGCCGATCGCTGCGCCCGATGGGTCCGCGAGCGTCAGCAGGAGCCGCTCGGCCGACTCGATCGACGTGTCGTCGAACACGGTCACGTCGATCGTCTTGACGTTCTCGCCGGGCAGGAAAGTCAGCGTCCCCGACGCGCTCGCATAGTCGAGCCGATCCGTCGCGGTGTCGTCGGCCGTCGAGTAGGCCACGGTGACCGGTGTGGCCAGCGAACCGCCTCCCATGTCGCCGAGGCGCACGACGAATCGCATCACCCCGGCCTTCTCGTCGATGGTGGCGTCGTGCACGAACAGTTGGGGCACCGCGATCGCCCCGTCGTTGTCGAGCACCTGGACCGTCTGGGCGCCCGACGCAGTGGTGCCCGCGGCGACACCGAAGTACTCGAAGCTGAAGAGTTCGAGCGCTTCGTCGACGGTGTCGTCGATCAGTTCGAGCCGCACGGTCTTCAGGGTCTCTCCAGGCGCAAAGACGACCGTGCCTCCCGTCGTGCGCCAGTCCGCCGAGACGGTGTTCTCGAGATTGCGCAGGTCCCATTTCAGCGACAGGGGAGCCGCCGAGGCGACATCCATCCGCAGGACCATGTCCACGAACCGCTCCCCCTCGCCGACGAGCACGGGCGGGCTGACGCTGACGAAGGGCATCGGGATCTCCTGGCGCGAAAATGGCGATGGCGCGAGCTTCGAAGGCCCGCGTTACCGGTCCGTTACCCAGCGGGAGCCCGTGTCTCGCCGTCGAAGCGACGCACCGGCAGTTCCGCCGCGGAACACCGCCCGGGGTAGTCTCGAAAGCTCACCGCGTACTCCCAAGACCCGCCATGCAACGCCGTCCCCTGCTGTTCGCTCCCCTGGCCTTCGCGGCCCTGCCCCTGGCCGCCCAGCCCCGCCCCATCCGCCTCGTCGTTCCCTACCCCCCCGGCGGCCCGCTGGACATCGTCGCCCGCGCACTCGCCGAGCGGGTGCAGGGCAGCCTGGGCACCGTGGTGGTCGAGAACCGGCCCGGAGCCGGCGGCAACCTCGGGGCCGACCTCGTCGCCAAGTCGCCCCCCGACGGCCACACGATCGTGATGGGCGCCGTGGCCACGCACGCGATCAACCCGTGGCTCTATCGCACGATGCCCTACGACCCGATCCGCGACTACACGCCGATCACGCTGGTGGCGCAGGTGCCCAACGTCGTCGTGATGAACGCCGAGACGGCGTCGCGCCTGTCGATCGCCTCGCTCGCCGACCTCGTGGCCTACGCGAAGAGGAACCCGGGGCGGCTGAACTACGGCTCGGGCGGCAACGGCAGCGCCGGACACCTGGCCGGCGAGATGTTCAAGGCGCAGGCAGGCCTCTACGTCGTGCACATCCCGTATGCCGGCGGGCCGCCGGCGCAGCTCGCGCTGGTGTCGGGGCAGGTCGACTTCAACATCGACAACCTCGCCGCGGCGGCGGCCAACATCCGGAGCGGCAAGCTGAAGGCGCTGGCGGTCACCACCGCGCGGCGCTCCAGCGCGATGCCGGAGCTGCCGACGATGGCGGAGGCCGGGGCGAAGCTCGGCCTCGCGAACTTCGACGTCAACACCTGGTTCGGCCTCTTCGGCCCGGCACGCCTGCCGGCCGACGTGACGCAGCGGCTGCACAAGGCGTTCACCGACGCGCTCGCGAGCCCCGAGGTGAAGGCGCGCATGGCCACGCTGATGGCCGAGCCCTCGCCCACCACGCCCGAGCAGTTCGCCGCGTTCGTCAAGGGCGAGCTCGCGAAGTACGAGGGCGTGGTGAAGGCCAGCGGTGCGCGGCTCGAGTGACGGGCGCGCCACATCAGCCTCGGCACCCGGCGGGGTTGCAGGTATGCTCCGCGACGTGAACCCCGCTGCGCTTCCTGCCGCCACGGCCTCCCGACGAGCCTTGCGACGTACCTGTCGCGAGGTGTCGTGCCGCCGCGAACGCTAGACCCGCATCGAGCGTTCACGCCCAGAAGGCCACGAGACTCCTCGTGGCCTTCGTGCTTTCTGGCCCTCGCGGCGCCGCTCGCCCGGCACTCCGCAGCAGCCTCGGCAGCACTGCAGACCGCGAGAGTTCCACGGGCCGATCCTCCACCCCCTGAACGGACCGACCCATGAACCTCGCCGATGCACCCGCCCTCGGGCAACCTTCCACCACCGCGCTGATGCACGTCACGCAGCGGCCCGATGCCGTGTTCACGCACGGCCGCGGCAGCTGGCTGTGGGATTCGCTGGGCCGCCGCTGGCTCGACCTCGTGCAGGGGTGGGCGGTCAACACGCTGGGCCACGCGCCACGGCTGCTGGCCGACACGCTGGCCGAGCAGGCCACGCGGTTGCTGCAGCCCGGCCCGGGCCTGTACAACGACCGCGCGCTGGCGCTGGCGCAGCGGCTCACCGCCCTCTCGGGCCTGGAACGCGCCTACTTCACCGCCAGTGGCGCCGAGGCCAACGAAGGCGCGATCAAGCTCGCTCGCAAGTATGGGCAGCTGCACCGCGGCGGCGCGCACGAGATCATCACCTTCGAGCACGCGTTCCACGGCCGCACGCTGGCGGCGATGAGCGCCAGCGGCAAGCCGTCGTTCGCGGCGCTGTTCGAGCCCAAGGTGCCGGGCTTTCCGAAGGCGCGACTGAACGACCTGGCGAGCGTGCGCGCGCTGATCGGCCCGCGCACCGTGGCCGTGATGCTCGAGCCGATCCAAGGCGAGGCCGGCGTGATCGAGGCCGAGCCCGGCTTCCTGCAGGCACTGCGTCGACTGTGCGACGACGAGGGCCTGCTGCTGATCTACGACGAGGTGCAGACCGGCGTGGGCCGCACCGGCACGCTGTGGGGCTGGGAGCACAGCGGCGCGCGGCCCGACATCCTGACGCTCGGCAAGTGCCTCGGCGGCGGCGTGCCGATCGGCGCGATGGTGGCGCGCGAGTCGGTGAGCTGCTTCGCCCCCGGCGACCAGGGCGGCACGTACCACGGCAACCCGCTCGCCTGTGCCGCGGCGCTGGCGGTGCTGGGCACCGTGGCGCAGCCCGGCTTCCTCGCACAGGTGCGCGAGCGCAGCCGGCAGCTGAGGCGCGGGCTCGACGACATCGCCGCCGAGCTCGGCTCGCCGCCGGCGGTCGGCCGCGGGCTGCTGCTCGCGCTGCAGCTGCCGCAGCCGGCGCAGGCTGAGCGCGCCGCCGCCGCGCTGTTCGCGCGCGCCGACGGGGTGCGCGACGGCCTCATCGTCAATGCCGCGCGGCCCGAGCGGCTGCGCTTGGTGCCGGCGCTGACGATCAGCGAGGAGGAGGTCGAGCTGGCGCTGGCGATGCTGCGCGAGTCGCTGCTCGGTCGGGCCTGAAGGCCGGGGCGCTCAGGCCAGCGCCGCGGCGGCGCGCTGCACCGCGGTGCGCCGCTCGCTCCCCATCGACTCCAGCCGTTGCCGCACGCGCGCCAGCACGTCGGCATCGGCGCGCTCGGGGCGGCCGCAATCGAACGGCGGCTCGGGCGCGTACTCGATGCCCAGCTGCACCGCCTGCGCGTACGGCACGCCGGCCACCTCGGCCATCACCGCCAGCGCCACGTCGATGCCGGCGGTCACGCCGCCGCCGGTGTGCACGTTGCCGTCGCGCACGATGCGGCGCTCGTCGGGCGTGACACCGTCGAACGACGCGAGCAGGTCGCGCCAGGCCCAGTGGCAGGCGGCGCGACGACCCTTCAGCAGCCCGGCCGAGGCCAGCAGCAGCGAGCCGGTGCACACCGACACCACGTGCCGCGCGCCGGCTGCCAGCCGCCGCAGCTCGGCGAGGAACGCGGCATCCGACATCGTTGCCACGACGCCGTAGCCGCCTGGCACCAGCAGCAGCTCGCAGGCGGCGATGTCGGCCAGGCGCTGCGTCTGGAACACGATCCCGCCATCGGCGGTGATCGGCCCGCCCCCGACCGACGCCAGCACGCATTCGGCGCCCGGCAGCCGCCACAGCACCTCGTGCGGGCCGGTGAAGTCGAGCTGCGTGATGCGCGGGAACAGCGCGAAGACGACGCGGAACGGGGCGGGGGCGATCGTGGTCATGAAACAGGCTCCAGGCCATGGCGCGCAAGCGCGGAAGGCCTCCAGCATCGCGCGCCCAGGCGATGGCAGCAATGACGTAGTTCCTCCTTTTTCTGCCATGCTCACGGCCATGACCCACCGCATCGCCTTCGTGCTCTACCCCGACTTCCAGCAACTCGACGTGGCCGGGCCGCTGGCCGTGTTCGAAGTCGCCGAGCGCCTGCGGCCCGGCAGCTACGCCTGGCGCTTCGCCGCCAGCGAGGCCGGCCCGGTACGCAGTTCGGCCGGCGTGGCCTGGGAGGCCGGTACGCTGCCGGCACGCGGCCGCTTCGACACCCTGATGCTCACCGGCGGCGACGGCTCCGACGCAGCGGCGGCCGATGCCCGCCTCGTGCGCTGGCTGCAGCGCATGGCCCGCCCGGGCGCCGGTGCGCCGCGCATCGCCAGCGTCTGCAGCGGCAGCCTCGTGCTCGCGGCGGCCGGTGTGCTCGACGGCTGCCGCGCCACCACGCACTGGTCGCGCACGCGGCAGTTCCAGAGGCGCCACCCGCAGGTGCAGCTCGAGCCCGACCGCATCTACGTGCACGACCGCAACCGCTGGACCTCGGCCGGCATCACCGCCGGCATCGACATGGCGCTGGCCATCGTCGCCCACGATGTCGGCGAGGAGGTGGCACGCCTGGCCGCGCAGCAGCTCGTCGTCTACACGCGGCGGCGCGGCGGTCAGTCGCAGTTCTCGGCGCTGCTGCAGCTCGAAAGGCCGCAGGGCCGATTCGCGCCGCTGCTGGAGGAGGTGCGCTCACGGCTGGCCGAGCGGCACAGCGTGGAGAGCCTGGCCGAGCGGGCCTGCATGAGCCCGCGCCACTTCGCGCGCGCCTTCCACGCCGAGACCGGCGCCACGCCGGCGCGTGCGGTGGAGCGGCTGCGCGTGGAGGCGGCTCGCGCCGCGCTGCAGAGCGGCGGTGTCTCGGTGCAGCAGGCCGCGATGCGCTACGGCTTCGGCCGCGCCGAGCGCCTGCGGCGCAGCTTCGTGCGGCTGCTGGGCGTGCCGCCGACGGCGCTGCGCTGAGCGGGGCGCCCTCGGTGGGCGCTCAATCGCGCCGGGCGTTGAAGGTGCCCTGCATGTTCTGGCCCTGCACGAGCCAGGTGCCGATCATCACGCCGGAAGGATCGATGCGGCCGCTGAACTGCGCCGTCGGTGCACCGGCATTGCCGCTGGAGATCAGCACGAAGTTGCCGGCGGCATCGGCCACGCCGTTGACCGGCGCGCTGCCTCCGGCCGCAGCAGACTGCACGATGCCCGACACGCGCCCGTTCACCGAGACGATCAGCGAGATCACCCCCTGATGGTCGCCGTTGATCTTGCCGGAGAAGGAACCGACCATTGCCGTCGGCAGCACGCGGTCGGACTGCGTGACGATGATCTGCGGCGCCACCACCTGCGGGGCCACGGCCACCACTTGCGGCGACACGATCTGCGGTTGGGCCACGATGACGCGCGGCTGCGCCACCGCCACCTGCGCACCGGTCGGCGCGACCGGCACCACGTGGCCGCTGGGGGCCACTGCCGACACCGTCTGCGTCTGCGGCGTGGCCTGCGTCGACGCCGCGGCGTTGCGGATGCTGGCATCCGACCGCGCGCGCACGAGCATCGGCTTGTCGCGCACCTGCAGCACGACCTTGTTGTAGTTGTCGAGCAGGCTCGCGGCGATCAGCTTGCCCTCGGGGGACTTGCTGTAGCCGCCCGCCGTCGCCCAGCCCAGGCCACCCCAGCCCCAGCCGCCGAGCGTGAAGTTCATCTTGCTCGCCTGGCCTTCGCCGCTGGCCACCTGGATGCCCGAGCGGACGTCGGACACGAGGATCGTGGTCTGTGCCTCCTTGAACTTGACGCCACCGGCCAGGCCGCCGAGCCGCCCGAGCAGGCCGCTGGCCCGCCCGAGCAGGCCACTCACCGCGCCGCCGACGCCTCCGGTCTCCTCGGAGAACTGCACCGATGCGGTCAGCACGAAGTCGGCCGCCTGCATCTGCCCACCACCGATATTGGCGTCCGCGGTGAGCTGCCCGGTGGCCGCCATCGCGCGTTCCTGCTGCATGGCCTGCATGCCCGCTCCGCGCTCGACGACCGCGAAGCATCCGGACTCCTGCACGATCATGCGCAGCATCATCGTCGGCGAGCCGAGGCCATAGCCGCGCAGGCGGTTGATCGTGTCCGGCTGCTCGGCCACCGCCAGCGTGCCGAGTTCCTGGCTGCACTTCTCGACGCTGGGTTGCGCCTCGTCGGCCGCGGCGGCCACGCCGCCCGCCAGCACCAGCATGGTGCCGATCCATCCGTTCTTCATCGACATCCTCCTCTGAGCCTCTCTCTGATGGCCACGGCCAGCATAGCGCCTGCGCATCGAGGCCACCGCCCGGGTTTGCCTCGAAACCCCTGACCTGCGTGGCGTCGCCGCGGTGGTTCGTTCACCCCGGCACCGGGAAGAACGACGCATCCATCGTCAAGGTGCTGCCGGCGATGCCGGCGAACTCCACCGTGTTCAGGTCCAGCGTCGCCACCAGCTCGAGCAGCGACGCTTGCGTGTAGGTGCCGTTGCCGACGAGGCCGACGTAGAGCTGCAGCGCGTCCAGCGGGATCGGCGCCTCGACGATCGTGCCCCACAGGTGGGCCACCAGGGCCTCGTCGGGCACGCCCGGCGCGTAGAAGTTGATCATCGCCTGCGCCAGGTCGCGCGTGTTGCCCAGGCGGTCGAGCTGGCTGGTCCACAGCGCCAGTTCGGTGGGGGTGGGGCCACGGTCGAAGCCGGCATTGAACATCGCGTAGGCGAGGTAGGTGTTCTGGCCCGGCTGCGTGTCGCTGGCCAGCACCTGGTCGGAGTAGCGCAGCCGCTCGATCGACAGCAGCGTGTCGGTGCCGTCGGCGCCGCCGCTGACGGTGCGTGACGCGGCGCTGCCGGTCACGGTGTAGGCGGCACGCGGGCCGCCGAAGACGGCCGTGTCGATGCCGGTCTGGCCGTCGAAGGTGTTGTTGCCGGCGTTGCCGACGAAGGTGTTGTTGCCCGCGTTGCCGATGCCGTTGGCCGCACCGCCGGTGAGCACCAGGTTCTCGACGTTCTCGGGCAGCGTGTAGCTGACGCTCGCGACCACCGTGTCGGTGCCGCCGCCGGGGCTCTCGGCGATGCGCGCGAGCACCGACGAGATGTCGTAGCGGTCGTTCGACAGGCCGCGGCTGCCCACCGCGAAGCCGCTGTCGTTGTCGATGATCGACACGGTGTACGTGGCCTGGGACACCGTGGCGTTGACCGGGCTGTACAGGCGCAGTGTCACCGACTCGGTGCTCTCGGCGGCGGTGTCTTCCAGCAGCGGCAGGCGCAGCACGCGCACTGTCTCGCCGGGGGCGAACACCACCGTCTGGCGGTCGAACAGGTAGTCCGAGTTCGCGACGCCCGTGGCGTTCTCGGTCTGCCAGCTGACCTGCACCTCGTTGCCCGACGGCGCGGACAGCTGCACGAGCCAGGTGGCGAAGGTGTCGCCCTCGGCCACCGTCAGCGGCGTGGCCGACACCTGCGGCCGCGCCACCGGCGGCCCGTCGCTGCGGCCGATGAAGGCGGCGCCGGTCGCATCGGCGATTGTTGCGGCGCTGGGCGCCGAGAGCTTCACCTGGAAGCTCTCGAGGAATTCGGTGAGCGCATCGTCGGTGAGCTTCACCGCCACCGTCTTCACCATCTCGCCCGGTGCGAACGAGAGCACGCCCGACGCGGCTTCGTAGTCGCCGCCGGCCGCGGCGGTGTCGTCGGCGGTGCCCCAGCGCACCGCCACCGTCTGCGTCGAGGCGCGGTCCAGCGTGACGAAGAAGCGTGCCACCTGGTCGTTCTCGTTGACGACCACGTCGTTCACCGAGATCGCCGGCGTGCCGGTGGTGCCGTCGTTGTCGACGATCAGCGCCGGGATGTAGGACACCGGCGCCGTCGCGTTCACGAGACCGTACACCTGGAGGTAGAACGACTGCGCCGGCTCGGCGACGGTGTCGTCCAGCGTCGGGATCTCGATGAACTTGGTGGTCTCGCCGGGGGCGAAGATCAGCTGCTGGCGGGCGAACGAGTAGTCCGAGTTCGCGGCCGCCGTGACGTTGTCGGTCTGGTATGAAAAGCGCACCTCGTTCGTCGATGGCGCCGACAACTGCGCCGCGAACATCGCGAGGCCGGCCTCGGTCACCGCCAGCGGCGTGACCGACAGGTACGGGCGGCTCTCCGGCGCACCGTCGTTGCGGCCGATCAGCGCGGTGCCGGTGTCGGCCGCCAGCGTCGCTGCGGTGGGGCTCGACAGCACCAGCTTGAAGGACTCGTCGCCCTCGGCAGCGCCGTCGTCGAAGAGGTCGACCGTCACCGTCTTGACCACCTCGCCCGGCGCGAACGACAGCGTGCCGGCCGCGGCGCGGTAGTCGGCGCCGGCGCGGGCGTTGTCGTCGGCCGTGGCGTAGCCCACCGTCACGGCGCCCACCGCCGGCCGCGACAGCGACACGACGAACTGCGCCGTCATCGCGCCTTCATCGACGATCAGGTCGCCCACCGAGATCGCCGGCGTGCCGGTGGTGCCGTCGTTGTCGTACACGGTGACGGACGTGTACGGCCGCGACAGCGTCGCATTGACGGGGCTGTAGAGCTGCACCGAGAAGTCCGCGGTCGGCTCGGCCACCGTGCCGTCGAGCATCACGATGGAGATCACCTTGGCCGTCTCGCCCGGGGCGAAGGTCAGCGTGTCGCGCGTGAACTGGAAATCGTTGTTCGCGGTGGCGGTGTTGTTCTCGCTCTGGTAGCTGACGCGCACCTCGTTGAGCGACGGCGCCGACAGGCGCACGACCATCGTCGCCACGGCCTCGCCCTCGCCCACCACCGCGGGCGTGGTGTAGACGTACGGCGTGCTCACGGCCGCGTCGTCGTTGCGCGCGATCGTGACCGTGCCGACGGCATCGGCCAACGTCGCCCCGGTCACGCCCGAGAGCGCGACCGAGTAGCGCTCGTCCACTTCCGCGATGCCGTCGTCGACCAGCTTGAGCGTGATCGTCTTGGCGGTCTCGCCCGGGGCGAACGACAGCCGGCCGGCTGCGGCGACGTAGTCGTCGCCGGCCGAGGCGGTCTCGGCGGCCGTGGCGTAGTCGACGACCACCGTGCCTGCCGACGGCCGCGACAGACGCACCGGCACCGTCACCGTCTGCGCCGACTCGTCGACCACCGCGTCGCCGATCGTCATCGCCGGCGTCCCGGCCGAGGCGTCGTTGTCCACCAGCGTCATCAGCGTGTAGGGCCGCGGCAGCGTCGCATTGACCGGGCTGTAGAGCTGCAGCCAGAACAGCTCGGTCGGCTCGGCCGTGGTGTCCTGCAGGATCGGCACGTGGAACGTCTTCAGCGTCTGCCCCGGCGCGAAGGTCAGCGTGTCGCGGGCGAACTGGAAGTCGCTGTTGGCGGTGGCGGTGGCGTTCTCGGTCTGCGCGCTGACGCGCACCTCGTTGCTCGACGGCGCCGAGAGCTGCACCGCGACCTCGGCCATCGTCGCCGTCTCGTCGAGCACCACGGACGATACGAAGACCTGCGGCGTCGACGTGGCACCGGCATCGTTGCGGCCGATCATCGCCACCGCCTCGCCATCGGCGAGCGTCGCGCCCGAGGGGCCGGACAGCCGCAGGAAGAAGGTCTCGTCGCGCTCGGAGTCGCCGTCGTTGGCGAGGGGCACCGTCACCGTCTTCACCACCTCGCCCGGGTTGAAGCTGAGCAGACCGCTGGTGGCGCTGTAGTCCGCACCCTCGCGGGCGTTGTCGTCGGCGGTGGCGTAGCTCACCGTCACGCCGGTGGACGAAGGCCGCGACAGGCGCACGAAGAAGGTGACGGTGCCGGCCGCCTCGTCGATGGCCGTGTCGCCCACCGAGAGCGCCGGCGTGCCGGCAGCGGCGTCGTTGTCGATGATCGTGGCCGGCACGAATGGCTGCTCGATGCTCGCCCCCACCGGGCTGTAGAGCTGCAGCCAGAAGTGCTCGGTGCCCTCCGCCGGAGCGTTGTCGATCAGGCTCACGCGCACCGTCTTGCTGGTCTCGCCAGGGGCGAAGACCAGCGTGTCGCGCAGGAAGGTGTAGTCCTGGTTGGCGACGGCGGTGCCGTTGTCGGTCTGCACCGAGACGCGCACCTCGGTGGTGGCCGGCGCGTCCAGGCGGACGATGAACTCGACGACGCCCGCGTTCTCGCTGGCGGCCACGGGGCGGGTGGACAGGTACGGCATGCTCGACTCCGGTGGGCGGATGCCGGGCAGCGTAGGGCGCGTGCTGTTACCGGGGCGTTACCGCGGTCCGCCGCAGTGCGGTCAGTCGCTGGTTCACCGGGTTGCGGGCGAGGAAGCTGTCGCGGAACAGCGGCGGCACGTGTCGCGTGCGGCGATCCTCGAGCCAGGCCAGCGCGGCATCCAGCATCGGCTCCGCGGCGGCCGCGTCGCCCGCTCCCCGCAGCGCCTCCGCGCAGACCAGCAGCAGCTGCGGCAGGTAGAACCCGAATGCCTCGCTGCACACGCCGTCCTGTCCGGCCAGGGCGCGGGCCTCGTCGGCGGCCTCGGCAGCCCGCCCGGACTCGGCCAGCGACGCGATCAGCACGGTGAGCGCGTACCGCTCGAAGGCCACGTGCTCGTGCGCACGGGCCCAGGCCACGCTGTCCCGCGCGGCCGCTGTCGCCGACTCGACGCCGCGTGCACGCGCCGCCTCGAGCTCGATCTTGCGCCGCGGGTAGTCGTGCAGCGCGGAGCCGACCTCGGCGAACATCGCGGCGGCCTCGAGGACCAGCGCCCGCGCGTCGTGCCCCTGCCATTGCCGCGACCGCGCCTGCACCAGCCTGCGCGACGCGCGCACCCACGGCGGCAGATCGTCGGGCAGCGGGCCCAGCAGCTGCTGCGCCAGGTCGGGACGGCCCAGCCGCATGAAGATGACCGCGCGATCGTTGGCCGCATTGGCCGCCCACACGGCGTGGCCGCCGGACTGCAGCGCCGACAGCACCTGCTCGCCGAGTTCCAGTGCCTCGTCGTAGCGGCCAAGGTCGCCGAGATTGCCGGCACGACCCATCTCGTCCACCAGCACCTGGCCCTGCTCGGTACCCGCCTGCCGCGCCAGCGCGAGGCTCTGTTCGGCCAGCTCGAGTGCGCGGCCCACGCGGCACAGGTAGCCCAGGTGGGTGGCGCAGAAGCCAGCGGCGAACGAGGCCCGGGCCGGGTGGCGATCGGCCAGTGCCCGTTCGAGCACCCGTTGCTGCACGACGACAGCCTCCCGGCGACGGCCGAGCGTGGCCAGCACCGACGCGCGGTCGCACGCCAGGTCGAACGCGAAGTCGCCATCGGGCGGCAATGCTTCGACGCCGATGCGATCGAACTCGGCCAGCGCTTCGTCGTGCCGCCCGTGCAGCGCCAGCGCGCACCCGCGCACGAGCCGACTGCGCGCGACGAGCCCGGCCCGCTGCGGTCCGGCCTCGAGCGACTGGGCCAACGCCAGCGCCTCCTCGGCATCGGCGAGCGCCGCGCCGTCCTGCTGCTCGATGCGCACGCGCGCCATCAGCTCGGCGGCCAGCACCTGCTGCGCGACGGTCCGTGCGCGACCCGGCAATTGCCGCGCGAGCTCGAGCGCCCGGTCGATGGGCGCGGCGGAAATCATCAGGTGGCCGCG
This sequence comes from Rubrivivax sp., assembly GCA_016789955.1. Lineage (GTDB taxonomy): Bacteria > Pseudomonadota > Gammaproteobacteria > Burkholderiales > Burkholderiaceae_C > Rubrivivax. The sequence continues at coordinate 129,257 of JAEUPB010000018.1, read as the reverse complement.
GCGCCAGTCGCAATCGAAGGCGGCAGGCATGGCGCCGGCGAGGCGATGCTGCGCCTGGGCCCGGGCGAGCCAGCCCAGCGCCTGCTGCTGCAGCCCGCAGCGCTCGGCGATGTCGGCCGCGGCCTCGAAGTCGCGGGCCGCCCGGGCCGGCTCGCCGGCGGCCTCCCAGTGCAGCGCGCACCGCACCGGATCGGCGCCGACATCGCCCAGCACCTGCGCGATCTCGCGGTGCAGCAATGGCGCGAGCGCGCGCGGCACCACGGCCAGCACGGCTTCGCGCACGAGGTCGTGCGCGAAGCCCGCGGGCCCGAAGATGTGCAGGTCTTCAAGGCGGCGCCAGGGCGACAGCAGCGCCACGGCGCTTTGCCGCATCAGGCGGCACATCAGGTCGGCCGTGAAGTCCGGGCCGCACAGCGCCGCGAGATAGGCCATCTGCTGCGCGGTGGCGTCCGCGCGCGCCAGCCGCTGCGACGCGCTCACCATCGCGTCGTCGGGCAGCGGCAGCCGGTCGGGCCAGCGGCCTTCGTCGAGTTCGCCCGCGAGCTGCAGCTGGCGCAGCACCTGCAGCATGTACAGCGGGTGCCCGCCGCAATGGGTGTGCAGCGCGGCGGCCGCACCCGGGCGGCCTTCGGCCAGGCCGAGCGTGGCCAGGAAGGCGTCGGTCGCGGTCACGTCCAGCGGCCCGAGCATCACCACCGGGTCGGCCCCCAGCGGCCGACGGTCGATCCACGCCTGCACGGGTGCCGGCAGTTCGTTGTCGCGGCACGAGAGCAGCCAGCGCAGTGACCGCGCGGTGGGCCGGTCGACGGGTCCCGGCAGGCTCGCGCACAGCACCTGCAGGCTCGCGTCGTCCGCGTGGTGGAGGTCTTCCACCGCCACCGCTGCCACGCCGGCGTCCGCCGCGTGCGCCAGCAGCTTCGCGTACATCCGTGCCACCTGGCCGGGCGGCACGGCGGGCAGCGGCGCGCCGCGGTGCAGCGGGTCGGCGAGCCAGTCGAGCCACACCTGTTCCTCCAGGCCCAGCCGCGGCCGCACGGCCGGGGCGAGCGCGGTGGCCAGCAGGCCGACCAGGCCGAAACTCGATGCGGCGCTCTCCGGCCGGCAGAGCACGCCCACGGTGATGCCGTGGCGCTGCTGCAGCTCCGCCGCGAGTCGCGACTTGCCGATGCCGGCTGCCCCGAGCAGCAGCACGACACCCAGCTGAGACCAGCGATGCTCGGCGCGCAGCAGCGCGGCATCGCGACCCACCGTGCGCGGCGGATGCCGCAACGCCAAGGGCAGCGCGAGCCGCTTCGCCGGCGCTGGCGCTTCGCTGCGCGCCACCGTCTGCGCCAGCTCCACGGTCTCCTGCGACGGCGCGTCGCCGAGCTGCTCGTAGAGGGTCTGGCGACAGCGCTCGAACTCGGCGAGGGCGGCGCCGCGGTCGCCGCGGACGTGGTGGAGCCGCATCAGCAACCGGCAGGCGTGTTCCGACAAGGGCGCTTCGGCCACGAGCAGGGAGGCCAACCGCAACGCCTCCCCGAGCCGGCCCTGGGACTCGAGCCGGGCAGCGAGGCCGATCCGATGGTCGTCGCGCATCGCGCGCCATCGCTGCCGGGCGGCCTGTACCCAGAGCCCGAGCTCGCTGGCCGGGTCGTAGAGATGGGCACCCAGCAGCTCCCCCTGGGCCTGGTCGGCGAGCAGCGTGTCGTCGTCCGGCGCGAGATCGTGCCCGATGCCATCGGCCAGCAGCAGGCGCGGGCCGGTGACCACCACCTCACGGCCCGCCCACCGTCCGATGCGGAAGAGGCGCTGGCGAAGGTTGTTCAGCGCGCGTGCATCGCCGGCGCCATGGCCGCCATCGGCGGGCCACAGCAGCGAAGCTGCCCGGGTGCGGGCCAGCGGTGCATCCAGCACCACCAGCGCCAGCAGCGCGGCATCCTTGTCGTTGAGCGCGAGCTCTGCGGAGTCGCCTCGCAGGAGCCGGGGCCGCTGCAGCAGCACGAGCCGCAGCGGGACCGGTCGCCCGTGCGGGACGACGGCCGCATCCGAAGCGGCAGTGCCTGCATCCATCCCCATCGTCGAGCCTCCAGCGCCGGCAGGCTAGGCTCAGGCATGTTACCGAGGCGTTACCGGGCCTACGCGCCCGCAGGCCCGGCTACTCTCCGAGATAGGCCGCGCGCACCTTGGGATCGTTCAGCAGCTCCTGCGCTGGGCCGTTCATCGTGATCTCGCCGGAGTCCATCACGTAGCCGCGGTTGGCCAGGCTGAGCGCGCGCGAGGCGTTCTGCTCCACCAGCAGCACCGTCGTGCCGCGCTTGTGGATGTCGGCCACCACCTCGAAGATCTTGTCGACCATGATCGGCGACAGGCCCATCGACGGCTCGTCGAGCAGCAGCACCTTCGGCCGCGCCATCAGCGCGCGGCCCATCGCCAGCATCTGCTGCTCGCCGCCGCTCATCGTGCCGGCGAGCTGCTTCGCGCGCTCCTTGAGGCGCGGGAAGATGGCGAAGACCTTGTCGATGTCGGCGTCGACCTCGCCGTCGTCGCGCACGAAGGCGCCCATCTGCAGGTTCTCGACGATGGTCATGCGCGTGAACGTGCCCCGGCCCTCGGGCACCATCACCAGGCCCTGGCGCACGAGGTCCCACGCACCCTGGCCGCGGATGTCGCGGCCCATGAACTCGATGCGGCCGTCGGCGAACGGCAACGTGCCGGTGACGGCCTTCAGCGTCGTGGTCTTGCCCGCCCCGTTGGCGCCGATCAGCGAGACCAGCTCGCCCTGCTGCACCTCGAAGCTCGCGCCCTTGACGGCCTGGATGCCGCCGTAGGCGACCTTGAGGCCCGTGACTTTCAGAAGTGTCGCAGTCATGACGAATACCCTGAGCGGCCGGTGCGCGCCGATGGATAGAGCCGTCCAGCAAAGCCGAGCGGCCGCCACGGAGCCGGCTTCGCCGGGCCGCTGGCGGCGCCCCCCTGGGGGGGAGCGCCGAAGGCGCAACGGGGGGGGTTCACTTGTGTCCGGCGCCGAGGTAGGCCTCGATCACCTTGTCGTTCTTCTGCACATCGGCCGGCGTGCCTTCGGCGATCTGCTTGCCGTAGTCGAGCACGGTGACGCGGTCGCACAGGCCCATCACGAGCTTCACGTCGTGCTCGATCAGCAGGATCGTGCGGCCGTCGTTGCGGATGCGGTCGATCAGCTCGCGCAGCACCACCTTCTCGGTGGCGTTCATGCCGGCGGCGGGTTCGTCGAGCGCGATCAGCTGCGGGTCGGTGGCCAGCGCACGCGCGATCTCCAGCCGCCGCTGGTCGCCGTACGACAGCGTGCGCGCCTTGTAGTCGGCGTACTTGCCGATGCCCACGTAGTCGAGCAGTTCGTGTGCGCGCGCGGTGATCGCGGCTTCCTCGGCCTTGAAGCCGGCGGTGCGGAACACCGCCCCGACCAGCCCCGACTGCGTGCGAACGTGGCGGCCGACCATCACGTTCTCGAGCGCCGTCATCTCGGCGAACAGGCGGATGTTCTGGAAGGTGCGCGCGATGCCGGCCTTGGCCACCTCGTGCACGGCGCTGGGCTTGTAGGGTTTGCCGCCGAGCTCGAAGCTGCCTCCATCAGGCGTATAGAGGCCGGTGATGACATTGAAGAAGGTGGTCTTGCCGGCGCCGTTGGGGCCGATCAGCCCGTACACCTGCCCGACCTGGATCGCGATGCCGACGTCGGAGAGCGCCTGCAACCCGCCGAAGCGCTTGGACACACCCTGGACGTTGAGGACGGTGGAGGCCATGTCAGGACCGCCCGGCCGTTCCGAAGGGCCTGACAGCCCCCGCGGGGGGCAGCGAACGACGTGAGCGTGGGGGTACCTTCATGTCAGGCCTTCACCGGCGACGGCGCCGCCTTGCCGTGCTCGCGCGCCGGCCACAGGCCGCGCGGGCGCAGCAGCATGATGATGATCATCGCCAGCGCGATCAGCAGCTGGCGCAGGATCGATGCGTCGATGCGCCCGCCGGACATGTTCTGGATGTCGCCGGCCACGTAGCGCAGCACCTCCGGCAGCGCCGCCAGCATCACCGCGCCGAGGATCACGCCGGGGATGTGGCCCATGCCGCCGAGCACGACCATCGCCACGATCATCACGCTCTCCATCAGGCTGAACGACTCCGGCGAGACGAAGCCCTGGAAGGCCGCGAACATCGCACCCGACACGCCGCCGAAGCTGGCGCCCATGCCGAACGCGAGCAGCTTCATGTTGCGCGTGTTGATGCCCATCGCCTTGGCGGCGATCTCGTCCTCGCGGATCGCCATCCACGCGCGACCGATGCGCGACTGTTCCAGCCGGTGGCAGATCAGCACGCTGGCGAACACCAGCACCAGGAACAGCCAGCAGTACATCGTCACCGACGGGATCGTGAAGTCGCCGATCACGAGCTTCTTGCCGAAGTCCAGCCCGAAGATCCGCATCGAGTCGATGCGGTCCAGCCCGCGCGGCCCGTTGGTGATGTTCACCGGGTGCTCGAGGTTGTTCATGAACACGCGGATGATCTCGCCGAAACCCAGCGTGACGATCGCCAGGTAGTCGCCGCGCAGCTTGAGCACCGGCGTGCCCAGCAGCACGCCGGCCACCGCCGCCAGCAGCGCCGCCAGCGGCACGACGAGCCAGATCGGCGTGTGCAGCCCGTTGGGCAGCGCCGAAGCGATCCACGGGAAGTTCTCGAACAGGTGCGGGCTGGCCATCAGCGCGTACATGTACGCACCCACCGCGTAGAAGGCGACGAAGCCGAGGTCCAGCAGACCGGCATAGCCCACCACGATGTTCAGGCCCAGCGCCAGCAGCACGTACAGCAGCGCCAGCGCGATGATGCGGACGTAGCCCTGGCCGAACTGCTGCGCGAAGAGCGGCAGCGCGAACAGCAGCACCGCCGCGACGGCAAAGATGACGATCTTGTTCTTCATGGTCCGGACGCCTCGTCGTCAGGCCCGGTCGGCCACGCGCTCGCCGAGCAGGCCCGAGGGGCGCAGCGTCAGCACGAGGATCAGCGTGACGAAGGCGAAGATGTCGGCGTAGTGGCTGCCCAGCACGCCGCCGGTGAGCGCGCCGAGGTAGCCGGCCCCCAGCGCCTCGACGATGCCCAGCAGGATGCCGCCCACTACCGCGCCGCCGAGGTTGCCGATGCCGCCCAGCACCGCGGCGGTGAAGGCCTTCAGCCCCGGCAGGAAGCCCATCGAATGCTGCACGGTGCCGTAGTTGGCCGCCCACATCACGCCGGCCACCGCGGCGAGCATCGCGCCGATGATGAAGGTGGCCGAGATCACCATGTCGGGCCGTACGCCCATCAGCGCAGCCACGCGCGGGTTCTCGGCGGTGGCGCGCATCGCGCGGCCGAGCTTGGTCCGGTTGACCAGGTACATCAGGCCCGCCAGCACGACGGCGGTGATGCCCAGGATCAGGATCTGCACCACGCTGATCACGGGGCCGCCGAGGTCGATCGGGTCGCTGGGCAGGAGGATCGGGTAGGGCTTGGGGTTGGGCTTCCAGATGATCATCGCCAGCGTCTGCAGCAGCAGGCTCATGCCCATCGCAGTGATCAGCGGCGCCAGCCGCGGCGCGCTGCGCAGCGGCCGGTAGGCGAGCTTCTCGATCGTGAAGTTGAGCGCCGCGCAGATCACGATCGCGCAGACCAGCGAGATCAGCATCAGCAGCCAGCCCGGCATGCCCGAATCGGCCAGCACGCTGACCACCGTCCACGACGTGAGGGCGCCGACCATCAGCACCTCGCCATGGGCGAAGTTGATGAGGTTGATGATGCCGTACACCATCGTGTAGCCCAGCGCGACGAGCGCATACATGCTGCCCAGCACGAGACCGTTGATGATCTGCTGGAAGAAGATTTCCATCGAAGGCCTTTCGTGCCGGATCGAGCCGGCTCGAAGCCGCCCGCCGCCCGGGTCTTGCAAGTCGCGTGCCTCGGCGAGCCGCCGAGGAAAATTCTATGGAGCTTCCCCGACGCACCGGGGGTGGGCTTACACCCTAGCCAAGGCCGAGCGCCTCGGCTACGGGCATCCAGGGCATGCCCAGGCTCTCGGCGACCGCACGGTACGTGATGCGGCCGTCATGCACGTTGAGGCCTGCGCGCAGGTGCGGATCGTCGAGGCATGCCTGCCGCCAGCCCTTGCCGGCCAATGCCAGCGTGAACGGCAGCGTCGCGTTGTTCAGGGCCCAGGTCGACGTGCGCGCCACACCGCCGGGCATGTTCGCCACGCAGTAGTGCACGACGCCGTCGACGACGTAGGTCGGCTCGGCATGGGTCGTCGCGCGCGAGGTCTCGAAGCATCCGCCCTGGTCGATGGCGACGTCGACCAGCACCGAGCCCGGTTGCATGCGGGCGATCTGCGCGCGCGTCAGCAGCTTCGGCGCCGCCGCGCCGGGCACCAGCACGGCGCCGATCACGAGATCGGCCGCCAGCGCCGCGTGCTCGACCTCGTGCGCCGACGCGAACAGCAGCCGCACGCGGCCGCCGAAGAGGTCGTCGAGCTGGCGCAGTCGGGGCAGCGAGCGGTCGAGGATGGTGACCTCGGCGCCCAGCCCCACGGCCATCTTCGCCGCGTGGGTGCCCACCACCCCGCCGCCGAGGATCGCCACGCGCCCCGGCGTCACGCCCGGCACGCCGCCGAGCAGCACGCCGCGGCCGCCGTTGACCTTCTGCAGCGAGACCGCGCCGACCTGCACGGCCATGCGCCCGGCGACCTCGCTCATCGGCGCCAGCAGCGGCAGCTGGCCGCGCGCGTCGGTGATCGTCTCGTAGGCGATCGCGGTGCAACCCGACTCGATCAGTCCGTGCGTCTGCACCGGATCGGGCGCCAGGTGCAGGTAGGTGAAGAGCACCTGGCCGCGGCGCAGCATGCGGCACTCGGCGGGCTGCGGCTCCTTCACCTTCACGATCATCTCGGCCGCATCGAACACCGCCGCGGCATCGGGCAGGATGCGTGCGCCGGCCGACGCGTACTGTGTGTCGTCGCAGCCGATCCCCAGGCCGGTGCCGCTCTGCACCAGCACCTCGTGCCCGTGCGCGACCAGTTCGTGCACCGCGGGCGGCGTGAGGCCGGCGCGGTTCTCTTGCGGCTTGATTTCCTTCGGGACGCCGATGCGCATGGTCTGCTCCTGTGGGTAGCCCTGTCGACAGCCGGCATCGTGCCGCCGACGGCGCCGCAGAGGCTGCGAAGTTCGGCCCTCCGAAACCCTCGCTTCACGCAAGAATCTGCCGCTAGTTCACCTCTTCGTGCTCCAGAATTGCGCACATGGCCAGAGTCACCGCTGAACTCGACCGCATCGACCACAAGTTGCTGGGCCATCTCGCGTCCGACGGGCGCATCAGCAACACCGCGCTGGCGGAGCACGTCGGCCTGTCGCAGTCGGCCTGCCTGCGCCGCGTGCAGCGGCTCGAGCGCAGCGGCGTCATCGAGGGCTACGGTGCCCGGCTCAGCCCGGCCGCGTTCGGCCGCGGCGAGACGGTGTTCATCGAGATCACGCTGGCCGGCCAGAGCGAGGCGATGCTCGACGCCTTCGAGCGGGCCGTCGCGGCGAATCCCGAGATCCTCGAGTGCCACCTGATGGCTGGCGAGTACGACTACCTGCTGCGGGTGGCGGTGGCCGATTCGGCCGACTACGAGCGGCTGCACCGCAAGCAGCTGACGACGCTGCCGCACGTCGCGCGCATCCACACCCACTTCGCGCTGCGCCGCGTGGCGCGGCGGGACGCGGGCGCGATCGGCTGAGGGCCGCTCACGCGCGCGGCCGGATGCTCCCGGCCGCTCCGGCGTCGAGCCGGAACAGCAGTTCGTCGGTGATGCGCAGCCGGCGGCTCATCTCGCGCGCCAGGTTCATCTGGATCAGCGCGAACGACTCCAGGTCGTGGCGGTACAGCGCGTACAGGTCGTCGGGGCCGATGGCCAGTGCGCGGCAGGGCTCGACGGCCACGACGGTGGCGCTGCGCGGGTGCAGGTCGAGCAGCGCCATCTCGCCGAAGCAGTCGCCGGGCGCGAAGCGGCCGATCACGCGCGTCGCATCGCCGTGCACCTTGTGCGCCTCGGCGCGCCCCGCCTCCAGCACGTACATGCCCTGCGGTGCGTCGCCCTGGCGGAAGAACGCGTCCCCGGCGGCGACCTCCACGACGCGGGCGCGGCTGACGATGAAGTCGAGCGCCGCCTCGCCGATCGCGCCGAAGACCGGCATGCGCTGCAGCAGTTCGATGCGCGTCGGCGCCACGAGGCCACCCCTTCGCGGCCCTCCGCAGGGCCGGGGGTCGCTTTCTACTCCGACGGCGCGGGCGGCGCCAGGGTCGTCGGGTCGCCCCCGTCGCGGGCAGCGGCATTGGCGCGGCGCAACTCGGCGAGCTTCTCACCGATGCGACCCTCGAGGCCACGCGGGGTCGGCTCGTAGAAGGTGACGTCGGCCATGCCGTCGGGCAGGTAGCGTTCGCCGGCGGCGAAGCCGCCCGCCTCGTCGTGCGCGTAGCGGTAGCCGCTGCCGGCGCCGAGCTGTTTCATCAGTTTCGTCGGTGCGTTGCGCAGCCGCATGGGCACCGGGCGCGTGATGTCCTGCTTGACGTGGCTGCGCGCGGCGCCGTAGGCCACGTACGCGGCGTTGGACTTGGGCGCCACCGCGAGGTAGAGGATGGCCTCGGCGATCGCCAGCTCGCCCTCGGGCGAGCCGAGCCGCTCGTAGACCTCGGCGGCGTCCAGCGTGATGCGCAGCGCGCGCGGGTCGGCCAGGCCGATGTCCTCGGTGGCCATGCGGATCATGCGCCGGCAGACGTAGCGCGGGTCGGCGCCGCCGTCGAGCATGCGCACGAGCCAGTACAGCGCCGCGTCGGGGTCGGATCCGCGCACGCTCTTGTGCAGCGCGCTGATGGCGTCGTAGAACTGGTCGCCGCCCTTGTCGTAGCGGCGCAGCATCTCGCCCAGCGTCCGCGTGAGCGCGGCCTCGTCGATGACCTCACCGCCTTCCACCGCCAGCCGCTCCACGGTGTTCAGCAGCCGGCGCGCATCGCCGTCGGCCCACGCGACCAGCTGCTGCAGCGCCTGCGGCGTGAACGGCGGCGCCTGCGTGGCCACGCGCGCGCGCTCGACGAGTTGCGCCATCTCGTCGTCGGCCAGCGGGTGCAGCACGTGCACCGTGGCGCGCGACAGCAGCGCCGAGTTGACCTCGAACGACGGGTTCTCGGTGGTGGCGCCGATGAAGGTGAACAGCCCCGACTCGACGTGCGGCAGGAAGGCGTCCTGCTGCGCCTTGTTGAAGCGGTGCACCTCGTCGACGAAGACGATGGTGCGGCGGCCGCGGCGGCGCTGCAGCTGCGCCTGCTCCACCGCGTCGCGGATGTCCTTCACGCCGGCGAGCACAGCCGAGAGCACCACCAGTTCGGCATCCATGCGGCCGGCCAGGATGCGCGCCAGCGTCGTCTTGCCGGTGCCCGGCGGACCCCACAGGATCATCGAGTGCAGCCGGCCGGCATCGGCCGCGCTGCGCAGCGGCTGACCGGGGCCGAGCAGGTGCTGCTGGCCGATGACGTCGTCGAGGGATGTCGGGCGCAGCCGCTCGGCCAGCGGCGCGTCGGCGGCCGATGCGGAGGGCGCCGCCCGCGGCGGCGCGTCGTCTGTCTCGAACAGCGAGTCCTGGTCAGGCATGGGCGGCGGATTGTCGCGCCCGGCCCGCAGCTGCGCCGCTCAGGGTGCGGCCGTGAGCCTGCTCTCGCGCATCAGCACGCGGTGGAAGCTCTCGGCCTTCTCGAGCCACTCGACGTAGGCCTTGCCCGACAGCCGCGTCTGCCGGTAGGCGCCCTGCGCCATGAAGTCGCGCCACTCGGGCAGCTCGGCGATGCGGTCCAGCAGCTTGACGTACCAGCCCACCTGCGCCGGCGTGACGCCCGGCGCGGCGAACAGGCCGCGCAGCATCAGGTACTGCGCCGGGATGCCCTGCGCCATGCAGGTGGGGATCTCGCTCCACGAACGGCCGTGGGCCAGCTTCGCGGTGTACTCCAGGCGGCGGCCGTCGAATACGCACAGCGGGCGCAGCTTGCCCTCGCGCCACAGCGCCTCGGCCTCGATCGGGTTGTTCACGGTGAGGTCGACCTCGCCGGCGGCCAACGCCCGGGCCACGTCGCCGCCGCCCTTCAGTGGCATGTAGCGGATGCGGCGCGCCGCGGCCGTCTCGACCAGCACGCTGATCAGCTGGTCTTCCTGCTTGCTGCCGGTGCCGCCCAACGTGAACGCCTCGGGCGGCCGTTCGCGCACCGCGGTGAGCAGCTCGCCGGCGGTCTGGTAAGGCGTCCTGGCATTCACCCAGAGCACGAACTGGTCGAGCGCCAGCATCGCCACCGGCGTCACGTCGCGCCACGAGAAGTCGACCTTGGTCGCCAGCGGGGTGGTGAACACGCTGGACAGCGAGATCAGCAGCTTGTGCGCATCACCGGCCGACTGCTTGACGTCGAGCATGCCCTCGGCACCCGAGTTGCCCGGCTTGTTGACGACCTGGATCGGCTGCTTCGTCAGCTGATGCTTGGCCGCCAGCGACTGGAGCAGCCGCGCCATCTGGTCGGCGCCGCCGCCCGTGCCCGCGGGCACGACGATGACGATCGGCTGCGTCGGCTCCCAGCCCTGCGCCTGTCCGGCTGGCGCGGCCGTGGCGAGGCCGACGCAGCTCGCCACCGTGGCCAGCACGGCGGCCGGGCTTCGGGGAACAGCGGGCCCGCGAGGGCCGGGGCGTCCGGACTGCACGACGGCGGCATCGTACCGATCCGGACCCGTCGGGTTGCCTCTGCGCATGCGCGCACGGCCGCGCGGCGTGCGGCTTGTCACTGTTCGATGACGTCGGCTCCCTTGGGCGGCACGAAGCGGAAGCGCTCGTCGGGCAGCTTCGGGTTGGCTGTGAACTCCTGGAACGTCAACGCCGACTGCTGGCCGAAGCTGTCGGTGATCTCCACCGCGGCGAGCGTCTTGCCGCGGAAGCCCACCCGCATCGTGCGGAACGGGCCGTCCTTGGCCTTCGGCGTGGTCAGCACCCAGTCGAGGCCGTCCTTCGACGCATCGGCCTTCAGCACGAAGTCCTCGTCGAGCGAGCCGCCGGCCAGCAGTGCCGCCGGCGTGCTGCCGATCGCCGCGGACAGCTTGCGTGAGCTGGCCTGGTTCAGGTCGGCATCGTAGATCCAGACCTTCTGGCCGTCGGCCACGATGGCCTGCTCGAAGGGCTTGGTGTAGCTGAAGCGAAAGCGGTTCGGCCGCTGGAACTCGAAGCTGCCGCTGCTGGTCTTGCGTTTCGCCCCGTCGGGCGAGGTGACGACCTGCGTGAAGGCGGCCTGGCCGCTCTTCACGTCGCGCACGAACTCGCGCAGCGTGTCGGCGGCGTCGGCCTGCGCCGCGCCGGCGGCCAGCGCCAGCAGCGCCGCCGCGAGCCAGGCCCTTCGATTCGAGGTCGTCATTCGTCGCGCTTGGGGATCAGGATGTCCCGGTTGCCGTTGGTGGCCATCGCCGAGACGAGGCCCGACTTCTCCATCTGCTCGAGCAGCCGCGCGGCGCGGTTGTAGCCGATGCGCAGGTGGCGCTGCACCAGCGAGATCGACGCGCGCCGGTGCTGCAGCACCACGGCCACGGCCTGGTCGTACAGCGAGTCGGACTCGCCGCTGCCGTTGCCGCCGGCCTCGCCGCCGATGAGCGCGGCATCGTCGTCGCCGTCCAGGGTGCCACCTTCGAGCAGGCCTTCGATGTAGTTGGGTTCGCCCTGCGAACGCAGGTACTCCACAACGCGGTGGACCTCCTCGTCGCTGACGAAGGCGCCGTGCACGCGCACCGGCACGCCGGTGCCGGGGGCCAGCTGCAGCATGTCGCCCTGCCCGAGCAGCGCCTCGGCGCCTTGCTGGTCGAGGATCGTGCGGCTGTCGATCTTGCTCGACACCTGGAACGCGATGCGCGTGGGGATGTTGGCCTTGATGAGGCCGGTGATCACGTCGACGCTGGGCCGCTGCGTGGCCAACACGAGATGCAGGCCCGAGGCGCGCGCCTTCTGCGCCAGCCGCGCGATCAGCTCCTCGATCTTCTTGCCCACCACCATCATCAGGTCGGCGAGTTCGTCGATCACCACCACCACGTACGGCAGCCGCTCCAGCGGCTCGGGCGCCTCGGGCGTGAGGCTGAACGGGTTCCCGATGGGCTCGCCGCGCTCGGTGGCCTCGGCGATCTTCTTGTTGTAGCCGGCGAGGTTGCGCACGCCGAGCTTGCTCATCAGCTTGTAGCGCCGCTCCATCTCGCCCACGCACCAGTTCAGCGCGTTGGCGGCCTGCTTCATGTCGGTGACCACCGGGCACAGCAGGTGCGGGATGCCCTCGTAGACGCTCATCTCGAGCATCTTCGGGTCGATCAGGATCAGGCGCACGTCGCGCGCCTCGGCCTTGTAGAGCAGCGACAGGATCATCGCATTGATGCCCACGCTCTTGCCCGCGCCGGTGGTGCCGGCCACCAGCAGGTGCGGCATCTTCGCGAGGTCGGCCACCACCGGGTTGCCGACGATGTCCTTGCCCAGGCCCAGCGTGAGCAGCGACGCGGCGTCGTTGTAGACCGCGCTGCCGAGGATCTCGGCGAGCTTGATCGTCTGCCGGCGCGCGTTGGGCAGCTCCAGCGCCATGTAGTTCTTGCCCGGCACCACCTCGACGACGCGGATCGACACCAGCGACAGCGAGCGTGCCAGGTCCTTGGCCAGGCCCACGACCTGCGATCCCTTCACGCCGGTGGCCGGCTCGATCTCGTAGCGCGTGATCACCGGCCCCGGCGAGGCGGCCACCACGCGCACGTCGACGCCGAAGTCCTTGAGCTTCTTCTCGATCAGCCGGCTGGTCATCTCCAGCGACTCCGCCGACAGGCTCTCCTGGCGGCCCGGGGCGGCATCGAGCAGGTCGACCTGCGGCAGCCGCGTGTCGACGAGTTCGGCGAAGAGCGGCTTCTGCCGTTCCTTGGCCACGCGCTCCGACTTGGGCACCTCCACCACCGGCGGCTCGATGACGATCGGCAAGTGCTCGCTGATCTCACGCTGCTCGTCGGCCAGCACCTGCTCGCGCTCGCGCTGGGCTTGCGCGCCGAGCAACAGGTCCTGCTCCCGCTCCTTGCTCTCGGCGCGGCGCTCGCGCAGGCCGTCGATCCAGGTGCCGATGGCATCGGCCGCGCGCGCCCACGAGAACCGCAGCGCCAGCGCCGAGCCGACGACCAGCAGCGCGATCCACAGCACGCCCGAGCCGGCGAAGCCCAGCCACTGCATCGACCACGGCCCCAGCGCATGCCCGACGACGCCACCTGCGTGCCCCGGCAACGCCGCCTCCCAGCGGTACAGCCGCGTCCATTCCAGCGCCGTGCTCGAGGCCAGCAACAGCACCAGCCCGAGCCAGAACATCCACTTCGGCAACGGTGCCGGTGGCGGCTCGGCATCTCCGCGCAGCAGGTCGGCGAGCGACGCCAGCCAGGCGCGCGCCGCAACAGGCAGCAGCCACCAGGCGGAGAAGCCGAACAGGAAGTACAGCAGGTCCGACACCCGCGCACCGGCCAGGCCCGCCTTGTTGTGCAACGTCTCGCCCGTGCCCGAGGTCGTGAACGCGGCGTCGGCGCCGTCGTGCGTGAGCATCGCCAGCAGCAGCAGCAGCCAGGCCAGGCCCCCGGCGATCAACATCAACTGGTGGCGCCAGCGCGGGCGGCGGGGCGGCGCAGCCCCAGGCGCAGCGCCGGCGGCAGATCCGGGCGCACCGCCCAGCGATCCGAGGGGAAAGGTCATCGACGCATTGTCGGTCAGCACCCGCCGCGCCGAGCGTCGCTCGCCAGTCTTGTCAGCCGCTCGCGGGGGTCTTCAGCGCTCGCCGGCCGCGGTGCAGGCCTGGTCGGGCAGGCCCTGCAGGTGCTCGGCGTCGGCCCAGCGCTCGATCGTCCAGCGGCTGCCGCGCCACGCGAGCCGGTTGATGCCGGCGTTGGGAATCTCGCAGGCACGCAGGCCATCCAGCGGCAAGGCCTTGGCGGTGCGCCACAGCATGTCCAGCACGCCGCCGTGCGTCACCACCGCGATGCGCGCGCCCGCATGGCGCTCGGCCAGCGCCCCCGTCGCGGCCAGCACGCGGCGATGGAACTGCTGCAGGCTCTCGCCGCCGGGCAGCTGGAAGTCGGCACGCTGCTCGAGCCACAGCGCCCACAGGTCGGGGTGGCGCTGCTTGATGGTCGGCACGTCCAGCCCGTCGAGCACGCCGAAGGACTGCTCGCGCAGGCCGGCGTCGGCGGCCGCCTCCATCGCCCAGGCGTCGGCCAGCGGCTCGGCGGTTTGGCGCGCGCGCAGCAGATCGCTGCACACCAGCACGTCGGCCCTTTCGGCGGCGAGCCGCTCGGCCAGCCGCGCCGCCTGCAGGTGCCCGGCCTCGTTCAGCGGCACGTCGATCTGGCCCTGGAAGCGCTGCTGCCGGTTCCAGTCGGTCTCGCCGTGGCGGATGAAGATGAACTCGGTCATTGGAGCGATCGAGTATGAGGCCGCGCTGGCACACTGCGCCGATGCACGACGTGATCTTGTTGCCGGGTCTGGCCTGCGACCAGGGCCTGTATCGCCACCAGCTCGACGCGCTGGCACCGCACCACCGCGCCACGGTGACCGACGTGCACTTCCGCCACGACACGCTGCCCGCGATGGCCGCCGCGCTGCTGACCGAGCATACGCCGCGGCCGCTCGTGCTGGTGGGCAGCTCGATGGGCGGCATGATCGCGCTCGAGGCCGCGCTGCAGCAGCCCCACCGCGTGTGCGCCGTGGCGCTGCTCGGCAGCTCGGCGCGCGCCGACACCGACGAGCTGGTCCGCCTGCGCACCGAGGCCTGCGCGCTGTTCGAAGCGGGGCGCATGGACGAAGTGCTGCTGGCCAACACCGCGTTCGCATTCCACCCCGAGGCCGACGATCGCGCCACGCTGATCGCCGAGTACCTCGCGATGATGCGGCGCGCCGGCCCCGCGGCGCTGGTGCGGCAGAACCGCGCCGTGATGGCACGCGCCGACCTGCGGCCGCGGCTGCCGGCGCTGCGCAGCCCGTTGCTGGTGGCGCATGGCGACGCCGACCTGCTCGCGCCGGTGGCGTGCGCGCACGAGGTGGCGGCGGCGGTGCCTCACGCCAGGCTCGAGATCGTCGAGCGCTGCGGGCATCTGCTGACGATGGAGCGGCCGCGCGAGATCAACCGGCTGTTGCTCGACTGGCTGCACGCGCTGCCGGCCGTCTGAGCCTCTCGCGCAGGGAGGGCCCGCTCGCTACGCCGGCGGGCTGAAGTCGGCGGCGAATCCCACGGTCACGACGCCGTTGTCCCACTCGATCACCGGGCGCTTGATGACGCTGGGCTGCGCGATGAGCAGCGCCTGCGCCGACGCGGCATCCACCACCGCGACCCGGGTCGCATCGTCGAGCTTGCGCCACGCGGTGCCCTGCCGGTTGACGAGCCGCTCCCAGCCGTGCGCGGCCATCCACGCCTGCAGCCTCGCGGCCGGCACGCCCTGCTTCTTGTAGTCGTGGAACACAGCCTCGTGGCCGTGCTCGGCGAGCCAGGCACGCGCGCGCTTGACGGTGTCGCAGTTCGGGATGCCGTAGATCGTGCGGGCCTGCATCGGGTGGATCCTCGTGTCACGAACGATCGCCATCGCCGCGCGTGTCGCAACGCGGATCGATGGCGAAGCCGGCGTCGACGACGCGGCGGTCGGCGTCGATCGACACCTCGTACCACTGGCACTCCGGCGTCGGGTAGCGCCAGGCCCACACCTGGCCGGGCCGGCCGGCCACGCGCGCCACCTGCCGAACCTCGGCCGGCCGGCCCAGCGTGCGCAGCAGCTCGTCGATCGACAGGCCCGGGGCTAGAGCCTGGAAAGCCTGCAGCCGCGAGTCCTCGAGCGCCTGGAAGAACTGCGACACGCGGCCTTGCGCGTCGAGGTCGACCATCCAGGTCTCGCGGCCCATCGGGCCGGTGGCGTACTCCAGCCGCACGCGGCCGTCGGCCATCGGGTAGCGCGCGGTCGGCGTGCCCAAGCGCTGCAGCACCTCGGCCTCGGCTTGCCCGGCCTGCAGGCTGCGTCCGAGGCTGCAGCCGGCCAGCAGGAGCGCCAGCGCCAGTGCGATCGCGGGGAGAGGGAAGCGGCTCATGGCTGATTCAGATCGGCGAGCGAGGGCTCGTCTCGGCAAGGTAGAACCACTCGTGCCCGGGCACGGCGCCGACATCGGGGAACACGATGCGGCCGGGTTGCGGCGCGCGCACCTCGGTGCCGTCGTGGCGCAGCGCGATCAGCTCGCCTTCGGCCAGCGCGTCGAAGCTGGTCCAGGTCTTCACGAAGCGGTCACCCTCGTGCATGCGGTCGACCACCGTCACCAGGCGCAGGCACTCGAAGGGACCGCGCGGCGGCTGCGCCCGCTCGTCGACCAGGCCGAGCAATGCCAGCGTCTGCCGGATCGCGTGGTACGCCACGCCCGGCGCCTGCGGGTCCTCGTGCTGCCCGCATTCGAGCGTGACGGCATAGCCGCCTCGGCTGCGCATGTACTCGGTGGTGCCGATGCCGTAGCTCGGGTCCTCGATCGCCGCCGCGTGGCTGCGGCCCGCGGCAGCCAGCCGCTCGCGGCGCCGCTGCACCCCGCCCGCGTAGGACGACATCCAGCCCTCGACGACGCGCTGCACGCCCAGGTGCGCGACCAGCGCGCTCTCCTCGGCCGCACGGGCGAACGGCTCCAGCGTGCCCGCGTTGTCCTCCGGGCCACGCAGCACGAAAGGCTGCCCGGGGCTGCGGAACGAGTGCAGGTCCAGCAGCGCGTCGTGCTCGGCCAGCCACGGGCACAGCACGTTGGCCACGTGGTCCTCGTACTGCACCGGCATGGCCGTGGGCTGCAGGCGCCGGTTCAGGTTGCGGTCGCCGATGCGCGTGCCTTTCGAGTAGGCGAGCGGGTTGCAGACCGGCACGAACGTGACCTGGCCACGCACGATGCGCAACTCGCCGCGGGCCAGTTCATCGATGACACGCTCGATGGCCCGCGTGCCGCAGGTCTCGTTGCCGTGCACGGCCCCGGTGACGATGAGCCGGGTGCCCGGCGCGAAGCCGCGGTACTGGTGCGCCTGCAGGTGCGCCGTGGCCGATTTGGCGTGCATGCCGCGATTCTAGGAATCGCCGTGCGCTGTCGGGCGGATCAGGTCTTCCAGCAGCGTCAGCTCGCCGGCGCCGGCGTCCAGCCGCGCGCGCACACCCATCGGCAGCGGCCGGTTCGGCGTCCCGTGGCCGGTCGGCCAGCCCCCGAGCACCGGCTTGCCGGTGGGCAGCAGGTAGTGCGCGAGCACGTCGTCGGGCGAGGCCTGTTCGGAGAAGCTGCCGATCAGGAAGCCGGCGGCGGCATCGAGCACGCCGGCCAGGCGCAGCTGCAGCAGGTAGCGGTCGACGCGGTAGGGCTCCTCGTTGATGTCCTCGAGGAACAGGATCGCGCCCTGCGTGGGCCACGCCCAGGGAGTGCCCATCAGCGAGGCCACGAGGCTCAGGTTGCCGCCGACGACCAGGCCTTCGGCGACGCCGTCGCGGTGCAGCCCGGTGGCCGCCCGTTCGGGCCGCCATGCATGGCCGGCGCGCAGGCCGACGCGCAGCATCTCGAACAGCGCCGCGGCATCGGCTTCGCGACCTTCGCGCACGAGGTCGGAGCCCGGCATCGGCGCGTGCAGGCTCGGCAGGCCGGCATGGCACAGCCACGCGTGCAAGGCGGTGATGTCGCTGTAGCCCACGAGCAGCTTCGGCTGCTGCCGCGCGAGGCCGGCGTCGAGCCGATCGAGCAGCCGGCCGCTGCCGTAGCCGCCGCGCAGGCACCACACGAGGCGCACCTCGGGGTCGACCCAGGCCGCGTGCAGGTCGGCCAGGCGTTCGTCGTCGGTGCCGGCGAGGAAGCCCTCGCGGCGATGGCACGTCGGGTACAGGCGCGTGCGCAGGCCTTGTTTCGCCAGCAGCGGCCCGACGAGCGCCACGCGGTCCGGATCCGACGGCCCGGCGGGCGCCACGATGCCGACGAGGTCGCCTTCGCGCAGCGTGGGAAAGGCGGGAACGGTCATGCTTCGAGCCAGGGCGCGAGCGCCGCGTCGATGGCCGCGCCGAGCGCCGGCAGCCGCCACGTGGTGGCGCAGCGCTCGTGCGGGCGGTAGCGGCTGCCGAGGTTGCTGAGCACGGCCACGATGTAGTGCCGCCTCCCCGGCGGCCGGGCACGGGCGATGCCGGCATCGGACGCGTAGTTCTCGGTGTTGCCGGTCTTGTGGGCGAAGTGCACGTCGTCGGGGATGCCGGGCACCCAGCCGGGCACGTCCTTCAGCCGCTGCGACGACAGGATCTCGTGCAGCTCCTGCGCCGCCATCCAGCCGTGGATGCGGTCGCGACTCTGCGCGCTCAGCAGCGCCGGCCCGCCGTGCAGCCACGGGGGCCGTGGTGCCGCGGGGTCCAGCAGCCACACGAGCCGCGCGCTGTCCCAAGCCGTCATCTGGATCATGCCGACGCCCGCCCCGGCCGCATTGCCCCAGCCGCCGTCGGCCCGCGTGCCGCGCAGCTGCAGCGTCGGCAGCCCGCAGGCCTGCAGCCGCGCATGCAGCGGCTCGAGGAGGTCGAGCCGGTGCAACAGCGCCACCAGCTCGGTGGTGGCGTCGTTGTCGCTCACGGTGATCATCGCCTTCATGGCCGCCTCGGGCCAGGGCGTGAGGCCTCCGTCCACCCCCATGCCCACGCCCACCGCGACCATCAGCTTCAGCAACGACGCGGGATAGGGCGCCACGACCCGGTTGGGGCCTGGCCCGAACAGCTGCTTCCACGCGATGCGCGACCAGTCCGACCGCGGCAGCCAGGCGATCGACGCGCCCTGCGCATCGCGCACGTCGGCGTGGAACAGCACGTTGGTGACCGGCCCGGCGTGGGCGTCGATGGCCGCGGCGAAGCCCCGCGGGTGCTCGCGCGAGAACAGCACGTTGGCCCACACCGGAGCCCGGCCGCGCGGGAACGCCGCCACGGCCAGGTCGATGCTCGGGAAGTGGCGGACCGGGCGCCCGCCTTCGTACGAATCGGCCGTCGCGCCGAAGTCCTGCGCGCGCACGGCGCGCAGCAGGACGTCGGCGAGTTCGTCGTGGGTCAGAAGAACTTGTACTCGACGTTCAGCACGAACGCGCGGCCGCGGGGATCCGCCACGCGCGGCTCCCACGAACTGCCGGACCCGAAGTCGCTGCTGTACGTGATCGCGAACGGCGGGTCCTTGTCGAGCACGTTCTTGATCAGGCCGGTGATCGTGAAGTTCTTGAGGCCCGTCCACGTGGCCGACAGGTTGTACGTGGTGTAGGCCTTCACCTTCGGGTTCCAGTCCGGCGGCGTGACCAGGCCGGTCGCCACGCCCGGCAGCACCTGGTCGTTGTAGCCGCTGCGGTAGGTCTGGCTCAGCGTGCCGCTCCAGTCGCCGCGCTTGTAGGTCAGGAATGCATAGTGCTTCCAGCGCAGGCCGAGGTCGCCGGCAAAACTGAACTGACCGATCTCGCTCGGGCCGAACGGCGCACTGGCGATGACACGCGAGCGCTTCTTCAGCAGGTAGGTGCCGTCCAGGCCGGCCGTCCAGCGTGCGCCCATGGCGTCGAACCCGCCGCGCAGCGCGACCTCCAGCCCCTCGGTCTGGGTCTCGCCGGCATTCACCCAGCGGTTGTCGATGAACGCCAGAACGCCACTGGGGTCGCGGATGAAGCGCTCGGGGAACAGCGCGTAGTTGCGATACAGCGTCTCGACGCCGAGCACCTGGATCGTGCCTTCGCGGTTGATGCGCCACCAATCGATGCCGATGCTCAGGCTGGGGAAGGGCTCGTAGATGAAGCCGGCCGACCACATCTTGGCCTCCTCGGGTCCGAGGTCGAGCTTGCCGCCGTTGACCGTGTTGGGTCGCACCACGCCGCAGCCCGCCTTGGTCGGGTCGACGATCAGCGTCGGGCAGGTGGCCGGATCGACGCGGTCAACGCCGGAGGCCGAGTCGGTGGCCGGGTTGTAGAGCTGGTTGAAGGTCGGCACCCGGAAACCGGTGCTGTACGAACCGCGCAACAGGAACTGGCTGCTCGGCTTCCACAAGCCCGAGACCTTCGGGTTGGTGGTGCCGCCGAAGCCGTCGTACTCGTCACGCCGCACCGCCAGCGTCCCCTCGAGGGTCTTGGTGATGGGCAGCAGCAGTTCGGCGTAGACCGCCTTGACGTCGCGCTTGACCCCGGACAGGGCGTTCGGATCGTCGAACGGCGCCAGAAGGATCACCGGCCGCTGGTCGATGGGCCGCTCGTCGCCGTTGAACTTGTACTTCTCGGTGCGCAGGTCCAGGCCGACCGCGGCCATGGCATCGCCGGCCGGCAGCTTGAACAGCGGCCCCGACACCGAGGCGTCGACCTGCTGCATCGTGAACTTGCCGCCGTACAGCACGACGCCGCGCGCCGACGCGGCCTCCAGCGCGGCCAGGCCGGCGGCGCTCTGCGTCTGCCCCGGCATCAGGAAGACGTTGATCTTGCCGCTGTTCAGTGCCGGGATCAGGCCCGGCGTGCCGTCCAGCGCGCCGGTGGCGGTGGTGCCGCGGTAGTAGTAGCCGCTGCCCAGCGTCGACTTGGCCTCGCTGGTGGCCTGCGAGGCGCCGATGCGGTAGTCCCAACCGAAGAGGGGCCCCTCCATGCCGACGAACAGGCGTTGCGTGTCGACCTCGGTCGTCAGTTCGCGCGGGCCGCACTCGATGCACCGCCAGCGGTACGACAGCGACTGGCCGCGCTGGGATTCGAGGACCTGGCCGGGGAACGCAGCCAGCAGCGCGTTGAAGACGGTGTCGTAGGCGGCCTGCGAATCGGCGTTGCGCGGGAACCGCAGCTGCTGGGTGGTGGTGTTGGGGGAGATCTGCGCGTTCGAGAAGCGCTTGGCCGATTCGGCGTGCGACCCGGTCGCCTCCGCCGACAGCTGGTGCTGCCCGAACTTCGCCACGCCGCGCAGCACGAAGTTCAGGTTGGTGATCGGCTGCTGCAGCACCGCTGCGCGCCCGGTGTCCCAGGCGCAGGCCAACGCCGCAGTGGGCGAGTTCCACAGCTTTTCGTCGTAAGGCGCCTGGCCGGGGATCGCGCCGCAACCCGCACCGCCTGGCAGGTCGAGGATGTTGATGCCCCCCGACGCGCGGACGGTCGTGCTGCCGGGAACGAACGGCGTGTTGGCAGCGGCGGGAAACAACGTGCCGGCCAGCGGGAAGATGGTCGCGTGCGGCGTGCCGCGGGTGTCGACGCTCAGGCCACGGTTGGGCTGGAAGGTGTTGACGAAGTCGCGCTGGTCACCGCGCAGCGCCTTGGCGTCGGCGTAGGCGATGGTGCCCAGGATGTTGAAGCCGTCACGGTCGAGGTCGCCGAAGCCGCCGACGATCGAACCGCGGAAGACGTTGCCGCCGCCGGCCTCGGTGACGTCGGCGATGGCCTGCGCACGCAGGCCGGTGAAGTTGGTGCGAAGGATGAAGTTGATGACGCCACCGATGGCGTCGGTGCCGTAGATCGCGCTGGCGCCATCCTTCAGGATCTCGATGCGCTCGATCGCCGTCATCGGGATCTGGTTCAGGTCGACGACACCGCCGTTCAGGCCGTGCGCCGCGACGCGCCGGCCGTTCAGCAGGATCAGCGTGGCGTTGGCGCCCTGGCCGCGCAGGTTGGCACTGGTGGCGCCGTTGTTGCCGCGCTGGGCACCGCCGACCACGTCGGCATTGCTGGCCAGGTTGTCGAGGCCGTTGCCGTTGGTCGACAGCAGCATCACCACCTGCTCGGCGCTGGTGATGCCCTCGCGCTCCAGGTCGCTGCGGGTGATCACCTGCACCGGCAGCGCGCCCTCGGTGGCGATGCGCTTGATGCTGGAACCGGTGATGGTGATGCGCTGCTCGCCCGTCTGCGCGAGCGCGGCCGATGCCAGCCCGGCCAGGGCGAGCCCCTGCACTATCCTCGTCAACTTCATGTCGTTCCCTCGTTGCGGTTGCTCTCGAAGTGTGGCGCCTCGTCGCGGCGAGCGGGCATCCGTGAAAACCAACGGGGTGTTGTCCGCGTGAGACTGTTCGGGCCATGAGCAAGCCCGGGATGCGTCATCCGTGGCGATGGATCCCCACGCTGTACTTCGGGCAGGGCCTTCCGTACGTGGCGGTGATGACGCTGTCGGTGGTGCTCTACAAGAACCTCGGCATCGACAACACGACGATCGCGCTGTACACGAGCTGGCTCTACCTGCCGTGGGTGATCAAGCCGCTGTGGGGTCCGCTGGTCGACCTGCTGGGCACCAAGAGGCGCTGGATCGTGCTGCTGCAGTTCGTGATCGGTGCATCGCTGGCGGCGATTGCACTGGCGCTGCCCGCTTCCGATGCATTCCGGGTCACGCTCGCCCTGTTCTGGCTCATGGCGTTCGCCAGCGCCACGCACGACATCGCCGCCGACGGCTACTACATGCTGGCGCTGCCGGAGAAGAGCCAGGCCGCGTTCGTCGGCGTGCGCAGCACGTGCTACCGGCTGGCCAGCATCGCCGGGCAAGGCGGCCTGGTGGTGCTCGCGGGCCTGGCCACCGACCGGCTGGGCAGCCCGGCACAGGGCTGGCTGGTGGTGTTCGCGACGATGGCCGCGGCCTTCGTGCTGCTGGGCGCCTGGCACGCCGTGGCGCTGCCGCGGCCTCCGGAGGATCGGCCCGCCCCGATGCCGGCGGGCGGGGCGGGAGCCGCGGCGCGCGCGTTCCTGTCGGTATTCGCGGCCTTCTTCCGGCAGCGCGACATCGTGCGCATCCTCGCGTTCCTGCTGCTGTACCGGTTCGCCGAGGCGCAGCTGCTCAAGCTGGTGCCGCCGTTCCTGCTGGATGCCCGCGCGGCCGGAGGCCTGGGCCTGAGGACGCAGGAGGTGGGCATCGCCTACGGCACGGTGGGCGTGGCCGCGCTGACGGTGGGCGGCCTGCTCGGCGGCTGGGTCATCGCAGTGCACGGACTCAAGCGCACGCTGTGGCCGCTGGTGGTGGCCATGCACCTGCCCAACACGGTGTTCGTGGCACTCGCCGCGACGCAGCCGGAAGGTCTGGCGCTGATCAGTGCCGCGGTGGCGCTGGAGCAGTTCGGCTACGGGTTCGGCTTCACGGCCTACATGGTGGCGATGCTGATGGTGGCCGCCGGCCCCGACGGCAACAACCCGCACAAGACGGCGCACTACGCGATGTGCACCGGCTTCATGGCGCTGGGCATGATGCTCCCTGGCATGTGGGCCGGTTGGCTGCAGGCACAGCTCGGCTACCTGTCGTTCTTCGTCTGGGTGTGCATCGCCACGGTGCCGTCGTTCATCGCCGTTGGGTTGCTGCGCATCGACCCGGCGTTCGGGCGCCGCACCGCCTGAACCGCTGCCCCCCAAGGTCGACGGGGGATCGAAGCACCGATCGGAGGCGTCATCCACCCGGTGCGGGATGCCCGATCGCGCGGGCCGCGCCTATGGTCGCTCATGACCGGACGGCGGCGCAATGTGATCCCCCTGCACGCGCCTCCCGGGTTGCTGCCGTGGATCGAGGCCGTGGCCGGGGCGCTGCCGGTGCCGCTGCTGCTGCTGCGCCCCGACCGCACGCTGCTGTACGCCAACTCGGCGGGGGCAGCCCGCCTGCGGCGGGGCGACGTGCTGCGGCTGCGCGGCCCGCGCGTTCAGGCCGCCGATCCGGCGCGGGAGGCCCCGTGGTGCGCGGCGTGTGCGCGTGCGGCCGGTTCGCGCCGCCCAGCCCGATGGCCCGCCGCCACAGCGGGAGACGAGGCGGTCATCGTCACGGTGGAAGGGGACGACGACCGCGCACTGCTGTGGGTGCAGCTGCCGGGGACGTAACTACTTCACCGGACCGCTGCGAATCAATTGCTTCCAACGAAAGGGTCGGCCCCCTAAGGTCACGTCCACGTCCTCTCACCGGAGGATGACCGTCAAGGGGAGTGTCATGGTGAACCTGGAAGGACTCGAAGCGGCGCGCGGCGGCGGTTCCACGGCGGCGGTCGCACGCTGCCTTGCGCTGGCGCTGGACGAGATCGACTACGGGCTGCTGCTGCTCGACGATGACGGCTGCGTGGTGCATGCCAACCATGCGGCCCGCAGCGAGCTGGAGGGCGGGGAGGCGCTGCAGCTGGCCGGGCGCGAGCTGCGCACGAGGGCGGCCTGCGACAGCGCGCCATTGAGCGAGGCGCTGGCCGGCGCGCGACGAGGCCTGCGCCGCCTGGTGACCCTCGGCGCGGCGGGCCGCAGGGTGAGCGTGGCGGTCATCCCGCTCGCCCCGGCGTCGGGCGACGGCGGACAGGCCACGCTGGTGGTGCTGGGCAAGCAGCAGATGTGCGGCCACCTGGCCGTGCAGTGCTACGCGCGCAGCCACGGGCTGACGCCGGCGGAGTCGCGCGTGCTCGAAGCGCTGTGCGACGGCCTCGACCCGCGTGCCGTGGCGGAGCATCACGGCGTGGGCCTGGCCACCGTGCGCACGCAGATCGGCCACATCCGCGCCAAGACCGGCGCCGCGAGCATCCGCGAGCTGGTGCGGCAGGTGTCGGTGCTGCCGCCGATGGTGAGCACACTGCGCCTGGCGGCCTGAACATTCGGGCGGGCGCCCGCGGCACCGCGGGCGGGGGGCGGATACGATGCATCGATGCCGCGTCGTGTCGATCCGTTGCCCGAGCCCGCAGCACCGTTCTCCGGCGACCTGCTCGCGCTGGTGTCGCGCGGCGACCAGCGTCGCTACAAGAAGGGCACGCTGCTCATCCAGGAAGGTGACACCGGCGACACCCTGTTCGCCATCGTCAGCGGCCGGCTGCGCGCCTACTCGGTGAACCCGGCCAACGGCCGCGAGATCACCTACGGTACCTACGGCGCCGGCGAGTACCTCGGCGAGATGAGCCTCGACGGCGGGCCGCGCTCGGCCAGCGTGATCACGCTGGAAACGACCGTCTGCTCGGTGATCGGGCGCAGCGCGCTGCAGGCATTCATCGCCGAACGGCCGGCGTTCGCGTTCGAGCTGCTGGCCAAGGTGATCCGGCGCGCACGTGCGGCCACGCTCACCGCGCAGCAGCTCGCCCTCAACGACGTGTACGGGCGGCTGAAGCTACTGCTGGATGCGCTGGCGACGCGGCCGCTCGGCGATGCGCGCGCGATCGACGATCGACCGACGCACCAGGAGATCGCCAACCGCATCGGCTGCACGCGCGAGATGGTGAGCCGCGTGATGAAGGACCTGGTGCGCGGCGGGCACGTGGTCGTCGACGGCAACGGCTGGTTGCTGCCCGGCCCGCTGCCGATGCGCTGGTAGGGAGCGATCTACCCGCGCGGCTTGGCCGGTGGCAGCTTGTCCGGCGGGTTGAAGCGGCGCGGCGGCTTGGCCGCCCCCTCCCACTGCGGCAGCACGACGGGCAGGCGGCCCTGGATGTCCTGGATGCGCTGCGGGCCGGAGGGGTGCGTCGACAGCATCGCCGGCGGCGCACCGCCGCCCGCGGCACTCATCTTCTGCCACAGCGACACGCCCTTGCGAGGGTCGTAGCCGGCCTTGGCCGCCATCAGCAGGCCGAGCTGGTCGGCTTCGGTCTCGTCGTCGCGGCTGTATTTCAGCTGCAGCAGCTGGGCGCCGATCTGCGCCCCCATGTCCCCGAGCTGGCCGAGTCCGAGCGCCGCGGCCCCGAGCCGCAGAAAGCCGGTGGTGACGACGTTCTTGCCCATCTGCTCGCGGGCATGCTCGAGCAGGGCGTGCGCGGCCTCGTGGCCCATGATCATCGCGACCTCGTCGTCGTCGAGCTGCAGCTCGGCGAGGATGCCGTAGTAGAAGGCGATCTTGCCGCCCGGCATGCAGAACGCATTGATCGTGCGCTGGCCGATCAGGTTCACCTCCCAGCGCCACTGGCGCGCCCGCTCGTTGCACTCGGGTGTGAACGGAATGATGCGTTCGGCGATGTATCGCAGGCGCTGGAGCTGCGGATGATCGGCGGGCGCGAGTGCGCGTTCGCTGCCGGCCTTCTGCAGCATCTGCCGGTACTGCTGCGAGGCGCCGGCCTCCACTTGGTCCGCCGACACGGCCTTGGTGAAGCCGGAGCGCTTGCACTCCGGGATGGTCGCCGCCGCCGGCAGCGCCGCGCCCAGGCCTACCCCCAGCAGCGCGCCGGTGAACAGCCGCCTCCGGTGGTCTGCACAGGTGCAACCCGATCCCCAGCCCCGCATGGTCCAGCTCCTTGCTCGTGCGCGCGGCGGCAGCATACCCGGGAGCGGCTCAGTCAGTCGTCAGCTGCCCCGGTCGCCCCACCGTCGGCCTCCAGCGCACCCACCGGCCGGCGCAGCATCCACAGCAGCAGCAGCGCCGGCGCGGCCAGCAGCGTGCTCGCGACGAAGAACACGGGCCAGCCGATGCTCTCGGCCACCACGCCCGCCACCGGGCCGACCCACACGCGCCCGATCGACGCGAAGGCCGACAGCAACGCGAACTGCGTGGCCGTGTAGCGCTGGTTGCACAGGCTCATCATGAACGCGAGGAAGGCCGCCGTGCCCATGCCGCCGGACAGGTTCTCGAACGCCACCACGGCCAGCAGCGAGCCGTCGACCGGCGTCGGCTGCGCGAGCTGCACGAAGCCCCAGTCGAACGCCGGGATCACGAGGCCGGGCAGGGCGCCCTTGCCGCCGGCGGCCAGCCACCAGAAGCCGAGGTTGCTCAGCAGCTGAAGCACGCCGAAGGCCATCAGCGCTCGCCACAGCCCGATGCGCAGCATCAGCACGCCGCCGAGCAGAGCGCCGCCGATCGTCAGCCACAGCCCGAACACCTTGTTCACCACGCCGACCTCGGCCGAGGCATAGGCCATGCTCTTCAGCAGGAACGGCGTCATCAGCGCGCCTGCAAAGGCGTCGCCGAGCTTGTAGAGAACGATGAACACGAGGAACGCCACCGCGCCCGGTTGCCCGAAGTAGCTGTGCAGGCCCGACAGCAGCGTGCGGAATCGCGCGGCACGGGCCGTCCAGGCCACCAGGGGCACGGTGAACGCCATCCCCAGCAGCAGCGTCGCCAGATCGATCCACCTCTGCTTGAGCGCCGGCGGCAGCGTGCTGCCGTCGAGCCACGGCGACAGCGCGGCGGAGGCCAACGCGCCGCCGTAGCGGTCGGTGAGCCCGTATCCCAGCGCGACGGCGACCAACACCGCCGCGAAGCCGAACACGTCCTGGCGCCCGCTGCCAGTGCTGGCGGATGCGGCCGATGCGGTCGGTGCGGTTGGCGGCGGCACCACGCGCGGCAGCAGCAAGGCCGACACCACGGCCGAACCGGCCATGATCCAGCCCATCAGGCGATACACCTCCGGCCACGACCATCCACCGCCCTGGCGCGGGTCGGTCCAGATCAGCGCGATACCGCCCGACAGGATCATCGCGAGGCGATAGCCCATCACGTTCAGCGAGGCCCCCATGCCGCGCTCGGCCGACGGCAGCAGGTCGGTGCGGTAGGCATCGATCACCACGTCCTGCGACGCCGACAGGAAGGCCACCGTCACCGCGAGCAGCGCGTAGGCCCGCAGCGCCTCGGAAGGCGAGGTGCCGGCCAGCGCCATCAGCGTGACGGCCAGCAGCGCCTGCGTGACCACCAGCCAGCCCCGCCGGCGCCCCCAGCCGGGGACGTCGAACCGGTCCATCAGCGGCGCCCAAAGGAACTTGAAGGTGTAGGGCACACCGACCAGGCTGAGGAAGCCGATCGCCGCGAGATCGAGGCCGGCCGTGGTGAGCCAGGCCTGCATGGCCTGCCCGGTGAGGGCCAACGGCAAACCGGACGCGAAGCCCAGCAGCGTGACGATGACGAGCCGCCAGAGGCCGGCCGGGGCGAGCATCGGTCGAATTCTAGGATCGCCGTGCAGGTGACCCGCGCGCACGCGGGTGGTCGGCTCCGCGCACGCGCGCGACGTCGGGCGCTAGTTCAGCGCGGCCGAGGGCGGCCGGTGCGCGGCCATCAGTTTGGTGATGATCCCGGCCTCTTCGGAAAGCGTGAAGGCGAACGGGTACAGCGACCGCTCGGTGGCCGCTCGCTCGGGCTGGCCGGCGAATTCGCCGATCTGATCGCGGATGTATTCGAAGTCGATCGTCAGCAACACCGACGGCGCGTTCACGCTCTTGTTGAGCCTCGGCTCACCGACGACCTTGGCGCCCAGCATGCGCTCGTAGTAGCGCACGTGGCGCGGATTGACTTCCATCACCAGCGTGTCGTAGCCGCGGATGCGGTGCGCCACGATGTAGGCGACATGGAACAGCGCCGCCAGCACGCGCTTGGTACCGGAGATCGGATCGATCGCCAGCTTGGTGAACTCGACGATGCGCCGGCCCTGCGCGCGCATGGCAGTCATCTGGTCGGCGAACACGTCTTCGGTGGCCAGGCCTTCAGGACCGTCGAGGCCGATGGTGATCGTGCCGATCGTCGAGTCGAGCTCGCACGCGGTGAGCGTGATGCGGTTGGCGCTCTGGTCGCTGGGAAGGCCGATGGTCTGGTAGCCGCGCCACGCGTAGCGGGCACGCAACAGCAGATTGGCCGAACTGCGCCGCACGAACGTGTCGGCGGACTTGATCTTGAACTGACGCGGCAGCGGCGCACCGTCAGGCAGCAGATCGATCCGCGGCTGCTCCACGAGCATCGCGACCGGCTTGTACCGGGGATCCATCGGCGCCGCGATGATGGTGTTGGTGATCATGGGAATCTCCACGCCGATGCCGCGAACACACCGGGCGGGACCTGCATTTCCAAGTTAGGGGGAGTCTCGCCGACACACGTGCCGGCGGCTGTATCCAGAGTTAACAGACCCCCCCTGTTTGAGGGGGAAGGGAGACACCGTAGCCAGCATTGTGTAAACCGATGTATCGACCGTGAATTGGTGCTCAGGCGCCTGGCAGCAGCGATCCGTCGATGTCGAGATATTGCCAGTAGTCCTGCCAGAAGAGCGGGCGTCGGTATCCGATGACCCACGGCATCGCCAGATCCGTGACGACGCGGTGGACATGCATCTTGTACGGCATGTAGGCCGCAGCGATGCGATTGGCTTCACGGAACAGCGCCCTTCGTTCAGGCGAATCCGGCATCGTGCTCAGTTTTTCGTAGATCTCGTCCATGCGCGGGTTCTTGAACCGCGCCATGTTCTGCCCGCCGACCTGCTTGCCGTGGTACTTCTGCAAGCCGCCCTGGCCGTCCCCGTCGGCCGACAGCCCGCCCACGCCCCACATCATGAATTTCCCGGACCGCGCGGCCTTGAGGTTCTCCGGCCATTTCTGAGGGATGAATTCGATGCGGACGCCCAGCGCCTTCATGTCTCGCCGCCACAGGTCGTCAAGTTGCCGCTGCAGCCCGTCGGGCTGGGTGTTCTTGCGCAGCACGAGCGGCGAGCCGTCGGGCATCTCGCGCCAGCCGTCGCCGTCGCGGTCGACGTAGCCGTACAGATCGAGCAACCCCTTGGCACGGGCCAGGTTGAACTCGCTCATCTCGCTCTTGAACGCCGCGTCGTAAGCCCAGGTGTTGGGCACGACGGCCGACTGCGCCGGAATCGCCTGCCCCTTGCGCACGCGCCGGATCTCCGTCTCCAGATCGATGGCCAGCCCGATGGCGCGCCGTAGCGCCACCTTCTCGGGCGTGTAGCCGCCGACCAGTGGATCCTCCATGTTGAAGATCGTGTAGGCCTGGTCCAGCCGCACCATGCGGTAACCCTGGATGCCGCGCTTCCTCAGGTTCGGTGCCAGCCGGCCACCGGGCATCGCCTGGTCGACGTAGTCGGCCGGCACGCCCTCGAGCAGGTCGGCGCGTTCCTGCAGGAAGGTCAGGTAGCGCGGCTGCTGCTCCTCGACGATCGAGATCTCGACGCGATCGATCATCGGCAGCAGGCGGCCCTTGAGCCGCCGCAGGATGGCCTGCGCTTCGGCATCGCCGGGCTCTGGATCGGCGTCGTAGCGCACCTCGCGGAAGGTCGGGTTGCGTTCGAGCGCGATGAACGAGCTGCGCCGCCACTGCACCAGCCGGAACGGCCCGGTCCCCACCGGGTGCGCGGGGATCTTGTCGCCGTAGTACTCCACCACCTCGCGGGCCATCGCGCCGACCAGGTCTCCTCCGGCCAGCGTCCCGATGAATCGCGGCCGCGGCGAACCGAGCTTGAACTGGATCGTGTAGCGATCCAGCGCTTTCAAGCCCTCGATGGGCTTGTCGTAGTCGAACGGCTTCTTCGAGTCGAGCGCGGCCTTGCGCAGTTCGGCCAGGCCCTCGAACTCGAAGTCGGCGAAGAACGTCCACGCCGGCGACTTGTAGGCCGGATCGGCGAAGCGCTTGAACGAGTAGACGTAGTCGGCCGCGACCAGCTCGCGCTTCTGGCCCTTGAAGGCCTCGTCGTCGGCGAAGTAGATGCCGGGCCGGACCTTGACGACCCACGTCTTGAAGTCGTCGGAGACCTCGGGCATGCCCACGGCCGTCTGCGGCCGCACCTTGGCCGGCCGCGACAGCGGGTCGTACTGGTACAGCCCTTCGAAGACGTGCGGCGTGACGGTGCGCGAGTAGAGGTCGTTGATCTGCGCCGGATCGAAACCCGTCTCGGCGGTGGGAAAGGCGTAGCGCAGCACCTTCTTGCCCTGCACCTCGGTGCCGGTGCCGCCGGCGTGCACGCCGGCCGGCAGCAGCGCGGCCGCCCCGAGTGCCAGCGTGTCGCGACGCTTCATCGTCATGGCTGCTGCCCCTTGTTCAGCTCGGCGTTGTCGACATCCACGTAGCGGTAGAAGCCGTTCACGAAGAGGTTGCGGTAGTAGCCCTTCACCCACGGGTAGGCGAGGTCGGTCCAGACCCGGTGCACGTGCGACTTGATCGGCATGTAGGCCACCGCCAGCTTCTGCGCCTGGGCCATCAGCGCCTGCCGCTCGGGGCCGTCGGGCAGCATGCGCTGCGCCTCGTACAGCCGGTTGTACTCGGGCAGGTCGAAGCGCGAGTGGTTGGACTGTCCCTTGTTCGGGCCGTAGGCGATGGCGAGGAAGGTGTCGCCGTCGGGCTCACCGGCGTTCCAGCCGACGCCCCACATCATCAGCCGGCCGGCTCGCGAAGCCTTCAGGTTCTCGGGCCACTTGGCCACCTTGAAGCGGATCCGGATCTTCAGCGCGTCCATGTTGCGCTGCCATTGCTCGACGAGCTGGCGGCTCTGCTGCTCGGGCTGCGTGGCGTACTCCAGCTCCAGCGGCTTGCCGTCGGGCTGGTCGCGCCAGCCGTCGCCATCGCGGTCGACGTAGCCGTGCAGGTCGAGCAGCGCCTTGGCACGTGCCAGGTCGTGGTCGCTCATCTCGCTCTTGAACGCCGCGTCGTAGCCGTAGGTGCGCGGGCCGATCAGGCCTTGCGCCGGTATCGCCTGGCCGCGTCGCACGAGGCGGATCTCGCGTTCCAGGTCCACGGCCAGCGAGATGGCGCGACGCAGTGCGATCTTGTGCGGCTCGTAGCCTCCCACGACCGGGTTCTCCATGCCGAAGTAGCTCATCGACAGGTCGGCGCGGGCGTAGCGCTGCATCTGTACGCCGCGCTTCCTCAGATTGGGCGCGAGCTGGTTGTTCGGGAACGCGACGCCGCTGAACTCGGCCGGCACGTTCTCGATCAGGTCGTGCTCCTCGTTGAGGAACGACAGCCAGCGCGGCTGCACCTCCTCGATGATCGAGATCACGACCTTGTCGACCATCGGCAGCCGGCGACCCTTCAACGCCCGCACCTGCGCCTTCAACGTCTCGTCGCCGACCACCGGCTTCTCGTCGTAGAGGTTCTCGCGATAGTTCGTGTTGCGCGCCAGCGTGATGCGAGAGCTGCGCTTCCACTCCGCGAGGCGGAACGCGCCGGTGCCCACCGGGTGGTCGCCGATGCGGTCGCCGTAGTGCTCCACCACCTCGCGCGCCACGGCACCGACCACAGCCGACTGCGCGAGCTGGTGCAGCAGGCGCGGCTGCGGCTCCGCGGTGCGGATCTGCAGCGTGTAGCGGTCGAGGGCCTTCAGCCCCTCGACCTCGCGGTCGTAGTCGAACGGCTTCTTCGCGGCGATCAGCTCCTTGCGCAGTTCCGACAGGCCGAGGAGCTTCAGGTTCTCGAGCAGGTACAGCCGGCCGCTCTTCCAGCGCGGGTCGTAGTGGCGCTTGATCGCATACACGTAGTCCTGCGCCACCAGCTCGCGCTTGCGACCCTGAAAGACCGGGTCGTCGGCGAAGTGGATGCCCGGCTTGATGCGGATCGTGGTCGTGCGGTAGTCCGCCGAGACCTCGGGCATCGCCGCGGCGGTCATCGGCCGGATGTAGGTCGGCTCGGCAAGGTAGGCGTACTCGTACGGCGCCTCGAAGATGGTGTTGAGCAGCGTCGACGAGTACAGGTCGGTGACCTGCGCCGGGTCGAACGTGGTCTCGGCCACCGGAAAGGCGTAGCGCAGCACCTTCTCGCCGCCGGGCGGCGCCGTGGCCGCGGCCGTCGGGGCCTGGGCCAGCGTGGCGCCGGCCGCGAGCCAGCCTGCAAGGGCCAGCAGGATCAGTCGTTTCACGGCGGGAACCCCGTCGATCGTGAAAGCGCGCGAGTCTAGTGCGGCGCGGCGCGGCGCGCAGTCGCACAAACCCAATGACGGCCCGCCCGTCTCGGGGGAATCCACGCCCCGCGACCACGGGTACACCGCCCTACACTCGCGCCTTCGTCCATTTCCGGGGCCACGATGACGGCCTACCTCATCCGGCGCCTCTGGCAGATGATCCCCACGCTGATCGGGGTCGTGCTGCTGGTGTTCGTGCTCTTCAAGTACTTCGGCGGCGACCCTGCCGAAATCCTCGGCGGCCTCAACGCCACACCCGAACAGATCGAGGCCATCCGCCAGCAGCTCGGCCTGAACGAGCCCTGGTGGGTGCAGCTGTGGATCTTCGTCAAGCAGATCCTCAGCTTCGACTGGGGCAAGAGCTGGGCCACCAACGAGGGGGTGGGCAACCTCTTCGCCACGCGGCTGCCGGCCACGCTGACGGTAATGACGCCGATCCTCGTGCTCGACGTGCTGCTGGCGCTGCCGATCGCGATGTGGGTGGCGTATCGCCGCGGCTCGCTCACCGACCGCGCCATCATGGTGGTGACGACGATCGCGCTGTCGATCAGCTTCCTCGTCTACGTCATCGTCGGCCAGTACGTGTTCGGCTTCCAGCTCGGTTGGTTCCCGGTGCAGGGCTGGAGCGACAGCCTCGTCACCAACCTCGTCACCTACGTGCCGCTGCCGGTGCTGCTGGCCGTGATGGTGGGCGTGGCGCCGCAGACGCGGCTGTACCGCAGCTTCTTCCTCGACGAACTCGGCCAGGACTACGTGCGCACCGCGCGCGCCAAGGGCATGAACGAGGGCACCGTGCTCTTCAAGCACGTGCTGCGCAACGCGATGATTCCGATCCTCACGAACATCGGCCTGCAGCTGCCCGGCATCTTCGTCGGGTCGTTCCTGATCGAGGTGTTCTTCTCGATCCCCGGCCTGGGCCGCGAGGTGCTGCTGGCGGTGAACCGCAGCGACTACCCCGTGATCCAGGCGGTGACCATCTACCTGGCCGTGCTGACGATGCTGATCAACCTCGCCACCGACATCATGTACAAGGTCGTCGACCCGCGGGTGGTGCTCAAGTGAGCGCGCCGGGCAGCGCGGTCCTCCCGCCGTCCGCGTCGTCGCTCGACGACGCGCAGCAGAAGAGCGAAGGCGTCTGGCATGCCGCGTGGCGGCGCTTCCGCGGTGATCGCGTCGGGTTGTGGTCGCTGGTGGTGGTGGTGGCCTTCCTGCTGCTGATCCTGCTCGCGTCGCTCGGCCTGGTGGCCAAGGACTGGCAGCGCGAGGTCGGTGTGCCCAATGCGCAGCCGACGCTGCTCGGCCCGGCGCCGCCGCAGGCCGCCGGTGCGATCGAATCACCCAAGGGGCCGAACGTCGACCTGTCGGACATCGACCCGCTCGCCCCCCGCTACAAGGAGTGGGAAGAGCGCGCCAAGAAGTTCCAGACCGAGGAGCGCCCCAAGGCGCAGACGCTGCCGATGGGCGGCGATCGCCTCGGCCGCGACGTGCTCGACAAGGCCATCAAGGGCACACAGGTGTCGGTGTTCGTCGGCGTGCTGGCGGCCATCGTCGCCACGACGCTGGGCACGTTGCTGGGCGCGGCCGGCGGCTTCTTCGGCGGCAAGGTCGGCGACTTCCTCGAGTGGCTCTACAACGTCATCGAGGCGATCCCGAACATCCTGCTGATCTTCGCCATCGCCGCGGCGCTGAACCAGCGCGGCGTCACCAACGTCGTGCTGATCCTGGGCCTCACCGGGTGGGCCGGCATGTACCGGCAGGTGCGCGCCGAGTTCATCAAGCACTCGGGCCGCGAGTACGTACGTGCCGCCGAGGCCATCGGCGCGTCGGCCGGCAGCCGCATGTTCCGCCACATCCTGCCCAACGTCAGCCACGTGATCCTGGTACGCATGTCGCTGCTGGTGGTGGGCTTCATCAAGGCCGAGGTGATCCTGTCGTACCTGGGCCTGGGCGTGCCGGTGGACCAGGTGAGCTGGGGCACGATGCTCGCCGAGGCGCAGAGCGAGCTGATCCTGGGCTACTGGTGGCAGCTGGCCGCCGCGACGGTCTTCATGGCGGTGTTCGTCACCGCGTTCTCGCTGGCGGCCGATGCGTTGCGCGATGCGCTCGACCCGAAACTTCGCGGCCTGGAGTAACCCGTCATGCTCTTGAGTATCCAGGACCTGCGGGTCTCGTTCCGCATGGGCAAGGGCCAGGTCGCCGAGGCGGTCAAGGGCATCAGCTTCGACGTGCCCGAGAACAGCACCATCGCGCTGGTCGGCGAGTCGGGCTCGGGCAAGAGCGTGACGGCGATGTCCATCCTCAACCTGCTGCCCGACAACGCGGTCCGGCAGGGCCGCGTGCTGTGGCAGGGCCGCGACCTGCTGCAGGCCTCCCTCGCCGAGCTGCAGGCGCTGCGCGGCAAGGACATCGCCTGCGTGTTCCAGGACCCGATGGGCTCGCTGAACCCGGTCTTCAGCGTCGGCGACCAGCTCGTCGAGCCGCTGATGAAGCACATGAAGCTGTCGCGCCGGGCGGCGATGGAGCGGGCCGAGGGGCTGCTGAACGAAGTCGGCATCCCCGAGCCGACGCGGCGGCTGAAGTCCTATCCGCATGAGATGTCCGGCGGCCAGCAGCAGCGCGTGATGATCGCGATGGCGCTGTCGTGCGAGCCCAAGCTGCTGATCGCGGATGAGCCCACGACCGCGCTGGACGTGACGATCCAGCGGCAGATCATCGAGCTGCTGGCCAAGCTGCAGGCCAGCCACCGCATGAGCGTGCTGTTCATCAGCCACGATCTCGGCCTGGTCGGCGAGATCGCGCGCCAGGTGGTGGTGATGCGCCACGGCATCGTGCGCGAGCAGGGCCCGGTGGCGCAGATCTTCGCCGCGCCGAAGGACGACTACACCAAGGCCCTGATCGCCTGCCGCCCGAGCCTCGAAGGCAACCCGGCGCGCCTGATGGTGATCGACGACCACATCGCCGGCCGCGCCGCCCAGCAGACCGCCAAGCCCAAGGACCCGCAGGCGCCGGTGGTGCTCGAAGTCCGCTCGCTGGCCAAGAGCTTCTGGCTGCGGCAGGGCCTGTTCGGCAAGCGCGAGTTCAAGGCCGTGCACGACGTGAGCTTCCAGCTGCGACTCGGGCACACGCTGGGGGTGGTGGGCGAGTCGGGGTCTGGCAAGACGACGATGGGCCTGACGCTGCTGCGGCTGCACGAGCCCACGGGCGGCCGGGTGATCTTCGACGGGCGCGACCTGCTCGAGCTCGACGACCGCGAGCGCCAGGTGCTGCGCCGGCGCATCCAGATCGTGTTCCAGAACCCCTACGCCAGCCTCAACCCGCGCTTCACGATCGGGCAGACGCTGGTGGAGCCGATGACCATCCACGGCATCGGCAACAACACCGCTGAACGCGAGCAGCGGGCCCGCGCGCTGCTCGAGAAGGTGGGGCTCGACGGCCGCGCCTTCGCCAAGTACCCGCACGAGTTCAGCGGCGGCCAGCGCCAGCGCGTGGCCATCGCGCGCTGCCTCACGCTGGAGCCCGAGGTGCTGGTGCTCGACGAGGCGGTCTCGGCGCTCGACGTGTCGGTGCAGGCGCAAGTGCTGAACCTGCTGAAGGACCTGCAGGACGAGCTGGGCCTCTCCTACGTCTTCATCAGCCACGACCTGGCCGTGGTGCGCTTCATCAGCGACGAGGTGCTCGTGATGAAGGACGGCGTGGTGGTCGAGCGTGCCGCGGCGCAGGAGATCCTCGCCGCCCCGCGCGAGGAGTACACGAAACGGTTGCTGGCGGCGATCCCGCGCGGCTACCGCGCGGCGGCCTGACGACGCGCGGCGGCGCCGAATTGCATCGGGTTCCGCCGGGCGGGACGGCCGCCAGACCCGGCTTCACCCACGCGCAACGAAACTTCCGGTGCTCGCCGCGACAATGGGGCCGGTGAAGCCCGATCACCCGTGGAGCGGCGGCCTCGTGCTCGCCGCCGTGTTCTCGAGCTGCGCCGTCGCGCAGACCACCCCCACCGCTCCCGCGCCGGCCGCCGCCGCCTCCGCCCCCGCGTCGGCGGCATCCGCGCCGCGCGGCGCGCGCCCCCCGGTCGCACCGCCGTCGCAGCGCGTGGAGATCACCGGCGGGCGCGAGAGCGACGCCGACCAGCGCCGGCTGTCCACCGCCGCGAAGATCGTCATCGGCCGCGAGGAGATCGAGCGCTTCGGCGACAGCAGCGTCTCCGAGGTGCTGAAGCGTCTGCCGGGCGTCACCACGTCCGGGCCGCCGGGGCGCGGCGGGCCGCCCCGCATGCGCGGCCTGGGTGCCGGCTACACGCAGATCCTCGTCGACGGCCAACGAGCCCCCGCGGGCTTTTCGCTGGACCAGCTCACGCCCGAGCAGCTCGAGCGCATCGAGATCTTCCGCGCGCCCACGGCGGAGACCGGCGCACGGGCCATCGGCGGCACCATCAACATCGTGCTGCGCGAGGCCTTCAGGGCCCGGCTCAACGACGTGCGCGCCGGCGTCGGCATCGAGAACGGCAAGGCCACACCGGGCCTGTTCTGGACCCACAACGACAGCCGCGACAACTTCATCTACAACCTGACGGCCGGGACCTTCTTCCCGCATGGGCGGCCGGTGTCCAGTGGCACGACCACCGACGAGGACCCCGACACCGGGGCCGTGCTCGGCCGCGAGAGCTACCGCGCCGAAACTGTGTTCAGCCGTGCCGGCCTGAACCTGAACGCCCGGCTGCAGTGGCGCGGCGACGGCGGCGACATGCTGATGCTGAGCCCCGGCCTGTTCGCGACCCGGGGCGAGTCTCACACGCGCTTCGACATCACCGAAGCCACGCGGGCGCGGCCGCCGGGCTACGACAGCGGCTACAGCAACAGCGACAACCACAGCGTGACCGCGCGGCTGAACCTGCAGTGGCGCCGGCGCCTGCCCGACGACTGGCGGCTCGAGCTCGGCGGGCACGCCAACGCCAACCGCGGCGGCAGCGAGTCGTTGCGCCACGAACTGCTGCAGGGCCTGGAGACGCGGACCGAGCGCGTCACCAGCGACAGCCGCGAGCACAACCTCAACCTCAACGGCAAGCTCTCGCGCCTGCTGGGCAGCGGCGCCGACCACACCTTCGTCGGCGGCTGGGAGGCCGAGCGCCAACATCGCGACGAGGAGCGCATCACGCTGTCCAACGGCGTGAAGGTGGGCAGCGACGACGACGACTTCACCGCCGTCGTGCAACGGCTCGCCCTCTATGCGCAGGACGAGTGGACGCTGAGCCCGAACTGGTCGATGCACGCCGGGCTGCGCACGGAGTCGATCCGCACCCGTGGCGAGAACCCCGACGGCACGCGGCCGACCAACAGCAGCCGCGTCACGACGCCGCTGGTGCACTTCCTCTACAAGCCCGATCCGAAGCAGCGCGACCAGATCCGCATCAGCCTCACGCGCAGCTACAAGTCGCCGACGCTGAACAACCTGATCGCGCGGCCGTCGTACTCGTCGCGCTACAGCGACCTGACGCAGACCAACGACGCCACCAGCCCGGACCGGGTCGGCAATGCCGGGTTGAGGCCTGAGCTGGCCACGGGCATCGACGTGGCCGTCGAACGCTACCTCGCCGAAGGCGGTGTGCTCAGCGCAAACGTGTTCGTGCGGCGGCTGACCGACTACATCCGCACGGTCACGTCGCTGCAAAGGCCGGTGGACTACCCTGCGAAGGCCGAGCGCTGGGTGTCGCGGCCCGAGAACGTCGGCCGCGCGAGCACGGCGGGCATCGAGCTGGAGGCCAAGTTCCGGCTCGACCAGCTGATCACCGACGCGCCGCGCATCGAGGTGCGCAGCAACGTGAGCGCGTTCCGTTCGCGCGTGGACCAGGTTCCCGGGCCCGACAACCGGCTCGACCAGCAGCCCCCCGGCACCGCCAACCTGGGCCTGGACTACCGCATTCGCGGCACGCCGCTCACGCTCGGCGGCAACCTGAACCTGACCCCGTCGTACAGGACGCAGGTCTCCGAGATCCAGGCGCTGACGACGCCGGTCAAGCACCAGCTCGATGTCTACGCGCTGTGGGTCTTCGACCCCACGGCGCAGCTGCGGCTGAACGTCACGAACCTGAATGCCGCCGACTACGTGACGAGCAGCGTGTTCGACCTGGACACCACGCGACAGCGGCAGGTCTCGACCAGCCGCACGTACGTGAACTTCCGCATCAGCCTCGAACTGAAGCTGTAGGCGCGCACCGGCTCGGCTTCGCACCGCACTGGGGCACACTCCCGGGTGACACCCCGAGAGGAACCCGCATGCAACGACGCGACCTGCTGACCGCCGGCCTGCTGCTTCCCGCCGCCCGCGCCTGGAGCCAGGGTGCCTGGCCCGCCAAGCCCGTGCGCATCGTCGTGCCCTTCGCGGCCGGCGGCACCACCGACATCCTCGCCCGTGCCCTGGCCCCCGAACTGCAGCGGGCGCTCGGGCAACCGGTCGTCGTCGACAACAAGCCCGGCGCCGGCGGCAACACCGGCGCCGCCGAAGTCGCCAAGGCGCCGGCAGACGGCTACACGCTGCTGATGGGCACCGTGGGCACGCATGCGATCAACGTGTCGCTCTACCCGAAGCTGCCGTACGACCCGATCAAGGACTACGCGCCGGTGACGCTGGTGGCCGGCGTGCCCAACGTGCTCGTGATGAACCCGGCGACGGCGCAGCGCCTGGCCATCCAGTCGGTGCCCGACTTCGTGCGCGCGCTGAAGGCCCAGCCGGGGCGGCTGAACATGGCCAGCTCGGGCAACGGCACGTCGATCCACCTGGCGGGCGAGCTGTTCAAGACGATGACCGGCACGTTCATGGTCCACATCCCCTATCGCGGTTCCGGGCCGGCGCTGATCGACCTGATGGGCGGCAGCATGGACGTGATGTTCGACAACCTGCCCTCGGCGCTGCCGCACATCAAGTCCGGCAAGCTCAAGGCGCTGGCGGTGACCAGCGCGACGCGCTCGTCGGCCGTGCCCGACCTGCCGACGGTGGCCGAGGCCGGCGGGCCGGCACTCAAGGGCTATGAGGCGAGCTCATGGTTTGGATTGCTGGCCCCCGCCGGCACGCCGGCCGAGGTGGTCAACCGGCTGCAGCAGGAATCGGCTCGCGCGCTGGGTACCGCTGCGCTGAAGGAGCGGCTGGCGTCGCAAGGCGCCATCGCGAGCGGCAACACGCCCGCCGAGTTCGCGCGTGTCATCGATGCCGAGACGCGCAAGTGGGCGCAGGTGGTGAAGGCCTCCGGGGCCAAGGTCGATTGACGGTGCGCGCGGTCGGCCCGCGCGCGGGTCAATGCACCACGCGTTCTTCGGGCGCGACGAACAGCTCGTCGAGGATCAGCGCGTCGGGCTCCTCGCCCAGGCTCCAGAAGACCATCAGCACGATGACCTTCAGGTCGTCGAGATCGACGGGGCCGTTGCCGACGGCCAGCGCACGGTCGACGACCATCTCGCGCATCGGCGGTGGCAACACGCCGGCGGATTCGAGGAACGCGATGAAGCCGATCGAGTCGACCCCCAGCACATCGAGTTCGACCTCGCTGTAGACGCGCATGCTGTCGGCGGCGACGGGCGCTTCGGCCGACTGCGAGCCGCGGGCGAGCCCGTCCAGCCACTTCAGCGCCTCGGAGATCTCTTCGGTCTCGAAGCCCACGGCGGTGAGCTTGCGCTGCAGCTGGTCGTGGTCGGGACAGGCGTCGGGGCGCCAGTAGTTCTCGTAGAGATAGACCAGCACGTCGAACATGAAAACCATCATACCCGAGCGGCCTGCCCCGCAGCCGGCGGCGGCGCGCAGCGCGTCACGGCCATCACGCCCGATGGATGCGCTGGAACCGCCCCCCGGGCAACCTCGCCACACACCCCGACAGCTCGTGTTCCAGCATGCGGGCCTGCAGGTCGCCCACGGGCCAGCCGGTGCGGTCCAGCAGCTGGTCGAGGGTAAGGATGTCGGTGCCCAGCGCGCGCAGCAAGGCGTCGTCGACGATGCGCTCTTCCGGCACCGGCGCGTCCGTGCCGGCGGCCGGGCGGGTTGAGGCTCGTGGGCGCATCGGCGCGAGGTCGTCGAGGATGTCCTGCGGCGTCTCCACCAGCATCGCGCCCTGGCGCAGCAACGCATGGCAGCCGCGCGACTGCTCGGCGTGGATCGAACCCGGCAGCGCGTAGACCTCGCGGCCGCACTCGCTGGCCAGGCGCGCGGTGATCAGCGAGCCCGACTGCAGGGCCGCCTCCACCACCAGCGTGCCGCGGGCCAGGCCCGCGATGATGCGGTTGCGCTGCGGGAAGTGCTCGGCCAGCGCGGGCGTGCCCGGCGCGTACTCGCTGACCAGCGCCCCGCGGGCCTCGATGCGTGCCGCCAGCGCCTGGTGGCGGCGCGGGTACACCTCGTCGAGCCCGCAGCCGACCACGGCCACCGTGCGCCCCGTGCCCAGCAGCGCCCCTTCGTGCGCCGCGGCATCGATGCCCAGCGCCAGGCCCGACACGACCACCTGCCCCGCATCGCCGAGCACGCGCGCGAAGTGCTTCGCGTTGGCCAGCCCCTGCGGTGTCGCCCGGCGGCTGCCGACGATGGCCACCGCCTCGGCCGCGAGCGCCGTGGGGTCGCCGCAGAGGTAGAGCACGAGCGGCGGGTCCGCCGTCTCCAGCAGCGTCGCCGGGTAGTCGGCGTCACCGAGGGCTGTCACATGGCGGTCCTGGCCGCCACGCCACCAGTCGCGCACCGCCTGCAGCCGGGCGTCGAACGTCTCGGGAACGCGACCCAGCGCCGCGGCCACGCGCGGGCTGGCCAGTTCCTTCAAGGCAGCGGCGGGCGCAGACAGCACATCCTCCGGGCCGCCCAGCGCCGCGAGCAGGCGACGCGCCGTGTCTCGGCCGACTCCCTGCGTCTCCAGCATCCGGAACCAGGCCGCGAACTCGTCGAACTCGATCACGGCCCGCTGCGCCGATGAAGGCTACTGGCAGCCGCGAAGCCGCGGTTGCCGATCAGGGTTGGGTGAAGCGGTCGCCGGCCTGCACCGGCTCCTGCACCTGCAGCACGAGCGCGTAGGACACGCGGTCGAAGACGCGGAACACGAACAGCAGGCCGTGCCGTTCGTCGGGCAGTTGGATCGCGGACTTCGGTGTCGTCGTGGTGTCCACCGTCAACTGGCCGGCCCGCCAAAGCGCCAGCACATGCCCGCGCTCGACGCCATCGCGCGCGCCACGGTTCAGCGAGACGATGTGGTTCTGACCGGCGACCAGCGCCTCTCCGTAGACGGAGATGATGCGCCCGCCGAGCGCCTTGTTCGGCGCGTGCGGCACGTAGGCCGCGAACTCGCGCTGCGGCACCGGCGAAAGCCGGTCGCCCACGCCCGCTTCGAGCTTGGTGCTGCTGACCGAGAAGGTCGACGGCACCGGCACCACGGCGCTGCCGGCGCCGGGACGGCCCTGGCCGTCGCGCACGTGTTGCGCCGTGCCGACATAGACGCCCTCGAAGCCCAGCACCTCCTTGGTGTCGGGATCGAGCAGCGGCTGCGGCGCGCGGAACACGCGGAAGTCACGCGCGCCCTTGAGGTCGCCGCGCACGTACGCGGTCTCGCCACGCGAGGCCATCACGCGGCCTTCCTGGGTGGCGACGATGCGGGGCGACTCGTCCATCTCGCCGGCGTTGAAGACCACCGCCTCGTTCAGGAACGGGCCGATCAGGTGCAGCGGGATCGACGCGATGGCGCCGTTCTCGAGCAGCTGCTCCCGCACGCGCGGCGACAACTTCACGGTGTTCGACGGCGGTGCCTCGCCGGCCGGTTGCCCCACGCGCA
Source organism: Rubrivivax sp. (assembly GCA_016789955.1). GTDB lineage: Bacteria > Pseudomonadota > Gammaproteobacteria > Burkholderiales > Burkholderiaceae_C > Rubrivivax. The sequence goes on along the minus strand of JAEUPB010000018.1, from coordinate 86,873 downwards.
GCCGGGCGCGGCCGCCCGACTTCTCGAGCACCAGCACCTGCCCCGGGTAGATGAGGTGCGGGTTGCGGATCTGCTCGAGGTTCATGCCCCAGAGCTCCGGCCAGCGCCAGGGGCTCTTGAGGAACAGCTTGGAGATGTCCCACAGCGTGTCGCCGCGCTGCACGGTGTGCGAGTCGGGCGCGTTGGGAGCCAGTTCGGACAGAGGCACGCCGGCCTGGGCCACCTGCTGCGCGGTGCTGCGCTGCTGCGGCGACACCGGGAAGTTGGGCTGCGCCAAGGCCGCGCCGGAGAGCCCGAGCGTCAGGAGTGCGTACCCGGCAGCGAGGGTCGCGCGGCGGTGCAGGGGCTTCATGCGGCTTCCAGTCTCCCGGCGGTGGCACGGCCATCGCCCTCGATGCGACAATCCGGGTTTCGAAAAACGCGCCCGGCATTCTTCATACTGTCCCGCAGATTCTGCCCGTAAACCCTTGATGCCGCAACGAAAGTGGCGGCTTGTTTCGACCGGTTGCGAGCTTGCTGCACGAATGCCGGAAGCGCCACCCAGACGCACGCCTCGATGCCCCAGCTGACCATCCTGCACTATCCCGATCCCCGCCTGCACCGCGTGGCGGCGCCCGTGGCGGCGGTCGACGAGCGCATCCGCCGCCTGGTGGCGGACATGCTGGAGACCATGTACGCCGCCGAAGGCGTCGGGCTGGCGGCCACCCAGGTCGACGTGCACGAGCGCGTGATCGTGATGGACACCTCCGAATCGCGCGACCGGCCGCTCGTGCTGATCAACCCCGAGATCGTGCGCCGCGGCGAGGAACTGGTGGTCACCGAGGAGGGCTGCCTCTCGGTGCCGGCCATCTACGACAAGGTCACCCGCCACGCTCAGGTGACGGTACGCGCGCTGAACCGCGACGGCGACACCTTCGAGATGGATGCCGAAGGGCTGACCGCGGTGTGCGTGCAGCACGAGATGGACCACCTCGTCGGCAAGGTGTTCGTCGAGTACCTGAGCGCCTTGAAGCGCGACCGCATCCGCACGCGGCTGCTCAAGCGCGCCCGCGAGGCCCAGAAGGCCGCGTGACGCCACGGCACCGGAGCGCTGCGTGAAGGTCGTCTTCGCCGGCACGCCGGAGTTCGCTCGCGCCTCGCTCGAGGCGCTCCATTCGGCAGGGCACGACATCGTGCTCGTGTTGACGCAACCCGACCGGCCCGCCGGCCGCGGCCTGAAGCTGCAGGCGTCGCCGGTGAAGGCCTGGGCGCTGGAACACGGCCTGGCGGTCGCGCAGCCGCGCAGCCTGAAGCTGGACGGCCGCTTCCCGGACGACGCGCGCGAGGCAAGAGCCGCTCTGGAGCGCGCAGCCCCCGACGTGATGATCGTGGCCGCCTACGGCCTGCTGCTGCCGCCCTGGGTGCTGGTGCTGCCGCGGCTGGGCTGCATCAACGTGCACGCCTCGCTGCTCCCACGGTGGCGCGGCGCAGCGCCCATCCACCGCGCCGTGGAGGCCGGCGACGCCCGCTCCGGCATCACCATCATGCAGATGGACGCGGGGCTGGACACCGGGCCGATGCTGCTCGCCGAGAGCGTCGATCTCGCCGCCGACGAGACCACCGGCACGCTGCACGATCGCCTCGCCGCCCTCGGCGGCCGCCTCGTGGTGCAGGCGCTGCAGCTCGCCGCCGAAGGCCGCCTGGCGCCGCAGGCGCAGCCCCAGGCAGGCATCACCTACGCCCACAAGATCGACAAGGCCGAAGCGCGCATCGACTGGTCGCGGCCGGCCGCCGAGATCGAGCGCCGGATCCGCGCCTTCGACCCGTTCCCGGGTGCCCAGACCACGCTCGACGGTGCGGTGCTCAAGGTCTGGCGGGCGCGGCCGCTGGGGGATGCCGACCCGGGCGTCGCCGCGGCTCCCGGCACCGTGCTGCCCTCGTCGGAAGGCGGGTTGGCGGTGGCGTGCGGGGACGGCCCGCTGGCGCTGCTCGAGGTGCAACCCGCCGGCGGCCGGCGGCTGGACATCCGCGCATTTCTGCGCTCGCGCGAGGTCGCTCCGGGAACGCGCCTGGGCTGACGGATCGGCGCTCAAGTCCGCGGCCAGCCGGGCCGATAACGACGGCATGCCACGTCTCGTGCTGCCCCTGCTCGCTGCTGCCGTCTGGCTGGCCGGCTGCGACCAGCTCGGCATCGAGTCGCCGGCGGCGGAGAACGCCCGGCGCGAGGCCGAGGGCAAGGCCATCGGCGGCGCCTGCCGCCACGCGGCCCGCGCGCTCGAGGACTGCTACCAGATGAACCGCAAGGCCGACAAGGCCGCCGTCTTCGCCGGCTGGCGCGAGATGAACGACTACATGCGCGAGAACAAGATCGAGCCGGTCACGCCGCAGGGCGTGCCGTCGTCAGCGAAAGCCGGCGAAAGCGACGAAGAAGCTTCCGGCGACGAGCACGGCCCCGCGCCCAAGGCCGGCAAGGCCGCGGACAAGCACAAGAAGGGCTGAGCGCCCGCGGGCCGGCGGAACCCGACCGTGCCGCCTTCCGCGACGCACGGTTCGTCGCCGCCACGCGCAACGCGTCGCAACCTGCTGGCAGGCACCGGAGATGCCGCGCACCATGCGCAGCCATCGAAGCCGGAGTCCCCGCCATGTCCCTCTCCATCGCCGCCCCCCTGCCTCAAGCCGCCTCGCTGATCGGTCGGATGGCCGCCCTGCTGCCGCCGCTCGTGCTGTCGATCGGGCTGGCCATCGCCGCGCCGCAGGCCGATGCCGCCACGCGCGGCTCCGGCACGGTCGCCACGGAGACCCGCAACGTCGTCGACTTCGACGGCATCGCGATCAACGGCTCGATGACGCTGGAGGTGCGCCAGGCCGCGCGCGAAGCCGTGAGCATCTCTGCGGATGACAACGTGCTCCCGCTGATCGAGACGATGGTCGAAGGCCGCACGCTGAAGGTGCGCATGAAGAAGGGCGAGTCGGTGTCCACGCGCACGCCGATCAAGGTCTCGGTCGACGTGGTCAAGCTCAGCGCCGTGGCCAGTTCCGGGGCTGGCGAGATCCGCATCGACGGCCTGAAGACACCGCTGCTGAAGTTCTCCGTTGCCGGCAGCGGCGACGTCGCGCTGAAGGCGCTGCAGGCCGATGCGCTGGAGGTGAGCATCGCCGGCAGCGGCAACGTGCGCGGCGACGGTGCGGCGCGCCAGGTGAAGCTGAGCATCGCCGGCAGCGGCGACGCCGTGCTCACCGAGCTGGTGGCCGACGACGTGACGGTCTCCATCGCCGGCAGCGGCGATGCGAAGGTCACCGCCAACAAGTCGCTCAGCGCCACGGTGGCCGGCAGCGGCGACGTGAAGTACCGCGGCAACGCCGCCACCGTGCGCAGCACGGTGATGGGCAGCGGCACCATCCGCAAGGAGTGACGCCGCGGGTCCCGACGGCCGGCACGACCGGCTGTTCGTGACCTGGCGCCGCGCAGGCGGGCTGCGACAATGCCCGCCGATGTCCTTGCCTCCCTGGCGCCATCCGGAGTTCCGGCGCGGCGCCACCGACATGCTGTCGGTCGCCCCCGGCATCGCCGCCTGGGGCCTCGTGACCGGCGTCGCGATGATCCAGAGCGGCCTGCCCTTCGGGCTGGCGCTGTTCATGTCGCTGGTCGTGTTCGCCGCGAGCGCGCAGCTCGCCGTGCTGCCGCTGCTCATCAGCGGCGCGCCGCTGTGGGTGGTGTGGGCCACCGCAGCCTGCGTGAACCTGCGCTTCGTCATCTTCAGCGCGCAGTGGCGGCCTTACTGGCGGCCATATCCGCGGGCCCGGCGCGCGCTGCTGTCCTACCTGACGGCCGACCTGAGCTTCGTGCTCTTCATGCGCCGATTCCCCGAGCCCGTGCCGGCGCCGGAGCAGCTGCCCTACGTGTGGGGCGGCATCGCGGTGAACGCCGGCTCGTGGCACGTGGCGTCGATCGCCGGGCTGCTGCTGGCCGGCAGCATCCCGCTGCACTGGGGGCTGGGCTTCGCCGGCACGCTGGCGCTGCTGGGGCTGACCTGCTCGCTGCTGGTGGACCGTGCGTCGTGGATCGCCGCCGGCGTGGCCGGGGCTGCCGCGGTGGCGGCCTATGCGCTGCCGTTGAAGCTGAACATCGTCGTGGCCATCGCCGCGGCCGTCACGGCCGGCCTGCTCGTCGACCGCCACACCGCACGACCGGCCCTGCCCGCCGACGACCGCACCTGAAGGATGGACACCTGGCACACCTCGATCGCCATCGCCGGCCTGGCGGTGATCACGCTGCTCACGCGCGGCTTCTTCGTGCTGCCCGAACGCGAGATCCCGATCCCGCGCTGGCTGCAGCAGGGGCTGCGCTACGCGCCGCTGGCCGCGCTGGTGGCCGTGGTCGCGCCCGACCTCGTGATGACGCAGGGCCAGCTGATCGGCACCTGGCGCGACGCGCGCCTGTACGCGGCGGCGGCCGGCGCGGCCTGGTGGTTCTGGCGCCGCGGCATCCTCGGCACCATCGTCTGCGGCGGCGCGGTGATGGCGGCGCTGCGGCTGGGCCTGGGCTGGTGAGCGACACTCACGGCATGAACATCCTGCGCTTCGCCGACCTGATCGCCGCCGGCCGCGTCGCCGGCCGCCGCGTCTTCATCCGCGCCGACCTCAACGTGCCGCAGGACGACAGCGGCCGCATCACCGACGACACCCGCATCCGCGCGTCGCTGCCGTGCATCCGCATGGCGCTGGACGCCGGCGCGGCGGTGATGGTCACCTCGCACCTGGGCAGGCCCACCGAGGGCGAGTTCAAGCCCGAGGACACGCTGGCCCCGGTGGCCGCGCGCCTGGGCGAACTGCTCGGCGGCGCCTGGGCCGCGGGCGTGCCGCTGGTCTCCAACTGGACCGGCGGGGTGGCTGTGCAGCCCGGGCAGCTGGTGATGCTCGAGAACTGCCGGCTCAACAAGGGCGAGAAGAAGAACAACGAGGCGCTGGCGCGCCAGATGGCGGCGCTGTGCGACGTCTTCGTGCACGACGCCTTCGGCACCGCGCACCGTGCCGAGGCCAGCACCTACGGCATCGCGCAACACGCCGCCGTGGCCTGCGCCGGCCCGCTGCTGGCGGCCGAGATCGACGCGCTGACGAAGGCGCTGGCGCAGCCGAAGCGGCCGCTGGTGGCCATCGTCGCCGGCAGCAAGGTCTCGACGAAGCTCACGATCCTGCAGAGCCTGGCCTCGAAGGTCGACGGCCTGATCGTCGGTGGCGGCATCGCCAACACCTTCCTGCTCGCTGCTGGGCTGCCGATCGGCAAGAGCCTGGCCGAGCCCGACCTGCTGGCCGACGCGCGCACGGTGATCGAGACGATGAAGGCGCGCGGCGCGGAGGTGCCCATCCCCACCGACGTGGTGGTGGCGCGCGAGTTCAAGGCCGACGCCACGGCCACCGTGAAGGCCGTGGCCGACGTGGCGGCCGACGAGATGATCCTCGACATCGGCCCGCAGACCGCGGCCCGGCTGGCCGAGCAGCTGAAGGGCGCCGGCACCATCGTCTGGAACGGCCCGGTGGGCGTGTTCGAGTTCGACGCGTTCTCGCACGGCACCGAGGCGATCGCGCGGGCCATCGCGGAGAGTCCCGGGTTCTCCATCGCCGGCGGCGGCGACACGCTGGCGGCCATCGCCAAGTACGGCATCGAAGGCGACGTCGGCTACATCTCCACCGGCGGCGGCGCCTTCCTCGAGGTGCTCGAGGGCAAGACGCTGCCGGCGTTCGAGATCCTGGAGAAGCGCGCGGCCGGCTGATGCTCGCGCGCCGCGGGGCGCGCCGGGACTGAAGGTTTCCCGATAGGTGACGGCCCGGAAACGGGCGTACGCTCGGGCGTCGACCATCCTGCCCCGGAGACAAGCATGGACAAGACGCTGTCCGCCGCCGAACAGGCGCTGCGCGAGGCCGCCCTCGAATACCACCGCAGCCCGTCGCGCGGGAAGATCTCGGTCACGCCGACCAAGCCGCTGTCGAACCAGCGCGACCTGTCGCTCGCCTACTCGCCCGGCGTGGCGTATGCCTGCCTGGCGATCGAGCAGGAACCGCACCTCGCGGCCGAGTACACGTCGCGCGGCAACCTCGTCGGCGTGGTCACCAACGGCACCGCGGTGCTGGGCCTGGGCGACATCGGGCCGCTGGCCGGCAAGCCGGTGATGGAAGGCAAGGGCTGCCTGTTCAAGAAGTTCGCCGGCATCGACGTGTTCGACATCGAGCTGGCCGAGCGCGACCCCGACAAGCTGGTCGACATCATCGCGGCGCTGGAGCCGACGCTCGGCGGGGTGAACCTCGAGGACATCAAGGCGCCCGAGTGCTTCTACATCGAGCGCAAGCTGCGCGAGCGCATGAACATCCCGGTGTTCCATGACGACCAGCACGGCACCGCGATCATCAGCGCGGCGGCGCTGCTGAACGGCCTGGAACTGGTGGGCAAACGCATCGGCGAGGTCAAGGTCGCCGTGTCGGGCGCCGGCGCCGCGGCGATCGCCTGCCTCGACGTGATGGTGGGCCTGGGCGTGAAGCGCGAGCACATCTACATGGTCGACTCCCGCGGCGTGGTGCGCGAGGGCCGCGAGGACTTCGCGAAGATCGACGAGAGCAAGCTGCGCTACTGCCAGCGCACCGAGGCGCGCACGCTGGCCGACGTGGTCAAGGGCGCCGACGTGTTCCTCGGCTGCTCGGCCGCCGGCGTGCTCTCCGGCGAGATGGTCAAGACCATGGCCGACAAGCCCATCATCCTGGCGCTCGCCAACCCAGAGCCCGAGATCCGGCCCGAGCTGGCCAAGGCCGCGCGTCCCGACTGCATCGTGGCCACCGGGCGCAGCGATTACGCCAACCAGGTCAACAACGTCCTGTGCTTCCCGTACATCTTCCGCGGCGCGCTCGATTGCGGTGCCACGAAGATCACCGAGAGCATGAAGCTCGCGTGCGTGCGCGAGATTGCCGATCTGGCCAAGACCGAGACGCCGTCGGAAGTGGCGGCGGCCTACCCGGGGCAGGAACTGACCTTCGGCCCCGACTACATCATCCCCAAGCCCTTCGACGCGCGGCTCATCCTGCGCATCGCACCGGCGGTGGCGCGCGCCGCGGCCGAATCGGGCGTCGCCACGCGGCCGATCACCGACCACGACGCCTACAGGCAGTCGCTGGGCCGCTTCGTCTACCAGACCGGCATGGTGATGCGCCCGGTGTTCGCCACCGCGCGCGCGCACCCGGCGCGCATCGTCTACGCCGAGGGCGAGGACGAGCGCGTGCTGCGCGCGGTGCAGGTGGTGCGCGAGGAAGGCCTGGCGCAGCCGATCCTGATCGGCCGGCCCGGCGTGATCAAGATGCGCATCGAGCGTGCCGGCCTGCGGCTGGAGGCCGGGCGCGATTTCGAGCTCGTCGACCCCGAGAACGACAGCCGCTTCCGCAGCTACTGGGAGCAGTACCACAAGCTGATGGGCCGCGAGGGCGTGACGCCCGAGGCCGCCAAGGCCGCGGTGCGCCGCTCGAACACGCTGATCGGCGCGCTGATGGTCAAGCGCGGCGAGGCGCAGGGCCTGCTGACCGGCCTCGTCGGCCGCTACGACGCGCACCTCGAGCACATCAAGGGCGTGATCGGCCTGAAGCCCGGCGCGCGCACCTTCGCCACGATGAACGCCGTGCTGCTGGACGAGCATACGCTGTTCATCGCCGACACCTTCGTCAACGAGGAGCCGAGCGCCGAAGACCTGGCCGACATCGCGCTGATGGCCGCCGCCGAGGTGCAGCGCTTCGGCATGCCGCCGAAGGTCGCGTTCCTCTCGCACTCGGTGTTCGGTTCGTCGGCGCGCGCCTCGGCGCGCCGCATGCGCGCCGCGCGCGACCTGTTCGTGCAGCGCGCGCCGCACATCCCCTGCGACGGCGAGATGCACGGCGACGCGGCGCTCTCGGAGTCGGTGCGTGCCGCCTACCTGCCCGACAGCACCCTCAGCGGCAGCGCGAACCTGCTCGTGCTGCCCAACATCGACGCCGCGAACATCCTGTTCAACGTGCTGAAGATGACCGGCGGCCACGGCGTCACGGTCGGGCCGATCCTGCTCGGCGCGGCGCTGCCGGTGCACATCCTGACGCCCTCGGCCACAGTGCGCCGCGTCGTCAACATGACGGCGCTGGCGGTGGCGGACCACGTGGTGGCGTAACCGGACCCAGGCGGCGCTCAGCCGCCCGCGTCCAGCTCGCCGTTGTGCTCGCCCAGCGCCGGTGCCGCACGCGGCACCGGCCCCGGCGTGCGGCTGAACTTGATCGGGTGCGTCACGCCCTGGTAGCGGCCGAGCAGCGGATGCTCGAACTCGCCGACCATGCCTTCGGCGACCACCTGCGGATGCTCGAACATGTCCTCCACGCGGCGCGCCATCGCGCAAGGCACCTCGTCGCCGAAGCACTGTTCCCACTCGTCGGCGGAGCGCTGGGCCAGCGCCGCGTGCAGCCGCGGCAGCAGCTCGTCGGCATGCTCGGCGCGCAGCCGCACGGTGGCGTAGCGTGGATCGGCCAGCAGCTCCGGCAGCCCGGCCAGCGTGCACAGCGCCGACCAGAAGCGCGGCGTGTTGGCCGACAGGTACAGCCAGCCGTCGCGCGTCGGGTGCAGCCCCGTGATGCCGCCGGAACGCATGTCGCGCCACACGTCGCGCGGCTCGCCGTCGGCCCACACCAGCCGCGCGGATTGCATCGTCAGCGCACTGGCCAGTAGCGAGATGCCGACATGCTGGCCCAGGCCGCTCTTCTCGCGCTCGTACAGCGCCGAGGACACGCCGGCGGCCACCAGCGCCGCGGCGTAGTAGTCGACCACCGAGCCGTAGATGACCTCCGGCGCGCCGCCGCGCTTGCCCTGCAGCGTGCACATGCCGGTCATCGTCTGCAGCACCTGGTCGTAGCCGGCCTTGTCGCGCATCGGCCCGTTCTCGCCGTAGCCGGTGACGGAGCAGTAGACGAGGCGCGGGTTGAGCGCCTGCAGCTGCTCGAAGGCGATGCCCAGTCGCCGCGGCACGCTGGGGCGGAAGTTGTGCACCAGCACGTCGGCCTGCTGCACGAGGCGCAGCAGCGTGGCCAGCCCGGCGGGCGACTTCAGGTCCAGCGTGATGCCGCGCTTGCCGCGGTTCACGCCGACGAAGGCACGGCTCTCGCTCGCCAGCGTCGACGGGTACTTGCGCAGGTTGTCGCCATCGGGCGGCTCGATCTTCAGCACGTCGGCGCCCTGGTCGGCCAGCAGCGCGCAGCCATACGGCCCGGCGATGTAGGCGCTCAGGTCGAGCACGGCGATGCCGCCGAGCGGGCCCGCTGCCGGCGGCGCGGTGTTGTTCACGGCGAGCCCTCCTCGGTCCACGGTGCGGCGGCGTCGGGCGCGAGCGCGAGCCAGGTCAGCCGCCACGCGCCGTGCGTGCGGGAGCCGGCGCGGTAGTACGGCACGAGGTCGATCGGCGCGCGCCGCAACGGGTGCAGCCGCAGCGTGGGGGCGCCATCGCCGCCGGCGCACGTCAGCGTCTCGATCGGATCACCGGACTCGGGCAGCAGCACCGTCTCGCCGGTCTTGTAGCCGTCGACGAGCCCGGTCGCATAGACCAGCGGTCCGCGCGTCAGCGCAGCCCAGTCCTGCCGCAGCACCTCCTGCCGCACCGGCGCTCCGTCGGGTGCCACCGACTCCTGCACGTTGCGCTGGCTGCGCCGGTGCAGCCGCGGCGGCATCGGCAGGATGAGCCGCACCTCGTCGCCGGCCCGCAGCGGCCGGCCCACGTCGACGTACCCTCCGGCGGCGCAGGGCGCGCCCTCGAGCGTGGCGCCGTCGGCCCAGGCGGGCACGCGCAGCCGCAGGTGCAGCGGCCGTGCGGTGCTCGCCGCATGTACGTGGAAGGTCAGCCGGCCATCGACTGGGTAGCGGCCCCGCTGCTCGATCACTGCGTCGCCAGCCCGCACGGTGGCCGGCCCGTGCAGGTGCCAGCTCAGCACGTCCCCATCGTCGCGCTCGTCGAGCGTGGCCACCAGCGGCGCGATCTCCTCCAGTGCCATCGCGCCACTGGACTTGCAGCAGCGCCAGGCGGTCGTGTGCGCACGGCGGCCGTTGGGGAACACGTAGTAGCACCAGTCCTCGCCGTCGGGCGCCATCGCGCCGAGCAGGTCGTTCCACAGCGCCTGCTCGATCGCATCGGCATGCACCGCCGCGCCGGTGATCGCGAGGAGCTCGCGGTTCAGCAGGATCCACGCCATCGTCGAGCAGGTCTCGACGTAGCCGTGCGGGCTGAACGTGCCCCGCGCGTTGAACACCTCGCGCGAGCGGTGCGCCACGCCGCCCCAGGGGCCACCGCCGAGCGTCAGGTGGTGCTCGTGCACGTTGCGCCACAAGGCCTGCAACGCGGCGAGCAGGTCGGCCCGGCCGGTGAGCCGCTGCAGCTTCGCCAGGCCCACGGCGTTCCACAGCAGCTGGTAGGCCTTGCCGGTGGCGATCTCCGATGCGTCGGCTCCGGCGGCGAGCCGCTGCAGCAGCGCCGGCTCGGGCAGCGCATCGATGCGCGACGCCAGGTGCTCGGCCAGCGCGAGATGGTGCGGCTCGCCGATGTCGGCATGCAGCTGCGCGATGGCGTCGAGCAGCACGGTCGCCGAGAGGCCGTGGTGGTTGCCGAGCGTCAGGACGTCGATCGGTGGACGACCCGGGTCGCCCGTCCGCAGCACGCGGTCGCAGAGGTCGCCGATGCGGCACGCGGCCGCCCGCAGCGCATCGTCGGGCCAGTGCCGATGCACCTCCAGCAGCCCGAGCAGCAGGCAGGCGTGCACCCACAGGTCCCAGGTGCGGCGCGAGGGGGCGCCGTCCCAGGCGCGCAGCGCTGGCGCCGGTGGCGCGGGCTGCATGAAGCGATGGCTGGCGGCGTAGGTGCCGAGATACCCATCGGGCTGCTGCTGCGCGACGAGGAAGCGCGCCACGCGCCGCACGCGCTCGCGCAGCGCCGCATCGCCGTCGTGCGCCGCAGCGCGGGCCGCGGCCTGCAGCCACTTGCCCGCGTGCTCGCCGTACCAGTCGCCAGCGGTGTGCCCATCGCGCTGCGCGGGAGCGAAGAGCTGCACCGCGGGCGAGGTCTCGTCGACGATGAAGCGCGACAGACGCCCGCGGCGGCTCGCCGCGATCGCCTCGCCGAGCAGCCCGCCGACCCGCACGGTGCAGCCGTTCATCGTGCCGCGCCCTCCCGCAGGAACCGCGCCAGCGCATCGATCTGGGCACCCTCGAGACCTTCGGCGTGCACCCGCATCGCACCCGTCCCCAGTGCCGCCGCGATGCGTTCGACAGGGTGCTGCGCGATCAACGAGCGCGGCGGCACGTTGCCCTGCGCCTGCTCGTGGCACGTGGCGCAGCGTGCGGCGTAGATCTCGGCCGCGCCGGCGCCGGCCGGCAAGGGCTGCAGGCGTCGCGCGCCCGGCGCGGCGGCACCGAGCCCGAAGGCCTGCAGGCGATCGGTGCCGACGATCACCTGCCCGCGCACCACCAGCGGCTCGTTGTACTTGCCGCTGGTGCGCAGGGCGCCGGGTTCGCTGCGCCACAGCGGTGCCAGCGTCAGCGCGTCGTACGCGTGCAGCACCGGCGCGGGCGGCCGCGCGCCGGCGAGCGCCGCCGACCGCGGCGCGTTCTCGTCCAGCACCCACACGATGGCGTCGCGCGGCCCGTTGCTGCTGACCAGAGGCGAGCCGGGATTTCCGAAGACGGCGTCGGGCTGCGCGCGCTCCACGCGCAGGTGCGGAGCGACACCGGACTCGTCCACCGTCAGCCGCACCAGCGAGGGAGGCACGGCCACCGCCGACCCCGGCGCAGCGCGCGTGTTGCCCGTCAGGTAGATCGACCACCGGTCGTCGTCACCGCGGAACGCTGCCGGCACCGAACGCGCACGCGCCAGGTCGAGTGCCGCATCGCGCTCCGAGTACGGGCCGAACACGTTCAGCGGGCCGCGCCGGCCGAAGTGCGGCTGGGGTTCGGGTGGCAGCAGCGAGCCATCGGTCGTCGGGTCGTCGCTGCACGGCGGCCGGCGGTCGAGCCTGCCCGGCAGACGATCGCGATCGAGCAGGTAGGCATTGCCCTGCTTGCCGCCGATCACCAGGAGCCTCGGGCCAGGCGTCGGCAGCAGCATCGCGCCGCCCGAACCGAGGTCGATGTCCGCAGCGGCGGTCGAGCAATGGTTGAACGGCGTGTACGTGCCCGCCAGCCGCAACCCGTCGCGCGCATCGTCGGCCAGCTTCAGCAGCGATTGCGTCCAGTCGTGCGGCTGGTCCTTGTAGCCCTCGAATCCGGTGCCGGTGACCACGTGCACATGGCCGTCGTCGTCCACCGCCGGCCCGCCCGCGCCCCAGAGGCCCCCACTGCCGCGGTGCGGCATCGCCGCCACCGCGAATGCACTGGCGATGCGCGCGCGCTCGGTGTCCACCGACACCAGCCAGCCCGTCTCGGTCTCGCCGAACACGACGTAGAGCCGGCGGCCGTCCGGGCTCAGGTTCAGCGCGCCGCGCTGCACGCGGAAGTCGAATCGCCGCCGCGGCGGCACCGGCGCGGGGCCGGCATTGCGGTTGGCGGCGTTCAGGGCCGCCTCGTCGAGGCGCACCGGCCAGCCGGGCAGGACGGCCCCGCTGCCCAGGTCCAGCGCCCAGGCCTGCCAGCGCTGGTGCGGATCGCAGTGCGTGACGTAGAGGCGCTGGCGCGGCACGTCGATGACCGGCGTGCTCAGCACCCCGGTGGCCACGCCGTCGAGCGGCGCGGGCTGCAGCCTGCACGGAGGCGCCAGCCGCGTGCGCCACAGGATCCGGCCCGGCGCGAGGTCGCCCGCGCGCGCCGCGTTCACCGCCACCACCTCGCCGTTGCTGCTGGCGGCGAGCACGGCGGCGTAGGTCTCGCCGCGGTGCGGCCCGGCGGTGACGGCGAGCCGCTCGACGTACAGCGGCGATGCATACAGCCGCGCGGGCTGCGCATCGTCGCCGGCCAGCGGCGGCGACGACCACGTCGGCCCGAAGCCCCCGCCGGAGACGGCCGCGGGTGTCAGCACCGTCTCGCGGCGGTTCCACCCGCTGCGCAGAGCGTCACGATGGAAGGTCGTCACGTCGTCGGGGGAGGCCGACGATCGCGCCGCGGCGCGGGGCCGCATCGCCGCAGCCGCCGTCGCACCCACGGCCGCCACGTCGTCGGCGGCGGGCGGCTCGAGGTCGGCGGTCCACAGCATCGCGTTGAGCAGCAGCCGGCGCAGCATCGGCTCGTCGAACGCCTCGGCGTAGTGGGCGCCGGTGTAGCCGAACGACCGGCCGCCGCCGGGCCGTTCGTAGGCCCAGGCCACCGTGGCGCGCTCGGGCAGGTCTTCGACCACCGATCGCCCCTCCCGCACCTGCACGTGCAGCGTCGCCGAGATCACCGGCAGGACGCCCTGCGCGGCGTAGCGCAGCGTCGGATAGAACTCGTCGCGATGCGCGTACGGGCGCACGCCGCGCAGCACCGGGTGCGCGGCCGAGGCCGGCTCCAGCGTCGCGTGCTCGGTGGTGCGGTCGTGGAAGCCGATGCGCGCGCCGCCCAGCGCGGCCTGCAGCCCGATCGCATCGCCGTCGGCCGGTACCGTCGATGCCTGGTGCAGCGCGACGAAGCCCGCGCCGCGACGCATCAGCTCGTCGAACACGCGACGGCGCCCCGCGTCGCGCAGCGGGTGACGGGCCTCGCCGTCGGCGTACAGCACGAGCGTGCGCACGTGGCGCAGCACCCGCTCGTCGTCGGGCCAGCCGCCCGGGTAGCGATCCACCTGCAGCGGCCGCCCGCCACGGCCGCGCGACCAGGCCTGCAACAACGCCGCGAGCCGCTCGATGCCGGCGGCGTACTCGTGCCGTCCGGGCGCTTCGGTGCTGGTGCCGCCAATCAGCGCGATCCGCGTGGGCGCGGGCGCCGCGGCGGCCCTTGCCGCGCCGCCGGGCCCGAGCACGAGCGCGAGCCCGAAGGCGAGCCCGAGCCCGCACGCGACCACGGCCCGCGCGAGCATCATCCCGCGTCCACCACGCAGCGGAAGCCGATGCAGCCCGAGCGGTCCTTGCCAGGCGCCATCAGCAGGTACTTGCCGTGCTGGTCCAGCCGCTGCGCCTGCGGGAAGTACCAGTGCGAGGTCTGCGGCAGGTAGGCGCTGCCGCCGCGCAGCACCGCGGCGCGGGTGTGTTCGTCGCGGTACTCGTCGGTCCACTGCCACACATGGCCGACGAGGTCGAGCACGCCGTACGGGCTGGCGCCGCGCGGAAGGCAACCCACGTCGGCCGGCACCGGCGCCGTGCGGCCGCGCTGCGTGGGCGGCACGGCGTGGCCGTCCCACGTGGAGCCCCACGGGTACAAGCGCCCATCGCGGCCCTGCGCCGCGAGCTGCCACTCCCACTCGTGCGGCAGCCGCTTGCCGGCCCACGCGGCATAGGCCCGCGCGTCCTCCAGCGACACCCAGGTCACCGGCTTGTGATCCCAGCCGGCCGGCGGCGCGCCGTCGACCCAGTGGCGCAGGTAGTTGCCGGCGTCCTGCGGCACGTAGCGGCTCTGCTGCACGAAACGCTGGAACTGCGCGTTGGTGACCGGCGTGCGATCGATGTGGAACGTGGGCACGTCGAGGCGGTGGCGGTGGAAGCGCCGCGCGCTCGGCTCCCACGGGTACTGCACATCCACACCATCCCACAGCTGGCCTTCGATCTCGACGCCGCCGACCACGAAGTCGTACGGCCCGCCCGGGATCGTCACCATGCCTTCAGGCGCCTCGGAACGAGGCGCGGTCGGCGCGATCGTCACCATCGTCTGCGGCAGCGAACGCCACGCGGTCGACAGGCTCGCCAGCGGCCGCGCGGCCATTGCCGAGAGCCGTTGCAGCAGCTCGGGCAGCTCGGGCATCGCGGCGCCGGGCGCGAGCGTCAGCACGGCGCCGTAGCCGAGAGCCTCGATGGGGAACGAGAGCCAGGCGCAGCCGCCATCGACGCGCGGCACCAGCTCGCGGCCGTGCCACAGGTCGACGTAGCGCGCCCCGGCGGGATGCGGCAGCACGAGCTGCTCGCCGTCGAGGTCGGACTCGACGCGGTTGACCAGCGTGTGCAGCACGCGGCCGTCGTCACCGGGGAAGCGGCTTGCGTAGACGTGCCGCTGCAGCGTCGGCGCATACGGCGCCCAGCCGGCGCTGACCAGCAGCGGCGCGCAGGCGCGGAAGATCGTCGCCAGGCGGCGCAGCACCTCGGCGTCGCGCTCGACGAGGCCGTTCCAGATGCCCCACACGTTCTCCCACGCGTTGTAGCCGATGCCGTTGAAGCACAGGTTCTGCAGGTCGTGCCGGCGGTCGCGGCCCCAGCGGTTCTCGATGTGGATCATGTGCCGCGGCTCGACCCACTTCCACTTCGGCACCACGGGCACCAGATCAGCCGGCACCTTCTTCGTCCAGCTCTGCACGTTCCACATGAGCTGTTCTTCGGAGGAGATCGTCGACTCGGGTTCCAGCACCACCGGGCAGCCGAGCGAGTCGCAGGCGTCGTAGAACGCGCGCGGCACGCCGTTGTAGGTGTCGCCGTTGATGCCGTCGGCGCCGGTGGCGCGCACCAGTTCGGCCATCGCCTCCCACTCGGGCCGGCCTTCGTCGCGCGTGCCGTGGTCCCACGGCTTGGCTGGCAGGAACACGCGCACGCCGCGGCGGTGGAAGTCGGCCACCGCGCCGCGCAGGCCCTGGACCCCGCCCGGCAGCGAGCGCGCCAGGTCGAACTGGTTGCGCTCGTCGATGCCGATGTTCGGGTAGGCGTACCAGACCAGCACGCTGTCGACGCCACCGTAGCGCCGCTCGAGGTCGTCGAGGTAGCGGTCGACCGTGTAGCGGCCGCTCTCGGGATCGTAGAAGTAGCGGTCCTCGACCATCGTCTGCACGTGCACGATGTTCCGCTGCGCCCACTGCAGGTCGGGCCGGCGGTACGCGCTGTCGTCCCAGCCCAGGCGCGAGCGATGCTCGCGGCGCCACTCGCGCAGACCCGTGAGCCAGTCCTCGGCGGCGGCCTGGGCGTCGATCTGCCAGTGCCCGATCTCGGCGAACGGCCAGCCTGGGGCCTTGCCCGGCGGTGGCAGCCAGCGGCCGGTGGTGACGTGCGAGAAGTGGACGTTGCTCGTGCGGCCCTGGCCCGGGGCATGCGCCGGCGGACCGTCGCGTTCCGCGGGCGGAACCGGATCGTTCATGCGGCCTCCGTCCATCACGCGCCCTCCACGAGGCGATCGACCTCGGCCTGCGTCGGGATGCTCGATTGCGCGCCGGCCCGCGTGCAGGCCAGCGCCGCGGCGGCGCTCGCCCGGCGCAGCGCCTCGGGCCACGACCGCCGCCGCGCCAGTGCGGCGACCAGGGCGCCGCAGAACGTGTCGCCCGCGGCGGTGGTGTCGACCACCGTCACGGCGTACGCCGGCTGCCGCACCACTCCCTGCGGCGTGAGCGCCACGCAGCCCTGCACGCCCAGCGTGGCGATGACGACCGGCACGCCCAGCCGGCGCATCGCCGCTTCGACGTCGCCACCGCCCGGGCTGAGCTGGGCCAACTCCACCTCATTGACCACGAGCACGTCCACGTCCGCGAGGAAGCCTTCGGGCAACGCCGTCGCCGGCGCGGCGTTCAGCACCACCGTCACGCCGGCCGCGCGCGCCTGCCGCGCCCACGCGGCCACGCTCTCCAGCGGCGACTCCAGCTGCATCAGCAGGTGGCCGACGCCGTCCATCGGCGGCAGGTGCTCGGGGCGCAGCGCCATGTTGGCGCCCGAGGCGACCACGATGCTGTTCTCGCCGTCGTCGGCCACGCCGATCAGCGCCACGCCGGTGGCCACGTCGGCCGCGCGCACGACGTGCTGCCGCACGCCGGCCGTGGCGAGCGAGGCTTCGAGCACGGCCGCATTCGCGTCGTCGCCCAACGCCAGCAGCATGCGCGTCGGCGCTCCGCCGGCGCGGGCACAGGCCACGGCCTGGTTGGCGCCCTTGCCACCGGGGTGGGCGGCGAAGTCGCGGCCGAGCACGGTCTCGCCAGGGGCGGGCAGCCGCGCCGTGCGCACGACGAGATCGAGGTTCGCCGAGCCGGCGACGAGCACGTCGGTCATCGCCGGCATGGCGCCTCCGCGGTGGCCTCGGCGGCCGCATGCATCAGGAGCGGCCGCAGCCGCGGCCAGATCTTGGGCAGGTCGCCCGGGGCGTCATCGTGCAGGTGTTGCATGAGGAGCATCATGCAGCGCTGCCGGGGCACGTCGAGCACGAAGTAGGTCGACGCGGCGCCGGTCCAGCCGTAGAGGCCGGCGCGCGCTGGCGGCGGGTCGTCAGCGCCACCGAGGCCGACCGCGCCTCCGAACCCGTAGCCTTCGCCCGGCCGCCCCGGCAGCGGGCCGGGCAGCTGGTTGGTGTACATCTCCGTCCGGGAGCGCTCCGACAGCCACGGCCCGGCCGCGAGCGCGGTGCAGAAGCGCCCGTAGTCGGCGGCGGTGCCGTACAGGCCACCGGCACCGCTGGCGTAGGCGTTCAAGGAGGCGCCGGGTTCTTGCGCCGAGCGGGTGCCGGCGATGGCCAGACCACCGGCCTCGCCAGCGCGCTCGGCACCGCGGCGCCGCGAAGTCAGGTCGACCACCCGCGCCCGCCGGGCCGCCGGCACCTCGAAGCCCGTGTCGCGCAGCCTCAGTGGCTCCAGCATCTGCTCGGACATCAGCCGGGCCATCGGCAGCCCCGAAGCCACCTCCAGCACGCGCGACAGCACCTCGGTGTGCACACCGTCGTAGGCGTGCCGCGTGCCCGGGTCGGTGGCCAGCGGCGCCTGCGCCACCCTGTCGGCATAGCCCGCGAGGTCGGCGGCCTTCCACGGCTCGGCATGTTCGAGCCGTTCGCGCACCGCTTTCGGCGATGCCGCATCGACGGCGAAGCCGCCCTGGTGCGTGAGCAGGTGCCGCACGGTCAGCGGCCGCAGCGGCGCGCGCAACCGCCCGTCGGCTTCCATCACCTGCAGGCTTGCGTAGGCCGGCAGCCAGCGCGCGACCGGCGCATCGAGCTCGAGTCGCCCCTGCTCCACGAGCCGCATCGCCACGGCGGACACCATCGGCTTGGTCATCGAGTACAGACGGAAGATCGCATCGGTCTGCATGGCATCGCGGCGGGCCAGGTCGCGCCAGCCGGCGACGAGCGTCACCACCGGCTGCCCGCGCTGCACCGCATACGCCACCGCGCCGAGGTAGCCGTCACGCGAGACGACAGCATCGATGGCCTCGGTGAACCGTGCGCACGCGGCAGGCTGCGCCAGCGCGCCGGCCGCCGCGAACACCCCGAGCGCCGCGGCGCAGCCTGCCCACCGCCGCACCTCGACTCCCGGAGCGTGCCGTCAGAACGTCAGCGTGTGGCTCACCGACACCACACGGCCGCGCCCGGCCCAGTAGTTGCGGAAGCCCGGCAGCTGCGACCAGCTCAGGATGTAGAACTTGTCGGCGAGGTTCTCGACGCCCAGCGTCAGCTTGCCGTGGCGGCCCATGTCGTAGTTGGCGCTGAAGTCCCACAGCGCATAGCCCTTGGTGTGCTCCTCGCTGGAGCGGCCGACGTTCAGGTCGCGCGAGCGCAGCTGCGTCACGCCCAGCGTCATGTCGAGCGCCGGCGTCGCCTTCCACGTGGCCGACGCGCCGATCTTGTCGGGGTTGACGTCGAGCACGCCCATCTGTCGGTCGAGCGGCCCGCCGGCGGTGAACACCGTCTTGCCCAGCGTGCGCGAGTAGAGCGCCGTGGCGCGCCACGCGCGGGAGATGTTCAGCTCGCCCTGCATCTCCAGGCCCTTGATGCGCACGGGCAGCCGGTTCAGCAGGAAGTCGTTGGTCACCGGGTCGATCGACAGCGACTGCCCGAGATCGGACTTGGTGTCGTAGTACGACGTGCTGAACGAGCCCATCTTGCCCTTCCAGCTGGCGCCGATCTCCTTGTTCTTCACGATCACGGCCTGCAGGTCGAGGATGCCTGCCACCGACTGGCCCGGGTAGTTGATGTTGCGCAGCGGGATGCCGACGTTGGGCAGCGTGAAGCCCTTGCCGTACGAGGCGAAGGCGCTCCAGCCCGCCGGCAGCTTCAGCACCGCGCCGACGTTGGGCAGCGTGGCCGTGTACGACAAGGTGCCCCCCTGCACGAACACGCGGTTGCGGAAGTAGGTGGTGGTGTAGTCGTCCACGTGCAGCTCGCCGTCCTCGCGGCGCAGGCCGCCGGACAGCGTCAGCGGCCCGGTCTCGTACGAGAACTGCGCATACGGAGCCACGCTCTTGTAGATCATCGGCGGCACCCAGAGCCGATCGGTCAGCGCCAGGCGCTGGTCGACCTCGTCGCGCACGAGGTCGACGCCGGTGCGCAGCTCCAGGCCCTTCACGCCGCCCAGGTCCTGCTTGGACCACGCGCTGCGCAGGCCCTGCTTCTTGGCGCGCACCTCGCTCTGGTCGACCAGCGTGCCCAGCGGCTTGATCAGCGGGTCCTGGCGGTCGGCGCCGTCCTCGGCCGGGTAGCGCATCGCCTGGTCGGCCATGTAGACGTTCAGGCTCAGCTGGCCGCCGAAGACGTTGCCGTTGTCGTACGACACCTGGGCCTGCTGGAAGTCGTTGATCTCGGTCTTGCCGTCCAGCGGCCGGCCGCGGATCGACGTGTTGGTGACGCCCGTGGCGCGGTCACCGTCGACGAGGATGTAGTTGCCCTTGCCGGTGATCTTGAAGCTGGCGAACGAGGCCTGCACGCGCTCGCCGTCGCTCAGGTTCCAGCCGCCCTTCAGGAAGATGTTGTTGGCGCGCGAGTCGGCCACCGAGCCACTGGTGTTCAGGCCGATGGCGCGGCCGTTGGCGTCGTAGGTCATGCCGCGGTCGACGTGCGAGATCGAGGCGATCAGGTCCCACTTGTCTTCCTTGTGGGCGTAGGTGAAGCCCACCTTCCAGCCGGCGCTGTCGGGCTCGAACTGCGAGGTGTAGCGGGTGACGAGCTGGAACTCGTCGCCGCGCTTCGCGGGCGCCCGGGAGATGTAGTTGATGATGCCGCCGGCCGCGCCGATGCCTTCGGAGGCCGAGGGGCCGTTGATCACCTCGATGCGGCCGATCACGCCCATGTCGGTGAAGGTCGCGTTGCGCGTGCCTTCACGCAGCGGCGAACCCTGCGGCACGCCGTCGAACAGGCGCAGAGCGATGCGGCCGCGCAGGTTCTCGCCGGTGTTGCTCATCGCCTGCGACGCCTCGGCATAGCCGGGCACCGAGCGTGCCAGCACGGCGGTGGCGTCTTCGGTGATGGCCAGCGTGTGCGCCACCTCCTCCTTGCCGACCACGGTGATGGCGCCGGGGATCTTGTCGACGGCCTTGGCCGTGCGCGTGCCGGTGGTGATGGTGACCGTCTGCTCGCGGTTGGGGTCGTCGGCCGGTGCGGTCTGGGCGAGTGCCGCCTGCGCGGCGGCTGCCAGGGCCAGGGTGGGGACCGTCAGTTGTCTCATGGTGCTCTTCTCGTGGTGGCTGGGGTCGGACCGGCCCGGGGCACGCCCGCGCGGCGGCGGGCAGCCCGAGGCTGCTGCCGCCGGAGTCTTCCGCAAGGCGCCGCCGCGAAGAACCGCGCGGCGATATCTTCTGCGGCTACGTTTTCTTGCTTGCCCCGACCGTCTCGCCGCAGGCCTCGACGAAGGCCTCGACGAGACGCGCACGCACCGTGGCGCGCGACCACACCACGCCCATGCGGCGCGGCTCGAACGGCATCGGCAACGGCAGCCGTGCGAGGCGCAGCCCCTCGGGCCACGGCCGCAGCCAGTCGGGCACCAGCGAGACGCCCAGGCCGCGGTCGACCATCACCGCGATGGCGTTGAGCGCGTTCAGCTCGAAGCGCTCGCGCGGCACGATGCCGGCCAGCCGCAGGTACTGCTCGGCCAGCCGGCCGCCCCACTGCTGGCGGTCATAGCGGATCAGCGGCTCGGTGGCCAGCAGCTCGTGCGGGTCGCGGTGCGCCAGGCGCTCGGGCGCCAGCACCACCAGCGGCTCCTCGCGCAGCAGCAGCCAGTCGCAGGTCTTGGGCAGCGCGAACGGAGCCTGCAGCACCAGCGCCGCGTCGAGCTCGCCGCCTTCCACCGCGCGGTACAGCTCCGGCGAGTAGCCCGGCTGCACGAACACCTTGATCGCCGGGAAGCGCTCGACCATGCGCGCCAGCACGTCGGGCAGCATGCCGGTGAGCGCATTGGTGCCGGCACCCAGCCGCAGCTCGCCGGCCTCGGGCTCGTCGGCCGCCAGCGCCGACAGGTCGGAGACGCCGCGCAGCAGCTCGCGCGCGTGGCGCAGGATGCGCGAGCCGGCGCCGGTGATGCACACGGTGCGCCCGGCGCGCGCCACCAGCGGCGCGCCGATCTCGCGCTCCAGCGCGTGCAGCTGCTGCGCCACGGCGGCCGGCGTGATGTTCAGGCGCCGCGCGGCGGCGGCCATCGAGCCGAGGTCGGCCACCGTGACGAAGGTCTGCAGGAACTGGGTCTCCACGCGACGATTCTGAGGCCCCGACGGGCCGGGCCGGTCAGCCGTCGACGCGATCCTGCCGGTGGATCGTGAGCCCCTTCAGCGACCGTGTCGGCGCCGGGAACGCGAGGCTGGCGACGTAGCCGATCACGATGCACAGCAGGATCGAGATCGCCAGGTAGAAGTACGGGTGCACGAGGTCCATCGACCACGCCACCGTCGTCAGCACGATCGCCGAACCGATGCCGATCGCCACGCCGGCCGAGTTGGCGCGACGCGTGAACATGCCCAGCGTGTAGGCGCCCGCGAAGCCGCCGCCGAGCAGCCCGGCCAGCTCGATCGACACGTCGAACAGCGAGCGGATGTCGAAGCGCGACAGCACCAGCGCCGCGCCGATGCCCACCAGCCCGACGGCCACCGACATCCACTCGGCCACGCGCACGCTGGTCTGCGGGTCGGGTTCGCGCACCAGCTTCTCGTAGAAGTCCACCGAGATCAGCGTGGCCACGCTGTTGATGATCGACGACAGCGTCGACATCGCGGCCGCGAAGATGCCGGCGATGATCAGGCCGGTGAGGCCCGCGGGCAGTTCGGCGGCGATGAACAGCGGGAAGGTGGCATCGATCGACAGCGTCGGGTCCATGCGCTCGGGGTGCGCGCGGTAGTACGCGTACAGCGCGGTGCCGATGCCGTAGAAGACGAAGCCGCCGGGGATCATGATGGCCGCGAAGGCCCAGATCGAGCGGCCGGCCTCGCGATCCGACGACGTCGACAGCACGCGCTGCATCAGCACCTGGTCCTTCGGGAACGTCAGCACCACGTCGAACAGCACCAGGAAGATGAAGCCCCAGACGGTGGCCTTGGTGAGGTCGAAGCTGAAGTCGAACAGCTTCGTCTTGTCGGCCGCCGCCGCCTCCGCGGCGAAGGTGGCCCAGCCGCCGTCGAGGTGCCAGACGATGAAGCCGATCGCGAAGAACGCGCCGCCGGCCATCACGACGAGCTGCGCGACGTCGGTCCAGATCACCGCCTTCATGCCGCCCAGTGCCGTGTAGGCGATCGTGAAGCCGCCCATCAGCAGCACGCTCCACACCACATCCAGCCCCGTGATCGTGGCGATCGCCAGAGCCGGCAGGTACAGCACCACCGACAGCCGGCTGCCGATCTGCACCAGCACGCACAGCGCGCTGGCCAGCGTGCGGATGGCCGGGTGGAAACGCAGCTCGAGGTACTGGAACACCGACATCAGGTCGAGCCGCCGCAGCAGCGGCACCACCCACGCGGCGACGAACATCAGGCCGCACACGGCGACCAGGTTGTTCGTCATGTACGTCCAGTTGGTCTCGAAGGCCTTGGCCGGGATCGCGATGTAGCTGATCGAGCTGGTGTTGGTGGCGTACAGGCTGATGCCTGCCGCCCAGAACGGGATCGAGCGTCCGCCGACGAAGAAGTCGGCCGTCGACTGGCGCTTCTCGCGCAGGTAGAACCAGCCGCCGATGGCCATCATCGCCGCCAGGTAGATGACGATCACGCCCCAGTCGAGGCCCTTCAGCAGGTGGCGGCCGGGCTCGATCTCTGCCGTCTCGATCTGCACGGGTGCGGCCCCGCCGGCGGCGACCCAGGCGATGCCGCGCCGCCACGGCGTGACGCTGCCCGTGCCGGCGCTCGCAGGCAGCTCGGCCAGCGGTGCCCAGGCGTTGGTGATCGATTGCCAGGTCATCCATCGAACCGACGCCGCGCCCGCGGGCGGCGCCAGGGCGAACGCGAGGTGGGCCTGCCCCGTGACCCGGCCCGAGCCGGGCAGCACGCGGCCCGGTGCCGCACTGCGCAGGCGCCAGCCTTCGGCGGGCAGCCAGCGCCAGATCTGGTCGGCCCTCTGTTCGGCCCGAGGGCCGGGCAGCACGGCGTACAGCGCGCCGCCCTGTTCGAACAGCGCCGAGGCCGGGGCCGCGCCGGCAGTCGACGGCCAGGCCGGCCGTTCCGCCCACTGGCCCGCAGCCAGCCGGTACACGCGCGGGCGGCTTTCGTCGTCGAGGCCGGTGATCATCACCACGGCGCCGGCCACGCTGCCCTGCACGTCGCGCAGCGGGCGCGGCAGGTCGGGCTGGGCTTGCAGGCCTTCCGGAGAGACGCGCCACAGCCGGGTGGCGCGCCCCGGGCTCGCGGCGTCGCCGGCCAGCAGGTAGGCGGCATCCGATCCGCCGAGCACGCCTGTCATGCCGGCCGGCAGCGACCACGGCAGCGGGGTCCAGCGCCGCCCTTCGGCGTCGAGCTGCCAGCCCTTCGCGCCGTCACCGGCCAGCAGCGTGCCGCCGGACGACACCAGCCACGCCACCGGCCCCACCGGCGCGGGCAGTGCGGCCTGCTGCACGCGGGCGAGCGTCTCGGCCCGGGCCGGCTGCAGGACTGGCCCGAACAGCGCCGCCACCCAGACCAGGCACAGCAGCAGCGCCCGGGCTGTCGCGCGCAAGTCCAAGGCGGCCGCCCCGCGCGTCATGCGGTGCCACCGCGCGCCAGCAGCCGCTGCGCGCGCTCGACGATCGGCTTGTCGACCATCGCCCCATCGAGCTCGAACACGGCGCCGCCATGGTGCGCGGCGGCATCGACGATCCGCCGTGCGCGCGCCAGTTCCTCCGCGCCGGGCATGAACACCTCGTTCGCCCACGGCACCTGTCGCGGATGGATGCAGCTCTTGCCGGCGTAGCCCAGTGCCCGCGCCCGCAGCGCCTCGGCGCGAAACCCGGCTTCGTCGTGCAGCGGCGGGTAGGCGGAGTCGAACACCGGCACGCCGTGCTCGGCCGCGGCCATCGCCAGCGCGTACATCGCCGCGTGCACCGCCGCCGCGTCGCCGCGGTCGATGCCGGCCTGGGCGAACAGGTCGACGAGGCCGAGCTGCAGGCCCGCCACGCGCGGGCTGGCACCGGCGATCTCGTGTGCCTGGCGCAGGCCGCGCGGGGTCTCGATGGTGCAGAGCAGCCGCGTCACGTCGTCTCCGCGCACGTGGTCGAGGGCTGCGAGCGCGGCCTGCACGTCGGCGGCGGACTCGACCTTGGGCAGCGCGACCGCCACCGGCGCGCCACCGGTGAACACGGCCAGGTCGTCTCGAAAGTCCGCGCTGCCGACGGCGTTCGCCCGCACGATCAGACGAGACGCCTGCTCGCGCGCCACCGCGCCCTGCAGGAAGGCGCGCACGCACTCGCGGGCGCGGGGCTTGCGCGCCGCGGGCACGGCGTCCTCCAGGTCCAGCGCCACCTGGTCGGCCGCGGTGGCCAGCGCCTTGCGGTAGAGGTCGTCGCGCTCGCCGGGCACGAACAGCTTGCTGCGCATCGGGTGGGGCGGCATGGGCCGCGAGTGTCGGCGAAGGCCGGCGCCCGGAAAGCAGCCTGCGCCTTCTTCAGCGACAAGCGTTTGCATCGAGAGGGCCCATCGACCGGCACCCGATAATGCCGCCCCCGGCCGCACCCCGCAGCCCGAAAGACCCGCGCATGACCCGTGCCACGAAGATCGTCGCCACCCTCGGCCCGGCGTCGAGCGACCCCGCCGTGCTCGAACGCCTGCTGCGCGCCGGTGTCGACGTGGTCCGGCTCAACTTCAGCCACGGCACCGCCCAGGACCACATAGCCCGGGCCAACCTCGTGCGCGACATCGCCGCGCGCGTGGGCAAGCCGGTGGCGCTGATGGCCGACTTGCAGGGGCCCAAGATCCGCGTCGGCAAGTTCGAGGGCGGCCGCGTGATGCTCGAGGCGGGCAAGCGCTTCGTGCTCGACGCCCAGCGCACGTCGCCGGGCGACGTGGGCGCGGTCGGCCTCGACTACAAGGAACTGCCGCGCGACGTGCGCCCCGGCGACACGCTGCTGCTCAACGACGGCCTGATCGTGCTGACCGTGGAGGCGGTGCGCGGCGAGCAGGTGCACACGGTCGTGAAGATCGGCGGCGAGCTGTCGAACAACAAGGGCATCAACAAGCAGGGCGGCGGGCTCACCGCGCCGGCCCTCACCGCCAAGGACATGGAGGACATCAAGACCGCGGTGTCGTTCCAGTGCGAGTACATGGCGGTGAGCTTCCCCAAGAGCGCCACCGACATGGAGATGGCGCGCCAGCTCGCCAACGTGGCCGGCGAGAGCCACCGCCACAAGCCGGCGATGATCGCCAAGATCGAGCGCAGCGAGGCGATCCCGCAGCTCGAGAACATCCTGCGCGCCAGCGACGGCATCATGGTCGCGCGCGGCGACCTGGCGGTGGAGGTGGGCAACGCGGCGGTGCCGGCGCTGCAGAAGCGGATGATCCGGCTGGCGCGCGAGATGGACAAGGTCGTCATCACCGCCACGCAGATGATGGAGAGCATGATCCAGAACCCGGTGCCCACGCGCGCCGAGGTCAGCGACGTGGCCAATGCGGTGCTTGACGGCACCGATGCCGTGATGCTCAGCGCCGAGACCGCCGCCGGCAAGTACCCTGTGGAGACCGTCGAGCAGATGGCTGCCATCGCCGAGGAAGCCGAGCGTGCCGATGATGTCGAGCTCGACGCCTCGTTCATCGACAAGACCTTCGGCCGCATCGACCAGAGCATCGCGATGGGCGCGCTGTTCACCGCGCATCACCTGGGCTGCAAGGCGATCCTGGCGCTGACCGAGTCGGGCTCGACGGCACTGTGGATGAGCCGCCACCACATCCGCACGCCGATCTACGGCCTCACGACGCAGGTGCAGTCGCAACGCAAGATGACGCTGTACCGCAACGTGCGCCCGATGCTGATGCCGCGCCTGTCCGACCGTGACGAGGCACTGGTGGCCGCCGAGACGCTGCTGGTGCACAGCGGCGTGCTCAAGCCCGGCGACACCTACGCGATCACCTGCGGCGAGCCGATGGGCCACCCGGGCGGCACCAACATGCTCAAGGTCTGCCAGGTCGGGTGATCGTGACGACCCCGCTGCTGCACTCGCTCCCGCTGCTGGCGCGCGGCAAGGTGCGCGACAACTACGCCGTCGGCACCGACCGCATCCTGATGGTCGCCAGCGACCGCCTGTCGGCGTTCGACATCGTGCTGCCGCAGCCGGTGCCCGGCAAGGGCCGGGTGCTGACGGCGATGTCGCTGCACTGGTTCTCGCTGCTGGCGCACGTGGTGCCGAACCACCTCACCGGCGAGGCGCCCGAGTCGGTGGTGGCCGACGACGAGAAGCCGCTGGTCGAGGGCCGCTCGATGCTCGTGAAGCGGCTGCGGCCGGTGCTGGTCGAAGCCGTGGTGCGCGGCTACCTGGCAGGCTCGGGGCTGAAGGAGTACGAGGCCCGCGGCACCGTGTGCGGCGCGCCGCTGCCCGCCGGGTTTCGCAACGCGAGCCGGCTGCCCGACCCGATCTTCACGCCGGCAGCCAAGGCCGCGGTGGGCGAGCACGACGAGAACATCGCCTTCGACGAGATGGTGCGCCGCATCGGCGCGCCGCTGGCCGAGCGCATCCGCAGCGTGTCGCTGCAGCTCTACACCGAAGCGGCGGCGCACGCGCTGGCGCGCGGCATCGTCATCGCCGACACGAAGTTCGAGTTCGGCCTGGATGCCGACGGCACGCTGACGCTGATGGACGAGGTGCTGACGCCGGATTCGTCTCGCTTCTGGCCTGCCGACCAGGTGGTGGAAGGTCAGACGCCCCCGAGCTACGACAAGCAGCCGATCCGTGACTGGCTGCAGCGCGAATATCCCGGCTTCGGCAGCGCCGGCCTGCCGCCAGGGCTCGTGATCCCCGACGACGTGATCGCCGCCTGCGCCGAGCGCTACCGGCGCGCGCAGGCTTTGCTGACGGCCTGATCCCGCAGGCGCAGCCTCAGGCCGCCGAGCGGATCGAATCGACCATCGCGCCGACGCGCGGCGCCATGCCGGTGGGCACGACCTGCAAGGCCGGGTGCTGCCGCTCGAACACGCGGAACAGCTCGTCGGCGAAGCCGTGGCCGATGTCGGCGATGCCCGAGAAGTCGATCTCGGCGCGGCGGAAGGACGGCAGCCGCGAGGCCACGCGCTTGGCCTGCGCGCGGGACTCCAGGCCGATGTTCTCGCCCAGCAGCAGCCGCAGCGGCACCACGGTGCTGTCGAAGGTGTAGCCGCGCTCGACGCTGCACGAGCGCAGCACGTCGTCGAGCGTGCGCGGGGTGTCCAGCGCGATCGCCAGGTACACCGAGGTGCCCATGCGCTCCACCGGGCGCGAGCGCGACCAGCGCGCCTGCTCGCCGCTGCGCTGGAACGCCTGGTGGTTGGCATGCACGTGGAAGAAGTCGGCCAGGCGCGTGGTGACGTGCAGGCCGTGGCCGCTGTGCTGGTCGGGTTGCGTCGTGAGCTTGCCCTTGGCCAGCTCGAACATCGCCAGCTGCGGGTCGTCGATGCGATGGTGGCGCGCGATGCGCTCGAACAAGCCGCAGCCGTCGTCGGAGACCAGCATCTGCAGGTGCATCGCGGTCTGGCGCACCGAGACGGTCACGGCGCTGCCGCCGCTGTGGTCGATGGCGTTGTTCAGCAGCTCCGAGAACGCGTGCTGGGCGAGGCGTGCGACGTTGGGCTGGAGCGCCAGGAACGGCGCGTAGTCCTGGGCCCAGGGTTCGTCTTCCATCAGCCCGTCGAGCGCATAGGTCTGCACCATCTGCCGCAGCGGGCCGGGCCGCCAGCCCGGGTGGCGCGGCGAGCCGCTGCGCACCAGCCACTGCGCCGCTTCCAGCTGCCGAAGCAGGCCGAGCGCGGAGCGGCGCGTCAGGGACAGGCGCCGCATCAGTTCGTCAGGCAGCGAGTCACCGTGCCGGACGGCCGCGGTCGTGATCCACGAGGTGGCTTGGGCTAGGAGGCGCGAAGTCATGGTGAAGCGGAGAAGTGTGGGTGCGAGTGTGGCGGGCCCCACCGCAGGGCTTGAGCCGGAAAAGCGGTGGGAAGGCCCCGTAAACTTGTTCTCCAACCCCTTGCCGCCCAGGAGCGCCCACATGCCTCTCGTCTCGATGCGCCAGTTGCTCGACCACGCCGCCGAGCACGGCTACGGCATCCCCGCCTTCAACGTGAACAACCTCGAACAGGTGCAGGCGGTGATGACCGCCGCCGCGGAAGTGGGGGCGCCGGTCATCCTGCAGGCCAGCGCCGGCGCCCGCAAGTACGCCGGGGAGGCCTTCATCAAGCACCTGATCCTGGCCGCCACCGAGGCCTGGCCGCAGGTGCCGCTGGTGATGCACCAGGACCACGGCCAGAGCCCGGACGTCTGCAAGGGCGCCATCGACCTGGGCTTCAGCTCGGTGATGATGGACGGCAGCCTGCAGGCGGATGGCAAGACCATCGCCAGCTACGACTACAACGTCGACGTCACCCGCAAGGTCGTGGAGATGGCCCACGCCACCGGCGTCACCGTCGAGGGTGAGCTCGGCTGCCTGGGCAGCCTCGAGACGATGAAGGGCGACAAGGAGGACGGCCACGGCACCGACGCGACGATGACGCGCGAGCAGCTGCTGACCGACCCCGAGCAGGCCGCCGACTTCGTCAAGCGCACGCAGCTCGACGCGCTGGCCATCGCCATCGGCACCAGCCATGGCGCGTACAAGTTCAGCCGCAAGCCCACGGGGGACATCCTGGCCATCAGCCGCATCAAGGAGATCAACGCGCGCATCCCGAACACGCACCTCGTGATGCACGGCTCCTCCAGCGTGCCGCAGGACCTGCTCGAGCAGATCCGCCAGTACGGCGGCAAGATGAAGGAGACCTACGGCGTGCCCGTGTCCGAGATCCAGGAGGCCATCAAGTACGGCGTGCGCAAGATCAACATCGACACCGACATCCGGCTGGCGATGACCGGCGCCGTGCGCAAGTTCCTGGCCGAGAACCCCGACAAGTTCGACGCGCGCGAGTGGCTCAAGCCGGCGCGCGAGGCGGCCTACCGCATCTGCAAGCAGCGCTACCTGGAGTTCGGCTGCGAGGGCCAGGCACCGAAGATCCGTCCGATGGACCTGCCGGCGATGGCGCGCCGCTACTCCGGCGGCGAACTGCGCCAGCTGGTGCAGTGACACGAATCTTTACGGGCGCCGCATCTCCGGGTTACCCCGCAGAACGACGATGACGACATCGCAACCCTGAGTGCTCCACCAAGGAGACCCGTGATGTCGACAGTCCTCAAGTTCCCCCGCTCCACCCGCCTGCTGATCGGCGGCCTCGTGCTGGCCACGGCCGGTGCCTTCACGCTCACGGCCTCGGCCCAGCCGCACGGCGGCGGCCCCGGTGGCCCGGGCGGCCACATGATGATGATGGGCGGCGGCATGGGCCCCGGCGGCATGGGCGGCGGCCTGATGATGGGCGGCCCGCACCAGATGGAGCGCATGCTGGATTCGGTGAACGCCACCGCCGAGCAGCGCACGCAGATCCGCGGCATCCTGCAGGCGGCCATGGGTGACCTGCGCGGCCAGCGGGCCAGCCGCACCGCGCTGCACGAGCAGGCGGCGGCGATCTTCACCGCGCCCACGGTGGACGCCCGCGCCGCAGAGACGCTGCGCCAGCAGATGCTCGCCCAGCACGACCAGGCCAGCAAGCGCATGCTGCAGGCGATGCTGGACGTGAGCCGCGTGCTGACGCCCGAGCAGCGCAAGGCGCTCGGCGAGCGCATGGCGCAGCGCCAAACGATGATGCAGCGCCATCGCGCCGAACGCGACGCGCTCGAGAAGCGGTGAATCCAGGACGCCTGTGCTTGTCAGGTCTTCGCCCCCGCCGGCTGTCGCCGCGGGGGCGGTTTTTCGTTCCGGCGCCCGCTCCCGCGGCGTGGGGGGACTGACGGTGAGCGCCGCACGGCCGTTCCGAAGGCGCTCGCGCCCCCCCGGGGGGCCGGGCCGCAGGCCCTTGGGGGCACCATGAGCAACCCACGGCTGCTGCTGGTCGACGACGATGCGCGCCTCACGGCGATGATCGGCGACTACCTGCGCAAGGGCGGCTACGAGGTCGACTGCGCCGGCTCGCTGGCCGCCGGCCGCGAGCGGCTGAAGACTGGCGGCTACGACGCGCTGCTGCTCGACCTGATGCTGCCCGACGGCGATGGGCTGGACCTGACGCGCGAGTTGCGCGCAGACCCGCGCACGCGCCGCCTGCCGCTGCTGATGCTCACGGCGCGCGGCGAACCGATGGATCGCATCGTCGGCCTGGAGATCGGCGCCGACGACTACCTGGGCAAGCCCTTCGAGCCGCGCGAGCTGCTGGCCCGCATCAAGGCGCTGCTGCGGCGGGCCGCGCCCGACCCGACGAACGACGAGGTGCTGGTCTTCGGCCGGCTGGAAGTCGACCTCGGCGCGCGCCAGGCGCGGCTGGACGGCAAGGCCTGCGACCTCACCAGCCACCAGTTCGAGCTGCTGACGGTGCTGGCCAAGAGCCCCGGCCGCGTGCTCTCGCGCGACCAGATCATGGACGCGCTGAAGGGCCACCCGCTGGAGGCTTTCGACCGCAGCATCGACGTGCACATCTCGCGCATCCGCGCGCTGATCGAGGACGATCCGAAGGCGCCGAAGCGGGTGCTCACCGTCCGCGGCGCCGGCTACGTCTTCGCCCGCAAGCAGGACGAATAGTCTCACTGGCCAGCGAGACCCGGGGCCCGCCATCCGTTCGCTCTACCTGCGCATCTGGCTCACCGTCGTCGCGGCGGTGGCGGTGTTCGCGCTCATCTCCGGCTGGGCGGTGCAGCGCCACCTCGAGAACGAGCGGCTGCGCTTCGAGGGCACGATCCAGGAGCGCCTGCAGGATCGCCTGGCCGCCTGGGCCGACCTGCTGGAGCGTTCGCTGCCGCCAGCCAGCGCGCCGCGCGCCGACCAGGCTGCGGCCATCCGCGACTGGTCGATGCGGCTGCGCGTGCCGCTGGCGCTGGACGACGCCGGCGGTGCCCGGCTGGGGGCTGCCGAGGCCTACGCGCGGCGCGAGGCCGACGGCGCGCGCGCCCAGTCGTTCCGCCTCGAGGACGGCCGCACGTTGTGGGTGATGCGGCCCCAGGCGGGCCGGCCCGGGGGGCCGGGCGGGGCCGGCGGAGCCGGGGCCGCGCTGATGACGCAGCCCGGGCCGCCGTGGCTGCTGGTGCGCGCGCTGCCGGGCGGCCTGGGCCTGGCGATCCTGCTGGCGCTGCTGTTCCTGGGCGTGGCCGCCGGCGCTTGGCCGGTGGTGCGGCGCCTGACGCGCCGGCTCGAGGCGCTGCAGAAGGGCGTGGACGCGTTCGGGCAGGGCGCGCTGAACCAGCGCGTCGCCGAGGACGGACGCGACGAGGTGGCCCGCCTGGCGGCGAGCTTCAACCATGCGGCGGCGCGCATCGAGGCGCTCGTGCGCTCGCACCAGAGCCTGCTGGCCAACGCCAGCCACGAGCTGCGCTCGCCGCTGACGCGGCTGAAGATGGCGCTGTCGCTGGCCGAGGAGGCCGGCCCCGAGCAGCGCGCGGCCTTGCGCCGCGAGATCGAGGCCGACATCGCCGAACTCGATGCGCTGGTCGAGGAAGTGCTGCTGGCCAGCCGGCTCGACGCGGCGCAGGCCTTCGCCGCGGCCGGCCCGGTGGAGCTGCTGGCCATCGCCGCCGAGGAGGCGGCGCGCGTCAACGCACAGGTGCAGGGCCGCGAGACGCAGGTCCACGGCGACGAACGGCTGCTGCGGCGCGCCGTGCGCAACCTGCTCGAGAACGCGCGCCGCTACGGCGGCGACGCGGTGGAGATCAGCGTCGGTGCCGCGGCGGCGGGCCACGAGGTGCGCGTGTCCGATCGCGGCCCGGGCGTGCCCGAGGCCTTCCGCGAGCGCATCTTCGAGCCGTTCTTCCGGCTGCCCGGCCATGCCGAGCGCGAGGGCGGCGTCGGGCTCGGGCTGTCGCTGGTGCGGCAGATCGCCGAGCGGCACGGCGGCACCATCCGCTGCGAGCCGCGGGACGGCGGTGGCAGTTGCTTCGTGCTCACGTTGCCGGCGTCGGCCTGAGGCGGCTCGGCGCCGCCGACGACAGCCTCACGCGGCTCGACGCCGCCGGCGCCTACTCGTCGCGGGTCAGGTAGCTGCGGAACACCGCCACGTGCACCTGCGCCGGGTCGGACGAGTCCGGCCACAGGTCCTGCGTGCGGAAGCGCACGTCGTAGGTCGGCTCGTCGCGGGCCTCGATGCCGTGGGCACGGGCGTCAGGGAACGGGTAGGCCGGCGACACGCCGACCACGATGCCGCGCTTGCCGCGGATGTAGCCGGGCATGCGCACGTGGCCGGGCACGTGGTCGTCGCGCACGCGCACCCGATCGCCGACCGCGAACGGTGCATCGACGGCCGCGTTGGTGCGCCCCGGCACCCCGTCGCCGGAAAGCGGGAAGGCGCCGCCCGCGCGCTGCTCCAGCCCCTCGCGCGTGACCAGGCCCTTCTCGACGCACAGCGTCGCCAGCGCCGTCAGCGAGCGCTCGTAGTAGGGGGCCGTGAGGTAGTGGCGCGGCTCCATGCGCTCGATCGCATAGCGGTACTCGTCCATGTTGAACAGACCGCTGCGCACCGCGTAGCCATACAGCGAGTTGGCCCGCACCTCCCACGCTGAGTGGAAGGCCGGCGCATCGATCGTGTACCGCACGCGGCCGAACCCTTGCCGGCCTCCGAGGTCGTGCACACCGTCCATCGTGGTTCCTCCGGCTACAGGCGGGCGACGCCGATCATGGAATCGCGCGTCACGATGGCCGCGAGCCGCTCTTCAGACCAGCCGGCGGTGCCCGCGGGCTGCATCGGCAGCACCATGTAGCGCGTGTCGGCGGTCGTGTCCCAGACGCGGATCTCGACGTCGGGCGGCAGCTCGAGCCCCATCTCCTTCAGCACCGTGCGTGACTCGCGCACGACGCGCGAGCGGTACTCCAGGTCCTTGTACCAGTCGGGCGGCAACCCGATGATCGTGAACGCGGTGCACGAGCACAGCGAGCAGCAGATGACGTTGTGCACCTGCGGCGTGTTCTCGAGCACGACCAGGTGGCGGTGGTGCTTCGGCATCGACAGGCCCAGCTCGGCCACCGCAGAGCGGCCGTCGGCGAGCAACCGGGCGCGGAACGCCGGATCGGTCCACGCGCGGGCGACGACGCGGGCGCCGTTGCGCGGCACCCAGTCTTCCTGCGCGGCGCGGTCGAGTTCGGGCGCGTGGGTGCTGGCGTCGAGACCGTGGTCGTCGAGCACCGCCTGCACGGCGCGCACGCGGTCTTCGATCGAGGCCGTGCGGTGCAGGCCCGGCGGGTGGTTGGGGGAGCTCATCGGTGGCGCATCCTCGAGGGGCGGCGAGTATTTCGTGCGTCGATCGGGCGGTCAACCCGCAAGCGTCTGACGCGACTTGTGCCGCATCACCCACGCCAGCAGCAGCGTGAGGCCCACCGACGCGAGCACGAGTCCGGTCGTGCTGGCGATCCAGTAGCCGCGCGCGCCGGTCGCCCAGCCCGGGGTGCTGCCAAGCACGTCGAACGCGAGCAGGTAGCCGCCGCCCAGGCCCACGCCCCACAGCGAGGCGGCGTAGATCAGCATCGGCCCGGTGGCGATGCGCCAGGCGCGCAGCACGAAGGCCGCCAGCGTCTGCGCCGCGTCGGCGATGTGGAACACCGCCAGCCACGCCAGCAGCGGCAGCGCCGCGGCGACCACCGCGGCGTCACCCGTGTAAAGGCCCACGATGGGCTCGCGCAGCGCGAACACGACCAGCCCCAGCACCGTGGCCACGCCGGTGCCGAAGACCAATGCGTGCCAGCCCAGCCGCCGCGCATCGGGCAGGTCGCGCGCGCCCACGCGCTGCGCCACCAGCGTGCTCGCCGCGTTGGCCAACGCCAGCGGCACCATGAAGAGGATCGACACCATGTTCACCGCGATCTGGTGCCCGGCCACCGGCGTGGTGCCCAGCCGCGCGATGAACAGCGCCATCATCGTGAAGCCGCTCACCTCGATCAGCAGCCCGCCGCCCATCGGGATGCCCAGCCGCAGCAGCGCGCCGATCGAGGCGCGATCCGGCCGCCGCAAGCCGCCGGTGCGCAGGCCGAAACCGTCGTAGAAGCGGTCGTGGCGCACGATCCACCAGGCCGCGGCCACCTGCAGCCACATCACCACCAGCGTGGCCGCCGCACAGCCGACCATGCCCAGCGAGGGCACGTGCAACGCCGGCACGCCCCACACCAGCGCGGCCGACAGCGGGACCTTCAGCGCGAGTGCCGCGAGCTGCAGCACCATCACCACCCGCGGCCGCGACACCGCCAGCGTGAAGCCGCGCCAGGCCGAGAACAGCAGCGAGGCCGGCAACGCCAGCGCCAGCAGCGCCAGGTAGATGCGGGCGCGCCCTTCGATCTCCGGCGGCACCTGCGCCAGCGCCATGTACGGCTCGGGCAGCAGCAGCAGCGCCATGCCCGGCAGCGCCACGAGTCCGGCCACCCAGATCGCCTGGTGCAGCTGGCGGCCGGCTTCGTCGAGCTTGCGCGCGCCGTAGAGCTGCCCGGCGATGGGGCCGATCGCCAGCACCACGCCCATCAGGCCGATGAAGGTGGTGAAGTAGGCCGAGGTGCCCACCGCCAGCGCGGCCAGCTCGGTCCCCGAGTAGCGCGCCACCATCAGCGTGTCGATGGTGCCGAAGGCCACCACCGAGAGCTGGCCGAGGAACACCGGCCACGCGAGCTGCACCAGGCGGCCGGTGCTGCCGGCGAAGGTCGAGCTCATCGGACAGGCCCCCGGTCGCCGGCCACGCTGCCGTGCCCGAACGACTCCGGCGGTGGATGGTCGAGGCCGGTCGCCTCCAGCGCCCGCTCGGCATATCGGTTGAAGCGCCACGCCGTGCCCTCGTGCGTGATGCGGCGCCACACGATGCGCTTCTCGGCCGGGGTCAGCACCGGCCAGTGCTGCACCTCGTCGAAGGTGCGGCCGCAGCCCTTGCAGAGGTCGTCGCCCTGGCTCGTGGAGCAGATCGCGATGCACGGCGCGTCGGGCGTGCTCGCGTACCACGCCAGCCATGCGTCGCGGGCGCGCGGCGGCATCGTGTCCTCGTCGGCGAGATGCTCGCGGTAGTACACCATCAGCGCGTAGACCTCGGCCAGCGCCCGCACCTCGGGGCACGCCGTGATGCCGTCGGGCGAGGGCGAACGTTCGCGCCACCAGTTGATGGCGGCCTCGACGTCGGTGATGTGGATGGCGGCCACGCCGGCGGCCTCAGGCGGGCGCCGGTGAAGCGGTGCAGCGCTGGGAGCCCGCCCGGTCAGTCGACGAGGCGGATCTCCACGCGGCGGGCTTCCTGCAGCGAGCCGTCGCCGGTCGTGCTCTCGGGCTTGCGCAGCAGCACCTGCTTCTTGTCGACGCCGCCGGCCACCAGCGCGGTGCGGGCCGCGATGGCGCGTTGCTTGGCGAGTTCGGCGTTGGTCTTCGCGTCGCCGGTGGCGTCGTGGAAGCCGGCCAGCACCAGCTTCTTGCCCGGCGCCGCGGCCAGCGCCTTGACGGCGGGCTCGACGCCCGACGCCGCGGCATCCGGCGGCAGCGCCGCCGAGCCGCTCTCGAAGTAGAGCTTGCCCAGCAGCTCGCCGGTCAGCGGCACGTCGACCATCACGTCGGCGGCCACCGCCGGCTTGGCCTTCGCGGCCGCGTGCGCATGCATCTGCCGCAGGATCAGCCCGCCGATGACGCCGACGAGCACGAAGAACACGACCCCCAGCGCCACCCACACGCCGATGCGCGTGCCTTCGTCTTCCTGGTCCAGCATCTCTCGTTTCTCCTAGGTCTTCGATATCGCAAAGGGCGCGGATTCTAGGCAAGCACCCGCAGCAGCCAGGCCTGCAGGTCCTGCACCTCCTCGATGCACACCGAGTGCTGCATCGGGTACGTGTGCCACTCGACGGGCCAACCCAGGGCCTGCAGCGCATCGCGCGAGGCGGTGCCACGGTCGGGCACGACCACGTCGTCCTGGGTGCCGTGGGCGAGGAAGATCGGCACGCCGGCGTTGGCCGCATGCCGCTCGGCCGCGAGCGCCGAGGCCAGCGGCAGGTAGCCCGACATCCCCGCGAGCCCGGCGAGCCGGTGGGGGCAGCGCAGCCCGGCGCCCAGCGTGACCGCGCAGCCCTGCGAGAAGCCGGCCAGCACGATGCGCCGAGCCGGCACGCCGCGCGCGATCTCGCGCTCGATCAGCCGGTGCACGTCGGCGAACGACTCGCGCAACCCGGCGTTGTCCTCGCGCCGCGAACGCGCCGCGCCGCCGCCTTCGAGTTCGGCGCCGTAGATGTCGTACCACGCGCGCATGCGGTAGCCGTTGTTGATCGTCACCGGCCGCACCGGCGCGCGCGGCAGCAGCCAGCGCACGGCGCCGATGGCCGACAGGTCGATCTCGTCGGCGAACGGCAGGAAGTCGGTGCCGTCGGCGCCCAGCCCGTGCAGCACGATGACGGCGGCGTCGGCGCGGCCGCCGTCGGGGTGGACTTCGATCGTCTGCATCAGTAGCTCAGGCCCATCGCGTCGCGCACGTCCTTCATCGTCTGGCGCGCCACCGTGCGCGCGCGCTCGGTGCCCATCTCGACGATCCAGTGCACCTTCTTCGGCTCGGCCTGCAGGGCCGCGGCGCGCTCTCGCCACGGGGCCTGCTCGCGCTGGATGGCCTCGACCACGGGCTGCTTGCAGTCCAGGCAGCCGATGCTGGCGCTGGTGCAGCCGTTCACCACCCACTCCTGCGTGGCGGCGTCGCTGTAGATGCGGTGGAAATCCCACACCGGGCACTTCTGCGGGTCGCCCGGGTCGGTGCGGCGCACGCGCGCCGGGTCGGTGGTCATGCCGCGGATCTTCTTGGCGACCGTCTCGGCGTCGTCGCGCATCAGCACGGCGTTGCCGTAGCTCTTGCTCATCTTCTCGCCGTCCAGCCCCGGCAGCTTGACCACCTCGGTGTGCAGCGCCTGCGGCTCGGTGAGCACGGCACGGCCGCTGCCGCGCAGCTGGCCGAGCAGCACCTCGGTGTCGGCGACGGCCCAGCCGGCCACGTTCGCGGCGGCCTTGGCGAGGATGGACTCGCCCTTGGCCAGCGCCTCGGCCGAGCCGGTCTCACCGAACGCCTTGCGCTGGCGCTCGAAGTAGCGCGCGTCGTCCTTGGTCATGCGGCCCAGCGCCGCGGAGGCACGCGCGGCATCGTCGGCCGAGCGGCCATAGAGGTTGTTGAAGCGGCGCGCCGCCTCGCGCGTGAGCTCGACGTGCGAGGACTGGTCGCCACCCACCGGCACGTACGTCGCCTTGTACATGAGGATGTCGGCGGCCTGCAGCAGCGGGTAGCCGAGGAAGCCGTAGGTGGCGAGGTCGCGGTCCTTCAGCTTCTCGATCTGGTCCTTGTAGGTCGGCACGCGCTCCAGCCAGCCCAGCGGCGTGGTCATCGCCAGCAGCGTGAACAGCTCGGCGTGCTCGGGCAGCCGGCTCTGGATGAAGATCGTCGACTTGTCGGGGTCCAGCCCCGCGGCCAGCCAGTCGATCACCATCTCGTAGACGTTCTGCTCGATGATCTCCTTCTCGTCGTAGTGCGTGGTCAGCGCATGCCAGTCGGCGACGAAGTAGAAGCAGTCGTGGTCGTCCTGCAGGCGCACCCAGTTCTTCAGGGCGCCGTGGTAGTGGCCGAGGTGCATCGCGCCGGTGGGGCGCATGCCAGAGAGGACGCGGGAACGCATGGAAGGGGCGCCGGGGATGGAGAGCCGGCGATTGTCTCGCGGTTCGGGTCGTCGCTCTCCGTACACTGCCGCCCTCCGATGAAGCGCATCGTCATCCTGATCTCCGGCCGCGGCTCCAACATGGAGGCCATCGTCCAGCGCTGCGCCGGCGAGGGCTGGCCGGCGCAGGTGGCGGCGGTGATCGCCAACCGCGCCGACGCCGCCGGCCTGGTCTGGGCCGCCCGCCAAGGCATCGCCACCACGGTGGTCGACCACAAGGCCTACCCGTCACGCGAGGCCTTCGACGCCGCGCTGGCCGAGGCGGTGGATGCCCACCGCCCCGACCTGCTGCTGCTGGCCGGCTTCATGCGCGTGCTGGGCGCTCCCTTCGTGCAGCGCTATGCCAGCCGCATGATGAACATCCACCCGTCGCTGCTGCCGGCCTTCCCGGGCTTGCACACGCACCGCCGCGCGCTGGAGGCGGGCTGCCAGGTGGCCGGGGCGACGGTGCATTTCGTCACCGCCGAGCTCGACCATGGCCCGATCGTCATGCAGGCCGCCGTGCCGGTGCGGCCCGGCGACGACGAGGCCAGTCTCGCCGCCCGCGTGCTGCAGGCCGAGCACGTGATCTACCCGCAGGCCGTGCGCTGGTTCGTCGAGGACCGGCTGGAGGTCGACGGCCTGCGCGTGCGCCACCTCGACGGCGCGTCGCAGCTCCTCATCTGACCGCCTGGCTGCCCTCGCCGCACCACCCGCCGCATGCACCCCGCCGCATTGCTGGACCTCACCGCGCAACTGCTGCGCGACGTGCTGAAGATGGACCGGCCGGCCGACGGCGTCGTCAGCGCCTTCTTCCGCCAGCACAAGGCGCTCGGCCACCGGGAAAGGCACACGCTGGCCGAGACCACGTACGCAGTGCTGCGGCGGCGCCTGCTGTGGCAGCACCTGGCGCAGGGCGGCGGCGGCGCGCTGGAGCGGCGGCTGGCGATGCTGGCGTGGCAGGGCGAGGCGACCTACCTGCGCGGCGGGCTGTCGCAGCCGGAGCAGCAGTGGCTGGCCCACGCGCAGGCGGTCGACGTGTCGGCGCTGCCCGAGAAGCTGCGCCACAACCTGCCCGACTGGCTGAGCACCGCGCTGCGCGAGACGCTGGACGCCGGATCGTTCTGGGCGCTGGTGGCTGCGCTGGAGCAGCCGGCGCCGCTGGACCTGCGTGTGAACGTGCTGAAGTCGCGGCGCGAGGCGGTTCAGCAGGCGCTGCAGCAGGCCGGCATCGCGGCCGAGCCCACGCCGTACTCGCCGTGGGGCCTGCGCGTGGACGGCAAGCCGGCGCTGAACCGACTCGACGTCTACACGCAGGGCGAGGTCGAGGTGCAGGACGAAGGCAGCCAGCTGCTGGCGCTGCTCACCGATCCGCGGCGCGGCGAGATGGTGGTGGATTTCTGCGCCGGTGCCGGCGGCAAGACGCTGGCGCTGGGCGCCGCGATGCGCAGCACCGGACGGCTCTACGCCTTCGACGTGTCCGGCCACCGGCTGGCGGCTCTCAAGCCGCGGCTGGCACGCAGCGGGTTGTCCAACGTGTACCCGGTGCAGATCGCTCACGAGCGCGACGACCGCATCAAGCGGCTGGCCGGCAAGATCGATCGCGTGCTGGTCGACGCCCCGTGCTCGGGGCTGGGCACGCTGCGCCGCAACCCCGACCTGAAGTGGCGTCAGTCGCCCACCAGCGTGGCCGAACTGGCCGCCAAGCAGCGCGACATCCTCGCCAGCGCCGCCCGGCTCGTGAAGCCCGGCGGGCGGCTCGTGTACGCCACCTGCAGCCTGCTGCGGGCGGAAAACGAGGCGATCGTCGAGGCGCACACGGCGGCAGCCGGTCCGGGATGGCGCATCCTGCCTGCGGAGGAGGCGCTCACATCGGCCAGAATCGAGCAGGCGTCGACGCTGGTCGACGGCCCGCACCTGCGCCTGTGGCCGCACCGGCACCGAACCGACGGCTTCTTCGCGGCGATCTGGCTGCGGGAATGACACCTTGCCCTGTCCGCAATTCCCACCATCTACGTCACATTGCGACACCTACAATCCGGCACCCCTGGTGTGGAACTGCTCGACATGGATCTGCTGATTTCCTGGCTCTCGACCGGCCTGCTCGACCTGACGTGGTGGCAGATCGTGCTGGTCACGCTGGCGCTGACGCACGTCACGATCGCCGCGGTGACGATCTTCCTGCACCGGTCGCAGGCCCATCGTGCACTCGACCTGCATCCGATCCCCTCGCACTTCTTCCGCTTCTGGCTGTGGCTGACCACCGGCATGGTCACCAAGGAGTGGGTGGCCATCCACCGCAAGCACCACGCGAAGTGCGAGACGGAGGATGACCCGCACAGCCCGGTGACGCGTGGCATCCGCACCGTGCTGCTGCAGGGCAGCGAGCTGTACCGGGCCGAGGCGAAGGTGACCGAGACGATCACGAAGTACGGCCACCAGACGCCCGCCGACTGGCTCGAGCGCAACGTGTACTCGCGCTACATCTACGGCGGCATCATGGTCATGCTGGCCATCGACGTGCTGCTGTTCGGCGCCATCGGCATCACCGTGTTCGCGGTGCAGATGCTGTGGATCCCGGTCACGGCCGCCGGCATCATCAACGGCCTGGGCCACTGGTGGGGCTACCGCAACTTCGAGGCGGCCGACGCGTCGACCAACATCTCGCCGTGGGGCCTGATCATCGGCGGCGAGGAACTGCACAACAACCACCACACCTACCCGACCTCGGCCAAGCTGTCGGTGAAGCCCTACGAGTTCGACATCGGCTGGGTCTACATCCGGGGCCTGGAACTGCTGGGCCTGGCCAAGGTGCGCAAGACGCCGCCCAAGCTGGAGCTGGGCGCCGTGAAGGCGCAGGCCGACGGCAAGACGCTGGAGGCGATCATCGCCAACCGCTACGAAGTGATGGCCAAGTACGCCGCCGGCCTGCGGGCCACGGTGGCTGGCGAGCTCGAGCGGCTGCGCGCCCAAGGTGCCCAGAACACCACGCACTTCCGCGACCTGGTGCTGGCCAAGCGCTGGCTGCACCGCGACGACGACAAGATCCCGCAAAGGCTGAAGGCCCAGGTTGCCGTGGCGCTCGGCGAGAGCCCCCAGCTCGCCAAGCTGGTGGCGATGCGCGAGGAACTGCGCCTGCTGTGGACCCGCACCGGCGTCTCCGCCGATCAGCTCGTCGCCGATCTGCAGGCCTGGTGCCGCAAGGCCGAGGAGAGTGGCATCGCGATGCTGCAGGAATTCTCACTGAAGCTGCGCGCCGCACACGCATAAGTCAGCACACGCTGCAGAAACGCCCGCTTCGGCGGGCGCTTTTCTTTGCGGCGCAGCGTTGCAGCGGGTCAAGCCTGTCGCGGTTGCGGTCGATATCTCCGGGATCGCCCACGACGAGGACCCCTGATGTACCGACGCCTGGCCGCCCACGTGACCACTGCCATCCTGCCAGCCGCACTGGCCTTGGCCGGATGTGCCTCGCTCCAGGAACCCGAAGGGCCGCCGCGCAAGGAAACCGTGTACGCGGTGACCGACGCTGCCGAGCTGATCAGGTTCAACGCCGGCCAGCCGCGCCGCATCCTCGACCGCAAGCCGCTCTCGGGCCTGGAGCCCGGCGACAGGCTCGCCGGCATCGACTTCCGCGTCGCGCGCGGCGTGCTGTATGCGCTCTCGACCTCGGGCCGGCTGTACACGCTGGACGCCGCGAGCGGCCGCCTGACCCGCGTCGGCACGCAGCCCGCGCCGCTGAGCGCCGCCCGCCACGAGGTCGACTTCAACCCGGTGGCCGACCGCATCCGCGTGATCGCCGACGATGGCTCGAACCTGCGCCTGCATCCCGACACCGGCGCAGTCGCAGCCACCGACCCGGCACTGGCCTATGCCCCGGGCGACCCCCATGCCGGCCGCGCGCCGCGCATCGCCGGTGCGGCCTACACC
The DNA here is from genome assembly GCA_016789955.1 of Rubrivivax sp. Taxonomy (GTDB): domain Bacteria; phylum Pseudomonadota; class Gammaproteobacteria; order Burkholderiales; family Burkholderiaceae_C; genus Rubrivivax. The sequence goes on along the minus strand of JAEUPB010000018.1, from coordinate 44,858 downwards.
TACAACAAGCGCAACGACAAGCTGACGACCAACTACGCGATCGACCTGGCACTGGGCACGCTGGTGACGCAGGGCAGCCGCGAGGGCGTCGAGCCTGCGGTGTCGCCGAACACCGGGCGCCTGTACACGGTGGGGCCGCTCGGCACCGGGGCCGTGGACCGCGCGTCGTTCGACATCGCCGACATCGACAACACGGCGTTGGCCGCGCTGCAGCAGGGCGGCCGCACGGCATTGCACCTCGTCGACCTGGCCTCGGGCCGGGCCACGCGCATCGGCACGGTGGGCGATGGGCGCGCGCTGTGGGGTCTGGCGATCGAGCCGTGATCCGCAGGGCCATGGCACGCACCTGGGCCGGCGCGCTCGCGCTCGGCTGGGCCGCCGTGGGCGCGGCGCCGGTGGAGGTGCGCGTGACGGCTGCCGGCGGCAAGGCGCTCGACAACGCCGTGGTGTTCCTCGAGCCGCTGGATGGCAAGTCGGCCCGGGCCGCTGCCGCGGCGCCGCCCGCGGAGATCGCACAGGTCGACAAGCGCTTCGTGCCCGACGTGACCGTGGTGCCGGTGGGCACCGCGGTGAGCTTCCCGAACCGTGACACGGTGCGGCACCACGTCTACTCGTTCTCGCCGGTCAAGCGCTTCGAGATCAAGCTCTACGTCGGCACGCCGGCCAATCCGGTCGTGTTCGACCAGCCCGGCATCGCGGTGCTGGGCTGCAACATCCACGACACCATGGCCGCCTGGGTGGTGGTGGTCGACACGCCGTGGTACGGCCGCACCGGCGCCGGAGGACGGCTCCTGCTGCCCTCGGTGCCCGCCGGGCGCTATCGCCTGCGGGCGTGGCACGCGACGATGCCGGTCGGATCCACGCCGATCGAGCGGCCCCTGCGCGTCGAGACCGCGCAGCTGGCCGTCGCAGTCGAACTCGCCGAGGCGGCGCCATGACCCCTGCTGCCGCCTGGCGCACTCGCCTGGGCATCGACCGCTGGCGGCTGTCCAGCCGCATGGTGCTGGTGTCGCTGGTGCTGCTGCTGGTCGTGCAGGCCGCGAGCCTGCTCGTGACCCGCGCCAACATCGATCGCAATGCGCGCCAGCAACTCGACGCGCAGCTGCAGGTTGGCGCACGCATCTGGACGCGGCTGCTGGAGCAGCGCGGGGCCAAGCTGGCGCAGAGCGCCGAGCTGCTCGCCGCCGACTATGGCTTCCGTTCCGCGGTCGGCAGCCACGACCGCGCCACGATCGCCTCGGCGCTGGACAACCATGGCGAACGCATCGGCGCCGAAGTCGCGCTGCTGCTGGACACGCAGATGCGCGTGAAGGTGGCGGCACAGGACCTCGACGACGGTGTCGCCCGGGCCGTCGGCGCGATCGCGCCCATGCTGCGCGACCGAGGCGGCACGGTGGTGATGGTCGGGCAGCAGCCGATGCAGTTCGTGATGGCCCCGATGCGCTCGCCGCTCGTGATCGGCTGGGTGCTGATGGGCTTTCCGCTCGGCAGCGCGCTGGTCGATGACCTGCAGGCCGTGTCGGGCCTGCACGCCTCTCTGGTGCTGCGCCCGCCGGGCCAGCCGTCGCGGCTGCTGTACACGAGCCTGCCTGCCGACAGCGCGGCCCGCGAGCTGTCGCTCGCGGACGTGACGCCAGAGTCGTCTTCCTGGAGCCAGCATGGCGTGCCCGTGTCTTCGGGGCCGGACGGCAGCGTGGTGCTGCAGCTGGCCGCGCCGCTGGAGCAGGCCATCGCGCCCTACCGCGACCTGGAGTGGCTGCTCGGCGGCCTGACGCTACTGGGCCTGGTGCTCTTCGGCGCGGGCAACGCCTGGTCGGCTCGGCGCGTGACGCGGCCGCTGAGCTCGCTGGTGCACGCGAGCGACCGGCTGGGCCGCGGCGAGTACGACGTGCCGTTGCAGGGCACCGGGCGCGGCGACGAGATCGGCGACCTCGCGCGCGCGTTCGAGCACATGCGTACCAACATCGCCGCCAACGAGCGCGAGATCCGCCAGCTCGCCTACTGGGACCGCCTCACCGGCCTGCCCAACCGGCTGCAGTTCCGCGATGCCGTCGGCGCGCAGATCACCGCCGCCTCGGGCACGGGCGACGGCTTGGCCGTGGTGATGCTCGACCTCGACCGCTTCAAGCACGTCAACGACGTGCTCGGCTACGCCTTCGGCGACCAGGTTCTGAAGGTCGTCGCGGAACGGCTGCACCACGCCGTGCGCGACGGCGACATGATCGCGCGGCTCTCCGGCGACGAGTTCGCGCTGCTGCTGCCGCAGGCCGATGCCGACGCGGCGCAGGCGGTGGCCGACCGCATCGCCAGCGTGTTCGCGTCGCCGCTGACGCTGGAGGACCAGATGGTCGACCTCAGCGCGGCGGTGGGCATCGCCTGCTGGCCGGCCCACGCGGCCGAGGCCGACACGCTGCTGTCGCGGGCCGAGGTGGCGATGTACGCCGCCAAGCGCAGCGCCAGCGGCGCGATGCGCTACGACGCGCGGCTGGACAACGCCAGCACGCAGACGCTCTCGCTGCTGTCGGAACTGCGCCGCGCGGTGGAGGGCGGCGAGCTGCGCCTGTTCCTGCAGCCCAAGGTCACCGTGGCCGACGGCGCCCTGTGCGGCGCCGAGGCGCTGGTGCGCTGGCAGCACCCGAGCCGCGGCCTGGTGCCGCCGATGGAGTTCATCCCGTTCGCCGAGCAGACCGGCTTCGTGCGCCGGCTCACGCTGTGGATGTTCGAGGAAGCCGCCTCGCAGCGCGCGATGCTGTCGGCTCTCGGCGTGCAGCGCGTGTCGGTCAACCTGTCGACGCGCGACCTGCTCGACCTGGAGTTGCCCGAGAAGCTCGATGCGATCCTCAAGCGGCACGGCGCCACGGCGACGGGCTTCTGCCTGGAGATCACCGAGAGCGCGATCATGGACGACCCCGATCGCGCCGAAGCCACGATCAACCGCCTGGCCGCGCGCGGATTCAAGCTCTCGATCGACGACTTCGGCACCGGCTACTCGTCGCTGGCCTACCTGAAGCGGCTGCCGGTGGATGAGCTGAAGATCGACAAGAGCTTCGTGATGGGGATGGTGCAGCCCGACGGCGAGGACGGCGACGCGAAGATCGTCCGCTCGACCGTGGACCTTGCGCACAACCTCGGCCTGTCGGTGGTGGCCGAGGGCGTGGAGAACGCCGAGATCCTCGACCAGCTGTACGAGCTCGGCTGCGACGAGGCGCAGGGCTACCACCTGAGCCGCCCGCTGCCGGTCGACGCGTTCGTCGCGTGGGCGCGGGCATGGACCCCGCCGCCGGCCCAGAAACACCGAAGCCCGCCCGGGCTGCCCCTGGCGGGCCTCGCGATGCACTGATCGTCAGGCGGCCGGCAGCGGCGCCGGCCGGCGGACGGTCACTTGAGCTTGGTTTCCTTGTAAAGGACGTGCTTGCGAGCCTTCGGGTCGAACTTCAGGAACTCGAGCTTCTCGGGCGTGGTCTTCTTGTTCTTGCTCGTCGTGTAGAAGTGGCCGGTGCCGGCCGTGCTCTCGAGCTTGATCTTCTCGCGTCCGCCTTTGGTGGCCATGGCGTTTCTCCGTTCAGGCTTCGCCGCGGGCGCGCAGGTCGGCGAGGACCACGTCGATGCCCTTCTTGTCGATCAGGCGCAGCGCGGCGTTGCTCACGCGCAGGCGCACCCAGCGGTTCTCGGCCTCGATGAAGAAGCGCCGATAGTGCAGGTTGGGCAGGAACCGGCGCTTGGTCTTGTTGTTCGCGTGGGAAACGTTGTTCCCCACCATCGGGCCCTTGCCCGTGACTTCGCAGACGCGTGCCATGTCGACTCGCAGTTTTTTCAGGAAAGCCGGCGAGTATATCCGAATCGGCCGGATCGTCAGCCACCCGCCCGCTGCTCGAGGTAACGCTGGGCGTCCAGCGCCGCCATGCAGCCGGTGCCGGCGCTGGTGATCGCCTGGCGGTAGACGTGGTCCTGCACGTCGCCGGCGGCGAACACGCCCTCGACGCTGGTCATCGTGGCGAAGCCGTTCAGCCCCGAGCGCGTGACGACGTAGCCGTCCTTCATCTCGAGCTGGCCCTTGAAGATCTCGGTGTTCGGCTGGTGGCCGATGGCGATGAAGCAGCCCTGCACCTTCAGGTCGGTCTTCGCGCCGGTCTGCGCCGACGCGATGCGCACGCCGGTGACGCCGGAGTCGTCGCCCAGCACCTCCTCGAGCGTCTGCCACAGGTGCAGCTGCATCGTGCCGGCGGCGACCTTGGCCATCAGCTTGTCGACGAGGATCGGCTCGGCGCGGAACTTGTCGCGCCGGTGGATCAGGTGGACCTTGGAGGCGATGTTCGAGAGGTACAGCGCCTCCTCGACCGCGGTGTTGCCGCCACCCACCACGCACACCTCCTGGCCACGGTAGAAAAAGCCGTCGCAGGTGGCGCAGCCGCTGACGCCCTTGCCCATGAAGGACTGCTCGCTGGGCAGGCCCAGGTACTTGGCGCTGGCGCCGGTGGCCACGATCAGCGCGTCGCAGGTGTAGGTGCCCGAGTCACCCGTCAGTCGGAAGGGCCTCGCCGACAGCTCCACCGTGTGGATGTGGTCGAACACGATCTTCGTGTCGAAGCGCTCGGCATGCTGCTGGAAGCGCTGCATCAGCTCGGGGCCCTGCACGCCGGCGACGTCGGCGGGCCAGTTGTCGACGTCGGTGGTCGTCATCAGCTGGCCGCCCTGCGCGATGCCGGTGACCAGCAGCGGCTTGAGGTTGGCGCGCGCGGCATACAGCGCGGCGGTGTAGCCGGCCGGGCCGGAGCCCAGGATCAGCACGGAGGCATGGGTGTTCGACATGACGGATCGGAAGTTGGGGGAGCACCGAGGATCGGCAAGCCAATCCCATGGGCACAATAGGCAGATCCAATCGATTCTTGCAGACCGGCCGAATCACAACGAGGGGATCTTGGAATGTCGATGCTGTCCAACCTGGACTTGATCCGACGCGTGCCGCTGTTCTCGCTGCTCACCGCCGACCAGGCGCAAGCCATCGCGGACAGCGTCGTCAAGCGCCGCTTCCGCCGTGGCGAGCTGGTCGTCGAGCAGGGGCGCAAGAGCAACGCCCTGTTCATCCTGCTGAACGGCCGCGCCCGCGTGCTGACCAGCGACACGCGCGGACGCGAGGTCATCCTCGCGGTGCTCGAGTCGGGCGACTACGTCGGCGAGATGAGCCTGATCGACAACGAGCCGCACTCCGCCACCGTGCGCGCCGAGGTGCAGACGGACATGCTGGTGCTGGCGCGGCAGGACTTCGCCCGCTGCCTGCCCGAGAACTCCACGCTCTCCTACGCCATCCTGCGCGGCCTGGTGAAGCGGCTGCGCAACGCCGACCGGCAGATCGAGTCGCTCGCGCTGCTGGACGTCTACGGCCGTGTCGCCCGCACGCTGCTGGACATGGCCGAGGACATCGACGGCGTGAAGATCATCCGCCACAAGGTCAGCCGCCAGGACATGGCCAAGGTGGTCGGTGCCTCGCGCGAGATGGTCAGCCGGGTCATGAAGGACCTGGAAGAGCGCGGTGTCATCGAGACGCAGGAAAACGGCTCTGTCATCATCAAGGAACGGCTGCAGAACGACTGAACGCCGCTCCTCGGGCCGCGCAGGCGGCGCGGCACATCGTCAGCGTCCTGCAATGTGGCCGCGCCACAGTGCGGGCATGGGGCGCGGCGCCGCAATCGGCTGCGGTCGCAGTCGAGACCTCGCAACAGGAGTGCAGACATGAGCAAGCGTGACGTGATGGTGATGTCGGCCGTGCGGTCGGCGATCGGCAGCTTCGGCGGCGGCCTGGCGGACATCGAGCCCCATGAACTCGGCGGCACGGTGATGAAGGAGTCGATCGCCCGCTCGGGCCTCGACCCGCAGCGCATCCACTACGTGACGGTGGGCAATTGCATCCCCACCGAATCGCGCTTCGCCTACGTGGCGCGGGTGGCGTCGATCCAGGCCGGGCTGCCGATGGACTCGGTGGCGATGGCGGTGAACCGCCTGTGCTCGTCAGGGCTGCAGGCGATCGTCACGACGGCGCAGAACATCCTGCTCGGCGATGCCGACGCGGGCATCGGCGGCGGCGTCGAGGTGATGTCCCGCGGCGCCTACCTGTCGCCGCAACTGCGCAGCGGCGCGCGCATGGGCGACGTGAAGATGATCGACTCTATGGTCGCCACGCTGACCGACCCGTTCGGCGTCGGCCACATGGGCATCACGGCCGAGAACCTGGCCGCCAAGTGGACCATCACGCGCGAGCAGCAGGACGCGCTGGCGGTGGAGTCGCACCGCAAGGCCGCCGCGGCCATCGCCGAGGGCCGCTTCAAGGGCCAGATCGTCCCGATCGTCAAGCAGACGCGCAAGGGCGAGGTCACCTTCGACACCGACGAGCACGTGAAGGCCGGCACCACGATGGAGACGCTGGCCAAGATGAAGCCCGCGTTCAAGAAGGACGGCACCGTGACCGCCGGCAACGCGTCGGGCATCAATGACGGCGCCGCCTTCCTGGTGCTGGCCGATGCCAGCGTGGCGAACACGAACGGCCACAAGCCGCTGGCGCGCCTGGCGTCCTACGCGGTGGCCGGCGTGCCCAACGACGTGATGGGCGAAGGCCCGATCCCGGCCACCAAGGCAGCGCTCAAGAAGGGCGGGTTCACGCTGTCGCAGATGGACGTGATCGAGTCGAACGAGGCCTTCGCCGCGCAGGCCATCGCCGTGGCGCGTGGCCTCGAGTTCGACCTGGGCAAGGTCAACCCCAACGGCGGCGCCATCGCGCTCGGCCACCCCATCGGCTGCTCGGGCGCGTTCCTGGCCACGAAGGCGATCCACGAATTGCACCGCACCGGCGGCCGCTACGCCCTGGTCACGATGTGCATCGGCGGCGGCCAGGGCATCGCCGCCATCTTCGAACGAGTCTGACTGATCGTCGGCGGCATCAGGCGCCGACGATCAGGGCCGCGCCCCGCGCGGCCCATTGAGCACTTGCGCGGATCCGGCTCCGCCGGTCCGCCGCAAGGCTCCCCCTCGGGGGGACGCGACCGATAGGGAGCTAGTGTCCTGTCCCAGTAATTCGTCCGCAGAGGCGGGCGAGCTTGGCAAGGATTGAATCGGCGGTAGCCGTCCAGGTGAACGGCTTGCAGTCGTGGTTGTACTGGCTGACGAAGTTGTCGATCTTCGTCGTCAGTTCCTTCACGCTGGTGAACGAGCCGCGTCGGATCGCCTTGTCCGTGATGATGGCGAAGAACCGCTCGACCTGATTGAGCCAACTGGAGTAGGTCGGCACGAAGTGCATGTGCCAGCGCGGCCGATTTGCCAGCCAAGCCTTGACCTTGGGATGCTTGTGGCTGGCGTAGTTGTCGACGATGCAATGCACGTCCAACTCAGCCGGCACTGCCTTGTCGATGGAGCGCAGGAACGCCAGGAACTCCTGATGCCGATGGCGCGGTTTGCACTCGGCCAGGATGGCGCCATTGAGCACGTTCAGCGCGGCGAACAGCGTCGTGGTGCCATGGCGCACGTAGTCATGCGTGACGCCTTCGACGTAGCCCAGCCCCAGCGGCAGCATCGGCTGCGTGCGCTCCAGCGCCTGGCATTGACTCTTCTCGTCGACGCACAGCACCAGCGCGTTCTCCGGTGGATTCAGGTACAGGCCCACCACATCGCGCAGCTTCTCGACAAACAGCGGATCGGTTGAGAGCTTGAAGCTCTCGACGCGGTGCGGTTTGAGCTTGAAGAGCTGGAGGTAGCGTGCCACCGTGCTCTTGCTGATGCCTGTCTCGCTGGCAAGCCCTCGGGTACTCCAATGCGTCGAGCCATCGGCGGGCTTGGTGTGCAACGTCTTGTTGATCAACTCCGACACTCTTTCGTCGTCCACCGTTCGAGGCCGTCCCGGACGCAGTTCGTCGTACAGACCAGAGATGCGGTCCCGGGCGTATCGCGCACGCCACTTGTTGACCGTGTTGCGGTCGATCCCCAACGTCATGGCGACTTCTGTGCTGGCCTTGCCGAGTCCTTCGCAGGCCAAGACGATGCGCGCGCGCAGCGCCAATGCGGCTGGCAGCGACCGCGATCTGGCCATCGAGACGAGCTCCGTACGCTCGACGTCGGTGAGCTCGATGTTGCTGGTACGGGTGTAGGCGTTGGGCATCAGGCATCTCCGAGGATGCCTCAACCCATGCAGATTCTGTGCCTATGAATTAACGGGACAGAACACTAGGGGGCCCAACTCATCGCGGACATGTCGTTGACGAACAACGGCATGTCCTTCCAGATCCCCTTCACGCGCGCATTCGCCACGGTGATCCAGGTCGGCTGGTAGAGGTACGCGGCCACGGCGTCCTCGGCCACCAGCTTCTGCGCCTGTGCCAGCAGCTTGTTGCGCTCGTCGGGCTTGATCGTCGCGTTGATCTTCGCCCACAGCGCGTTGAACTCGGCCGAGTCGTAGTTCCAGTAGTAGCCCGGCCGCGCGAAGTTGCCGAAGTCCAGCGGCTCGACGTGCGAGATGACCGTGAGGTCATAGGCCTTCTGGCCGTAGACGCCCGAGAGCCACTGCGCCCACTCGACGTTCTCGATCTTCGCGACGATGCCCACCTTGGCCAGCTGCGCCGCGATCACCTCGCCACCCTGGCGCGCGTAGGGCGTGGGCGGCAGCTTCATCGTCAGCTCCAGCGGCGGCGTGATGCCGGCCTGGTGCAGCAGCGCGCGCGACTTGGCCTGGTCGTACGGGTTGATGCCGGTGGTGTCGACATAGCCCGGCGCGCCCGGCACGTAGAAGCTGCCGATCGGCGCGCCGAAACCGTCGGCCGCGCCTTCGATCACCGCCGCGCGGTCGATGGCCGCGTAGATCGCGCGGCGCACGCGCACGTCGTCCAGCGGCTTGCGCTTGTTGTTCATCGCCAGGATGGTCTTGGCGCGCGAGCCGCCGATCAGCACCTGGTACTTCTTGTTGCTCTCGAACTGCTTGAGCGAGCGTGCCGCCGCCACGCGAGGGAAGACGTCGACGTCGCCCGACAGCAGCGAGGCCACCTGCGCCGCGGGGTCGCTGATGAAGCGCATCGTCACGCGGCGCAGCTTCACATCCTTGGCGGCGCGGTGGCCGTCCCAGCGCTCAAGCACCACCGAGCTGCCGCGGTTCCAGTTGGCCAGCCGATAGGGCCCGGTGCCGGTGGGCTGCGTGTTGTTGGCGCCGGCGCTCTTGGGCTCGACGATGATCGCCGTGCCCTGACCCAGCTTGAACAACAGGTCGGGGTCGCCGTTCTTGAGGTTCAGCACCACCGTCTGGGCATCGGGCGTGTCGATACGTTCGATGTTGGCGAAGACCGCCTTGTCCTTGTTCGTGCTCTCCTTGGCCACCGCGCGCTCGAAGGAGAACTTCACGTTCGCCGAGCCGAACGGCTCGCCGTTGTGGAACTTCACGCCGGGGCGCAGCTTGAAGGTGTAGGTCTTCAGGTCGGGCGAGACCGTCCAACTCTCGGCCAGCAGCGGCGTGGTGCGACTGTCGCTGTTGATCTTGGTCAGCGTCTCGTAGATGTTGTAGAGCGTGATCTCGGCGATCGCCGACGCCGCGCCAGCGGTGGGGTCCAGGCCGGGCGGCTCCAGCGTCATGGCCAGCACCAGCGTGTCCTTCTTCGGCTGGGCGTGTGCGGCCGGCCACGCGGTCGCCAGCACGGCGGCCACGGCCAGGGTCGCCGCGGGCAGGCCGCGCAGCAGCGTCGAGCGGGTCAGGGTCATCACGGTTCCTCGCGGGGGTCGAATTCGGCCTGTCGATCGTGGAAGGCGCGGTGGTACGCGCTGCCCTCCTCGAGCAGGCCGGGGTTGCGGATCCATTGCACGTGCTCGCGCACGACGCGCGCCGGGTTGCCGGCGATCGCCACGTGCGTCTCGGTGAACCGCCGCGTCACGACGCTGCGGGCGCCCACCACCGACTCGTCGCCGATCGACACCGACTTGGTGATGTACACGCCTTCGCCGACCCAGACATGGTCGCCGATCGTCACGCCCTCGGAGATATCGAGGTACGCGCCGGTATCGCGGTCGAAGATCAGGTGCGGCGACTCGCCGCAGCGCAGCGTGATGCCGCTGGAGAACATGCAGCGCCGGCCGATGCGCAGCGAGCTGCCCGAGTTGTAGAGCAGGAAGCGCCCGCCGACCTCGATGGTGAACTCGTCGCCGATCTCGATCGTCGTGCGGTGCGCCGGCAGGTGGTTGCCGATGGAGATCGCCAGGCCCTTGATCTCCGATGCGCCGCCGATGACGATGCGGTTGTGGTGGCCGTGCACGCGCAGCGTGATCGGCGACGGGATCGCCGCATCGGCGATCTCGATGTGGTTGTGGTGCCCGACCAGCATGCCGGCCAGCGCCACCTGCGCGCCGACGCGCACCACGTTGCCCTGGCCGTGCTGCTGGAACGCGTCGCTCAAGGCTCGCCGTCCCAGTAGTCGAGGTTCGCCTCGGGCCGCTGCATCAGCCGCGTGCCGAAGTGGAACGCGCCGACCTTGCCTGAATCGGGGTAGTAGCAGACCTCGGGCCGCTCCTGCGTGCTGATCGACATGAACTTCAGCAGCGCGGTGGAGGTGTTGATGATCTGGTGCGGGTACTCGGGGCCCGGCGGGATCGTGATCACGTCGCCGGTGCGCACCGGGATCATCTCGCCGGCCACGCGCAGCGTGCCCTCGCCCTCGAGGATCACGAACATCTCCTCCTGAGCGAGGTGGTAGTGGTACGGGCAGCCGCGCTGGCCGGGCTGGACCTCGTCATAGCCGGCGCCGAGCTTGCGCGCCACGTCGCGGTTGGTCACGCTGCCGCAGCGCGTGTCGTACAGCGGCTCGCGCTGCTGGTGTTCCAGCGCCACCTCGGCCACGTTGCGGACGAGCCGTTCGCGCAGGTCGCTCATCGGAGGTGCGTCGGCGTCAGAACGGGATGTCGTCGTCCATGTCGTCGAAGCCGGTGGCCGACTTCTGGGCCGGCTTGCTCGGCGCGGGCTTGGCAGGCGGGGCGCTGCGCTGCGGGGCGCTGCCGCTCCCTTCGTCGCCCATGCCGCCGCCCGCACCGCCGCCCATGCCGCCACCGCCTTCACGACCGCCGAGCATCTGCATCTCGGTGGCGACGATCTCGGTGGTGTAGCGCTCGACGTTGTCCTTGTCGGTCCACTTGCGGGTCTTCAGGCGCCCCTCGACGTACACCGAGCGGCCCTTCTTCAGGTACTCGCCCGCGATCTCGGCCAGGCGGTCGTAGAACACCACGCGGTGCCATTCGGTCTCTTCCTGGCGCTCGCCGCTGGTCTTGTCCTTCCACTGCCGGCTGGTGGCGATGGTGGCGTTGCAGATGGCCGAGCCGCTGGCGGTGTAGCGCACTTCGGGGTCGCGGCCGAGATTGCCGACGACGATGACTTTGTTGACCGAGGCCATGGCTGCTCCCGAGGGGAAGTGGGGTTGGGATGAGGTCATTATCGCGTCGGGCCTCCATCGCGCCGACCCCGTGTCACGCCCCGTGGCGGGCGCTCCGGCGGGGGCCCCCGGAGCGGGGGGCCCGGCCGGGGGATGCCGTTGCAGCGGCCCCGGGCGGGCCATCCGATAGCATGCCGTCCGATGTCCGCCGTGCTCTCGCCCAGCCTCGCCGCCGAACCGCTCGCGGTGCTGCACGAAGTGTTCGGCTACGGCGCCTTCCGCGGCGAGCAGCAGGCCATCGTCGAGCACGTGTCCGGCGGCGGCGACGCGCTGGTGCTGATGCCCACCGGCGGCGGCAAGAGCCTGTGCTACCAGGTGCCGGCGATCGTGCGCCACCGCCGCGGCCACGGCGTGGCGGTGGTCGTGAGCCCGCTGATCGCGCTGATGCACGACCAGGTCGGCGCACTCGACGAACTCGGCGTGCCGGCGGCGTTCCTGAACTCCACGCTCGAAGGCGACGACGCGCGCCGCATCGAGCGCGACCTGCTCGCCGGCCGGCTGGCGCTGCTGTACGCCGCGCCCGAGCGCATCCTCACGCCGCGCTTCGAGGCGATGCTCGATTCGCTGCACGAGCGCGGGCTGCTGTCGCTGTTCGCGATCGACGAGGCGCATTGCGTGAGCCAGTGGGGGCACGACTTCCGCGAGGAGTACCTCGGGCTGTCGCGGCTGCACGAGCGTTTTCCGGCGGTGCCGCGCATCGCGCTCACCGCCACCGCCGACGCCCACACGCGCACCGACATCGTCGAGCGGCTGGCGCTGGCCGACGCGCGCCTCTTCGTCGCGAGCTTCGACCGGCCCAACATCCGCTACACGATCGTCGAGAAGGCCGATCCCAAGGCGCAGCTGCTGCGCTTCCTGCGCGACGAGCACGAGGGCGACGCCGGCATCGTCTACTGCGGCAGCCGGCGCAAGGTCGAGGAGACCGCCGCATGGCTGGAGTCCGAAGGCCTGCCCGCGCTGCCGTACCACGCGGGGTTGGAGGCCGACGTGCGCCGCACGAACCAGGACCGCTTCCTGCGCGAAGATGGCCTCGTGATGGTGGCCACGATCGCCTTCGGCATGGGCATCGACAAGCCCGACGTGCGCTTCGTCGCCCACCTCGACCTGCCCAAGAACATCGAGGCCTACTACCAGGAGACCGGCCGCGCCGGCCGCGACGGCGCCCCCGCCGATGCCTGGATGGCCTACGGGCTGCAGGACGTCGTCAACCAGCGCCGCATGATCGACGAAGGCGAGGCCGACGAGGACTTCAAGCGGCTGCAGCGCGGCAAGCTGGATGCGCTGCTGGCGCTGGCCGAGGCGCACGACTGCCGCCGCGTGCGGCTGCTCGGCTACTTCGGCGAAGACAGCGGGGCCTGCGGGAACTGCGACAACTGCTTGACCCCGCCCGCGACGTGGGACGCCACCGAGCCGGCGCGCAAGGCGCTCTCGTGCATCTACCGCTTCCGCCAGCAAGGCGGGCAGCGCTTCGGCTCGGGGCACCTGATCGACGTGCTGCGCGGCAAGGTCACCGACAAGGTCTCGTCGTACGGTCACGAGAGCCTGTCGACCTTCGGCATCGGCGCCGACCTCTCGGAAGCGCAGTGGCGCGGCGTGCTGCGCCAGCTGCTCGCGCTGGGCCACCTGCGCGCCGAGGGCGAGTGGAACACGCTGGAGCTGATGCCGTCGGCGCGCGACGTGCTGCGCGGCGACGTGCAGCTGCTGCTGCGCGTGCCGGCCGAGCCGGCGAAGCGGGCCCGCGGGCGCGGCGCCGGCCGCGGCGGCGCTGCCGCCGACAAGCCGCCGCCGCTGCCGCTGGACGACGAGGGGCTGGTGCGCTTCGCCGCGTTGAAGGCCTGGCGCGCCGACGTGGCGCGCGAGCACAACCTGCCGGCTTACGTGGTGTTCCACGACGCCACGCTGGCCGAGATGGCGCGACGGCAGCCCGGCAGCCTGGACGAACTCGCCGGCATCAGCGGCGTGGGCGCCAAGAAGCTGCACGCCTACGGCCCGGCATTGCTGGAACTGCTGGCGGGCTGACGCCGCCCACTTCTGGTGCAGCCGACAGACCGGGCAGGTGATGCCCGCGAGGCGCCCGTCTGGCATAGTTTCCGGTTCCCTTTCGAAGCCCCGCCCGTGCCCGACACCGTGCTGAGCGTCCGTGGAGCACGGACGCACAACCTGAAGAACATCGACCTCGACATCCCCAAGCACGCGCTGGTGGTGATCACGGGTCTGTCGGGCTCGGGCAAGTCCAGCCTCGCCTTCGACACGCTGTACGCCGAGGGGCAGCGCCGCTACGTCGAGAGCCTGTCGGCCTACGCGCGGCAGTTCCTGCAGCTGATGGACAAGCCCGACGTCGACGTCATCGAGGGCCTGTCGCCGGCGATCTCGATCGAGCAGAAGGCCACCAGCCACAACCCGCGCTCCACCGTCGGCACCATCACCGAGATCCACGACTACCTGCGGCTGCTCTACGCGCGCGCCGGCACGCCGTATTGCCCTGACCACGGGCTGCCGCTGGCGGCGCAGAGCGTCGCGCAGATGGTCGACGCGGTGCTCGCGCTGCCCGAGGACACGCGGCTGATGGTGCTGGCCCCGGTGGTGCGCGACCGCAAGGGCGAGTTCGTCGAGCTGTTCGCCGACATGCAGGCGCGCGGCTACGTGCGTTTCCGCATCGGCAGCGACGGCGAGCCCGGCGCGGTGGTCGAGGCCGAAGCGCTGCCGAAGCTGAAGAAGACGGCCAAGCACGACATCGACGTCGTCATCGACCGGCTGCGCACGCGCCCGGACATGAAGCAGCGCCTGGCCGAGAGCTTCGAGGCGGCGCTGCGCATCGCGGACGGCCGCGCGATCGCGCTGGAGATCGACGCCGCCGAGGGCGCCGCGCCGCGCGAGCACCTGTTCAGCAGCCGCTACGGCTGCCCGGTGTGCAGCTACTCGCTGCCGGAACTCGAGCCGCGCCTCTTCTCGTTCAACTCGCCGATCGGCGCCTGCCCCGGCTGCGACGGCCTCGGGCAGATCACCGCGATCGACCCCGACCGCGTGGTGGCGTTCCCGAGCCTGTCGCTGGCCTCGGGCGCCGTGAAGGGCTGGGACCGGCGCAACCCCTACACCCACTCGCTGCTCGAGAGCGTGGCGCGCCACTACGCCTTCGATCTCGATGCGCCGTTCGAGTCGCTGCCCGAGCAGGCGCGCCACGTGCTGCTGCACGGCTCGGGCGAGCAGGACATCGAGTTCACCTACACGGCCGACGGCGCGCGCGGCAAGACGCGCACCGTCAAGCGCCGCCATCCGTTCGAAGGCATCCTGCCGAACTTCGAGCGCCGGCTGCGCGAGACCGACTCGGTGGCGGTGCGCGAGGAGCTCGCGCGCTACCAGTCCGCGCGGCCATGCCCGCAGTGCCACGGCACGCGGCTGCGGCGCGAGGCGCGCCACGTGGTGCTGCAGCACGACGGCGGCGAGCGCGGCCGCGCGATCTTCGAGGTCGAGCGCGCGACGCTGGCCGACGCGCTGGCCTACTTCGACGGCCTGCGGCTGCAAGGCAACAAGGCCGAGATCGCCGCCAAGATCGTGCGCGAGATCCGCTCGCGGCTGCGCTTCCTGAACGACGTCGGGCTCACCTACCTGAGCCTGGAGCGCGGTGCCGACACGCTGTCGGGCGGCGAGGCGCAGCGCATCCGGCTGGCCAGCCAGATCGGCTCGGGGCTGTCGGGCGTGATGTACGTGCTCGACGAGCCGTCGATCGGGCTGCACCAGCGCGACAACGAGCGGCTGATCGGCACGCTGAAGCACCTGCGCGACCTCGGCAACTCGGTGCTGGTGGTCGAGCACGACGAGGACATGATCCGCGCCGCCGACCACGTCGTCGACATGGGCCCGGGCGCCGGTGTGCACGGCGGCCACGTGGTCTCGCAGGGCACGCCGGCGCAGATCGCCGCCGACGAGGCCTCGCTGACCGGCCGCTACCTCGCGCAGGCGCTGCGCATCGAGGTGCCGAGGCGGCGGCGCGACGCCGATGCCGGCATCGACGAGCCCAAGGTGCTGCGCATCGTGCGCCCGCGCGGCAACAACCTGCGCGGCGACGACGTCGACATCCCCGTGGGCCTGTTCACCTGCGTCACGGGCGTGTCCGGCTCGGGCAAGAGCACGCTGATCAACGACACGCTCTACGCCGCGGTGGCGCGCAAGCTCTACCAGAGCCACGCCGAGCCCGCGCCGCACGACCGCATCGAAGGGCTGGAACTCTTCGACAAGGTGATCAACGTCGACCAGAGCCCGATCGGGCGCACGCCGCGCAGCAACCCGGCCACCTACACCGGCCTGTTCACACCGATCCGCGACATGTTCGCCGAGGTGCCCGCGGCGCGCGAGCGCGGCTACACCAGCGGGCGCTTCAGCTTCAACGTCAGCGCGTCCAGCGGCGGCGGCCGCTGCGAGGCCTGCGAAGGCGACGGCGTGATCAAGGTGGAGATGCACTTCCTGCCCGACGTCTACGTGCCGTGCGACGTGTGCCACGGCGCGCGCTACAACCGCGAGACGCTGGAGATCCTCTACAAGGGCCGCAACATCGCGCAGGTGCTGGCGATGACGGTGGAGGAGGCGCACGGCTTCTTCTCCGCCGTGCCGTCGATCGCGCGCAAGCTGCAGACGCTGCTCGACGTGGGGCTGGGCTACATCGGCCTCGGCCAGAGCGCCACCACGCTGTCGGGCGGCGAGGCGCAGCGCGTGAAGCTGGCGCTGGAGCTCTCCAAGCGCGACACCGGGCGCACGCTGTACATCCTCGACGAGCCCACCACGGGGCTGCACTTCCACGACATCGGCCTCTTGCTGAAGGTGCTGCACCAACTCGCCGACGCCGGCAACACGATCGTCGTGATCGAGCACAACCTGGACGTCATCAAGACCGCCGACTGGCTCGTCGACATGGGGCCCGAAGGCGGTGCCGGCGGCGGCCGCGTGGTGGTGGCCGGCACACCCGAGGCGGTGGCCGCGCACGCCGGCAGCCACACCGGCCGCTTCCTGCAGCCCGTGCTGCACGGCAGCGTGCCGTAGGCGCAGCGGCACCCCCGCAGTCGCGTGGGGCGGCGCGCAGAACTGCCCATCGCGCCCGGCCAGCCGCGGCCCAGGCCGTGCCGCGCGGCGCCGAAGTGGATACAGTGCGCGCCTTTCGAACGAGGAGGGCAGGCCTTGAGCAAGCTCCAGTTCTGGATCGTCACCGCGGTGGCCGCGCTGGGTCTGGTGACCACCGCGGCCAACATCGCGCTGCTGACGCACAACCGCGGCGTGCAGGCCGAGGTGTCGCAGCGCCAGCAGTTCGTGCAGCAGTCGCTGCAGCTCGAGACGCTGTACCGCGAGATCGTGCGCGCGCTGTCCGAGCTCGCGGCGCGGCAGAACGACGACGCGCTGCGCGCGATGCTGCAGAAGCACGGCGTCACGGCGCCCGGGGCCTCGCAGGTCCCGCCCCCTGCGCCGCCAGTTGGCGCGAAGAGGTGACGACATGGTGACCAAGCGCGTGATCGTGCCCCCGCGGATGTCGGGAGGGCCTGGCGACGGGTCGGCTCCGTCCGCCGTCGACTCCTCTGCGATGCCCCTCGGAGCGCCCATCGACCCCGGCCCCCCGACGATGCCGCTGGACCCGCAGATGCCGCTGCCGTCCTCCTCGCTCGACGACACACCCGTCGAGACCGTGGATCGCCCGCGCCGCATGCCCCGAGACGAGGCGGTGGACGACCTGGCAGAAGACATGGACGCCGCGCCCGCGGGCTCCGTCAGCGCGTTCTGGCCGCTGCTGCTGCTGGCGTCGTCCTGGCTCGTCTGGATGGGCTATCACACGTGGCAGCTCGAACGCGACCGGCAGTCGCTGGCCGGCCTGCGCACCCAACTCGAACAGCCGTACGCCCGCTCCTCGCAGCTGCGGCAGGCGCTGGACACGCTGGCCGCCGACACCAAGCGGCTCGCCGATGGCGGCAACCCGAGCGCCCGCCTGGTGATCGACGAACTCAAGCGCCGCGGCGTGACGATCGACCCCTCGGCTGCGGGCGCCTCCGCCCCGAAATAGCGCACGGTTCGGGGTCGGCCGCGGGGCCGACCCCCATGGATCGGGGGCCTTCCGGGGGCTCCGGACGCGCCGATTTAACGATGGGTTAACGGTCAGCAGACGGCGGCTTGCCATCGTCACTTCCAGTGAGTCCCACAGGGAGCTGGAGATGAGCCGACAACCGCAGCGCCGCAATGCCCTCGCCACGTCCATCGCGCTGGCCCTGGCCGCCTGGCCCGCCGTCACCCCGCACGCCGCCTCGTGCACCTGGCTGCCGACCAGCGGCAACTGGGGCGCGGCGGCCAACTGGTCCTGCGGCATCGTGCCGGGTGCGGCGGACGACGCCACGATCGCGCTGACGCGCACGGTGACCATCGACACCGCGCAGGCCATCCGCAACCTGGGCAACGCCGGCACGCTGAACCTCGACGCCTTCCTGCTCAGCCTCGCCGGCGGCGGCGGCACGACGAACACCGGCACGATCAACGTCGGCGGCGCCTCCACGGCGGCGCTGCAGATGAATGGTGGTCACAACATCACCAACACCGGCGGCCTCATCTCGATCGGCAACGGCAGCTCGCTGAATCAGTTCGGCGGCACGATCGCCGGCGGCACCATCGGCACGAGCGGCACGGGCGCATTGACGGTGTTCAACAGCAGCGCCAACTTCCTGTCGGGCGTCACGCTCAACGGGCTGATGGACATGTCGAGCAACCCCGGCAGCCGCCAGCGCGTGACCGGCGGCATCACGCTCGGCGGCACCGGCGTGGTCACCATCAACGGCAACAGCATCCTCAGCTTCGAAGGCACGCAGACGATCGCCGGCAACGGCACCTTCGTCTTCGGCAGCACCGGCGGGGGCAATCGCTTCGACCTCGACGGCACGGGCACCACCACGCTGGCCGCCGGCAGCACGATCCGCGGCCACAGCGGCACCATCGGCCAGGAGATCAACATCGGCGGCACCCAGGTGCTGCAGAACCTCGGGCTGATCTCCGCCGACACCAGCGGCGGCACGATCTCCTTCACGGGCTCGACGGTGGACAACCGCAGCATCCTCGAAGCGCGCAACAGCGGCACGCTGGTGCTCAACACCGACGTGGCACAGACCGCCAGCGGGGTGATCCACGCCGACACCGCCGGCGTGGTGCTGCACAACGGCTCGCGCATCACCGGCGGCACGATCACGACCGCCGGCGGCGGCGTGTTGCGCGCCAGCGGCAGTTCGACGAGCTTCCTCGACGCCGTCACGCTCAGCGGCACGCTGGACCTGGCCGGTGGGGGCCGCGAGCGCGTGGCCAACGGCATGACGTTGTCGGGCGGCACGATCAACATCAACAACAACGGCATCCTCAGCTTCGAAGGCAACGGCACGCTGGGCGGCAGCGGCACGATCGTCTTCGGCGCCACCGGCGCCGGCAACCGCCTCGACCTCGATGGCAACGGCACCACCACCTTCGGCCCCAACGTCGTCGTGCGCGGCCAGAACGGCACCATCGGCCAGGAGATCAACATCAGCGGCACGCAGACGCTGGTGAACAACGGCCTGATCTCGGCCGACGCCGCCGGCGGCACGATCTCGATCATGCAGTCGGCGGTCACCAACAACGGCACGCTGGAAGCCCGCAACGGCGGCACGCTGGCCCTGCGCAGCAACGTGACGCAGTCGGGCACCGGCACCATCCTCGGCGACGGCGGCGTCGTGACGCTGGAAGGCGTGCGCGTCACCGGCGGCACCATCGCGTCGGGCGGTACGGGTGCGGTGCGCCCCAACGGGAGCGGGGCCAACTACCTCGACGCCACGCGCATCACGGGCACGCTGGACATGGGCGGGGGAGCCCGGGAGCGGGTGAACAATGGCCTCGTGGTCGACGGCCTCATCAACCTCAACGGCAACGGCATCCTCAGCTTCGAGGACACGCAGACCGTCAGCGGCAGCGGAGCCATCGTGCTCGGCAGCACCGGCGGCGGAAACCGCATCGACCTCGACGGCAACGGCACCACCACGTTCGGCGCGAACGTCACCGTGCGCGGCCACAGCGGCACCATCGGCCAGCAGATCAACATCGCCGGCACGCAGACGCTGGTCAACCTCGGCACCATCCACGCCGACAGCGGTGGTGCGATCTCGCTGGTCGACTCCGCAGTGGTCAATCACGGGCTGCTGCGGGCCTCCAGCGGCTCGCTGAACTTCGGCGTGAACGTCAGCGGCACCGGCACGCTGCAGTCTGATCCGGGCGGCACGATCAACCTGGCCAACGGCGGCAACGCACAAGGTCGCCTCGCGATGGGCGCCGCCGGATCGGCGATCCACGTCGGCAACGGCAACCTGACGATCTCGAACGACTACACCAACATCGGCGCGGGCAGCGGCAACAGCTTCAACCGTCGCGCCGGCGTGACGGGCACCGGGCAAGTCGTGGCTGGCGGCGACGCGGCGCAGGTCATCACCGGCGGCAGCGTCACCGGCGGCACCACCACCAGCGCCACGTTGACCATCGGCGCGGTGCGCGTGGGCACGCCCACCACGTTCAACTACCAGGTGGCCAACGCCGGCACCACCGGCCCCACGCTGCGCGGTGCGATCCAGACTTCGGTGAACGGCGGCAACCTCACCGACCCGCGGCTGTCGGGCAGCGGCGTCACGGCGTCGAACTACAACGCCGGCGCGCCCGGCGGCTCCAGCGGCGATCTCGCGGTGACCTTCGCCACGGCGACGCCCGGTGCCATCGCCCCGCTGACGGGCCAGGTGCTGAACCTGCGCAGCAACTTCGAGAACATTCCCGACCAGAAGCTGAACATCGTGGTCGGCGCCGGTGCTGGCGCCTACGTGCCGGCCACGGGCGACGCGACGGCTCCGGTGACGCTGCCCAACCAGCGCGTGGGCGGCACGGCCAGCACCACGCTCACAGTGACCAACACCGCCAGCGGCCCGGGTGGATTCGTCGAGGACCTGAAGGCGCTCGTCTCCAGCGTCACCGGCTTCGTCACGGGCAGCGGCACCATCGTCAACCGGCAGGCCGGCACCAGCGGCACCGGCAGCGGCGCGATCACCGTCGGCGTGGACACCACGGCCGCGGGCAACCGCAGCGGCACCGTGAACCTGCAGTACCGCTCGCAAGGCACCGTGGCCGGTGCGGCGATCCCGGGCCTGGCCGAGATCACCGCCGGCACGCAAGGCGTGGGCGTGTCGGGCAATGTGTACCAGCCTGCGACTGGACAGATCGTCACGGCGCCGCTGAACTTCGGCACCGTGCAGGTGGGACAGGTGGTCAGCCAGCCGCTGGTGATCGGCAACATCGCCACCGGCGCCGGCGGCTACGTCGAAGACCTGAACGCGGCGTTCGGCTCGGCCACCGACACTCGCATTCTCGGTGCCGGCTCGATCGCCGGGGTGCGCGGCGGCACCACCAGCACCACCACCGGCACGGGCGCGATGACGGTCTCGGTGGACACCTCGGCGGTGGGCTCTGTGGCGGGTTCGATCCGCGTGAACTACACCAGTGCCGGCGCGGTGGCGGGCGTTTCCAACGGCCTGGGCCTGCTGGCCCGCGGCGGCGAGGACTACGCCGTCACCGGCAACATCGAGGCCACCGTGATCGCCACCGCCAAGCCGGTGACCAACGGCATCCTCAGTCCCTCGGCGGTCACGGTGAACCTGGGCAACCTGCGCATCGGCACCGCCACGAGCCAGTCGCTCAGCGTGCTGAACCAGGCCGTGGGCGGCGACCAGGCGCAGCTCAAGGGCACGATCAGCGGCACCGGCGCGCCGGTGACGACCGCCGGCAGCATCACCGCGCTGCTGCCCGGTGCCACCAGCACCGCGATGAGCATCGGCGTCAGCGGCGCCGCGCCGGCCGGGCCGATCGGCGGCGGCGCGACGATCTCGTGGATCTCCGATGCGAGCAACATCGGCGGCTGCGGGACCACCTGCGAACTCGGTCTGCCCAGCCAGGCCGTGAACCTTGCCGGCGCGGTGTACCGGCTGGCGCAACCGCAGATCAGCACCGGCACGGTGACCATCGCCGCACGCGTCGGCGACGCCGTGGCCGCCTCGCGTCCGGTGACGCTCACCAACGTCTCGCCCGACATCTACACCGAAGGCCTGAAGGCGACGGTCAGCGGTGCCAGCGGCAACGCGCAGCACAACGGCGGCAGCATCGCCAATCTCGCCGCCGGCGGCACCGACGCGACCTCGATCCGGGTCGGCCTGGCGAGCACGGCCACGCCGGGCGCGGGCAGCGGCAGCGTTCAGCTCGCGTTCGTCTCCACCGGCGCGGGCACCACCGGCGCACCCGACATCGCGGCCACCACGCCCACCGGCATGATCGACGTGCAGTCGCGCGTCTACACGCCGGCCACCGGCAGCGCCACCGGCCGCACGGTCGACTTCGGCACCGTGCGCGTGGGCGACACCGTGGCGGCACGCAACGTGACGGTGACCAACACCGCGGCGGCGACGGCGCTGAACGACACCCTGCGCGCCGACCTGTCGACGATCGGCGGCCCGGTGATCCAGGGCGGCAGCCCGATCACCGGCCTGGGCGCCGGCGCGGCGGCCGCCTTCTCGGTGGGGCTGAACACCACGGCGGCCGGCCTCGTCGACCGCAGCGGCACCATCGGCTACCTGAGCCAGAACCCCGACATGGCCGATGCCAGCGGCGGCGCCGACGAAGGCGTGCGCGTGCTGGCCACCATCAACAACCTCGCCAACGCCGACTTCGACCAGCTCGCCGGGGCCGGCGTGCTGACGCAGAGCGGCACCGACTACGTGCTCGACCTCGGCACCATCACGCTCGGCGGCGGCCTCTCGGTGGTGCTGGGCCTGGACAACGACGTCGCCGGCCCTGCCGACGCGCTGACCGGCAGCTTCGACCTGAGCGGCGCCGACGACTTCGGCTACACCGGCTGGGGCCCGATCGCCACCGCGCTGGCGGCCGGCGAGGGCATCGGCGGGCTGACGATCAACTTCACCGCGCTCGGGGCGCACGAGGACACGATCGTCTTCAACGGCCTGGGCATCAACCCCAGCGACCCGACCGGGCTCGGACAGGTGCGCCGCCTGCTGATCCGCGCCAATGTCGTCGATGGCGGTGGCGGCCCGGTGCCGGAGCCGGGCACGCTGGTGCTGATCCTGGGTGCCGCGGCGGGAGCCCTGGTGGCGCGGCGGCGCCGCGAGCGCACGCTCACGCACTGACCGGCCCGCCTCGCTGCGGCCGCCCGCGCAGCGAGCAAGGTTGCACACTCGGGCGAAGCCGCCACCGAGACGCGGGGGCGGCTGCGACCTGGCGCCACGCCCGGAATGGGCGGTGGCGGCTATGCTGCGCCCTCGATGGAGGCAGCCGAGGCCCGCGACGGCGCACATGCGCAGGAGGCTGCACGTGCCGGCTGGCGCGTGCGGCTGCTCGGTGCCGTCGATGCCGAGCCGATCGGGGACCCCGATGCCGCGACCCGGCGCATCGTGCGCTGGCCCACGCGGGCGGTGGCCGCGCTGCTGGCGCAGCTGGCGCTGGCGCCGCACCGGTCGCATGCCCGCGAGGAGCTGGTCGAGTTGCTCTGGCCGGGCGTTGCGCCCGACATCGGTCGCAACCGCCTGCGACAGACCCTGTCCACGCTGAAGGGCCTGCTCGAGCGCGACGGCGATCCACCGGTGCTGCTGACCGACCGCATCGCCATCCGGGTGCGGCCCGGCGCGCTGACCTGCGATGCGGTGGACTTCGAGCGCCACGTGCGGCGCGGCGACGCCGCCGCCGCCCGCGCCGCCTACCAGGGTGCGCTGATGCCGGGTCACTACGACGACTGGGTCATCGCCGAACGCGAAAGGCTGGCCGGGCTGCACGATCGGCTGGCCGCCGAACCCATCCCGTCGGCACGGCCGCTCCTCGGCACCGGACACGCCCCCGCCGACTGGGCCCCGTCCCAGGCGCCCAGGGGCCTGCCCAGCTACCTGACGCGCGCCTTCGGCCTGGAGGACATTGCCGCGCGGCTGCAGGACCGCGCGCAGGTCGAGCGCCTCGTCACCGTGCACGGCCCCGGCGGCAGCGGCAAGACGCGGCTGGCCGCGCGCGCGGCTGCAGCCATGGGCAGCGCGCCCGACGCCCCGTTCGAGGTGGTGGTCTTCGTGCCCCTGCTGGCCTGCACCACGGCCGAGCAGACTCTGGAGGCCGTGGCCACCGCCCTCGGGGCCACTGCAGGCGCCGATGCCGCAGCGCGCGTGCACGCCGCACTCAGCGGCCGCGCGGCGCTGCTGGTGCTGGACAACGCCGAGCAACTGGATGCGCAGGCCGACTCGGCACTCACCGAGTTGCTGGCGGCGCTGCCGCGGCTGCACCTCATGGTGACGTCGCGGCGCCTGCTGGGTGTCGATGGCGAGCGGGCCTTCGAACTGCACGGGCTGCCGTTGCCTCCGGCCGCCGCGCCTCCGGCCGAGGCCGCCGACAGCCCGGCGGTGGCGCTGTTCGTCGACCGGGCCCGCGCCGTCGTCGACGCGTTCACTCTCGAGGCGTCCAATCGCGAGGCCGTGGCCGGCATCGTGCGGCTGCTCAGCGGCATGCCGTTGGCCATCGAGCTGGCGGCCTCGCGGTTGCGCAGCCTGTCCCCCGCCGAGCTGCTCGAGCACCTGAGCGGCAGGCGCTCGGCGGCGCTCGACCTGCTGGCGCGGAACGCACCGCCCGCGTCGGGCTCCCAGGCGCGACACGCATCGATGCGACACGTGGTGGGGTGGAGCTGGACGCTGCTCACGCCGGCCCAGCGCGGCGTGATGCAGGCGCTGTCGACGTTCGGCGTACCGGCACCGCTGGGCGTGATCGCGGCCGCGGCGGGCCTGGGCGAGGCCGAGGTCCTGCGCCACCTCGCGGCGCTGCACGACCTTTCGCTGGTCCGCCGCACGACCGACGCACGGCAGGCCACACGCTGGACCCTCCTGCAGCCCGTCCGCGAGTTCGCCATCGAGCAGCAGCCCCCGGCCGAGGCTCGCGCGGCCCGGGGACGGGTGCGACGCTGGCTGATCGAACAGGTGCCGCGCGGGGCGGACCCCGACGCCCCGGGCGCAGCGGACCACGGCGCCCTCGTGCACGCCGCCATCGCCGGCGGCATCGCGGACGGCGAGGGCCGCGAGTCGCTGCAGCTGGCGCTGGCGCGCCGGCCGCACTGGGATCACGCGGACATTCCGCCGTCCATCCTGCCCTCGCTGGAAGAGGCGTTGTCCGCCGCAGGGATCCCCGCCGCGTTGCGCAGCGACGGCCACGAGTTCCTGTCCTGCGCACAAGGCAACGCGGGGCATTCGTCCGAGGCCGTGCGGCAGGCCCAGCTCGCCATCGAGACGGCGCCGGATCTGCGTCGGCGCAGCCTGGCACTGGCGCGCTGGGCCTGGGCGGCCTACTTCGACGGCCGCTACGACGCCGACTTCGAGACCCGGTTCGACGAGGCCGAGCGCTGCGCCGAGGCCGCCGACGCGCCCGGCGCGCTGGCCATCGTGCTGCGCGTGCGCACGCTGATCGCCTGCAACCTGCGCCTGGACTTCGCGCAGGCCGAGACGCTGGCGGCACGTGCGCAGGTCCTGTTCGAGCGCATCGGGCAGCGCGACATGGCGCGCGTCTCGCGCGTCAACCTCCTGCTGCTGCGGGCCGGGCGGGGCCAGATCGAGGAGATGCTGGCCGGCTTCCGTGACGTGCTCTCGGAAATGCGCGAGGCCGGCGACGCCACCGGGCTGATGCACACGACGCGGCAGCATGGCCGGGTGCTGACAGGGCTGCGACGGTTCGCCGAGGCGGTGGAGGCCTTTCGCACGTCGCTGCGCATCGCCGCGGAGCAGGAGCTGATGCAGGGCATCGCGCATGGCCTGCTGCACCTGCCCGAGGCGCTGCTGCACGGCAGCGACGCAGATACCGAAGCGGCCGCGCGACTGCAGGGCTACGCGGTGCTGCACTGGGAGCGGCTGTTCCCCCGCCTGAACCGCATCGAGGCGCGCGAGGTCAAGCGCGCCCGGCGCATGCTGCGGCGGCGGCTCGGCGGTGCACGGGCCGAGGCCCTGATGCTGGCCGGGCGGGCGCTGTCGCAGTCGGCGGCGCTGCGCCTCGCGCTGACGTCCGGTGGGCCCGCCTGAACCCGCCCGGCGCACGGCTGCGGCCTGGCAGGTGCGACTGCTCGGCGCAGTGGAAGCCCATGGGCCGGGGCGCACCGTGCAACGCTGGCCCACCCGCGCGGTGGCCGCGCTGCTGGCCCGGCTGGCGCTGGAGCCGCAGCGTGCGCACGCGCGCGAGGAACTGGTCGAACTGCTGTGGCCCGGCAGTGCCCCGGACGCCGGCCGCAACCGGCTGCGGCAGGCGTTGTCGACGCTGCGCGGACTGCTCGGGGGAGACGGCACGGAGCCGGTGCTGGAAGCCGACCGACTGACGGTGCGCGTGCGCCCCGGTACGCTGGCCTGCGACGTGCCGGAGTTCGAGGCCCTGTCCCGCGCGGGCGACCCCGCCGCCGCGGCGCTGTACCGCGGCGAGTTCATGCCGGGGCACTACGACGACTGGGTCGTCGAGCGTCGCGGCCAGCTGCAGGACCTGCGCGCAGCCATCGATCCGGATGCCCCGGCCCGCCGGCCGACGCCGGGCCGGCCGCCCCCGGGCCAGGCCATCGGGCTGCCCGGCTACCTGACGCGGGCCTACGGGCTCGACGACGTGGCGGCACAGCTGCGCTCGGTGGTCCTCGAACGGCGGCTGGTCACGGTGCGCGGCCCCGGCGGCAGCGGCAAGACGAGGCTGGCCAGCGAAGTCGCGCGCACGCTGGTCGCGGCCGCGGACGTCGCATGGGCAGACGGTTTCGAGCGTGTCGTGTTCGTGCCCCTCGTGCACTGCACGAGCGCCGACGGCATGGTCGACGCCTTGATGCTGGCCCTGCAGGCCGCCGGCGGCGGCCCGTCGGTGCCTGGCCTGGAAGGCGTCGCGGCATCACTGCGCGGACGCCGCACGCTGCTGGTCCTGGACAACTGCGAGCAACTCGACACCACCGCGACGGCGGCGCTGGCGGACTGGCTCGCACGGCTGCCGGAACTCCACCTGCTCGTGACCTCTCGCCGGGCGCTCCAGATCGACGGCGAGCACGAGGTGGTGGTCGCCGGCCTGCCGCTGCCCGAGCCGTGCAGCGCGGGCCCGCAACTGGTCAGCAACCCCGCGCTGGCACTGCTGGTCGAGCGCGCCCGCGCGGTGCGGCCGGGCTACGCGCCCGACGCCGACGAGGCCGAGGCGCTGGCGAGTCTGGCACGCCGCCTCGAAGGGCTGCCGCTGGCGCTCGAACTGGCGGCAGCGCGGCTGCGGGCCCTGTCGGCCGGCGAACTGCTCGCCCGCCTCGGCGGTGAGGCCGAGACGATGGCGGTGCGCGGGGAGCGGTCGCATGCCGATGACGACGGCCTCGACGTGCTCGAACGGCGCGGGCAGGCACGCAACGCCGGCGAACGGCAATCCTCGATGCGCTCGGTGGTGCTCTGGAGCCACGCGCTGCTCAGCGCCAGCGAGCGCCGCACGCTGCTGGCACTGTCCGTGTTCCGCGGCGGCGCCACGGCGGACCGGCTGGCCGACGTGGTCGCGGTGCCGGGCACCTCGCCGGCGCGGCCGGTGCCGGAAGCGCTGCTGGACGACCTCGACGCCCTCGTCGCCCACTCGGTGGTGCGCACCATCGGCTCGCGGCAAGGTGGCACGCGCTACCAGCCGTTCGAGCCCGTGCGCGAAGTGGTGCTGTCGCTGACCGATGGCGCGACGCTGCGGCAACTCGCCGCCGCCCACCGGCACGCGATGCGCCGCCTGGTGGCGACGCTGGGACCATCGCCGGACCTCCGTCGGTTCCGCATCGAGGTGCCCAACATCGTGGCGGCCCTGGCCAGCGCGATCGCCGACGGCACGCCAGACGATGCACTGGCGTTGATCGTCGATGCCGCGCAGGCCCTGCACGAGGTGGTGCTGCCACCCCAGGCGCTCGAGGGCGTGGCTGCCGCGGTGCGCCAGCGCGCCGGCACCCCCGCGGCGGTGACCGCGCAGGCGCTGCTGGCCGAGCAGCTGTTCGAGAGCGGGCGCGGCGAGGCGGCGCTGGCCGAAGCCGAGGCCGCGCTGCGCGCCGCGATCGGGCCGCCGGCGATGCCGCCGCCGACGCGCGCGCTGGCGCTGCGCGTGGCGGCCCGGCTGCGCGTGCGCGTGCGCGCCGACATCGAGGGTGCCCGCCCGCTGGCCGAGGAAGCCGCGGCCCTGGGGCGCGCGCTGGGCCTGGCCGACATCGAGGCCACGGCGACGTCGCTGATGTCGGTGATCGAGATGAACGGCGCCCGCGACCTGGAACGCAACGAGCGCCTGCATCGCCATGCGCTGCAGGTCTGGCGCGCCGGTGGCCTGGAGCACCGCGCGATCGTCGGCATGGTCAACCTGTCGCTGGCGCTGGGCTTCCGCCGGCGCGTCGAAGAACAGCTCGAGCTGCTCGCACAGGCGATCCCGCTGGCCGAGACGCGCGGGCTGCGCCGCATCGCGCTGTTCGGCAGCAGCATCCAGGGCTATGCGCTGGCCGACCGGCGGCGCTGGGTGGAGTCGGCCGAGTCCTCGCGCCGATGCATCCGCGAGGCCTGGGCGATCAATGCCTGGCGCGAGTGGTTCTACGGCTTGTGGAACCTGCCGCGAACGCTGGCGATGCTGGGCCGCGCGGAGGACGCGGTGCGGCTGCTCTCGTTCGCCGACCGCTACTACCGCGAGCACTTCGGCTCGCTCGGTCGCTCGGACCTGCGTGAGCGCCGCCGCACCCGACGGCTGGCGCGCCTCGCGCTCGGTGCGGCACGCACGGAAGCGCTGTGGATCGCCGGCGGGTCGCTGACCCCGGCGCAGGCGACGCAGCTGGCCTGCGACCAGGGCTGATCAGGCCTTCAGCGCAGCCTGCACTTCGTCGAGCATCTTCTTGGCGTCGCCGAACAGCATGCGGTTGTTGTCCTTGTAGAAGAGCGGGTTGTCGACGCCGGCGTAGCCGCTGGCCATGCTGCGCTTCATCACGATCGACGTGCGCGCCTTCCACACCTCGAGCACCGGCATGCCGGCGATCGGGCTCGTCGGGTCGTCCTGCGCGGCCGGGTTCACGATGTCGTTGGCGCCGATCACCATCGACACGTCGGTCTGCGGGAAGTCCTCGTTGATCTCGTCCATCTCGAGCACGACGTCGTACGGCACTTTGGCCTCGGCCAGCAGCACGTTCATGTGGCCGGGCATGCGGCCGGCCACCGGGTGGATGCCGAAGCGCACGTTGACGCCGCGCTCGCGCAGCATCTTGGTGATCTCGAACACCGTGTGCTGCGCCTGGGCCACCGCCATGCCGTAGCCCGGCACGATGATGACGTTCTTGGCGTCCTTCAGCAGCTCGGCGGTCTCCACGGCGCTGATCGGCGACACCTCGCCGGCCGGTTGCGCCGCGCCGCCCGCACCGGCGGCCGGTGCGCCGCTGCCGGTGCCGAAACCACCGGCGATCACGCTGATGAAGTTGCGGTTCATCGCGCGGCACATGATGTAGGACAGGATCGCGCCCGACGACCCCACCAAGGCGCCGGTGACGATCAGCAGGTCGTTGCTCAGCATGAAGCCGGTGGCCGCGGCGGCCCAGCCCGAGTAGCTGTTGAGCATCGACACCACCACCGGCATGTCCGCGCCGCCGATGGCCATCACCATGTGCACGCCGAACAGCAGCGCCACCACGGTCATCACGATCAGCGGCGTCATGCCGGCCTGGATGGTCTCGGCGTGCAGGAACTCGCGGCCGAACCAGATCACCACCAGCAGCCCGACCAGGTTGAGCCAGTGCCGCGCGGGCAGCAGCAGCGGCTTGCCGCCGATCTTCCCCGACAGCTTGCCGAACGCGATGATCGATCCGGAGAACGTCACCGCGCCGATCAGGATGCCGACGTAGATCTCGACCTCGTGGATGGCCTTCTCGGCCGGCGTCGGGAACACGGTGGAGGTGTCGACGTAGCTGGCGTAGCCCACGAGACTCGCGGCCAGGCCGACGAGGCTGTGCATCAGCGCCACCAGCTCGGGCATCTGCGTCATCTGCACCGTCTTCGCGGCGTACAGGCCGATGCTGCCGCCGACGACCAGCGCGCCGATGATCCACGCGTAGCCGCCGGGCGTGACGCGCGGGCCGAGCACGGTGGCGAGCACGGCGATGGCCATGCCGATGATGCCGAACAGGTTGCCGCGGCGGGCGGTCTCGGGGTTCGACAACCCGCCGAGGCTGAGGATGAAGAGGATGGTGGCGCCGATGTAGGCGACGGTGGCGAGGCTTGCGGTCATGGTGGGTCGGCCCTCGTCACTTGCGGAACATCGCCAGCATGCGCCGGGTCACCGCGAAGCCACCGAACATGTTGATGGCGGTCAGCACCAGCGAGACCACGGCCAGGCCGAGGATCAGCGCGTTGGGCCGGTCGACGGTGCCGCCTGCCAGCGGCGGCGCCACCTGGATCAGCGCGCCGATCGCGATGATCGACGAGATCGCGTTGGTCACGCTCATCAGCGGCGTGTGCAGCGACGGCGTCACGTTCCACACCACCATGTAGCCGACGAAGCAGGCCAGCACGAACACGGTGAAGTGCGACAGGAAGCTGGCCGGCGCATAGAGGCCCACGAGCAGGAACGCCAGCGCCCCGACGCCGAACACGGTCGCCAGCGACCGCGCCGACATCGGCTCGGCGGGGCCATGGCCGTGCCCCTTGGGCGCCGGCGCGGCCGCGGCCGGTTTCGGCTTCGGCGCCGCGACCGGCAGCTTCAGCGGCGGCGCGGGCCAGGTGACGGTGCCGTCCTTGACGACCGTGAGGCCGCGGATGGCGTCGTCTTCCATGTTGACGTCGACGTCGCCGTCCTTGGCCTTGCACAACTCCTCGGTGAGGCGCAGCAGGTTGTTGGAGTACAGCGTGGACGACTGCCGCGCCAGGCGGCTGGCGAGATCGGTGTAGCCGATGATCGTCACGCCATGCTTCACGACGGCCTGGCCCGGTTCGGTGAGTTCGCAGTTGCCGCCCTGCTCGGCCGCCATGTCGACGATCACGCTGCCGGGCTTCATGCTGCGCACCATCTCGGCGGTGATCAGCTTGGGCGCCGGCTTGCCGGGGATCAGCGCGGTGGTGACGATGATGTCGACCTCGCGCGCCTGCTTGGCGTACATCTCGCGCTGGGCCTGCTGGAAGCCCTCGCTCATCACCTTGGCGTAGCCGCCGCCGCCCGAGCCTTCCTCCTCGTAGTCGACCTTCACGAACTCGCCGCCCAGCGAGGTGACCTGGTCGGCCACCTCGGCGCGGGTGTCGTTGGCGCGCACGATCGCACCCAGGTTGGCCGCGGTGCCGATGGCCGCCAGCCCCGCCACGCCGGCACCGGCGATGAACACCTTGGCCGGCGGGATCTTGCCCGCGGCGGTGATCTGGCCGTTGAAGAAGCGCCCGAACGCGTTGGCCGCCTCGACCACCGCGCGGTAGCCGCTGACGCCGGCCATCGAGGTCAGCGCGTCCATCTTCTGCGCGCGCGACAGCTGCCGCGGCAGGCAATCGATGGCCAGCACGGTGGCCTTCTTCGCCGCCAGCTGCTGCATCAGCTCGGGGTTCTGCGCCGGCCACACGAAGCCGATCAGCGTACCGCCCTCGCGCATCATCGCCACGTCGTCGGCGCTGGGCACGCGCACCTTGAAGACGATGTCGCTGCCGGCCCAGAGGTCGGCGGCGGTGGCGATGACCTCGGCACCCGCGGCGCGGTAGGCGTCGTCGTCGAAGTTCGCGGCTTCGCCGGCGCCGCTCTGCACGGCCACCCGGAAGCCGAGCTTGATCAGCTTCTCGACCACCTCGGGCACGGTGGCGACGCGCTTCTCGCCGGGCGCCGTTTCCTTCGGGACTCCAATCAGCAATGCCATGAGGTCATTCCCCTGGGTACTCGGATTCGTCGACCCGCGTCGGTGCGCGTCCCGGCACCCAGCGGGGCACATGCACCCGCATGGGTCGTCTTGGGCGTGCGATCCGGAAGGTCATGCCATGGCTGCCCCCGCCGCGGTGTCGAGCGGAAATGCGAACGGCATGGATCTCCTCGGGTCGTGTTCTTCGGACAGCCCGGCGAGCTTACACGCGTTCCGGCACGGTTCATGCTCGACCGGCATGACCCGATGCTACGTAGAAGCGCGGGGGCGCTTGCGCACCGTCGATTCCTATACTGCCGCGCGTTCGAAACTGTCGATCGAGGATTTCCCATGACCGTCGCCAAGAAGCTCTGTGCGCTCGCCGCCGCCGTCGCGGCCGTGGCCGCCACCGCCCCCGCCCACGCCGGCAAGACGCTGGACACCATCAAGCAACGCGGGCAGCTCGTCTGCGGCGTCAACACCGGCCTCGCGGGCTTCTCGCAGGCCGACAGCCAGGGCAACTGGTCGGGCCTGGACGTCGACGTCTGCAAGGCGCTGGCCGCCTCGATACTGTCGGACGCGAGCAAGGTCAAGTGGGTGCCGCTGAACGCGCAGCAACGCTTCACCGCGCTGCAGTCGGGCGAGGTCGACATCCTGTCGCGCAACACCACCTGGACGCTGACGCGCGACGCGTCGCTGGGCCTGAACTTCCTGCCCACCACCTACTACGACGGCCAGGGCTTCATGGTGCCGTCCAAGGGCAAGGTGAAGAGCGCCAAGCAGCTGAAGGGCGCCACCGTCTGCGTGCAGTCGGGCACCACCACCGAGAAGAACCTCACCGACTACTCGCGCGCCAACAAGCTCGACATCAAGCCCGTGGTGTTCGAGAAGCTGGAAGCCGCCACCGGCGCCTACTTCGCCGGCCGCTGCCAGGCCTACACCACCGACGCGTCGGGCCTGGCCTCCACGCGCAACAAGGAAGCCAAGGACCCGAAGGACCACCTGATCCTGCCCGAGCTGATCTCCAAGGAGCCGCTGGCCCCCAGCGTGCGCCGCGGCGACGACGAGTTCTTCGCCATCGGCAAGTGGGTGATCTACGCGCTGATCGAGGCCGAGGAGTACGGCATCACCCAGGCCAACGTCGACCAGATGAAGACCAGCACCGACCCCGTCGTGCAGCGCATCCTGGGCACCAGCGAGGACACCGGCAAGCTGCTGGGCCTAGACAAGGAATGGGCGTACCGCGCGATCAAGGCGGTCGGCAACTACGGCGAGATCTTCGAGCGCAACGTCGGCCCGGGCTCGGCGCTGGGGCTGCCGCGCGGCGTCAACAACCTGTGGAACAAGGGCGGCATCCAGTACGCCCCGCCGGTGCGCTGATTCCCGCCTGGCGCCCCGATGAGCACCGCGCCGCGCACGCCGCCCGCGCCCAAGCGTGAATGGTCGCTGCGCAGCAAGGCGGCGCGCGGCGTGCTGTACCAGGTGATCGCGATCGCCCTGATCGTTCTGGTCGCCTGGTTCCTCG
Source organism: Rubrivivax sp. (assembly GCA_016789955.1). Taxonomy (GTDB): domain Bacteria; phylum Pseudomonadota; class Gammaproteobacteria; order Burkholderiales; family Burkholderiaceae_C; genus Rubrivivax. Next base: position 11,992 of record JAEUPB010000018.1, on the reverse strand, counting down.
CGCACAACACGCTGCAGAACATGCGCGTGCGCGGAATCCAGAGCGGCTTCGACTTCCTGGGGCAGCCGGCCGGCTTCGACATCGGCGAACGGCTGATCCCGTACGAGTCGAGCGACCCGTACTGGAAGGCCTTCCTCGTCGGCGTGGCCAACACGCTGCGGGTGGCCATCGTCGGCATCGTGCTCACCACGGTGCTGGGCACGCTGCTGGGAGTCGGGCGCTTCTCGAGCAACGCCATCGTGCGCGGCCTCTGCTACGCGTACGTCGAGGTGTTCCGCAACATCCCGATCCTGCTGCAGCTGCTGGTCTGGTACCTGGTGCTCACCGAGCTGCTGCCCGATGCCGGCAGCCCGGTGTCGATCGGCCACGTGCACCTGTCCAAGGGCGGGCTGTCGTTCCCGGCACCCGAGTGGGTGCCGGGGCACGCGTGGATGCTGCTCGGGGCCGTGGCCGGCGGCGTGGCCGCGTGGTTCTGGTGCCAGGCCGCGCAGCGGAAGTTCGAGGCCACCGGCAAGCCACCACGCAAGTTCTGGCCGTCGCTCGCGCTGGTGGTGATCGGCGCGATCGCCGGCTGGGCCGCGGGCGGCATGCCCAGCGAGTGGCGCATCCCCGAGGTCGGTGACGTCGCCGTCACCGGCGGCGGCGAGGTGACGCCGGAGTTCATCGCGGTGCTGCTCGGGCTCGTGCTCTACACCGCGTCGTTCGTGGCCGAAGTGGTACGCGCCGGCATCGCGTCGGTGCCGCGCGGGCAGAGCGAGGCCAGCGGGGCGCTGGGCCTGTCCACCGGGCAGCAGATGCGGCTCGTGATCCTGCCGCAGGCACTGCGCGTGATCATCCCGCCGATGACCAACCAGTACCTGAACCTGACGAAGAATTCGTCGCTGGCGGTGGCCATCGGCTACCCCGACGTGGTGTCGATCTCCAACACGGCGATCAACCAGACCGGCCGCGCGGTCGAGTGCATCGCGATCATCATGCTCGTGTACCTGACCACGTCGCTGACGACCTCGGGGCTGATGAACTGGTACAACACCCGCTCGGCGATCAAGGAACGCTGACATGGCGACCGACACCTTCGTGCCGATCGCGCCCCGACCCGCGCCGGTGAAGACCGAGGGCTTCGTGCCCTGGGTGCGGAGCAATCTCTTCGGCGACTGGAAGAGCACGCTGACCACGGTGGTCGTCGTGGCCCTGGCGCTGTACGTGCTGCCGGGCCTCGTGAACTGGCTGGTGCTGCAGGCCGTCGTCGCACCGAACGCCGACGCCTGCCAGGCCGCGCGCGGCGTCGGCGCCTGCTGGGGCGTGGTCACCGAGAAGCACCGCCTGATCATCTTCGGCCGCTACCCGTTCGAGCAGCAGTGGCGGCCCGAGCTGGCCGTGGCGCTGCTGGTGGCGCTGCTGGTGTCGAGCTGCATCCGCCGGTTCTGGCGCATCTGGCTGGTGCCGCTGTGGCTGGTGGGGCTGGGTGTGGTGTTCGTGCTGATGCACGGCGGCACGCTGGGCCTGGACGTGGTGCCCACCGACCGCTGGGGCGGCCTGCCGCTGACCATCCTGCTGGCCACGCTGTCGATCCTGTTCGCGTTCCCGATCGCGGTGCTGGTGGCGCTCGGCCGGCGCAGCAAGCTGCCCGCGATCCGCACGTTCTGCGTGATCTACGTCGAGCTGATCCGCGGCGTGCCGCTGATCAGCGTGCTGTTCATGGCGAGCTTCATGTTCCCGCTGTTCATGCCGCCGGGGCTCTCCATCGACGTGCTGCTGCGCGTGCTGGTGGGCATCACGCTGTTCGCCGCGGCCTACATGGCCGAGATCGTGCGTGGCGGGCTGCAGGCCATCCCCAAGGGCCAGCAGGAGGCGGCCGACACGATCGGGCTCACCTACTGGCAGGCGCAGCGCAAGATCATCCTGCCGCAGGCCCTGGCGCTGGTGGTGCCGGGCATCATGAACAACTTCATCTCGCTGTTCAAGGACACCTCGCTGGTGACCATCGTCAGCCTCTACGAGCTGACCGGCGCGATGGGCCTGGCGCTGAACTCCGACGCCAACTGGCGGCCGTTCAAGATCGAGGCCTACCTCTTCATCGCCGCGATCTACTTCGCGTTCTGCTTCGCGATGAGCCGCTACAGCCTGTGGATCGAGAAACAGCTCGCACGCAGCAAGAACAGGTGACCCCATGGCATCCGGCGAACCGATCATCGTCTTCGACAAGGTCAACAAGTGGTACGGCAACGCCTACCACGTGCTGCGCGACATCGACCTCTCGGTGGCCAAGGGCGAGCGCATCGTGATCTGCGGGCCCTCGGGCTCGGGCAAGAGCACGCTGATCCGCTGCATCAACCGGCTCGAGGAGCACCAGCAGGGCCGCATCGTCGTCGACGGCACCGAGATCACCGACGACGTGAAGGCCATCGAGAAGGTGCGCCTCCAGGTCGGCATGGTGTTCCAGCAGTTCAACCTTTTCCCGCACCTCACGGTGATGGAGAACCTGACGCTGGCGCCGATGTGGGTGAACAAGCTGCCCAAGAAGGACGCCGAGGAGCGTGCTATGGCCAACCTGAAGCGGGTGCGCATCGCCGAGCAGGCCGAGAAGTACCCGCTGCAGCTCTCCGGCGGCCAGCAGCAGCGCGTGGCGATCGCCCGCGCGCTGTGCCTGACGCCCAAGATCATGCTGTTCGACGAGCCCACCTCCGCCCTCGACCCGGAGATGATCAAGGAAGTGCTCGACGTGATGACCGAGCTGGCCAACCAGGGCATCACGATGATCTGCGTGACGCACGAGATGGGCTTCGCCAAGGCGGTGGCCGACCGCGTGATCTTCATGGACCAGGGTCAGATCGTCGAGCAGAACACGCCGGTCGAGTTCTTCAACAACCCGAAGAACGAGCGCTCCAAGGACTTCCTGTCGAAGATCCTCGGGCATTGATTCCGCTCCCGGCCGCCGTCGGGCCGGAACACGCGCTGCGCGCCGAAGGCCCCACGCGTCGGACGTGCATCCGATCGTCGAGCGGCCGCGTAGCGCTGCAGTGCCTCACCCACCTGGAGACCGCATGAACCGCTGGACCCCGACCCTCACCTTCATCACCGTGGCCGCCGCGTCGCTGCCGGCGCTGGCCCAGGACGCCGCCGCCGGCAAGGCACGCGCCGAAGCCGTGTGCTCGGCCTGCCACGGGCTGAACGGCGTCAGCGTGTCCGACACGATCCCGAACCTCGCCGGGCAGAAGGCCGCCTACCTGCAGGCGCAGCTGCGCGCGCTGAAGGATGGCACGCGCAAGAACGCGATCATGAACGCGATCGCGACGCAGCTGGCGCCGGAAGACATCGCCAACGTCGCGGCCTACTTCTCGTCGCTGCCCGGCGCCAGCGTCGCCAGCGCGAAGTCGGAGCTGCTGCCCAATCTCGTCAAGACCTCGGCCGTGCTGCCCGAGGGCTACCCGGCCGGCTTCACGATGTACACGACGGTCAACCGGCCCGACATCAACCAGGTGCGCTACCTGTACGCCAACGACGTGGCACTGAAGGCGGCCCGCGAGGGCCGCCCGCTGCCCGACGGCTCGGTGCTCGTGCTCGAACAGCACGCGGCCAAGCTCGGCGCCGACCGCAAGCCGGTGGTCGGCAGCGACGGCTACTACGAGAAGGACCGCTTCCTCGCCTACGCGATCATGGGCCGCGGCCCGGGCTGGGGCAAGGACATCCCCGAGATCCTGCGCAACGAGGACTGGAACTACTCGGTCTACACGCCCGAGAAGAAGCTGCGCGCGGGCGTCAACCAGGGCGAGTGCCTGGCCTGCCACAAGCCGCTGGACAGGGTGAGCTACACCTTCTCGCTGGGCGCACTGACCGCCAAGGCGAAGGCGAACTGAGCGGCAGGCGTTGAGCGGGCCGCGGCGAGCGTCAGGTCGCGCCCGCCGAGGTGGACACCGCGCATTCGGTGGTGGAGGCGCTCCAGTCGTCCAGCGGCCCGCCCAGCGGCGCGCCGCGATGCAGCGCCGTCATCTCGGCCACGATGGACAGCGCGATCTCCGGCGGCGTGAGGCCGTGCAGGTTCAGGCCCACCGGGCCGCGCAGCCGCGCCACCTCGGCCTCGGACACGTCGAACTCCCGCAGCCGCAGGCGCCGCGTGTCGTTGTTGCGCCGCGAACCCAGCGCGCCGACGTAGAAGGCCGGCGTCTTCAGCGCCTCCATCAGGGCGAGATCGTCGAGCTTGGGGTCGTGCGTCACCGCGACCACGGCGCTGCGGGCGTCGAGGTGCATCGCGAGCACGAGATCGTCGGGCATCTCGCGCGACAGCGTGACGCCTTCCATCGCCGACCACCCCTCGTGGTACTCCTCGCGCGGGTCGCACACCGTGACGCGGTAGTCGAGCATCACCGCCATCGCGGCAAGGTAACGCGAGAGCTGCCCGGCACCGATGATCAGCAGCCGCAGCCGCGGCCCGTGCACGGTGACCAGCGCGGCGTCGTCGAACGAGACCGTGTCGGCCTCGCCGGCCGGCTCCAGCGACACCAGCCCCGAGGCCATCACCAGCCGCCGGCGCACCACGCGGTGCTCGTCCATCGCCGCCAGCAGTTCACGCAGCCGCGACGCCGCCGACAGCGGCTCCAGCACCACCTGCACCGTGCCGCCGCAGGGCAGCCCGAAGCGCTGCGACTCCTGGGCGCCGTCGCCGTAGCGCGTGGTGGCAGGCAGCCGCAACGCGAGGTCGCCGCGGCGGACGCGGTCGACGAGGTCATCCTCGATGCAGCCGCCGGAGACCGAGCCGGCCACCTGGCCGTCGTCGCGGATGATCATGAGCGAGCCCGGCGGCCGCGGCGACGAGCCCCAGGTGCGCACCACCGTGCCCATCACGACGCGGTGGCCGCGATCCATCCAGTCGATCGCGGTGCGGATGACTTCGACGTCGACGCTGTTCATGTGCGCTTCCTTCCGAAGAGCCCGGCCAGCCAGTTCTTGAGCACGGTCCACAGCAGGCCCAGCGCGTTGAGTTCCTTCGCCGGTGCCGGAGCCGGACGCGGTGCGGGCACCGGCGGCGGCGCGATCCGTGCGGCAGGTGCCGCGTGCGCGCCGGGCGACGCAGGGTCACCGGCCACGCTGCCGGGCGCCTCGCCGGCCATCACCTGCAGGCCCACCGTGCCCTCGTCGCCGCGCGGCGCCGGTGCCGTCGCGGCGGCCTGCGCGGCGGCGGCCGCGGCGCGGAAGTTGTCGGCGAACTGCGCCAGCATCGCATCGGACACCGGCACGATGAGCCGCGCCCCGAACTGCGCCAGCTTGCCGCTCACCGACATCGTGGCCGTGCCGGCGAGGACGCAGCCCCCGCCCGCCTCGGCGGCCTCGACACGCGCGGCCAGCTTCATCGATGCCGAGGAGCCCGCCTTGTCGGCGCCCTTGCCGAGCATCTCCAGGCTGCGTGTGGCTCCGTCCAGCGCCAGCACCTCGATCTCGCCGCCGAAGTTCATCGTCGCCGGGCCGACCCGCGTGCGCACCGTGCCCTTGTAGTGCGTGGCGTCGACCTGCTCGGTGATCTGAGCGCCGGGCATGCAGGCGGCCACGGCGCGCACGTCGCTCAGCACCGTCCAGGCGTGCTCGAGGCCCGAGTCGACCGGGTAGCGCTTGTCGAGGGTGATTTCCATGGGGGCTGGTCGCGTCAGGGAAGGCGGCGATGTGTGTCGCGGGGCGTCAGATCGGCCGGGGCTTGGCCTTGTAGCGCTCGACCAGCGGCGCATGCCCCAGCGGAGGGAACTCGACCGGTGTCTCCGGCACCGCGCGATCGGGCACGCTGTCGAGCAGGTGGCGGATCAGCTTCAGCCGGCCGGCGCGCTGGTCGTTGAAGTCCACCAGCGTCCACGGTGCCCGCTTGGTGTGCGTGGCGGCGAGCATCTTCTCGCGCGCCGCGGTGTAGTCGGCGTACTTCTCGCGCGACTTCAGGTCGATCGGGCTCAGCTTCCAGCGCTTGAGCGGATCGGCCAGGCGTTCGGCAAAGCGCTCTTCCTGCTGCGCCTGGTCGACGGTGAGCCAGTACTTCAGCAGCATCAGGCCGTCGTCGACCAGGAGCCGCTCGAACACCGGCACCTGCTCGAGGAAGGCCTTGGCCTCGGCCTCGGTGCAGAAGCCCATCACGCGCTCGACGCCGGCGCGGTTGTACCAGCTGCGGTCGAACAGCACGATCTCGCCGGCGGCCGGCAGGTGCTCGACGTAGCGCTGGAAGTACCACTGCGTGCGCTCGCGCTCGCTGGGCTTGGCGAGCGCCACGGTGCGGCACTGGCGCGGGTTCAGCGTGGACGAGATCGCGTTGATCACGCCGCCCTTGCCCGCCGTATCGCGGCCTTCGATGAGGACCAGCAGGCGCTTGCCGGTGTGCTGCAGCCAGCGCGCCAGCTCGTTCAACTCGAGCTCCAGCTCGGAGAGCTTCTCGAGGTACTCGGACTTGCCGAGCCGGCGCCCGGACCCAGAGCCGCCGGCACTGCCGGACTTCTTCTTCGCGTCTTTGCCCATGCGCGGTTATAGCCCGGCCCCCTTGACCGTGAAACCACCGGGCCGCCGGCTGCGTATGTGATCCTGCAGCCGGACGAGGCTGCGTCACCACTGCGAGGCGCCCATGTCGCACCCCCTCGGCCACCGTGCCGTGATCCTCGGAGCCAGCATGGCCGGGCTGCTGGCCGCACGCATCCTGTCGGACCGATTCCGCGAGGTCTGGCTGATCGAACGCGACGCGCTGCCGCGGGGTGCGGCGCCGCGCAAGGGTACGCCGCAGGCAGTGCATCCCCACGGCCTGCTGGCGCGCGGACGCGAGGTGCTGGAGTCGCTGTTCCCCGGGTTCACCGACTCGCTGGTGGCGCAGGGCGCGATGCTGGGTGACCTCGGCACCGAGGTCGCCTTCGATGCCGGCGGCCACCGGCTGGCCGTGCGGCACAGCGGCCAGCCGGGCTTGGCCGTCAGCCGACTGGCGATCGAGGCCGAGGTCCGCCGCCGCGTGCTCTCACGGCCCGGTGTGCAACTGCTCGACGAGACCGACGCGGTCGAACCGGTGCACGACGCCGCCCGCCACCGCGTGACCGGCGTGCGCTACCTCCGTCGCGACGCCGGAGAAGGCGCGCCGCCGCAGACCGTGGGCGCCGATCTGGTGGTCGACTGCAGCGGGCGCGGGTCGCGCACGCCGACGTGGCTGCGCGCCTGGGGCTGCGCCGCGCCGCACGAGGAGCAGGTGGCGGTGGGCATCGTCTACGCGAGCCGCTACTACGTGCGCGACGGCGCGCACGCCGCGGGCTGCGGCGGCCTGGACAAGGCCGCCGTGATCTGCAGCGCCACCCCCGAATTGCCGCGGCCGGGCGTGCTGTTGGCGCAGGAGCCGGCGACAGCCGGCGAGGCACCGCGCTGGGTCGTCGGTCTGGGCGGCTATGCGGGCGACCAGCCACCGGCCACGCCCGCGGGCCTGCTCGACTACGCGAGGCGGCTGGGCACACCGGAGATCCTGCGCCTGGTCGAGGAGGGCGAGCCGATCGGGCCGGTGATCCGCTACGGCTTCCCGCACAGCCAGTGGCGCCACTACGAGCGGCTCGCCGCATTCCCCGCCGGATTCCTCGTGATGGGCGACGCCGTCGCCAGCTTCAACCCGGTCTACGGGCAGGGCATGACGGTGGCAGCCTGCGAGGCGCTGGCACTGCGCGACGCGCTGACGCACCGCCACGGCCTCGACGGCCTGCACCGCCGCTACTTCAGGGCTGCAGCGCAGGTGGTGGCGGTGCCCTGGCAGCTCGCGGTGGGCAGCGACCTCGCCTTGCCCGGCGTGCCCGGCCCCCGGCCGTTGCCGGTGCGATTCGTGAATGCCTACGTCGCGCGGCTGACCCGCGCCGCGCGGCACGATGCGCGCGTGGCCGGCGCCTTCCTGCGCGTGGTGCACCTCGTGGCGCCGCCGTCCGGCCTGTTCGCGCCGGGCATCGTGGCGCGCGTGCTGTGGGGCGGGCGGCGCAGCCGGCAGCCGCTCAGGCCGGAGGGAACAGCGAGCGGTGCGCCTCGCGCAGCTCGCGCTTGAGCAGCTTGCCGCTGGGGTTCTTCGGCAGCGCGTCGGCGAACACGACGCGCTTGGGCGCCTTGAACGAGGCGAGCTGCTGCTGGCAGTGCGCGAGCACGGTCGCCTCGTCGAGCGCCGCGCCGGCCTTGGGCACCACCACTGCCACCACGGCCTCCACCCAGCGGGGGTGCGGCAACCCGATCACGGCCACCTCGCTGATGCCGTCGAGGCGGTAGATCGCCTCCTCGACCTCGCGGCTGGCGACGTTCTCGCCACCGGTCTTGATCATGTCCTTCTTGCGATCGACGACGGTGATGAACCCTTCGTCGTCGATCGTGGCGAGGTCGCCGGAGTGGAACCAGCCGCCCTCGAAGGCCGCGGCGGTGCGCACGTCGTCGTGGAAGTAGCCCAGCAGCAGCTGCGGGCTGCGGTGCACGATCTCGCCGACCTGCCCCGGGGCGACGTCGCGCATCGCATCGTCGACGACGCGGGTCTCGACGTTGAGCACCGCGCGGCCGCACGAGCCGGGCTTGCGCAGCTGGTCGTCGGGGCCGAGCATGGTGGCCAGCGGCGCGATCTCGGTCTGCCCGTAGAGGTTCCACAGCCGCAGCGCCGGCAGGCGGCGCAGGATCTCCTTCATCACCTCCACCGGCATGATCGACGCTCCGTAGTAGCCCTTGCGCAGCGACGACAGGTCGGTGCGGTCGAAGAGGGGCGAACGCAGCAGCGAGATCCACACCGTGGGCGGCGCGAAGAACGACGTGATGCGGTGGCGCTCGATGAGCGGCAGCAGGTTCTCGGGCACCGGCTTCGCGGTGATGACGTTGGTCGAGCCGACGTAGATCGCCGGGCCGAAGAACACGTCGAGCTGCGCGCAGTGGTACAGCGGCAGCGCGTGCAGCGCGAGGTCGTTTCCGGCGATGGCCGCATCGACCACGCAGCTCACGTACTGCCACAGCACCGCGTCGTGCGTGAGCATCGCGCCCTTGGGGCTGGACTCGGTGCCGCTGGTGTAGACGATCTGCAGCAGGTCGCCACCGCTCAGCTCGACCTCCGGCGGCGCATCGCTGCAATCCGCCAGCATGTCGAAGCGCAGCATGCCGGCAACGGGCTGCGAGGGTTCCTCCGACGGCATCCACAGCAGCTGCTCGACCCGCGTGTCCAGACGCGTGGCGGCCATCGCGAGGTCCGCCAGGCCGCTGTCGGTGGCGAGCATGCGCGCGCCGGCATGGCGCAGGATGTACGCCGCCTCGTCGGCCTTGAGCATGAAGTTGATCGGCACGAGCACGGCGCCCAGCCGCGCCAGCGCGAACCGCATCGCGGCGTAGGCATGCGAGTTGCGCGCCAGCATCGCGATGCGGTCGCCCTTGCCGACGCCCTCTCGCGCGAGGCCGGCGGCCAGGCGGTTGCACAGGGCGTCGAGCTCGCGGTAGCTCCAGCGCACCTCGCCGCAAGCGATCGCGAGCTTGTCGGGGTGGCGCGCCGCACTGCGCCGCAGCAGTTCACCGAGGGTCTGGCGGCGGATCGTCGGGGTGTCCATGCGGCTGGGGAGCGTCGGAGTCGTCGGATGCGCGGCGCCCGCGAGCGAGCCAGCTCAGCACGAGGCCGCCGCCTGCGGCAGCCAGCACGAGGCGCGGGTGCCGCCGCAGCGCTCGCGTGGCCAGCAGCGCGGCCGTCCACACCCACGCCGGGCGAGCGGACAGAGCCGACATCAGGCCGCTGCGCGTCGATGCGCCCTGCACGACACGCACGGCGCGGACGATCGGCGCGACGCCGAGCCGCACGTCGGCCACCGCCGCGAGCACCTCGGCTCGATCGGCCTGGCCGCGCAGGCGCAGCATCTCCAGGCGCAGCGCGACCGGGTCGTGGCTCATCGTCCGGCCTCCCCGCCGCGATCGACCGGCTCGGCCCACAGCGCGTCGCGGTCCTGCCGCAACTCGGCGAAGGTGCCGGCCAGCAGCGGTGGCGCGTCGCCCAGCTCGCGCTGCACACGGCGCCACACGAGCAGCGCCGCCGCGGCGTAGACGACCACCAGCAACCCGACGCTGCCCACGCCGAGGCGCTCCCAAAGCACCATCACGACCAGTGCCGACAGCGCCAGCAGCGCGAGCAAGGCCAGCAAAGCCGACAGCAGCGTCAGCGCGATCCAGCGCAGCAGCTGCGCACGGGCCAGCGACAGCTCGACCGAGGCGAACTCTGCCCGCGTGAGCGCCAGGCTCCACGCCGACCCGACGAGGCGCCGCAGCGCGGCGAACGTCGACACGCCGACGCCCGCGGGCGCTAGCGGCGAGCGACCAGCAGGCCGAGCAGGAAACCTACGCCGGCGCCGATGCCGACGGCGCTCCACGGGTGCTCGTGCACCCAGTCGTCGGTGGCGTGGGCGGCGGCGCGCGCATTCGCTGCCACGGCGATCTGCGCGTCCTGCAGCTTCTCGCGGGCGGTGCGCAGCGTGTCGGAGGCGCGCTCGCGCAGCTCCTGCGCCTGCTGTCCGGACGCAGCGGCAGCCTGGCGCAGCAGCGATTCGACGTCGTCGAGCACGACCTTGGCGTCCGCGACGAGCTGGTCGCGGGTGACGTTGACGTTGTCCATGGTGACTCCTGCGGCTGCGGCGCGCGGCAGGGGCCGCACGCCAGGGATGACGCCGACTCTAGGCGCAGGCTGCGGTCAGCGCAAATGGCCCCGCAGCAATCGAGGCGCGCGAGCCGCTCGCGCTACTTCTTGCGCAGCTTCTGGATGGCGGCGATCTGCGCGGCCATCGCGGCGAACTCGCTCTGCGCCTTGGCGAGGTCGATGTCGCTCTTGGCGTTGCGCATCGCCTCCTCTGCCGCCTTCTTGGCCTCGCTGGCCTTGGCCTCGTCGAGGTCATGGCCGCGGATCGCGGTGTCGGCCAGCACGGTCACCGTGCCGGGCTGCACCTCGAGGATGCCGCCGGCGACGAAGACGAACTCCTCCTCGCCGTTGTCGGCCCGCTCGATGCGGACCGCGCCGGGCTTGATGCGCGTGATCAGCGGCGTGTGGCGCGGCAGGATGCCCAGCTCGCCGTTCTCGCCCGGCAGAGCGACGAACTTGGCCTCGCCCGAGAAGATGCTTTCCTCGGCGGAGACGACGTCGACGTGGATGGTGGCCATGGCGAAGGCTCCTTACTGGATCTTCTTGGCTTTTTCGAACACGTCGTCGATGGTGCCGACCATGTAGAACGCCTGCTCGGGCAGGTGGTCGCACTCGCCGCCGACGATCATCTTGAAGCCGCGGATCGTCTCCTTCAGCGGCACGTACTTGCCCGGGCTGCCGGTGAACACCTCGGCGACGTGGAACGGCTGCGACAGGAAGCGCTGGATCTTGCGCGCGCGGGCCACGGCCAGCTTGTCCTCGGGCGACAGTTCGTCCATGCCCAGGATCGCGATGATGTCGCGCAGTTCCTTGTAGCGCTGCAGCGTGGCCTGCACGGCGCGTGTCGTGGAGTAGTGCTCCTCGCCCACCACGTTCGGGTCGACCTGGCGGCTGGTGGAGTCCAGCGGATCCACGGCGGGGTAGATGCCCAGCGCGGCGATGTCGCGCGACAGCACGACGGTGGCGTCCAGGTGGGCGAAGGTGGTGGCGGGCGACGGGTCGGTCAGGTCGTCGGCGGGCACGTACACGGCCTGGATCGACGTGATCGAGCCGACCTTGGTCGACGTGATGCGCTCTTGCAGCCGGCCCATCTCCTCGGCCAGCGTCGGCTGGTAGCCCACCGCGGAGGGCATGCGGCCCAGCAGCGCGGACACTTCCGTGCCGGCGAGCGTGTAGCGGTAGATGTTGTCGACGAAGAACAGCACGTCGCGGCCCTCGTCGCGGAACGACTCGGCGATCGTCAGGCCCGTCAGCGCCACGCGCAGGCGGTTGCCCGGCGGCTCGTTCATCTGGCCGTAGACCATCGCCACCTTCGACTGGCTCAGGTCCTCCTGCACCACGACCTTGGAGTCCGACATCTCGTGATAGAAGTCGTTGCCC